>NZ_DAMDFR010000004.1:0-163069 GCF_032103445.1 Stenotrophomonas sp.
AGCCCCCATGGATGGGTTTACGGCGTGTCCCGCAAACCCACCCCGGTGCGCCCAAACACGGAAACCGATGACCGAAGGCTGTTCGCCCAAAGCCAACAGCAGCCGGGCAAGCCCGGCTCTACGTAGCCTGTGCAATCGGAAGCGTTCAGCGCTGCGAAACTGCGACGCTGCCGAGAATCAAGGCACCGGCGATCAGCATGGCGAGGGTGACTGGTTCGCCGAGGAAGAGCCAGGCGAATGCTGCGCCGAACAGCGGAATCAGGTAAGTCACTGTCGACGCACGCGCAGGGCCGATGCGGCCGATCAGGCGGTAGAACATCAGGAAAGCCAGGCCGGTGCAGAGTACGCCCAGTGCGACCGCGCAGGCCCAGGCGTTGAACGGCACGGCAGCCTGCGGCCAGTGCGTGATCGCCATCGGCAGCATCCACAACGAGGCACAACCCAGCGTTGCGGCTGCGGCCGCCGCCGACGGCAGGCCGGTCATGTGGCGCTTCACCAGGTTCACGCCCAGACCGTACAGCAGCGACGCCGCTGCGCCGGCGATCACGGCTGCACCGATGCTCAATCCGCTGACCTTTGCCGTCGCCAGCACCACCACGCCGGCAAAGCCGACAAGCAGCGCGATCGCCCGGCGCATGCCGATTTTTTCGCCGAAGAACAGGAACGCGATCAGCGCCGCAAACAGCACCGTCATCGCGTTGCAGATCGCGCCGATGGCGGCCGGCGCACGTTCGGCCGCATAGGCGAACAGTACGAACGGCAACGCCGAATTAATCAGGCCGATCGGAGCCAGCCACAGCCAGCGCCGGGCCGGGAACAGCGCGCGCGCCTTCCACAGGAACGGCAGCAGCACCAGCGCACCCAGCACCAGCCGCACCTCCACCAGCGCGTACGGCCCGAACGACGGCACCGCCACCCGCATGAACAGGAACGAGCAGCCCCAGATCGCGCCCAGGAGGCTCAGCTCCAGCGGCGTACGCCAGTCGCGGCTCTGGCTGGCCGCCAGGTCCGCGTTCATGCACCACCCCGCGGGCAGGCAACAGGGGCAGTCAGCGGGCGGCAGGGCAGCGTCATGGCGATGGCTCCGGGGTGAGAATTACAGCATCCCCCTGGGCCGGATCCCTTGCAAGCGCGTAGTATCACTGCCAGCCACAAATCATATTTGGGTCTAGATGATGATCCTGCGTCCTGCCTTGCTGCCTGCCCTCGGCGTGTTTGCGGTGGCCGCCCGCCACCAGAATTTCGCCCACGCCGCCGAGGAGCTGCACCTCACCGCCAGCGCGGTCAGTCACCACGTGCGCCGCCTGGAAGCCCTGCTCGGTACCGTGCTGTTCCAGCGCCAGGCCCGCGGCGTACGCCTGACCGCCGAGGGCCGGCAGTTGGCCGATGCCGCCGCTGCCGCGCTCAGTGACCTCAATGCGGTCGCCGCCAACCTGCATCCGCAGGCCGACATCGTGCCGCTGCGGGTCACCACCATCCGCTCACTGTCGTACTGCTGGCTGATTCCGCGATTGCCACGTTTCACCCACCTGCACCCGCGCCTGCGCATTGAACTGCAGACCAGCAGCGAACTCACCCGGTTTGACGAGAACGGGCCGGAACTGGGTATCCGCTACGGACTGGGCCAGTGGCCCGGGCTGACCGCGCACCATCTGATGGACGACGAACTGTTCCCGGTCGCCTCGCCGGCATTGCCCGGCGTGTCCGCCCTGCGCGAACCGGCGCAGATCGCCCAGCTGCCACTGGTCAGCGACATGTCACCGCAGGGCTGGCGTGACTGGTTCCGTGCCGCCGGCGTGCGCGGCCTGGACCTGGCCACGCCGCATGTGTTCAGCGACAGCACCGATGCCATGCGCGCAGCGGTGTACGGCATCGGCGCGGTGCTCGCGCGCAAGCACGTGGCCCAGCCCTACCTGCAACGTTACGAACTGGTGCGCCTGCCCGGCCCTGCCCTGAAGGCGCGGTATGCCTACTACGTGGTGCATGCCGAGCACCGTCCGCTCAGCCCGGTCGCCGTCACGTTCATGGACTGGCTCAAGCGCGAGGCCCAGGACGAGCGCACGCCGATCCCCGCATTGCCGGAAGAGTTGATGGGCCGGCCGGTGCCGTAACCGATCATCACCCACTCTTGTCTGTCCGCTGGCTAGGCTGGAACTCCCGACTCCCCCGAGAAGTTCCCATGGCTTTGTTGCGACTCAGAATCACCGGCACTGAAGACGACGCCCGTGCGATCAGCGACCTGTTGCAGAGCATTGACGGCATCGAGCACGTCGAGGAAACCGATGACCTGATGCCGCACATGGACGACGATGATTCCAGTTCGGCCGGGCTGTCCGATGACATCGGCCCGGGCATTCACGAACTCGAGGTAGAGGTCGGCAACGAGTACACCACCCAGCGTGTGCGCGACGCGGTGGAAGCGCTGGCACGCGAGCTGGATGTGTTCGTCGAATACGAGCACGACGAGGGCTGAGGTTTTCCGGTAGGTATCGACCGTTGGTCGATACCTCAGGACACCTTCCGCGCACGACGCCAACGCCGCCACAGCGCCAGCACACCCCACACGAACACGCCGCCGACCACCGCCACCGGCACCAGGGCCGCCACGGCGCGGATCAGGAAAGCGATGCTTTCGGTGAAGATCGTCCCCGCATCACCGAAGGCTTCACCAATGGCGCTGCGATTACGTTCACCCGACGGGGCATTGAAGCGCACGGTCACCAACTGCGTGTCGATGCGGCGCCGCTGGTTGGCGGCATCCTTGTTGGCCTGCTCCACCCCGGCCTCGATCTCCGACAGACGCTGGGCAATTACCAGCAGGTCGGCCATCTTGACGTCCTTGCCGTCCTGGTACGCCAACAGACGCTCGTGCTCCTTCTGCAGCCTCGCCTTGGTCAGCGCGGTGTCGGCCACCTGCTGGGCCAGATCCTCGGCCTGGGTGTTGCGCGAGGCCACTTCACCGCCCTCGCCGGCCAGGCTGATCAGCGGCTCCACGCCCTTCGGGGCGACCCGGAAGCGGACCGAACCGGACGGATACTCACCGCCCTCCTGCTCGACCTGCAGCACCGCGCAGTCGCCGAAGCGCGCTGACTGGCACGCCTCCGCAATCTGCTTGACCCGTGGCCCGATCTTCTCCGCTTCCAGCTTGATGTTCAGGGTGTGCTCGTACGCCAGCATCGCCCCGTCCGGCGAGGCGATGGTGGCACCCGCGGCCGACGCTTCGGCCGTCCCCTGCCCGTTCTGGGGCGCGCAGCCACCCAATCCGATCACCAAAAGCATCCCTGCCACGGCGCATCCGCGCCACGTCATCCGTGTTCTCACATCCTTGCTCCGTCAAAGTGGGTGATCTTCAAGCCGTCCAACGCCAGATCCGGCAGGCAGCGCACATTCACGGCCGCCATCGCCTGCCCGCTGCGCGGGTCCACGCCCTCGCTGAAAGGGGCTACTCCGCAGCTGGCGCAGTAATGATGCTCCAGATGGCGCTTGTTGAACTGGTACGTGCCCAGCAGCGCCGGGTCCGTGTTCAGTGTCAGCGCGGCGCGCGGCGCGAACCACAGCAGCCCACCCCGGCGGCGGCACAGCGAGCAGTTGCAGTCCACCACGTCGACGATCGGCTCGGCCGTGTCAACCGTGAAGGCGATGTTTCCGCAATGACAGCTTCCCTGGTACTGCATGGCACCACCTGTGTCGGCCTGGAAAGCGCCATGGTAATCCAATGGCACGGGCGGCCCACCCCGCCGCCGCCCTATGCTCGGCGATTGTCCACAGCACAGGATCGCCGATGCGCCAGCATCTTCTTGCCCTTGCCCTGATTGCCGCCCTCGGCGGCTGCCAGCAGGCCGACGCCCCCACCGCCCCGACGGGTACCGAAGCGGCGGCCACCGCGGGGGACGCCGCAGCCGACGCCGCCTTCGCCGACCTGTCCAAGCGCGCCCTGGACACCTGGATGCAGCTGTCGCCGGTCAGCGCTACCCAGATCGGCGATCACCGCTACGACAGCGAGATTGACGACCTCAGCGCCGCCGGGCAGCAGAAGACGCTGGCCGCCTACAAGGGCCTGCTGGCGGAGCTGGACAAGGTGGACGTGAGCAAGCTCGGCCGCGAGAACCAGGTCGATGCCGCGATTCTGCGCAACCAGCTGCAGTCGGAAATCTGGAACGCCGAAGTGCTGCAGTCCTCGAAGTGGGACCCGCAGCTGTACAACGGCCTGGCCGGCAGCGCGCTGTACGGCCTGATGGCGCGTGAGTTCGCGCCGCTGCCCGAGCGCCTGAAGTCGGCTACCGCGCGCATGGAGAAGCTGCCGCAGATCTTCGCCCAGGCCCGCGAGAACCTGGACCCGGCCCGTGTGCCGAAGATCCACGCCGAAACCGTGGCCAAGCAGAACAAGGGCATCCTCAGCATTGTCGATACCTTCATCACCCCGCACATCGGCGAACTGCCGGCGGAAGACGGCAAGCGCCTGCAGGCGGCCATCGACGGGCTGAAGAAGGCCGTGGCCGAACAGCAGACCTGGCTGGACACCACCCTGGTGCCGAACGCCAAGGGTGACTTCCGGATCGGTGCGGAACTGTACGACCAGAAGCTGAAGTTCGCCCTGAACTCGTCGCTGTCGCGCGCCGAGATCGGCGAACGCGCCCGTGCCGAACTCAAGCGCGTGCGCGGCGACATGTACGGCATTGCCCAGACCGTGCTGAAGGACAAGCCGGGTGCGCCGGCGCTGCCGGCCAACCCGACCGACGAGCAGCAGCAGGCCGCGATTGAAGCGGCGCTGGAACTCGCCTACGCCGAGAAGCCGGCGCGCGACAAGGTGGTGGAAGACGCCAAGGCTGCACTGGCCCAGTCGACCGAGTTCGTGCGCAAGCACGACCTGATGACCCTGCCGGATGCACCGGTGGACATCATCCTGATGCCGGAGTTCCAGCGTGGCGTGGCCGTGGCCTACTGCGATTCGCCGGGCCCGCTGGACAAGAACCTGAAGACCTTCTACGCGGTGTCGCCGATTCCGGACGACTGGAGCGACAAGCAGGTCGACTCGTTCCTGCGCGAATACAACAGCCGCATGATCCACCTGCTGAGCATCCATGAGGGCACCCCGGGCCACTACCTGGAAGGCTGGCACTCGGGCAAATTCCCGTCCACGCTGCGCGCCGTGCTGCGTTCGGGCCTGTTCGCTGAAGGCTGGGCGGTCTACACCGAGCGCATGATGCAGGAGCAGGGTTACCTGGACAATGATCCGCTGTTCCACCTGGTGCAGCTGAAGTTCTACCTGCGCACCATTTCCAACGCGATCCTGGACCAGGGTGTGCACGTGGACAACTGGACGCGCGAGCAGGCGATGCACCTGATGACCCACGACGCGTTCCAGCAGGAAAGCGAAGCATCGGGCAAGTGGGTGCGCGCGCAGCTCACCTCGGCGCAGCTGCCGACCTACTTCGTCGGTGCGCAGGAACACTTCGACACCCGCAAGGCGGTGCAGGAAAAGCAGGGTGATAAGTTCAACCTGAAGGCCTACCACGACCAGATGCTGTCCTACGGCGCACCGCCGGTGCGCTTCGCGCGCCAGCTGATGCTGGGGCAGCCGATCGAGTAAGGCAATGGAAAACGGCCCGGTGGAAACCGGGCCGTTTTTGTTTACGTGGCCCCCCGGCACCCCGCAGACACGCATGGCGTGTCCCTACAGGTCGCCCGACCAAGGGGCGTAGTGACACGCCATGCGTGTCAAAGCCATGATCCTGTGCACGTAAATCCGCCATGTGTGCCACAGCCATGCCGGACCGGGCATCAATTCCCATCCGCCGCCACAAACCCACCGGTCTGCCGAGCCCACAGCCGCGCGTACAGGCCACCCGCGGCAATCAGCTCGGCATGCGTGCCGGTTTCCACAATCCGACCCTGGTCCATCACCACCAGCCGGTCCATCCGCGCGATCGTGCTCAACCGGTGCGCAATCGCGATCACGGTCTTGCCGCCCATTAGCTCATCCAGGCTGTCCTGGATCGCCGCTTCCACTTCCGAATCCAGCGCCGAGGTCGCTTCGTCCAGCACCAGGATCGGCGCGTCCTTGAGCAGCACGCGGGCAATGGAGATGCGCTGGCGCTGACCACCGGACAGCTTCACCCCGCGCTCGCCGACGTGCGCATCGTAGCCACTGCGCCCTTCGCCATCGCGCAGGGTGTCGATGAACACATCCGCGCGCGCCTTGCGTACCGCCGCACGCAGTTCGTCTTCCGTGGCGTCCGGGCGACCGTACAGCAGGTTGTCACGGATCGAGCGATGCAACAGCGAGGTGTCCTGGGTGACCACGCCGATCTGCCGGCGCAGACTTTCCTGGGTGACCGCGGCAATGTCCTGGCCATCAATGCGGATGTGCCCGCTTTCCAGGTCGTACAGGCGCAGCAGCACGTTGACCAGGGTCGACTTGCCGGCACCGGAGGGGCCGACCAGGCCGATTTTCTCGCCCGGCTTCACCGTCAGGTTCAGTCCGGCGATCACCCCGCCTTTCTTGCCGTAATGGAAGTGGATGTCCTCGAAGCGCACGCCGCCGGCAGTGACCTGCAGCGGCACCGCATCGGCCCGATCCTGCACGGTCAGCGGCTGGGCGATGGTGGTGATGCCGTCCTGCACCGTGCCGATATCTTCGAAGATGCCGTTGATGGTCCACATGATCCAACCGGACATGTTGTGGATGCGGATCACCAACCCCGTGGCCAGGGTGATCGCGCCCACGGTGATGTCGCCGCGGCTCCACAGCCACAGCGCCAGCCCGCAGGTCCCGGCAATCAGGAAGCCGTTGACGACGGCGATGGTCAGGTCCATGCCGGTGGTGACCCGGGTCTGGCGGCGGTGCTTCACTGCCAGTTCTTCAATCGCCTCGGCCACGTAGGCCTGCTCGCGGCCGCCGTGGGCGAACAGCTTCAAGGTGGGGATGTTGGTGTAGCCATCCACAATCCGCCCCATCGCCTTGGATCGTGCTTCGGAGGCGATCCAGGCACGCTCCTTCGCCCGCGGCACGAACACCCACATGATCACCACGTAGGCCACCAGCCACAGCACCAGCGGAATCATCAAGCGCCAGTCGGCCTGCGCGAACAGATACAGCGCAGTGCCGGTGTAGACCACGATGTACCAGAGCGAATCCACCATCTGCACGGCCGATTCGCGCAGCGAGGTACCGGTCTGCATCACCCGGTTGGCCATGCTGCCGGCAAAATCATTCTGGAAGAACGACAGGCTCTGGCGCACCACGTAGTTGTGCATCAGCCAGCGCGAGCGGTTGCTCAGCCCGGGCACGATGGCCTGGTTGACCAGCAGGTTGTGCAGGCCGACCAGCACCGGCCGGGCGATCAGGGTGATCGCCGCCATCCACAGCAGGGTGTCGGCATGCCGCGTGAAGAAGCTCGCATCGGGCTGCTCGCTGACCATGTCGACGATGCGACCGAGGAAGTCGAACATCGCCACTTCCACCAGTGCCAGCAGCAGGCCGGCCACCAGCGTGGCCAGCAGCACCGGCCATACCGGGCGCAGGTAGTACAGATAGAACGCCGCCACGTTGCGCGGCGGCATGCGCGCATCCACCGGCGGGAACACCGGAATCAGCGATTCGAACCAGCGGAACATCCTGTTACCTCCAACGTAGTGCCGGGCTTGCCCGGCAACCTCATTTACAACACCGGAACCAAAACCAGGTCCTGGAAATCAAAACTGAAATCGGTCAATGAAGATATCGCCTGCATGCGCACGTCACGCACCTTGCCATCCGGGTCCAGAGTGAAGTTCACAAACGCATCGGCATTCAGCGAACGATCGTCCCAGCGCACAACGAAGGTATCGTGCTGCCAGTGCTCCAACCGGCCCACCAGCTGCGCGGTCTTGTCGAAGCGCAGCCGCAAGCCACCGTTGGCCGTTTCAACATGCACGTCTCCGTACCACGCATCCCGATAACGGCCGGCGTACTTCGCCAGCGGCAGTGACGGTTTCGACTTCGGATCGCGCGCGGCCTGGTGCGCGGCCCAGCCTTCGTCGGCTTTGTCCTGCGCCTTGGCCACGGCTGCAGCGTAGGCGGCCACCCAGTCGGTGGGCGTCTGCGGCTTCAGGTAGGCGTCCAGCACGTCCAGCGTGATCGCATTGAACGCCGCGCCCACTTCCTGGTTGGTCAGCACCACGATGCCCAGGTTCTGTTCCGGCACCAGGGTGACCCGCGACACCATGCCCGGCCAGCCGCCGGTGTGCCACACCAGCTTCTGGCCGCGGAAGTCGCTTAGGCTCCAGCCTTCGCCATAGCCGGCAAAGTTCGGCTTGGCTGCGGCCAATTCCGGCACCGAAGGATCAGCCACCACCTGCGGAGTGATCACCTGCCACATCGCCTGCTGGGTCTTGGGGGTGAACAGCGGGGTGCCGTTTTCCATCACGCCCTGCGCCAGCTGCACCTTCATCCAGCGTGCCATGTCATGCACGCTGGAGTAGATGCCACCGGCACCAGCATTGTTGGACCAGGTCAGCGGTGCGACCGTACGCAGGTCGCTGAAGTCGTACTTGGCATGCCCCACCGCCGCCTTGTCACCGGCACGCAGATGGTCAGCGTTGTAGCGGGTGCCACTCATCCCGACCGGATTGAAGATGTGCTGCTGCAGGAAGTCCGCATACGACTGCCCGGAGACCTGCTCGATCACCTGCTGGGCGACGGCGTAGAGGATGTTGTCGTAGGCATAGCGGTCACGGAAGCCGCCCTTCAGCGGCACCTTGCCCAGGCGCTGCACCACCTCGGCATTGCTGTAGGTGGTGGTTGGCCAGAACAGCAGGTCACCGGCACCCAGGCTGAGCCCGCTGCGGTGGGCAAGCAGGTCACGGATACGCATCTCGCCGGTGACATACGGGTCGGACATGCGGAACGACGGCAGGTGGTCGATCACCCGGTCGTCCATCTTCAGCTTGCCCTGCTCGGCCAGCAGGTTCAGCGAGGTGGCGGTGAACGCCTTGGTATTGGACGCGATGGCGAACAGCGTGTCGGCCTGGACCGGGTCCGGCTTGCCCTGTTCACGCACGCCGAAGCCACGCTCCAGCACCACCTGCCCATCCTTGACCACCGCCACCGCCACGCCGGGCACATCGAACTGGGTGCGCACACGTTCCACCGTGGCCTCCAGCCGGGATTCCAGTTCAGTCGGCGCGGCGGCCGATGCCAAAGGTGCGCACGCCAGCAGCACGACGCCTCCAATCCATGATGTGTTCAAGCAGTGTCTCCACGAAGCTGTAACCGGAATGTCGAGGCCGCATTCAGCGCGGCCTTTCGCAGAATGGTAACGCGCCCCGCCGCACCCTCGCCTGTGCCAGAAGCCCGCCCGGAGATGCCGCCATGACCGACCCTGCAGCCAGTGCCATCATTCCCTGCCTGCGCTACCGCGATGCCCATGCGGCCATCGCCTGGCTGGAACAGGCATTCGATTTCAAGCCGCAGGCGGTGTATGCCGACGGTGCCATCGTCTACCACGCCCAACTGGTCTACGGCGGCGGCATGGTGATGCTGGGGTCGGTGGACAACGGCGGCGAATGGGGAAAACTGGTTGTCCAGCCCGACGAGATCGACGGCCGCGAAACCCAGAGCGCCTGCGTGATCGTGGACGACCCGGACGCGCACTACGCGCGTGCCGTGGCCGCGGGAGCCAAGGTGGTGATCGATATCGCCGACCAGGATTACGGCGGCCGCGGCTATGCCTGCCGTGATCCGGAAGGTCATCTGTGGTGGTTTGGCAGCTATGACCCGTGGCAGCCCGGGCATCCGACCGCATGACGACCAATGCCGGCACCATCCGTACCGGGGTCGGCGGCTGGGTGTTTCCAGAATGGCGCGGCGGAACGTTCTACCCGGTCGGGCTGCCACAGCGCGATGAACTGGCGCATGCGGCCACGCAGCTGGGCTGCATCGAGATCAACAGCACGTTCTACCGCGCACAGAAGCCTGCGGTGTACGCGCAATGGCGCGAACAGACACCGCCGGGTTTCCGTTTCTCGGCCAAAGTTCCGCGCAGCCTCGTCCAGGGGCATGACCTTGCTGCAGTCGCCGCACGTGCCGATGGCTTCATTCAGGGGATTACCGCCCTGCAGGATCGGCTTGGCCCTCTGGTCTGGCAGTTCGGCGAGCAGCACCCGGCCGGAGCACAGGAATTCGACCGTCTGCTGGACGGCCTGCCGCGCGAGACCGAGGGACGCGTGCTGCAGCATGCGCTTGAGGTGCGCAATCCGAGCGCATGGACCCGCGAGCTGATCGCCGTGGCGCGCGCCCATCGGGTCGCGTTGGTGTTCAGCGGCTCGACGGACTACCCCAGCCATGCCGACCCCACCGGCCCCTTCATCTATGCGCGGCTGATGCGGTCACGCGCCAACCTGCGCGCCGGTTACCCGCAGCGCGAGCTCGAACAATGGGCGCTGCGTGCGCTGCGCTGGGCGCGCGGCGAGGACAATCCCGACCTGCCGCATCTCAGCCACGAGGTAACCCCCGCAGCCTCGCGCGAGGTCTATATCCTGTTCATCGGTGCCGCGAAGAAACGCAATCCCGGCGCGGCGATGGCGCTACGCGATCAGCTGCGCAGCGTGGGCGGGTAATCGCCGGTCAGCGCCGGGACATACTCTGATCCACTTTCCACAGCAGCGCGCCGAATGCAGTGAAGGCCAGCGCCATCGTTGCCACGTTGCCCAGAAATGCCTTCCACCCCAGCACCGGCCAGTCCAGGAACGGGTACGGGTACTGCCCCGTGCGCTGACCCAGCAGCAGCGCCCACCCCAGGTAGACGACCGGCACCAGCAGCGCGAGCAGCAGTTGCCGCCAGTGCAACCCGCCATGCTCGCCCAGCGCCCAGCCCAGCAGGTACAGCACCGGCACCGCGTAATGCAGGCCGATGTCGGCCCACCACTGCGCTCCCTGCGGGTGCCAGAGCGCGCGCAGCAGTAAAACGTAGACCAGCCCGGTGATGGCGATGTACAACGCCACTGCTGCGCGCGGAGCGGGACCGGCAAGCCCCTCACGATGTCCGTTGGCACGTGCCAGGCAGACCACCGCCACGCCGATGTTGCTGAGAACCGTGAAGTACCCCAGGAAGCGCCACGCTGCACTGCCAACGCCGCCGAGGCCGCTGCCCGCGGGCATCAACAGCACGAACTGCAGCACCAGCGACAACAAGGCGACCAGGGCGGTCAGCCCGGCCAGATACCGGGCCACGGTGGAAGGTGCGCGCATGGTGTTCCTCGCGAAGGTTAACGCGCACAATACTCGCATGCCGATGACCGATACCCGCAAAGCGCTGCTGCAAATCCATTTCTGTGTGCTGTTGTGGGGCGTTACGGCCATCCTCGGCGTCTTGATCAGCCTGCCCGCGCTGCCGCTGGTGTGGTGGCGCATGCTGCTGGTGGTGGCCATGCTGGCGCTGCTGCCGCGGGTGTGGCGCGGCCTGCGCCAGCTCTCCCCTGCCCTGCTGGCCGGTTACTGCGGGGTCGGCGCACTGGTCGCGCTGCACTGGCTCACGTTCTACGGTGCCGCGAAACTGGCCAACGCCTCGGTGGCGGCGACCTGCATCGCGCTGGCCCCGGTGTTCACCGCCGTGATCGAACCATGGGTGGCCAAGCGTCCGTTCCAGCTGCGCGAACTGGCGTTCGGCCTCGCGGTGCTGCCGGGCGTGGCGCTGGTGGTGGGCGGGGTGCCCGATGGCATGCGCCTGGGCGTACTGGTGGGCGCGCTGTCGGCGCTGCTGGTCGCCGTCTTCGGCTCGCTCAACAAGCGCCTGGTCAGCCACGCCGACCCGCTCACCGTGACCGCGGTGGAACTGGGCGCGGGTACGCTGACCCTGACCGTGCTGGCCCCGCTGCTGCCGTTCCTGCTGCCGGCGCTGGCCAGCCCCTTGTGGGTGGTGCCCGATCTGCGCGACAGCCTGCTGCTGCTCACCCTCGCCGGCGTCTGCACACTGCTGCCGTTCGCGCTGGCACTGGTGGCCCTGCGCCACCTCAGCGCGTACACGGTGCAGCTGGTGACCAACCTGGAGCCGGTCTACGCCATCGTGCTGGCCGTGGTGCTGCTGAACGAGCAGCGCGAACTCACGCCGCTGTTCTATGCCGGCGTGGCGATCATCGTCGGTGCCGTGTTCCTGCATCCGCTGTTGAACCGCCGCAAGCCGGTGCAGCATCCGGAGATTCTGGGGACGGCTGAGGCGCGGAATATCGCGGAGTGATGCCGACACGGCTCTACATGTCGGTGATTTGATATCCGGGCGCGTGGCGACGCGTTCATCAGACAGGTGGCCGTACTTCTCTGGAGGCGCGGCAAGCCCGGCGCTACGCCACCACGACGCGATCGCGGCCGTTGCGCTTGGCCTGGTACAGCGCGGCGTCGGCGCGGGACACGGTCTGGTCGACGTTGTCGCCGGCTTTGTGCGCGGCTACGCCGATGCTGATCGTGACCGGGAAGCCCAACGGTAGCTCTGCCACCGCCATGCGCAGGAAGTCGCACTGCAGCTCGGCGGTGCGCAGATCGGTGTCGGGCATCAACACCACGAACTCCTCACCGCCGTAGCGCGCGGCCATGCCACGTCCAGAGAAATGCGCCCGCAACAGCACGCCCAGCTCGGCCAGCACCCGGTCGCCAGTGGCATGGCCGTGAAGGTCGTTGATCTGCTTGAAGTGATCGATGTCCACCAGCGCCACGGCCGTCTGCCGCGGCTGGCCATCGGCGTCGAGCAACGAGGCCTCCAGCGCCACCGACATGGCGCGTCGATTGGGCAGGCCGGTCAGCACGTCGGTGCGGCTCTGTTCGGCCAGGTCGGCATTCTGCGCCAGCAGCAGGTCGTGATACTCGTTGAGCAGCCGCTCGTAGTCCTCGCGCTCCAGCATGTGGCTCTGGATGTCCTGGGCGAAACGACGCAGCTCCATCACCAGCATGACCTGCCGCGACAAAGCAGCCAACGCTTCGGTCTGGTCGGTATCCAGCTGGTGCGGCTGTGGGTCGAACACGCACAGCGTGCCCAGCGGATAGCCTTCGTTGCTGATCAGCGGGGCACCGGCGTAGAAGCGCACATGCGGTGCGCCGGTGACGATGGGATTGTCGTGGAAGCGCTCATCGATGCGCGCATCCTCGATCACCATCACCTGCTGCGGCTGCAGGATGGCGTGCCCACACATCGATTCGGCACGCGGCAGTTCCGCCGCCTCGGTGCCCTGGATGGACTTGAACCACTGTCGCTCTGCGTCGATCAGGGTCACCGCGGCCATGGACGTGCCGCACACCGCCTTGGCGATGGTGACCAGGTCCTCGAAGGATTTCTCCTTGTCGGTGTCGAGGATGCGGTAACGGTACAGCGCGTCCAGGCGCAGCGCCTCGTTGGAAGGCTTCTCGGGCTTGATCATGCAGCGGGTCGAAATCCGGGAGCTGGCCGCAGTCTAGTCCGAATCGCGTGACGGAGCGTGAGTGCCCCGTGCACGTCCACTACCGGCCTACCAGTCCAGCTGCTTGGGCAGCAGGCCCTTCAACTCGGCATCGGTCAGGTTGCGCCACTGACCGGGCTTGAGCGCGCCGATCTTGATGTTGTCGATGCGCACCCGGCGCAGCTGGGTGACCCGGTAGCCGAACGCAGCGGCCATCAGGCGGATCTGCCGGTTCAGGCCCTGCTCCAGGATGATGCGGAAGCCGAACTTGGCGATGCGCGAGGTGCGGCACGGCAGCGTGGTTTCGTTGTGGATGCGGACGCCGCGGGCCATGCCGCGCAGGAACTCGTCGGTCACCGGCTTGTTCACCGCCACCAGATACTCCTTCTGGTGCCCGTTCTCGGCGCGCAGGATCTGGTTGACGATGTCGCCATTGCTGGTCATCAGGATCAGGCCTTCCGAATCCTTGTCCAGCCTGCCAATCGGGAAGATGCGCTGTTCGTGGCCGACGAAATCGACGATGTTGCCCTTGACCGCGCTTTCGGTGGTGCAGGTCACGCCCACCGGCTTGTTCAGCGCGATGTAGACGTGGCGGCGGCCGCCGCCCTTCTTCGCCTCGCGGGCGCGCAGCGGCTGGCCGTCGACAAGGACGACGTCGCCTTCACCGACCACCGCGCCGGTGCCGGCGGCGATGCCGTTGACGGTGACACGGCGTTCGCCGATCAGGCGGTCGGCTTCACGCCGGGAGCAGAAGCCGGTTTCGGCGATGTGTTTGTTGAGTCGGGTGGTCATCCCGCCATTATCCGGGAAAACACCGTGCCGGGCATGGCCCGGCGCTACCCGGCGTCGTACACGCGGTTGCGGCCCGCGCGCTTGGCACTGTACATGGCGTGGTCGGCACGCCGCAGCAATCCGGCCAGGTCGTCCCGACCCGGTTGCCATACCGCCAGGCCGATGCTGGCGGTCAGCGCCAGCCCCTCCAGCCCCAGCGTCGGCGAGACGTCGGCGACCTGCTGGCGCACGCTTTCCAGCCGCGACAGCGCCGCCGCGTGGTTGGCCCCCGGCAGCAGGATCAGGAACTCCTCGCCGCCCATGCGCACCACCTGGTCCTGTGCGCGCACCGCGGCGCGAAGCGCGCGCGCGACGGCCACCAGCACCTGGTCGCCGGCTTCATGACCGAACCGGTCATTGATGTCCTTGAACAGGTCGATGTCCAGGAACCCGATCGCCAGCGGCTGCGGTTCGTGCGCCGGCCAGTCCAGATGGCGGGCGAGCAGGCGCAGGCCGGCGCGGCGGTTAGGCAGACCGGTCAGGCCGTCAGTGTCAGCCAATTGCCGCATCTCATCACGCTGCTGGCGCAGCCGGCCCAGACGCAGGTTGAGTGCATAGGCCGACATCATCAGGAACCAGGTGGCCGACAACTGCAGCGCCTCGATCCGGTAGGCAATCAACCACTGCGCCTGGACCAGGTCAGCCAGCATCATCACCCACCAGGGCAGCAGCGCCGACAGACCCGCCAGAGCGTAGTAGTCACGGCGATGCAAAGACCTCAGGCCGACCGCAAGGCAGACCAGCAGCCCCAGCTGGAACACGTGCTCCAACACATCCGACAGCCAGATCAGCCCGCCCACGCCGAGCCATGGCACGCACAGCGCCGTGGCCGCGCCGGCCCATAGCACCAGCTGCTGCCCCAGCCGCGAGCGCGGCCACAGGCGGTCGCCGCCGTTGAGCCGCCACAGCACGGGTAGCAGGATCCCCAGGGTGACCGCGCTGAGCGCGATCAGCCACCATGAGGCGCTTTCGTAGACCGGCAGCCACGGCTCGGGGTAGCCGCTCAACCCACCCAGCACCGCCTGCCACAGCACGAATACCAGGCAGACCCCGACATAGATCAGGAAGGAGCGGTCCTTGGCGGTGACGTAGCCCATCAACGCAGAGAGCGCCAATGCAATCGCCACCGCGATGCAGGACACCCGCACCAGCAGGCGTGCGGTGTCGTTCTGCTGGACCGGACTGGGTGCGCCCAGGCGCACCGTCGGCACCCAGTACGGCTTCAGCGGCGTGGTCCAGGACACCACAATCGGTTCATGATCGCCGGCCTTGGGCACCACCACCATGCCGATGCCGGCGCGGAAACGGGAATCCCGGGTGCGGGCATCATGCATGTTGCCGCAGATCTGGCGGTCACCGTGGCTGATCCGCACCTCGCCGGTGAACACGCCGAACACGTCGACCGCCTGCGGCTGGCCGGACCAGCCTTCCACCGGTGCCGGAACCTCGAGAATCTCCTGGTGGCGGGCCAGTACCTCGGGGGAACAGGCCCGCTGCGGCGTCTGTTCGTCCGTGGCCGCGCCGAGCAGCAGCACATCGCGCCCGGGTTCGGGGGCATGCGCGAAGGCCAGCAGCGGCACCAGCAGGGTGAGCACGCACAGCAGCCAGGCCAGCCCCGGTGGACCACGCCTGTCTTGCCTCAACCACACCTTGGTTTGCCTCACACCACTGCCCCACCTGCTGCCGACGCACCCTGCGTGCGCCGTCCCCGAAGACCATTATCGCAAGTTCTGCTGCACCGCACCGCCACGCGCTGCCCACAACGCCGACTGGGTCATTTTTTCCAACGCCATCGGCCGCTCCACCGCATAGCCCTGCAGGCCATTCACCCCCAGCGCCTGCAACTGGTCGGCCACCTCGTCCGACTCCACCCATTCGGCCACCACGGTCATATGCAGTTCGCGGCCGATTTCGGTAATGGCCCGGACCGTGGCCCGGCTGACCGGATCCACGTCCATGTCGCGCACGAACACGCCGTCGATCTTCAGCATGTCCGCCGGCAGCTGGCGCAGGTACCCGAACGAGGACAGGCCGGAACCAAAGTCGTCCAGCGCTACCCGGCAGCCCCGCGCCTTCACCGCCTCGACGAAGCTGCGGGCCTGTTCGAGGTTGCTGATCGCCGCGGTTTCGGTGACCTCGAAACACAGCTTCCGGGCCAGCCCACGGTTGCGCTCCAGCAGGTCGCTCACATAGGCCAGGAAGCTGGGTTCGGTGATCGACTGCGCCGATACGTTCACGTTGCACAGTCCCAACCGCTGCACATGCCCGGGGCAGACCTGCAGGTGGCGGAACAGCAGGCCCAGCACGTGCCGGTCCAGTGCCATGCTCATGCCATAGCGTTCCACTGCCGGCATGAACTCGCCCGGCGAATGCAGCTGACCGTCGCGCCCGCGCAGACGCACCAGCACCTCGTAATGCAGGAAGGCCGGATCTTCGCGCCAGACGATGCGCTGCGCGAACAGCAGCATGCGGTTTTCGGCCATGGCCGCCGACACACGGGCCAGGCGCTCGGCTTCCCGCCGCCGTTCTTCCAGCGCCTCCCGGGTCTCATTGTAGAAGTGAATGCGGTTGCGGCCGGCCTGCTTGGCGGCGTAGCAGGCACTGTCGGCGGCGCTCATCAGCCAGTTCACATCGGCCACTTCGGCGGTGATTTCGACCACGCCGACGCTGCAGCGCACCTGCGGCGCGCCTTCGCCCTGCGCCGCGCCGGCCTGGCCCAACGAACGCATCAGGCGCTGCAGCACCTGGCGCGCGTCCTCCTGGCCGGCGTGGGCCAGGAACAGGGCGAATTCGTCGCCGCCCATGCGGCCAACCCAGTCGCCATCGCGCACCGCGCCCACCAGGTACTCGGACAGGCTGCGCAGCAGCTGGTCACCCGCGGCGTGCCCGAGGCCGTCATTGACCAGTTTGAAGTAGTCCAGGTCGATGTAGCACAGGCTGTGCACGCCACCGTGGCTGCGTACGCTCAACAGCGCCCGCTCCAGACGCCGCTCGATCTCCCGGCGGTTGATCAATCCGGTCAACGGGTCGTGGCTGGCCTGGTGCTCCACCTCACGGGCCAGCGCATGGTTCTGCGACACATCTTCAATCATCGCAAACACCCGCGGCGGCCGGTTGGGGGCCTGCACCAGCGTGCCGCTGCTACGCCCCCACAAGAGGCTGCCGTCGGCGCGACGAAAGCGCAGCTCGGCCGGGCGCAACTGCTGTGGCCAGTCGATGGCTCCGTTCGGGCTCTGCACCAGTTCGCCTTCCACCAGCAGCTCGGGCAGGGTCATGCCGATCAGGGTGTCGCGCCGGTACCCCAGCATGTCCGCGGCGCTCTGGTTGGCCTCGACGATGCGGCCTTCCACGTCCAGTTTGAGCATGCCGATGGTGGCCTGGTAGAACGCGGCACGGAAGCGGCTTTCCTTCTCGATCAGGTCGTTGCGCACCCGGCGCGCGAGCAGCACCGCCACCACGGTGATCAAAAGCACGGACAGACCGCCGACGATCAACGTGGTGATCCGCACGATCGACGCGGTGTTGAGCAGCGATTGCGAGTAGGCATTGGCGTGCGCCTGCAGACTGCGATCCAGCGCCTGCAGATGCAGCAGCATCGCCTGGCGGACATCCGGCGGCATGCCGCCCGCCTGGTGCATGGCCTCGGCGGTATCGGCCATCTGCTGCAGCTGCAGCAGCCCGTGATCGGTGCGCCGCCAGAACTGCACCGCGTCGCGGAAGTAGCTCATGCCGCCCAGGTAACGGAACGACAGGATCAGGCGTTCGGCGTCGGCGGGGGTGTTGTGTCCGCGCAGCAGGCCCTGGCGCGCCCGTTCCCGGTCCAGGTCGTCCTGCTCCATGGCCAGGCGCGCGTCCAAGTCGCCAAGTGGCACCGCCAGCGCGGCGCGGGCGTCAGCCAGATTGGCCGGGTTTCCCGATTCGATGTAGCGCGCCAGCGAAAAGGTGGCGCGCTGCTGCCCGCGCGACCAATGGCTCTGCCCGACAATCCACGCTGTGGATGCCGCCTGCAGTTCCTGGATCAGCGCGGAGATGCCGACCAGCCCGATCGCCATCCCGGTCAACAGCACGAACCGCAGGGTCAGCCCCTTTGTCACCTGCGGTACCGCGTTGCCACCTCCCTCTCTGTTACCGCCTCCCAGCATGCGCCCTCCTGTCCTGTCGTCGCTGGTTGCGATTCCAGGCTGGCCTGCGCCCGCCGACGCCTGCCTGCCCTCCCAAGCACGCCATACAACGCCGAGGCTATGTCGGGGGGTGTTGAGGTGGTGCGAAAACGGGCTGAACGGAAAACGCCAGCCCGGAGGGCTGGCGTTTTTGTAAGGTCAGCGCGGACCGCGCGGTTTGAAGCCGTCGCGGCGCGGCGGGCGGTCGTTGCCGCCCGGGCCTCCACGGTGGCCGCCCGGCTTGCCCGGGCCGCGGCCGAACTTCGGCTTGGCCGGCGGGCGCGACGACGGGGTCAGGTCTTCACCCGGCTCCACGCGGCGCATCTGAAGCTGCTGGCCCGACACCCACACCTTCTTCAGGTGGGTCAGCAGGTCGCTGGGCATCTCGGCCGGCAGGTCCAGCACCGAGAAATCATCGTGGATGTCGATGCGGCCGATGAAACGGCTTTCCAGGCCGGCTTCGTTGGCGATCGCGCCGACAATGTTGCCCGGCTTCACGCCGTGCACGTGGCCCACTTCAATGCGGAAGGTTTCCATGCCGGCTTCCGGCGCGCCGCGCGGGGCGATATCGCGACGCGGAGCGCGCTCGAAACCGCCGTCGTTGTGGCCAAAGTCGCCTTCGGGACGCGGACCGCGCACAGCGCGATCATCCTCACGGCGCGGGCCACGCTCGAAGCGCGGTTCGAAACGGGCCGGGCGTTCACCCCGGTCTGCACGCTCATGGCGTTCACGCGGTGCGCGCTCTTCACGCGCGCCGCGCACCGGCGGGGTCAGCAGGAACGGCGAATCGCCCTGCAGCAGCTTGGCCAGCGCGGCGGCAATGTCGATGGCCGGCACGTTGTTTTCGCCTTCAAAGCGCTGCAGCAGGTCGCGGTAGAAGTCGATGTTGCCGTCGGCCAGCGCGTCGCTGATGCGGCTCATGAACTTGTTCACGCGGGTGTCGTTGACCGCATCCACGCTCGGCAGCTGCATTTCCTCGATCGGCTGGCGGGTGGCGCGTTCGATGGCGCGCAGCATGCCCTTCTCGCGCGGGGTGACGAACAGGATCGCCTCACCGCTGCGACCGGCGCGGCCGGTACGGCCAATGCGGTGCACGTAGCTTTCGGTGTCGTACGGAATGTCGTAGTTCAGCACATGGCTGATGCGTTCCACGTCCAGGCCGCGCGCGGCCACGTCGGTGGCCACCAGGATGTCCAGCTTGCCTTCCTTGAGCTGGCCGATGGTGCGTTCACGCTGGGCCTGCTGCATGTCACCGTTGATGGCGGCCGCGGCCAGGCCACGCGCCTGCAGCTTCTCAGCCAGTTCTTCGGTGCCGGCTTTGGTCCGGGCGAAGATGATCATCGCGTCGAACGGCTCCACTTCCAGGATGCGGGTCAACGCGTCCAGCTTGTGCAGCCCGCTCACCCACCAGTAGCGCTGGCGGATGTTGGCCGAGGTGGTGGTCTTGGCGGCGATGGTGACTTCGGCCGGGTTCTGCAGGTAGGTCTGCGCGATGCGGCGGATCTGCGGCGGCATGGTGGCCGAGAACAGGGCCACCTGGCGGCTTTCCGGCAGCTTCTTCAGCACCGCTTCGACGTCATCGATGAAGCCCATGCGCAGCATTTCATCGGCTTCGTCCAGGACCAGCGTCTTCAGCTCGGACAGGTCCAGGGTGCCACGGTCCAGGTGGTCGATCACGCGGCCGGGGGTACCCACGACCACGTGCACGCCACGGCGCAGGGCCGACAGCTGCTGACCGTAGGGCTGGCCGCCGTACACCGGCAGCACGCGGAAGCCGGGGATCCTGGCCGAATAGGTCTGGAAGGCCTCGGCGACCTGGATGGCCAGCTCGCGGGTCGGGGCCAGCACCAGCACCTGCGGCTTGGTCTGGTTGAAGTCCAGATTGGACAGCACCGGCAGCGCGAAGGCGGCGGTCTTGCCGGTACCGGTCTGGGCCTGGCCCAGCACGTCACGGCCTTCCAGCATCGCGGGGATGGTGGCGGCCTGGATCGGTGACGGGGTTTCGTAGCCGACGGCGGCGACCGCCTGCATCACAGCATCGGACAGGCCGAGGTCTGCGAACAGCAGCGGCGCGGGGGTTTCTTGGGACATGGAAAACTCCAAAGGCACTGCCGTCTTACAGGGCAGTGCGATAAAAAAAGGTGATGGTCCGCGCTTTGGGCGCCCTTTCTTATCGCGTGCCCTGGCGCTGCTCGGTTGGAGGAGAGTTCACTCGCTCAGGCTGCCATGATACCGCATCGTTCCTGAACAACGTATACAGATTCCGGCAGGGATGCCGCTGTGCCGCCTGCTGACGCACAATACGCGCCCTCTTCCGGCCCGGCCTACCGTCCGTGCCTCTTCACAGGATACCCGCTGCATGCAGACCCTCGAATTTGATCTGGACGGCGAGTACGTCGAACTCAAGCAACTGCTCAAACTGGCGGACCTGGTGACCAGCGGTGGCGAGGCCAAGATGCTGATTGGCGATGGTCAGGTGCTGGTGGATGGCCAGGTGGAACTGCGCAAGGCCTGCAAGATCCGCGCAGGTCAGCAGGTGCAGTTCGGCGACACCGTGATCAACGTGTTGGCCGACCCCCAGGCGTGAAGCCCGTCAGCGCTGGGTGAGGTGCGCCGCGATCAGCTTGCGGAAGGGCACCACGCCCTGCGCCAGCCGCAGACCCGCCCGGCGCAGCATCCGCGCCGGCAGGCGGTCGTCGGTGTACAGACTGGTGATGAGATTGGTCGCTTCATACAACGGCCGCGCCGCCAGCCGGTGGCCGCGCTCATAACGGGCCAGGCCCGACGCTGCGGCGATGTCCGTGCCGCGTTCTGCCGCCGTGCGCAGCACCGCCGCCAGCCGGTCCTGGCTCTGCAGGCCGAGGTTGAAGCCATGTGCGGTGACCGGGTGCATGCCCACCGCAGCGTCGCCGATCAGCGCGCAGCGTTCGCCCACGAAGGCGTTGGCAAACACCCCGACCAGCGGATAGGCAATCGGCTTGGCCACCGGCTTCATGTTGCCCAGGCGGTACTCGAACAAGGTGCTGATACGGGCTCCGAAGCTGTCTTCGTCCAACGCCATCAGCTCGGCAATCTGACGCGGCGGCAGGGTGATGACCGCCGAGGCCAGGTCGCCGTTGAGCGGCAGCAGCGCCATGGTCCGCCCGTAGCCGAACCACTCCCACGCGGTGTGCTGGTGCGGCACCTCGATCTGCATGCGGCAGACCAGCATGGATTTGCCGAAATCACGCAGCTTCGCCCCGATCCCCAGCAGGCGGCGGGTGGCCGAGAAACGGCTGTCAGCGGCCACCACCAGGCGTGCCTGCAGGCAGCGGCCGTCGCTGAGGGTGACCGTACTGTGGGCGGGGCCGGGCACGACTTCTCGCACGCTGGTCTGGTCGATCAGTTGCAGGCCGGCCTGGCCCTGCACGCTGTCCCATGCAGCGCGGCGGATCAGGTGGTTGGGCACCAGCCAGCCCAGCGCATCGCCCTGCTGCTGGTCGGCGGCAAAGGTCAGCGCGAAGGGCGAACTGCCGTCCATGACCCGCGCATCGCGCAGGTCGGAGATCTCGGCCGGGTCCAGCCGCTCCCATACCCCCAGTTGTTCCAGGATGCGACGCGAAGCGTGGGTGAGTGCGATCTCACGGCCGTCGAAGGTCGCATCTGCCAGCGCTGCGCGCGGCTGCTGCTCGACCAGGGTCACCGACAAGCCACTGCCGGCCAGCGCACGGGCGAAGCACAATCCGGCGGGCCCCGCTCCCACCACCAGCACATCGACGGGGCCGATCTGCGTCGCTGCGGCGGTGTCGTGCGCGCCCTGCGCCTGGGTTGCGGTATCCGGCATGAGTCCTTCCTGATGACGTGTGCGCTACGAGCTTAACGCCCTGCCCTGCCTTGGCCCTTGATCTGGATCAGCGCAGGTTCTCGGACGTTCACGCCAGCGCGCGCAGCAGCACCCACACCAGCAGCACGATGCCGGCCAGCGATACCACCCACACCGCACTGCGCAGCACCGGAATACCTGCGGCATACAACGGCACATAGACCAGTCGTGCCCAGAAATAGAGCTGCGCCGCCAGGGCAGTCAGCCCGTCCTGGCGCTGGGTCAGCACCACCGCCAGCACGGCAGCGGCAAAGAACGGGAAGGTTTCCATGAAGTTGGCCTGCACCCGCAGCAGGCGCGCGGCCACCTTGCCCGGCGGCGGTGCCTCGCCATCGCGGGCAGACACGTTCCAGGCCAGCCCGCGCTCGCGGGTGACCGCGAAATCGGCGACCAGCAGCTGGACCAGCCCCAGCACGATCGACCAGCCCAGCATCTGCACTTCAATACCCATGACAGCTCCTTCAATCAGGGAATGCAGCGGCGATCAGGGGGCGGCAGCGCGGACGCTGTAGCCGGCCAGGCGCCAGACCTTGTCGTCGTCCAGACGGAACGAGACCAGCTCGCGCACCGGCTGCGGGCTGTTGGCGAACCGGGTCGGGAAGCTGACGTTGATGTACAGGCCCTCCGGCACCGTGGCCCCGGGACCGTATTTCACCCGGGTCACCACCGGTTGGCCGCGCGAGGTCAGGGCCCCGAGCCGTTTGCGGTCTGCGGCCAGCTGATTGACGAAGGTCTGTTCGGGCACGGCCTTGCGAGCGACGGCCGATGCGCCCTTCCAGGCCTCGGCGGCACGGTTGCTGTCGACCAGCACGGCGATCTGGCGGGCCGCGGTGCTGAGTTGGTCGTCCTGTTCCTTGACCTGCTTCTGCTGCGCCGGGGTCAGTGCCGGACGCGCTGGCGTGGCCGCCGTCGCCGGTGCGGCGGCTGAAGGCGCGGACGGGGCCGGGCGCGCCGGTGCCGGTGCGGGAGTGGCCGGGGCTGGCGTCTGGGCCAGCGCGGCAACGGGAAGCAGGAGCGACAGCAGCAACGGAACGCGCATCGGTTCACCATCCAAGTGAAAGGTGGCCAGAGTCTAAGCCACCTGCGTTAGCACGCCGTCAGTTACGCTCGGCGGCCTCGGCTGCCGGCTGCGCCGCTTCACTGGCGGTACGCTCCGCCAGCGGGTCCTGCGACTTGCTGGCCGGCGACGGCAGCAGGGTGGAGACGTCGATCTCCGACAGCGGGCTTTCCGCCGGGCAGGTTTCATCCGGGAAGCCGAAGCGCTGCTTCAGGGCCTGCCCGCACGCGGTCACTGCCTCCAGCTCGCTGCCCTCACGCTTGCACTCCTGATCGAAGGCGACCAGGAACGCATCCTTGCGGCGCACGAAGTCGTCGCCGCACTTGCGCATCTGCTTGATCCGCTCCAGGTCGTCCTGCACCGCGTTGGTGCCATCCAGCCCGAACTGGCGCAGCTCATCGGCGCTGAGCAGGCGCAGGCTGCGGTTGGGCACGGTCATCATCAGGTCGGCCACGCCGACCGCCACGCCGTTGCGCTGCAGGTAGTCCTTGACGTTGTCATAGACCTCCTGCAATTCACGGTTCAGTTCGGCGCGCGAGGTTGCTTTGGAGCTGATCCGCATCATCCGGTGGATGCCGACCTTGCCCGCCACCAGCCGGTTGTCGCCCGCCGCCAGCACGAACACGCAGGCGCTGTGGCAGACCGAGCCTTCGCGCACCCAGATGGTCCAGCGCGACTCGCCGATGCGGTCGCCGGCCACGATCGCCGCTTCCACCTGCCCACCGCTGGAGTCCAGGTCGAGAATACGGCTCTGGATGCGCTGCGCGTCGGCCACCAGCGCGGTGCGCGCGACCAGTTCGGAGAAGCCCGGGTTGATTTTGCCCACATAACGCAGGCGCAGCAGACCGCGTTCCGCGCACGGGGCGATGGCGGCGTCCAGGCTGGCCCGATCCAATGCCTCCAGCGCGACCCCGTCCCCCGCCTCTGCGGCGTAATCGGTGTCGCAGCTGATCCAGGCTTTGCCGTTTTCCAGTGCCACCTCGGGCCAACCCTGCGCGCCCTTGCGCGGCGGTGGTGGCACCGCCGGCGGCGCGTCGGCGGCGTTGATCGAGACCATGTTGTTGCCGTCCACTGCCGGTGCCCGCGCGGCCTTTTCGGCGGCGGTCACGTTGCCCGGGTTCTCCAACTGGCTGCAGGCCACCAGGCCCAGACACAGCAACGGCAATCCCCACGACTTGAGCAACATGAATACCCGGTTCCCGTTCGATGGCGTGCCGGAGCCGACACGTGAAGACACAGTCTAGTGCGCTGCGGGCGTCGCGCGGGAACCTGCCCTGAACCGCCCCGCCGGGGTTGCGCATACACGTCCGAAAACGGCGAGCCGGGGCCGGCTCGCGGGCATAGACTGGCGGCCATGGATACCGCCCTGCCCTTGGACTACGCCGCCTGCGAAAGCGCCCGCCTCGCCCGCGATGCGCGCTTCGACGGTGTGTTCTATACTGCCGTGCGCAGCACCGGCATCTACTGTCGCCCGGTGTGCCCGGCCCCGCCACCGAAGCCGCGCAACGTGGATTACTACCCCACCGCCGCGGCCGCTGCCGCTGCGGGTTTCCGTCCCTGCCTGCGCTGCCGGCCAGAATTGGCTCCCGAGGCGCAGGACGCGCTGCATAACGAAACTCTGCAACGTGCACTGGCGCTGATCCATGATGGCTATCTGCAGGATGCCGCGGTGGGCGAGCTGGCCGCACGCGTGGGGTTGAGCGCCCGGCAGTTACAGCGCCTGTTCGTCGCCCGACTGGGCGCGGCCCCGGCGCAGATCCATGCCACCCGCCGCTTGCTGCTTGCCAAGCAGCTGCTGACCGAAACCGGGCTGCCGGTGACCGACGTGGCCATGGCGGCCGGCTACAACAGCCTGCGCCGCTTCAATGCGGCCTTCCTCGAGGGCTGTGGCATGCCGCCCACGGCGATCCGTCGCCAGCGCGGTGCCCTCGATGACGGCGCTCTGACCCTGCGCCTCGGCTACCGCCCGCCGCTGGACTTCCCGGCCATGCTGGCGTTCCTGCGCCGGCGCTGCATTCCCGGCATCGAACAGATCGGCGAAGATCGCTACCAGCGGGTGATCGGTCCGGCCGAGCGACCTTCGATCATCACGGTCACCGCCGACCCGCGCCGACCCGAACTGCTGCTGCAGCTGGGCCAGATCGATCCGCGGGCGATCCCGGGCGTGGTGCGGCGGGTGCGCCGCATCTTCGACCTCGACGCCGACCTGCGCATGGTCCATGCGACCTTCGCGCAGGAACCGTTGCTGGCGCGTGGCGTGGCCGAACGCCCCGGGCTGCGTGTACCCGGCGGCTGGGACGGCTTCGAGGTGGCAGTGCGCGCGGTGCTGGGGCAGCAGGTCAGCGTGGCCGCTGCGATCACCCTCGCGCGCCGGGTGGTGGACCGCTTTGGCGGCGTGCTGGACGGCATGCCGGAAGGGCTGGACCGCGAATTCCCGACACCCTTGCAACTGGCCGACGCGCCACTGGAATCCATTGGCCTGCCACGTTCGCGTGCGGCTACGGTCCGTGCAGTCGCCGCAGCGGTGGCCGAACGACGGCTGGATTTCGCCGCCGGCCAGCGCCTGGACAGCTTCATTGAACGCTGCGTGGCCCTGCCCGGCATCGGGCCGTGGACCGCGCATTACATCGCGCTGCGTGCGCTGGGCCTGCCCGATGCGTTCCCGGCCGGTGACCTGGTGCTGCAGCAGGTGCTGGGTGAAGGCACGCGCCTGAGCGAACGGGCTACCGAGGCCCGCTCGCAGGCATGGCGACCGTGGCGTGCGTATGCCGTGCTGCATCTGTGGCACCTGGCCACGCCGACCGTGACCACTTCAGGAGACACGAAATGACCCTGCTCTATGACACCTTCAACAGCCCGATTGGCGCGCTGACCGTGGCCGGCGACAGCCAGGGCATCCACCACATCCTGTTCGAGAACAACCGCTACGATGCCAAAGGCCGCGAACGCTGGCAGCGCGATGCGCATGCATTGCGCGACGCACGTACGCAGCTGTTGCAGTTCCTGCACGGCCAGCGCACGACGTTTGAACTGCCGCTGGCTCCGCATGGCACGGATTTCCAGCTGCGGGTGTGGAAAGCTTTGGCGGATATCCCGTTCGGCCAGACCTGGAGCTATGTGCAGCTGGCGCGGCACATCGGCCAGCCGACCGCGAGCCGTGCGGTGGGTGCGGCCAACGGACGCAATCCGCTGCCGATCGTGCTGCCGTGTCACCGCGTGATCGGGGCCAGCGGAGCGCTGACCGGGTTTGGTGGCGGCATTGAAACCAAGGCGGCGTTGCTGGAACTGGAAGGACGGGGCACGCCGCTGCTGGTGTGATGTGCCATTGGTTGTCTTCGCGCGGTCACCCGCGCCGCCTATGATGGTCGGATGATCTCTGTCCGCCTGACTCTGGCGATTGCCGCCACCCTCGCGCTGACCAGCTGTGCCAGCACCCCGTCCACCCCGCCGTCTGCGGCTGCCACGACCGTGGCCACGCAGACGCCGAAGCTGCTGCTGGTGTCCATCGACGGCCTGCGCGCGGACATGCTCGACAAGGGCATCACCCCGAATCTGTCGCGCATCGTGCAGGACGGTGTACGCGCGCAGTACATGACGCCGTCGTATCCGTCGCTGACCTTCCCGAACCACTACACGATCGTGACCGGGCTGCGTCCGGACCACCACGGCATCGTGCACAACAGCATGCACGAGGACGAACTGGGCAGTTTCAAGCTGAGCATGCGCGAAGCGGTGACGGACTCGCGCTGGTGGGGCGGCGAACCGATCTGGGTCGGTGCGGAAAAGGCGGGGCTGCGCACGGCGATCTGGTCGTGGCCAGGCAGCGAAGCGGCAATCCAGGGCGTGCGCCCGACCCAATGGCGGATCTACGACGGCAGCGTGCCGCTGCCGGAGCGGGTGGACGAGGTGCTTGGGTGGGTGGCGCGCGATGATGCGCAGGCTCCGCGCCTGGTGACGCTGTACATGGAGAACGTGGACCACGAAGGGCACCAGCACGGACCGAACTCCCCCGAGTACGCGGCGGCGGTAAAGGATGCCGACGCCGCAGTGGGCCGGCTGCTGGATGGCCTGCAGGCACGCGGCATTGCAGACAGCACCAACGTGATCGTGGTGTCCGACCACGGCATGGCGCTGGTGCCGGAGGGGAACACGATCGCGGTGGAAGACATGGTGGATCCATCACTGGCCAAGGACGTATCCGTCGGCCAGTCGGTAGGTTTCGCGCCGCTGCCGGGCAGGGAAACGCAGGCAAAGAAGGCGCTGATGGGCGCACATGCGCAGTACGACTGCTGGACCCGTGAGACGCTGCCGGCGCGCTGGCAGTACGGCTCCAATCCGCGCATCCCGCCGATCATCTGCCAGATGCACGAAGGCTGGAACGCAATGCGCCGCGACCGCATCCAGGAAAAGGCAGGCGAACGCGGCTCGCACGGTTACGACAACGCCCTGCCCTCGATGCGCGCGGTGTTCATCGCCCGTGGTCCGTCGTTCAAGCACGGCCAAACCCTGCCCGGCTTCGACAACGTCGACGTGTACCCGCTGCTGACCCACCTGCTCGGCATTCCGGCTGCGCCGAACGACGGCAATCCGCAGACGCTGCTGCCTGCGTTGAAGTAGCCGCGCACTGCGCAGGATTGCATGCGTTCCGTCGGGTTGCATGCGATCCGTCGGGTTGCATGCGATCCGTCTGATTGCATGCGATCCGTAGAGCCGGGCTCGCCCGGCTGCTGTTGTATTCAGGCGAACAGCCGGCGGTCATCGGTTCATTGGTTTGGCGGCTCGGGATGGGCGTTCCGGGGGACGCTGCAAGTCCCCCTCCGGGGCCCGGCCCAGCCGCTGGCGGCTGGGCGTTCAGTCGCACGCGAGGCAGTGCCTCGCAAGCAGTGCGCCTTCACCCATGTAAGCTCGATCGCCGCATCCATGCGGCTCACGCCCCCTCCAGCCCACCCCGAACCGCCACGACAGTGGGTCGGTGGCCACGGAAGATCAAAACCAACTCATCACTTGTTCGTGGGCTGGACCTGCTTTGGTGGGATCGGTCGATAGACGATCGCCATGAAACCTCCAACGCCCGGTAACGCATGACTTGGATCGAAACCGCCGTTGATCCGGCGTTTCCCATGGCCATCGGCCAACCATGTGGGGCGTCTCGGGATCCGACGGCCACCGGCTGTTCGCCTGAATCCAACAGCAGCCGGGCAGAGCCCGGCTCTACGCAAGCGCCAAAAAAAACGCGGCGCAAGCGCCGCGTTTTTCTCAACCAATCCTGATGAGGGATCAGCTGGCCTTGGCCACAGCCTTCTTGGCAACGGCCTTCTTTGCCGGGGCCTTGGCCACGGTCTTCTTGGCGACCGGCGCAGCTGCGCCCACGGCCACCTTGCTCACGCTGTGCGAGCGCGAATTGCCATAGCTGGCGTTGTAGCGCTTGCCCTTGGCGGTCTTGCGGTCACCCTTACCCATGTCGTCAACTCCTTAAAGTCTGAATACTGATTACCCCGTACGGACACGGGTTCGGCAGGAAAGTCGTTTTCAGACTCCCCCGCACACGATCCGAAAGCCTATCACACGGCCTCAATGGGCACAGCTGGCGTCGTGGACGTGGCCATGGTTCAGGCGCAGGTTGACCAGATGCGCTACCCCCACCAGCACACCGCCCAGCGTCATCACGATCGCGTGCGGTACGGCCGAGTGGTGCAGCGGGTCATAAAGCAGGCCGGCCCACAGAGCCACCAAACCCGGGACCAGGAACCCCAGCGCGCGCAGCGCGCCATGACGGCGGTAGCCCCAGACCAGGCTGAACAGCCCCAGCAGGGTCACGAAGCACACCAGCGCCAGCTCCACCCCGTCGCTCATCCATATCGACAGGCCCAGCGACGGTGCCGCCGCAAGCAACACCGGCAGCACAGCGCAGTGCACCGCGCACAGCAGCGAACCGGTGGCACCGAAACGATCAAGCAGATGACGGAGGCGGGCAAACAGGGGCATGACTTCCAGCAGGGTCGGCGACACGATGTGGAATAATATAACATCAATCCTGACGCGCACCCTTCCCGCCGTTCCACCACCGTCATCCCACCTCCCAGAACGGGCCGGAACTGACAGGCAAGCCGCGCCAACCCATTGATACAAAGTAACAATTTGACTGACGGATCCCATTCCATGCGCTCTTCCCGCCCCCTGCTTACCCCGCACGCGCTGTCCCTCGCCCTCGCGCTGGCGCTGGTTCCCGCCCTCGCCAGTGCCGCTGAAGACCAAGGCCATCCCGACCGCCACCTGACTGAACTGTCGACCGTGAAGGTCACTGCCTCCCCCCTGCAGGGCGACGCCGAGTCCCTGGCCCGCCCGGTGGAGGTGCTCGCCGGTGAACGCCTGGACGAGGCGAAGGCCGGCACCCTGGGCGACACCGTCGCCAAGCTGCCCGGCGTCCAGACCACGTCCTTCGGCCCCGGTGTCGGCCGGCCGATCATCCGTGGCCAGGAAGGTCCGCGCGTGCAGGTGCTGTCCAACGGCGTCGGCAATCTCGATGCCTCCACCGTCAGTGCCGACCATGCCACCAGCATCGAGCCGTTCCTGGCCGACCAGGTGGAAGTCCTCAAGGGACCGGCCACCCTGCTGTTCGGCAGTGGCGCGATCGGTGGCGCAGTGAATGTCGTGGATGGCCGTATCGCCAGCGAAATCCCCGATCGTCCGCTGAGCGGCCGCGCCGAACTGCGTGGCAACTCGGTCAATGACGAGCGCAGCGGCATGTTCCGCCTGGATGGCGTCAGCGGCAACGTGGTGCTGCATGTGGACGGCCTGGTCCGCAATGGCGATGACTACCGCATTCCGGGCTACGCCGTGATCGATGGTCTGGAAGACCACGACCATGACCATGAACATGAGGAAGGCGATACCGACGAACCCCGTCGTGGCCGCCTCGACAACAGCTCCATCCGCACCCGCGCCGGTGGCGTCGGAGCCACCTGGCTGGGCGAAGGCGGTTACTTCGGCGCATCCGCCAGCACCTATCGCACCAACTACGGCATCCCCAACGGCGCGCATGTGCATGCCGAAGATGAAGACCATGATCACGACCATGGCGACGAAGAGGAAGAAGGTGACGAGCACGATGTCCGGATCGACATGGTGCAGAACCGCTTCGACGTGAAGGGCGGCATCTACAACCCGGTGTCGTTCCTGAAGAACATCAACGTCCGCGCCGGCTACACCGATTACGAGCACACCGAGCTGGAAGCCGGCACGCCGTCGACCCGTTTCACCAACCGCGGCATTGAAGGCCGCGTGGAAGCGACGCAGCAGCAGATTGGTGGCTGGGACGGCGCATTCGGCCTGCAGTTCGGCAACACCGATTTCGGTGCGAAGGGCGAGGAAGCCTTCGTGCCGGACACCGGCACCCGCAGTCTGGGCGTGTTCGTGCTGCAGGAAAAGCAGTTCGGCCCGCTGAAGCTGGAACTGGGTGCGCGCCAGGACAAGGTCAAGCTGGAACCCACCGGCGACTATCGCAGCCGCGACTTCGATGCGACCAATCTCTCGGCGGCAGGCATCTGGAAGCTCAGCGACGGCGTTGACCTGCGCTTCGGCATTGACAGCTCCGAACGCGCTCCGACTACCGAAGAGCTGTACGCCGCCGGTGCGCACATCGCCACGCGTTCGCTGGAAATCGGCGACGCCAATCTGAAAACCGAGCGTGGCCAGCGCATGGAGCTGGGCATCCACACGCACAGCGACCTCGTCGACTTCTCCGCATCGATCTACCAGACGAAGTTCAAGGACTTCATCTACCTCGCCGACACCGGCGTGGAGGAAGGGCTGCCGGTTCGCCTGTGGACCCAGCAGGACGCCACCTTCAAGGGTGCCGAAGCCGAAGCGCTGTTCCACCTGTTCGAGGGTGGCGCAGGTGACTGGGACCTGCGCGTGTTTGGCGACTATGTAAAGGCCGAACTGGATGGCAGCGGCAGCCGTACGGTGGACATCGCCGTCCCGCATGATGACCACAGCCACAACTACACGGTGGAGCTGGCCAACACCGGCTACCTGCCGCGAATCGCGCCCGGCCGCGTCGGTGCCGATCTGCGCTGGTCGAAGGACGGCTGGCGTGCCTCGGTCGGTGCAGTGCGTTACAGCAGCCAGAAGGACGTTGCCCAGAACGAAGAACCCAGCGACGGCTACACCCTGGTCGACGCGCACTTCGCCTACCGTTGGGACCGCAACGACAGCAACAGCTATGAAGTGTTCCTGGACGGCAACAACCTGACCAACCGCGAAGCCCGCCCGCACACCTCGCTGCTGCGTGATTACACCCCGCTGCCGGGCCGTGGCGTCGCGTTTGGCATCCGCGCGTATTTCTGATCCCTCCCTGGGTCTTTGGTAACACCTTTCGGGGGCCGCAAGGCCCCCTTTTTCTGTGCGGTAACGCATGACCATCGAACGTAGCGACGCGCTGCTTCGGCCATGGTCATGCGTCGCCGTGCCAATCACCGCTATCGGCAGACGTCTTGCGACCGTCTCTACCCGTGCACGCATTGCGCGGGGTTCCGGTAGCCCGTGGCTGCCGCAGGTGGCCGTCGTGCCCGGCGCATCCGCAGCGTGACCTGGCCGTACAATCGGGCTGCCTCCCCGCCGGAGTACCTGCATGGCCGCTGCCTCACCTGCCCCGCGCATGCACTGGGGTCTGCTGGTTGCCGCATCCGCGATTCTGATGGTCACCATGGGCGTGCGCCAGACGTCGGGTCTGTATATGGATCCGATCCACCGCAGCACCGGGGTGAGCATCGTCGAGATCAGCTTTGCCCTGGCCATCGGCCAGTTCGTGTGGGGCGCGGTGCAGCCGGTGTTCGGCGCGGTCGCTGACCAGCGCGGGGCGTGGCCGGTGCTGCTGGCCGGCACGGTGCTGCTGGTGGCCGGTCTGCTGCTGGCCCCTCTGTTGACCAGCCCGCTGGGCCTCAGCTTCACCCTCGGGCTGCTGATGGCGGCGGGTGCCGGGGCCGGAAGTTTCTCGGTGCTGATCGGGGCCACGGCGCACCGCTTGCCGGCGCAGAAGCGCTCGTTCGCGGCGGGCCTGATCAACGCCGGCGGCTCACTCGGTCAGTTCGTGTTCGCCCCGCTGGTGCAATGGGTGATCAGCAGCGCTGGCTGGGCGCGGGCAATGTGGGTGATGGCGGCAGCGGCATTGCTCTCGTTGCCGATGGCCTGGCCGCTGCGGCGGCGTCCGGGTGACCATGCGTTGAACGCCGCTGAAGAACAAGGAGGCCTGCGCGCGCAACTGCAGGTCGCCGCACGCAATCGCAGTTACTGGTATCTGCACATCGGATTCTTTACCTGCGGACTGCATATTGCATTCCTGGTCACCCATCTGCCCGGCGAGATCGCGCTGTGTGGGTTGTCGCCCACCGTGGCGTCCACGTCCATCGCGCTCATCGGGCTGTTCAACATCGCCGGCAGCTTGCTGGTGGGCGCGCTTGGACAGCGTTACCGGATGAAGTATCTGCTGTTCTGGATGTACGCCAGCCGCGCAGTGATGATCGGGGTGTATCTGATGGCACCGCCGACGCCGCTGACGTTTTATCTGTTCGCGGCCGGGCTTGGGTTTACCTGGCTGGCAACGGTGCCGCCTACCGCCGGGCTGGTGGGGAAGCTGTTCGGACCGCGTTATCTGGGCACGCTGTTCGGCCTGACCCTGTTGTCGCACCAGTTGGGTGGGTTCTTCGGGGCGTGGCTGGGGGGATTGGCGCTGGCGCATTCCGGCAGCTATGTGTGGATGTGGTATGCGGACATGGCGTTGGCCGCGGTGGCGGCGGTGGTGAATCTGCCGATTCGGGAAGCGCCGTATGGGTGTCATGCGGTGGGGGCGCGGTGACGAGCCGGGGCTTCACGCGGTTTTACCGGTTGGGTCGGCTTCATGCGTTTTCGGACTCCCAGGGATAGCGGAGCGGACAGAACTGTCCGAAAATAGTGCATGACCACACAACGCGCCGATGCCGCCGCCCGCCGTGCCCTGATTCTGGATGCCGCTGACGCGGTGTTCGGCCAGCACGGTGTTACCGCCCCGCTGGACATGGTGGTCGAGCGCGCCCAGGTGGGTCGCGCCACGCTCTATCGCAACTTCCCCGACCGCGCCGCACTCATCGAAGCCCTGCTCAAGCGTGCCGTCGTCCGCATCGAGCGCCAGGTCGAACGCCTCGGTGACCGCGACGATGCGTTGTTCCAGGTGCTGGATGGCATGGCCTCGCGCCTGGTCCACTCACCCGCCTTGGCCGACTACTGGCGCGCCGTTGACCCCGATCACCCGCCCATGGCCGCCGCCCGCCTCGCGGTCCGCGAGGCCCTCAAGGCCCCGATCCAGCGCGCCATCAACGCAGGCCTGTGCCGCCCCGACCTGCAGCCGACCGACATCAGCCTCATCTCCAGCATGCTCGGTGCCGCCCTGCGCGGTAAGACCACTGAAGAACGCGAACACCTTGCCGCCCGCGCCATGGACCTGCTGCGTGGGGGCCTGCATGGTCCTGCCCACGAGCCGGCCGGATGAGCACGTATCTCAAGCCCGTTCCCGACTGGGAAGAACACGAAAAACCCACCCTGCCCGGCTCCGCCTCAATGCCGTGGCATCCCCCGCATCGTCGCGTTGCCTACGCCGCCGTTGCGCTGCTGGTCGGCATCACCGGTGGTCTGGGCAACGCGCTGGTCACCGCCAACCTGCCCTTCCTGCAGGGCCAGCTCGGCCTCACCCCCGCACAAGGCAGCGGCCTGGTGGCCGCCTACGCCATGGTCAATGTGACCGCCAACCTGCTCGCGTTCAAATTCCGCCAGCAGTACGGCATCCGCCTGTTCGCCGAGATCGGCTTGGGCCTGTACGCCGCTCTGGCCGTGCTGCACCTGTTCGTCGGCAGCTTTGAAACCACCCTGCTGATGCGTGCCGCCAGTGGCTTCGCCGGTGCCGCCTGCAGCACCCTCGGCACCCTGTACATGCTGCAGTCGCTGCCGCGCCGTTACACCGGCAACCTGCTGGTGGTCGGGGTCGGTTTATCGCAGCTGGCGGTACCGTTGGCCTGGCTGTTCTCGCCCGGTCTGGTCGACACCGGCCAGTGGCACAATCTGTACTTCTTCGAAGCCGGCCTGGCCCTGTGCGCATTCGCCGCCGTGGTGCTGCTCAAGCTGCCCCCCGGCGCGCAGATCAAAGCCTTTGAACCGCTGGATTTCCTGACCTTCGCCCTGCTCGCCCCGGCGGTGGCGCTGCTGGTGATCGTGCTGTCCCAGGGCTATGTGCGCTGGTGGCTGGATACCCCGTGGCTGGGCTGGGCGTTGATCGCCGCCATCACCCTGGCCACCACCGCCTTCATCATCGAGCACTACCGCCGAAATCCGCTGTTGCAGACCCGCTGGCTGACCAGCCTGCCGGTGCTGCACTTCATCGCCGGCGCGTTCGTGCTGCGCTTTCTGACCGCCGAGCAATCCTATGGCGTGATCGGACTGATGCGGCAGCTGGGCATGGGCCCGGACCAGATGCGGCCCTTGTTTGCCGTGATTCTGGCCGGCGTGATCACCGGCATCGCCACCAGCGCGCTCACCTTCGGGCCAAAGCGGATCATCGCGCAGATCCTGATGGCCATCGCCCTGCTGGGCAGCGCCGCGCTGCTCGACCAGAATCGCACCAGCCTGGATCGCCCGCACGATTTCTTCCTGAGCCAGTTTCTGGCCTCGGTGGGATCGGGCATGTTCATGGGCCCGCTGATCATGCTGGGCATCACCCAGGCGCTCAAACAGGGGGTGGACCACATGATCACTTTCCTGGTCACCTTGTCGATCACCCAGACCCTGGGCGGGCTGGCCGGCTCGGCAGTGCTCAGCAGCTACCAGTTGCACCGCGAGCAGGTCTACTCCACTGCCCTGGTGAGCCAGCTTGATCCGGCCGACGGCGTGCTGGCGCAGCGCCTGAAGCAACAGCAGCAGCTCTATGCCGGCGTGGTCACCGACCCGGTGCAGCGCGTGGCCCAGGGCACCGCCCAGCTGGCCCAGGTGGCACGGCGCGAGGCCAACGTGCGCGCGTTCAATGACGTGTTTTCACTCAGTGGGCAGGTAGCGTTGGGGTTCCTGGGCTGGCTTCTGCTGTTGTCGGTGCGTACTGCGGTGCTCAAGCAGTGGCGCAAGCGTCATCCGCCCGGTCCTGTTTCCTGATGAGTCCTTCCATGTCTTCGCAACCGCCGCGTCCCGACGACGAAAACGTCAATCCGCCCCCACCGACAGACGCCGCCCCGACCGCGGCACCCGCCGCCGTGGCGCCGCCGAAGTACATCACCCCCAGCCGGCGCGCGGTCATCATCATGGTGCTGGTCGCGATGGCGGGCATCGCGCTGATCCTGCGTGCGTGGTCGCTGTGGCCGTTCCAGACAAGCTGGGAAACCACCGACAACGCCTATGTGCGCGGACAGATCACCGTGCTGGCCCCGCAGGTCAGCGGTTATGTCACCGAGGTGCTGGTGAAGGACTACCAGCAGGTCAAGCAGGGTGATGCGCTGATCCGCATCGACGACCGCATCTACAAGGAGAAGGTGGCCCAGGCCGAAGCCGAGCTGGACAGCGCCAACGCAGCGCTCGCCAATTCCGACCAGACCCAGGCCCAGGACCGCGCACAGATCGCCGCCGCCCAGGCCAATCTGGCCGCCGGTCAGTCGGAGTTGAGTCGTTCCCGCAATGAACTCAAGCGCTATGAGGAGCTCGCCGCGCAGCAGCTGGTGGCGTTGAACGAGCGCGACAAGTTCCGCACCACGACCCAGTCGGCGCAGTCGGCCGTGCAGCAGTCACAGGCGCAGATCCGCATTGCCGAGGAAACGCTGACCTCCACCCAGGTCGCGCGCAAGGGACTGGAAGCACACGTCGCCACGGCGCAGGCACAGCTGGAGCTGGCGCGTATCGACCTGGCCAACACGGTCATCCATGCGCCGCGCGACGGGCAGGTCAGTGAAGCGTCGGTGCGGTTGGGGCAGTACGTCACCGCTGGCTCGCAACTGCTGTTCCTGGTGCCGGATACCTTGTGGGTGGTAGCCAACTTCAAGGAAGGCCAGACCTGGAAGATGCGCATCGGCCAGCCGGCCACATTCGCGGTGGACGCGTTTGATGGTCAGCGGCTGACCGGGCGGGTGGAGCAGATTGCGCCGGCGACCGGGTCGGAGTTCAGCGTGCTGCGGCCGGACAATGCCAGCGGGAACTTCACCAAGGTGGTGCAGCGGTTGCCGGTGCGGATTGCGATTGATCCGGATCAGGAACTGGCACCGCGGTTGCGGCCAGGGATGTCGGTGGTGGTGCGGGTCAATACGGCCGGTGATCACACGTCGCGTTGAATGGGATCGATATCAACCGGCGCAGCGGGCGCAGAGGCCGTGCACTTCCAGGGTCTGGGCCTGCGGCTGGAAGCCCAGTTCCTTCGCGCGCTTTTCCAGCTGGCTGACAATGTCCTTGTCTTCCAGCTCCACCGCGCTGTGGCAGCTGTTGCAGATCAGGAACGGCACCGAATGCTGCGCGCTGCTGGGGTGGTGGCAGGCCACGAAGGCGTTCACCGACTCCAGCTTGTGCACGAAGCCGTTGGCCATCAGGAAGTCCAGGGCGCGGTACACGGTGGGCGGCGCGTCAGCCCCCACGCCCTTGCCGTTGCGCACCCAGTCCAACAGTTCGTAGGCCTTCACCGGCTTGCCGGCCTCGGCGATCAGCCGCAGCACGTTGGCGCGGATCGGGGTCAGGCGCAGTCCGCGTTCGGCGCACACGCGCTCGACCACCTTCACGAAGTCGGACGCGTCGTGAACGTGATGATGCGGAGCGGTACAAGCGGTCTTGGCGGACATGCGCGATCTCCTGGGGTCAGGCCTTCGGTACTTTAGTAAGGGCGACGTCGATCCGCTTCAAGGCTTCTTCACGCCCCGACAGGAACACCGTCTGCGAGATGTCCGGGCTGACCTGGGTGCCGGTGATGGCCACGCGCAGCGGTTGGGCGACCTTGCCCATGCCGATGTCCAGCGCCGCCGCGGTGTCGTGCAGGGCCGCGGAGACCCCTTCCAGGGTCCATGTCGGCAGCGCCGCCAGCAGCTCGCCGGCCTTGCCCAGCGCCAGTTCCGCGCCCGGCTTGAAGTGCTTGGCCACGGCGGCTTCGTCGTATTCGGTCAGCGGCTGGTACCAGACCACCGCCTTTTCCGCCATTTCCTTCAGGGTCTGCACGCGGTCGCGCAGCGCCACCACCACGTCCGCCGGGCCCGGGCCGGCGGCCAGGTCCAGGCCCAGCTTGTCCAGCTGATACACCAGGTGCGGCACGATCGCGGCCGGTTCTTCGGTCTTCAGGAAGTGCTGGTTGACCCAGCCCAGCTTGGCCATGTCCAGGCGCGAGGCCTTGGAGTTGCAGTTGGTGACGTCGAACAGGTCGATCAGTTCCTGGCGGCTGAACAGCTCCTGGTCGCCGTGCGACCAGCCCAGACGGGCCAGGTAGCTCAGCAGGGCGTCGGGCAGGTAGCCGGCGTCCTTGTACTGCATCACGTCGGCCGCGCCGGTGCGCTTGGACAGCTTGGCCCCCTGCTCGTCCAGGATCATCGGCATGTGCCCGAACTTCGGAACCGGTGCGCCAATGCCTTCGTACAGGTTGATCTGGCGCGGCGTGTTGTTGATGTGGTCATCGCCGCGGATCACCTCGGTGATGCCCATGTCCCAGTCATCCACCACCACGGCGAAGTTGTAGGTGGGGAAACCGTCCGGACGGAAGATCACCATGTCGTCGAGTTCGCTGTTGGCGATCTCGATGCGGCCCTTGATCAGGTCGTCGAACACCACGGTGCCGTCGAGCGGATTCTTGAACCGGATCACCCGGTTCGGGTCGTCCTTGTACGGCAGGCCGAGCTCGCGCGCCGCGCCGTTGTAGCGCGGCTTTTCCTGCTTGGCCATTGCAGCTTCGCGCATGGCATCGAGCTCTTCGCGGGTTTCATAGGCGTAGTACGCCTTGCCCGACGCAATCAGCTGCTCGGCCACTTCCTGGTAACGGGCCACGCGCTGGGTCTGGTAGATCGGGCCTTCGTCGTAATCCAGGCCCAGCCACTCCATCGCCTCCAGAATGGCGTCGATCGCCCCCTGGGTGCTGCGCTCGCGGTCGGTGTCTTCAATGCGCAGCACGAACTCGCCGCCACGGTGGCGAGCCTCCAGCCAGCAATACAGCGCGGTGCGGGCCCCGCCGATATGCAGGTAACCGGTGGGGCTGGGGGCAAAGCGGGTGCGGCAGGTCATGGAGAGCTCGGGTGCAGGCAACGGAATCGGGACAATTTTACCCGCCCCTGCCGGCAAAGGGGGCCTCAGTCCGGCACGTCCCGCAGCAGGCGGTCCCAGCCGCGCGCCCGGGCCTGCCGGATCAGCTTCTCCCGGTCCACCTGGCGGATCAGGAACTGGGTGGCCGAGCTGTGGCTGGTTGCCCGGGTCGCCCCGTACATCTCGGCCAGGGTTTCGCGGCCGGCACCGGCCGCACTGCCGGACAGCGCGCTGAAATAGCGTGAACCGAACAGGTAGCCCATGAAGCGATTGAACTTCTTGAGATTGTAGAACTGGATCATGCCGAGGTTGGGGTCGCCCACCCGGAACACCTTGAGGCCATTGGGCAATGTCTCAACCGCGGCGAACATGTGATGCGATGTGCCCGTGAGGAAAAACTCCGCATCCCCCTTCACGCCGTTCAGGAAGGTGCCGAGCTCGGTGTACTCGATCCGCGCCTGGGCCGATGTCGTGCCCGGCAGCAAGGCGGCCCCCTGCGCATCGCGCACCGCACCGAGCAGCTCCGCGCCCAGCCCCTCGTTGGGGCGGCGCATCACACGGCGCAGATTGCGGATCACCGCACTCATCTTCCCCTCCGCCACCCCCAGCGCAAACATCCGCGAGATGCCGGTGCACCACCCCATGCGCGTGCCCGGCCCGGTTTCCAGCATCATCTGCGACACCGGAATCAGCACGCCGTCATTGACCTCCACTGCCGCGGCCACCGCCTCTTCCACCCGCAATGCGCGCTCGATTCGCATGGTGCGCTCCAGCCGCGCGATGATCGCGGACATGGCACCCCGTTGCGCGGGTTCCAGGCGTCCTCCGACGAACAGCTCCTTCATTCGGGCCAGACTAGCCCCCTGCTGGATCTCGTTCGGCATGGCCACGCGTTCCCAGTGGGTTCTGCCCCAGAGAAAGTCACGACCGGCGCTGTCCAGCGACTCGCTTGAATGACGCATTTCCATCTGTACCGCGGTGTCGTACGAGGTGGCGGCGGAATTGCTGCGTGCCCCATACGGCGTGTCCGGCGCACCGCCACGCAGTCCCACCTCGTTATGCGGTTCCCACAGGCCGTCGGCATTGAGCCGGACCGGGTCCTGGTACATCAGGCCAGGATTCGGATTCTTCAGGCGCCAGGTGCGGTTGAACCTGTCGAAGGTGACTTCGTACACGTTGCCGGCCTGACGGATGTAGTGCCGGCCGGCAAAGTGATGGATACCGTTGTCGGCCGGGCGGGCCCCTTCCACTACCAGATCGGCCGGCTGCGCGTAGCGGGCGCTGAGCCGGGCCAAGGGGTCCGCCCGGGCCACCTCGGCCGCGTCAGTGATGGCGTGCACCTGCGGCACCAGCCGGATGCCCTCTTCGGTACTGAGTGCGGCGGTTTTGCCCGCCATGCGGCCCAGGGCCATCGGTGCGGCGGCCAGCACCACGCCTGCCGCGCCCCAGGCCGCATCAACCGCGCCGGTGTGCCGGTCCTGTTCGGTGCGACCATCAATGCTCTTTTCAATCCCCAGCCCCGCCTCCAGGCTTGCTCCCAGCGCGACCACGGGGAGCACCTCGGGTATCGCGATACTGACCAGCGCCCCCAGCAGATCGAACCACTGCAGGCGGCGCAGGAACAGGTCGCGCCGGGTTTCCCAGACCGAACTCAACAATGTGCCGGCATCGTTCACGGTGTGCTGCTGGATGCGCGTGGCCATGGCGTCGAACAGGTCCGCGCCGCTGATCGCCGGCCCGGTGCTGTTGCCCGTGAACAGATCCGCTGGCGGCTGACCCAGCGTGCTGCTGACACCGTTGGAGAACCATCCATCCTGCAGGTCGTCCAGGTCGAACGCCGCTTCCAGCCAGCTGCGACCCTGGGGACTGCGCAGCACCCGGCGCAGCCAGTCCGCCAGCTGCGCGGCATCCGGAAACTCGCGGAACGCCACGCTGTCGCCCGGCGAGTACAGCAGCACTTCCGGCCCGTCATCCTGATCAATGCGCATCAACGTGGACTGCGCCCCATGGATGTGGATCCAGCTGACATGGCTGCCGTCGGCCAGATGCGACTGGAAGCTGCGATCCTCCGCCTGCGTCGCCAGCATGTAGCCGGTGGCCGCGATCGCCAGCTGCAGTCCGCGGGCGGACAGCGAGCCGTCAGCAAACTGCTGCCAGGCCGAGAACATGTAGACTCCGCGCAGGCAGACCTTCACTTCGTTGCGCTGGGTCTTCCAGAAATCGTTCAGGACATCCAGGTAGCCGCTGCGCAGGTCCAGTCCGCGTACCACTGCCAGGAACCGCTCTGGACGCAGCCCGTCCAACTCGGTGTCCTGGTCGAACACGGTACTGTTGTCTGCGGTGTAAATGCCAAGTTCGCTGCTGCCGGGTCCGCCATCGGGATAGCCCTTGGCCTTGTCGAATGCACATTCCACCAAACGACAGGCACCGGTCTTCTGGTGGGCGTCGTGCACGAAGCCGCTGGGTGACGCCGCACTGGCGGTACCGCCGGAGAATCGAACCAGATAATGCGCGGTGGTGTCGATGGCCACGCCGGTCTGGTTGAGAATCGCCCCCTCCAGGGCGTTGGCGACGTAACGCGTGGGCAACGGGTAGCTGAGTTCCAGCAAGCCGCGCGTGGTGGCCATGCTGCTCAACCAGCGCGCGTCTTCCACTTCCGCGTTGCGCAGCACGCCCCGCGACGGCACCCCCAGCTGCGCCAACCAGTGCACCCCCAGTATCTCGTAAGGGTCCAGGCCGGACGCTGTGGCTGCTTCGTTGGCCGCAGTCAGCATCGGGGTCGCCACCGACGGCGGCAACGCCAGCAATCGGCGGTCCAGCGCCAGATACTCCTTGCGCGTGTCGGCCGCGCTGGCCCCTCGGGTGTGGTTGAGCCGCTCGCTGCGCAGCTTCAGCTGCTGCAGGAACAACGCGCGCATCAGATCGTCATCGACCGACGCGCCAATCACTACCGGGCCGTTGCCTGCGCTCCAGCGGGCGTGCAGATGCGACGGCACCCAGCTGTGCAGCTGCTGCGGCACTTCGCCGGCCAGCCGCAGCAACGCCTCGGCCTGCGATGTGAACTGCTCCACCAGCGGCAGACGCGTGGGCGATATCACCACCACCGCCCCATTGCGGCGCTGCGCCGACGGCTGCGACTCGGCCAGCACCAGCCCGTACAGCGGAATGGTGCCGCCAGCGGCCGGTTGTGCGTTCAATGCGTGCACCTGGATGTCCTGTCCCGGCAAGGCCAGTGCCCGCCCCAGCGTGCTGTTGCCGGTGCCGGTGCCGAACTGGGTCGGGTAACGCAGCAGGGTGTCGATCAACCACAGGCCAGCCTCATCCAGATGGCCCATCGCATTGAGCAACGTGGCCGTGCCGGCCAGCCGCTGGGTCATCGCATCCAGATAGGCATCGCGTTCGGCATGCGTGGTACTGCCCGCGCACGCGTCGATGAAGGTGGACAGCGTGTTCCGGAAACTGCCGAGATAGTCGCTGCCATTCACCGCATCATTGAACTGCCCCAGCGTGAGCTGGACTTCTTCAATCGGAAAATGTGTGCCCGGCACGCCACTGTTGTACAGCCCGCTGTGCACGGCGTCTGTCCTGGGTGGAAGCAGTGTCGCCTCCACCAGCGTATCCGAGCTGATCAGACCACTGCGTATCCGACGATCGCGCGGGTAGGTGCTGTACCACCCGCGCATGGCCGGATCCGGGCCGGGCACCTGGCGCGCCTCCCAGTCCGGCCAGCAGTAGCTCTCACTGAAAGTGTTGAGGTAGATGCCATGCGGATCCACTGTCAGCTTGGCAACGCGCTGGATCTGCTGTACCAGCTCGGTGGCGATGTGCCGGTCCAGATTCGGCAAGCCCTGGCTGACCCGTTCCAGCTGTTTGTCCGAATAGGTCAGTGCGCGCAGCGCCGTAGCGAGCGCGGCGTGCTGTTGCAGCCGGGTCTGCCCGTGATGGCGCATCCAGCGGCGCAGATGCATCCGCGCCATCGCCAGGGCCACCCGGTTCTCATTGCCGACCACCACGTCACGCGGCTGCGACGGTCCGGATGGCAGTGCCCGGGCGGCGTCCACGAGTTGCTGGCTGGCCGTGAGCAGCCCATTCCTGCGGTCCGCCGGCACCGATTGATTCAGCACCGGTGCCGGCAGCGGGCTGTGGTCGTTCACGGCGCGTCGCACGCGTGAGGGTGACGCCAGCACTTCCTCTACCAGCCCGTTGGCGACCAGCCGCTGTTGCACCCTGTCGACCAGCGTGCCCATCGGTTGCAGCGGAGCCTCATTGATATCCGCGTACAGGTCTTCCCACACCGTGCCGTTGCCGCTGATATCGATGATCTCGTCCAGCAGCGGAATGACTTCGGCTACGGGTCGCGCCGGCAAGTGTTGGACGGATCGCACGGGGACCGGCACGGCGGCCGGGCCGTAGTCGAACACCCGCTTCCAGCCTTGATGGATCAGGGTCAGGCCGGCCACCATCAGACTGCTTCCCAGTCCAAGCAGGCCCAGCTCCGTGCGCGTCGCGCTGGATGCGGAGGTGTCCGCGTCGGCGAGGTCGGCCGGGACATCAACGCGGGGGCCAGCCTTCGCCGGTTGCGGAACGACGGTAGCCGCCGACAGCGGCAGCGAGGGTGCCGGCGAGATGCCTCCCGGTCGTTCGCGCACGCAGGTGAGAAGGCGCGGGGCCGTTGCAACCGGGGGCGGAGCCAGCAGGCCGGCGAGCGGACGCCACAACCCGGTCAGCTTCCGCCAGTGCATCGGCAGTGCGGCGACAAACGCCGCCACGCCGCGACGGGGCGCGTGCTCCGCCGGCAGCGCCTGCTGCAGTTGCCACAGCAGTGCGGCGGTCAGCACGGCCAGCGCGGGGGAAAGCGGCGGGCGCGGTGCGAAGGGTGCATCCATGGCGTCCACCCACGCGTGGAGCGAGGCGAGGCTGTCGCGCAACGCAACCGGCAGAGACTGCACCAGCGCCTCGAAGTCCGCGTGGTTGCGCAACGAGGGCAGCCCTGGGGCCAGTGCTGCCAGTACCGCAGCCACGCCGGACCAGCTGCGTTGCTGCAACAGCTGCGCCCCTGCCAACAGTGCGGCCGTCGTGGGCATTGCCGCAGACAACACGGCCCAACCGCTTCGATTGAGGACGACCTCCAGCGTATTGCGGGTCAGCGACGCCACCACAGCGGTCCATCCGGGCTCGCTGCTCAGCGCCTGCTCGAAGCGGGCCATGATGGTCGCACGGGCCTCTGGTTCATCCACGCCCTCCAGCTTCCGGCGCAGCATCGCCACGACGGTCTCGGCCTGTGGTGCGCCGGTGCAGAGGATCCGCTCCACCAGCGCCTGTACCTCCGGATCCACTCCCAACGACTGCCGTGGAGTGGATGCGGATGGCCATGGGCCGGCTCCATTGCTGACATTTTCAGGCGATGGCAGTCGTTTCGGTGGTGAAATCAACACACCGGAGGTCGATGCAGCAGAAAGGGGGGCCCCGTGGCCCCCCTCGACGACGCTCATTGGAATCATGCGCGGCACAGGTCGGGAGTGGACCCTGCACCGTAAGCATTCAATCACGCAGCGCCAGAGTCACCTGCGTCATGTGCCGGCTTCGCACTCGCGCCCAGGGCATACCAGTCGATCCGGCGGGTGATCCACATGGCCGCGGCCAGCACGCCGAACAGCAGCAGCGAACCCATCAGCAGCGCGTTGTTCTCCGACACCAGCAGGCCATACAGTGCGCCATACAGCACGGTCAGCATGGCCGCGAACCCCAGCCCGCGCAGCCGGCTGCGCAGCACACCGGTCAGGTACACCGCCTGCAGGCCGATACAGGCCGCTGCCGACACCGCATACGCCACCCAGAACGGAATGTGCTCGGAAAGGCTCAGCAGCAGCAGGAAGAAGATCGCCAGCGCCAGGCCCACCATCAGGTACTGCAGCGGATGGATGCGCAGGTCTTTGATCAGTTCAAACAGGATGAAACCGACAAAAGTGAGCAGGATGAAGAGGATGCCGTACTTGCTGGCGCGATCGGCCTGGGTGTAGATGTCCACCGGATTGACCAGCTCCACGCTGACGGCTTCCGGTTCGTTGTCGCCGCTGCCACGCAGCTGGCGCTGCGCCTGCGAGGCCAGTGACGACACCGACCATTGCGCGTTGAAGCCCTGCGCATCGACCGTGCGCTGGTTGGGCAGGAAGCTGCCGCCAAACGAGGGATGTGGCCAGCTCGACTGCACCGCGATGCGGCTGTCGTCACCCACCGGAACCACCGCCAGCGAGCGGGTGCCATCCAACACCAGATCCAGGTCCACCGTGCTGGCCGCCAGGACGCCACCCGCGTTGTCGCTGAAGCCACGCACCGGCACATGCAGCCCCTTGCCCATCCCGGTGACATCGCCCAGCCCCGGCTGCAGGCTCAGCGCCTCCCCGTCCACCCTCAGCTTCGGCGAACCCACCAGCCCGCGCACGTCGGCAATGCCGACCACCAGGTAGGGCTGCCCATACACGCGACCTTCGCGCACCGGGTAGTCGTCCTGGCTGAAGGTCGCGCGCACCTTGGACTTCCAGCTGTACACCGGCACCCGGAACAGGCCGATGCGGCGTTCGTCCGGCTGCATGCTGCCCTCCACCACCAGGCTGGACGGCATCTGCAGCCAATAGCTGTCCTCCACCTGGGTTTCAATCTTCTTCACCCCGGCCGCGTCCACGGTTTCCACCTGGCGGCTTTCCCGCCACGGCACCACCCGGATCGGCCCGGTCAGAGTCTGCGCCCCGGCCCGGCTCTGCGCCACGCGCAGGTAGGCCTCGTCGCGATAGGCTTCGCGTTCGCTGATCACACCCCGGATCATCATCAGCGGAATCAACAGCAGCAGGATCAGTCCGCCCACAATGGCGAACCGCAACAGCATGTGCAGAGACTTCATCACCCGTCCTCGGTTTGGGAGGGTGCCAGCTTCACTGCGATGGGTGTGGAGGGTTTGAGCCGAATATGAAGTCAGAGTGAAGCGTAGTGACACGCCATGCGTGTCATCGAATGTCCGACCACCGCGAAAACACGCATGGCGTGTCTCTACGTAATCAACAGCGAGGCCACCGCCCCGCCCCCTTCACGATTGACCAGCGTCACCCGCCCCCCATGCAGGCGCGCCACCTCCTGCACGAACGACAGCCCCAGCCCTGAACTGCGCTGCCCGGTCGCCGGCCGCGCCAGCGAATAGAACCGTTCGAACACGCGCGTCAGCGCATAGTCCGGCACGCCGCTGCCACGATCCGCCACGTGCAGCACCACCGCATCGCCGTCGCGCGCCGCACTGAGCTCGACGGTCGATCCCTCTGCTGAAAAAGCCAGCGCATTCTCCAGCAGGTTGTTCAACGCCTGCCCGAGCAGCCACGCATCACCCGACACCGACATGCCATCAGCCGCCTGCACGCGAACCTCCACGCCAGCCGCCTGCGCGCGCACTGCCACCGCCTCTGCCGCCGCCTGCAGCAGCGGCTGCACTGCGATGCGCTCACGCTTCTGCAGCCAGCCGTGCTGTTCCACTTCGGCCAGCGCCAGCAGTTTGTCGATGGTTTCGGTCAGGCGCTGCTCCTGACCCTGGATGCTGCGCGCGAAGTGCACGCGGTCGGCCTCCGGAAGCGGTTCCTGCAGCAGTTCGGCTGCGCCGCGGATGGCCGCCAGCGGGCTTTTCATCTCATGGGTGAGCGACTGCACGTACTGCTCCACGTACGCCTTTCCCTCGAGCTTGCGGCGCATGGTTTCCAGCGCGCGGCCGAGGTCGCCTATTTCGTCGCGGCGCGGCGGCGGTGGCGGCACCGGTTCGCCACGGCTGACCGCCTGTGCATACCGATTAAGCCGCCCTACCCCGTGCATCAGCCAGGCAGTCATCAGCACGCCGATCAATGCCGACAACCCGATCAACCACGCCCCGCGCTCGATGATGGCGCGCTGGCTGGCGGCAATGAAGGGATCGATGCTGCGGTTGGGCTGGGCCAGGCTCAGCACGCCGATCAGCGTCTGGCCGTCGTCCGGGTCGATGATCGGCGCGGCCACGTGCATCACCGTGCGGGTGGTGTCGCCGGGCGATTCCGGGCTGGAACGCGCGCCGTATTCCCCACGCAGGGTGCGGTAGACGTCATTCCAGCGCGAGTGGTCGCGCCCGATGTCCTGCCCGCTGGAGTCGTACACCACGATGCCGCGCGCGTCGGTGATGGTCACCCGGTAGTCCAGCGAACGCTTCGGGAAACGCCAGACCATGGCCTTGGGGTCGCGCCGCTGCGCACGCGCCAGGTCCTGCACGAAACGCCCGTGGGCGATCTGTCCGGCCTTGAGGTCAGCGGCGGCCATTTCGGCCAGCACGTTGGCCGCATCCACCAGGGTGGCTTCCATGGCCTGGCGTACACCTGGTTTGACCTCGTTGACGAACACACGCATCACAAAGAACGCGGCGATGCCCACGATCAGGAAGAACCCCAGGAACAGCTTCAGCCCCAGCCGCACGCTACACCTCCAGCGCGTAGCCCACGCCGCGGTGAGTGCGGATCGGGTCCGGGTCGGCTCCGGCCGCACGCAGTTTGCCGCGCAGGGTTTTGACGTGGGTGTCCACGGTGCGGTCGGCACTGTCGGCGTCGCTGTCCCACCCGCGGTCCATCAGCTGGGCGCGACTGAGAATGGCCCCGGGGCGGTGCAACAGCGCCGCCAACAGGGCGTACTCGTACCGGGTCAGGTCCAGCAGCTGCTCGCCATAGCGGATTCGCCGGCCGTCGCGGTCGATGGCGAAGCGACCATGCGACTGCCAGCCCTGCGCCTGCTCCGGAGCCACCGCCCGGCGCAGGCGCGCACGTACGCGGGCCACCAGCTCGCGCGGCGAAAACGGCTTGGCCATGTAGTCGTCCGCCCCCAGCTCCAGGCCAAGCACGCGGTCGATCTCGTCGTTGCGGGCGGTCAGGAAGATCACCGGCACCTGGCTGAAAGCCCGCAGCGCGCGGCAGACCTCGAAACCGCTCAGGTCCGGCAGCCCGACATCAAGCACCACCACGTCTACGGTTTCCGTACGCAGCAACTGCAGGGCCTGGCTGCCCAGGGCGCAGTGCCGGGCCTGGTAGCCCTCGCTGCGCAGGGCATAGAGCACGGTATCGGCGATGGCGGTCTCGTCCTCGACAACCAGGACAGCGGGAGCGGTGGCGTTCATGCGCGCAGCATAGCCGTTGACGCCCTTGCCCCGTACACTGCGCGCATGAATTACCACCACGCCTTCCACGCCGGCAACCATGCCGACGTGCTCAAGCACATTGTCCAGCTGGCCCTGCTTGATGCCTTCAAGCGCAAGGACAGCCCGTTCTTCGTGCTCGACACCCATGGCGGTGCCGGCCGCTACCTGCTGACCAGCGAAGAAAGCCGCAAGACCCTGGAGGCGGAAAACGGGGTGATGCGGCTGATGGCGCAGCCGAAGCTGCCCGCCGTGGTGGAGCGCTACCTGAAGGCCGTGCAGGCCGACAACCCGGTCGGCGCACTGGTGAACTACCCCGGCTCGCCGCTGCTGACCGCGCAGACCCTGCGCGAGCAGGACCGCATGGCGGTGTGCGAACTGCAGGATGCCGAAGCGGCCACGCTCAAGGCGCTGTTCGCCCATGACAGCCGCGTGGCCGTGCTGCAGGCCGACGGCTATACCCAGAACAAGGCGCTGCTGCCGCCGAAGGCCAACGGCGCGAAGATCGGCCGCGGGCTGGTGCTGATCGACCCGCCTTACGAGGCACAGGACGCCGAGTACCAGCGCATCCTGGCCTCGATCGAGGAGATCCTGGGCCGGTGGGCCCAGGCCAGCTTCGCCATCTGGTTCCCGATCAAGCAGCGCCGCACCGTCCTGCACTTCCTGCGCAAGGCCTGCGCGCTGCCGGTGAAGTCGGTGCTTACAGTAGAACTACTGGTGCGCCCGGACGATTCGCCGTTGAGACTCAACGGCAGCGGCATGCTGCTGCTCAATCCGCCGTGGCAGTTCGACCAGATATTGGCCCCGGCCATGCCGGTGCTCAAGCAGCATCTGGGCGAAGCGGGTGCCAGCACCCGCCTGCAATGGTTGAAGCAGGCCGAATAAGCCCCCGTTCCCCGTGTGAGTGTTTCGTTCACGGAACGCGCCCCCGGGGATGCGAGAATCCGAAGACCACCAAGGAATCACCGGTATGGCTACCCGTAACCGCATGCCGCCCTGGCACGAGATCTTCAAGGCCCCCAGTGGGCACGAACTGCTCATCCGTCCGATCCGGCCGGAAGACAGCGCGCCGTTGCAGGCATCATTCAGTCTTTTTGGTCCGGAAGAAATCCGCGACCGTTTCCTGCAGTCGGTGACCGAGTTGTCGCCGGACACCACCCAGCGCCTGACCCACCCCAACCCCAAGACCGAAATCACCCTGGTGGCCGCCGAATCGGTGCCCGCAGGTGAAGCGGTGGTGGGCGCGGTGGCCCGCGCCTCGATCATCTCCGGCACCCGCGACGCCGAGTACGCGATCCTGATCAGCCGCTTCCTGGTGGGCCAGGGCCTGGGCCGTCAGCTGATGCGCAAGCTGGTGAAGTGGGCGCGTGGCAAGTACCTGGACCGCCTCTATGGCGATGTGGCCGAAGAAAACGAGCCGATGAAGCAGCTGGCTGCTTCGCTGGGGTTCAAGCCGATGCCGCATCCGCAGGGCACGCCGGGGCTGGTGCGGATGGTGTTGGAGTTGGATTCGTAACGACACGGGCGTGATCCGGCGGTCTGTTAAAATCGCCGGCTCATGTCACGTATCTCCTACCCCGCTCCGCCGCTGCCGCGTCCCGGCCAGCTCCGCGCCTGGTGGCGCGCTCCCGCTTCGGCTACTGCGCTGGCGTGGCACATCGCCCGCGCCGCGCAGACGCATGACGGCCCGTTGCTGGTCATCGCCCGCGACAACCACGGGGCAAACCAGATCGAAGCCGATCTGCACACCCTGCTGGGCGGGGATGACAGCCTGCCGGTGGTGGCATTCCCGGACTGGGAAACCCTGCCCTACGACGCCTTCAGCCCGCACCCCGACATCATTTCCCAGCGCCTGGCGGCGCTGCACCGCCTGCCCACGCTCAAGCGCGGCATCGTGGTGGTGCCGGTGCAGACCCTGCTGCAGCAGCTGGCTCCGCTCAAGTATGTGATTGGCGGCAGCTTCGACCTGAAGGTCGGCCAACGACTGGATCTGGATGCGGAGAAGCGCCGGCTGGAAGCGGCTGCTTACCGCAACGTGCCGCAGGTGATGGACCCGGGTGATTTCGCGGTGCGCGGGGGGCTGCTCGATGTGTTCCCGATGGGCGCGGATGCGCCGCTGCGCGTGGAGCTGCTGGACGAGGATATCGACTCCATCCGCGCCTTCGACCCGGAAAGCCAGCGTTCGCTGGACAAGGTCGACGCGGTGCGCATGCTGCCCGGCCGCGAAGTGCCGCTGGACGAACTGAGCGTGTCGCGGGTGCTGGCCACCCTGCGTGAGCGCTTCGACGTCGATACCCGGCGCAGCGCGCTGTATCAGGATCTGAAGTCCGGACTGGCTCCGGCGGGCGTGGAGTACTACCTGCCGCTGTTCTTCGACCAGACCGCCACCCTGTTCGACTATCTGCAGCCCAACGTGCTGCCGGTGCTCGCCACGGGCGTGGGCGAAGCCGCAGCGGCGTTCTGGGCGCAGACCCAGAACCGCTACGAGCAGCGCCGGCATGACGTGGAACGGCCGCTGCTGGCTCCCACCGAGCTGTATCTCACTCCCGAAGGCCTCAATGCGCACCTGAACACCCTGGCGCGCGTGGAGGTCTGGGCCGCGGACCATCCGCGCATCGCCGAGGCGCAGCCGCTGGGTGACCAGCCGCTGCCGCCGCTGCCGGTGGCCGCACGCGACGCGCCTGCCGGCGAAGCGCTGAAGTCGTTCCTGAGCCATTACCCCGGCCGGGTCGTGATCGCCGCCGATTCCCCGGGGCGTCGTGAGGCGCTGCTGGAAGTGCTGGCCGCCGCCGAGCTCAAGCCGCCCGTGGTGCCCGACCTGCCCGGCTTCCTGGCTGAGGATGGCGCACGATTCGCGATTACCGTCGCACCGCTGGAAGACGGCTTCGCGCTGGAAGCACCCGCGCTGGCCGTGCTGACCGAGCGCCAGTTGTTCCCGGAACGTGCCGGCACCACCCGGCGCAGCCGCCGGGTCGGCCGCGAACCCGAAGCGATCATCCGCGACCTCGGCGAGCTGACCGAAGGTGCCCCCATCGTCCATGAAGATCACGGTGTGGGTCGATACCGTGGCCTGATCGTGCTCGATGCTGGCGGCATGCCGGGCGAATTCCTGGAGATCGAGTACGCCAAGGGCGACCGCCTGTACGTACCGGTTGCCCAGCTGCACCTGATCAGCCGCTACAGCGGTGCCTCGCCGGAAACCGCCCCGCTGCATTCGCTGGGCGGCGAGCAGTGGACCAAGGCCAAGCGCAAGGCCGCCGAGAAAGTCCGCGACGTGGCCGCCGAACTGCTGGAGATCCAGGCGCGTCGCCAGGCCCGTGCCGGCCTGGCCCTGCACGTTGACCGGGCCATGTACGAACCGTTCGCGGCCGGCTTCCCGTTCGAGGAAACCCCCGACCAGCTGGCTGCCATCGACGCCACCCTGCGCGACCTCGCCAGCAGCCAGCCGATGGACCGCGTGGTCTGCGGTGACGTCGGTTTCGGCAAGACCGAAGTGGCCGTGCGCGCGGCCTTTGCCGCCGCCAGTGCCGGCAAACAGGTCGCGGTGCTGGTACCGACCACGCTGCTGGCCGAACAGCACTACCGCAACTTCCGCGACCGCTTCGCCGATTACCCGTTGAAAGTGGAAGTGCTGTCGCGCTTCAAGACCAGCAAGGAAATCAAGGCTGAACTGGAAAAGGTGACCGCCGGCACCATCGACGTCATCGTCGGCACCCACCGGCTGCTGCAGCCGGACGTGAAGTTCAAGGACCTGGGCCTGGTCATCGTCGACGAGGAACAGCGTTTCGGCGTGCGCCAGAAGGAAGCGCTGAAGGCGATGCGCGCCAACGTGCACCTGCTGACCCTGACCGCCACGCCGATTCCGCGCACGCTCAACATGGCCATGGCCGGGCTGCGCGACCTGTCGATCATTGCCACCCCGCCGCCGAACCGGCTGGCGGTGCAGACCTTCATCACCGCCTGGGACAACGCGCTGCTCAAGGAAGCGTTCCAGCGTGAGCTGTCACGCGGCGGCCAGCTGTACTTCCTGCACAACGATGTGGAAAGCATCGGCCGCATGCAGCGGGACCTGGCCGAGCTGGTACCGGAAGCCCGCATCGGCATCGCCCACGGGCAGATGCCCGAGCGCGAACTGGAACGGGTGATGCTGGACTTCCAGAAGCAGCGCTACAACGTGCTGCTGTCGACCACGATCATCGAATCGGGCATCGACATTCCCAACGCCAACACCATCATCATCAATCGCGCCGACCGCTTCGGCCTGGCCCAGCTGCACCAACTGCGTGGCCGTGTCGGCCGTTCACACCACCGCGCCTATGCCTATCTGGTGGTGCCGGACAAGCGCGCGATGACGCCAGATGCGGAGAAGCGCCTGGAAGCGATTGCCTCGATGGACGAGCTGGGCGCTGGCTTCACCCTGGCCACCCACGACCTGGAAATCCGCGGTGCCGGCGAACTGCTGGGCGAAGACCAGAGCGGCCAGATGGCCGAAGTGGGCTTCAGCCTGTACACCGAACTGCTGGAACGTGCGGTACGCAGCATCCGCCAAGGCAAGCTGCCCGATCTGGACAGCGGCGAGGAAGTGCGCGGCGCGGAAGTGGTGCTGCACGTGCCGGCGCTGATTCCGGATGACTACCTGCCCGACGTGCACACCCGTCTGACTCTGTACAAGCGCATCAGCAGCGCGCGTGACAGTGCCGAGCTGCGTGAGCTGCAGGTGGAAATGATCGACCGCTTCGGTCTGCTGCCAGATCCCACCAAGTACCTGTTCGCGATTGCCGAGCTGAAACTGCAGTGCAACGCGCTGGGCATCCGCAAGCTGGAACTGGGTGAGGCCGGCGGCCGCATCGTGTTCGAAGCCAAACCGCAGATCGATCCGATGGCGGTGATCACCATGATCCAGAAACAGCCCAAGCTGTACACCATGGATGGCCCGGACAAGCTGCGCATCAAAGTGCCGCTGCCCTTGCCGGAAGACCGCTTCAATGCCGCCAAGGCATTGTTGACCACCCTCACGCCGGGGTGAGAAAAAAGGGCCCGGCATTGCCGGGCCCTTTCAATTACCAGATCACCACGCGCTTGTCGTCGGCACGCACCATCGCGTCACCGGCCTTGCACTCGAACGCCGCCGCGAACGACGGCATGTTCGACGGCGCGCCGTTGGCACGGAAGTTGGCCGGCGCATGCGGATCGGTGTTCAGGCGCACGCGCAGCTCACCGTCGGTGAAGTTGCGACGCCACACGGTGGCCCAGTTCATGAAGAAGCGCTGGTCCTGGGTGTGGCCATCGACCTCCACGTTGGCCTTCGGGTCTTCCTTCAGCGCCATCTGCAGCGCGTCGTACGCCACCGTCAAACCACCCAGGTCGCCGATGTTCTCGCCCAGGGTCAGCTTGCCCTTGACGTTCACGCCCGGCAGCGACTCGTAGCCGTCGAACTGCGCGACCAGCTGGTCGGTACGGCCGGTGAAGGCCTTGCGATCCGCGTCGGTCCACCAGTTGTCGAAGTTGCCGTTGGCGGCGAACTGGCTGCCGGAGTCGTCGTAGCCGTGCATCATCTCGTGGCCGATCACCGCGCCGATGCCGCCGTAGTTCAGCGCCGGGTCGGCCTTGGCGTCGAAGAACGGTGCCTGCAGGATCGCGGCCGGGAACACGATCTCGTTCTTGGTCGCGTTGTAGTAGGCGTTGACGGTCTGCGGGGTCATGCCCCACTCGGTCTTGTCGACCGGCTTGCCGATCTTGTTGAGGGTGTAGCGGTAGTTGAACGCACGCGCGGCCTGCATGTTGCCCAGGTAGCTGTCAGCATTGGTTTCCAGGCCCGACCAGTCACGCCACTTGTCCGGGTAGCCGATCTTCGGGGTGAAGCTGGCCCACTTCTCCAGCGCCTTCTTGCGGGTGTCTTCGCCCATCCATTCCAGCTTCTCCAGGCGTGCCTTCAGCGCGACCGAGAGGTTTTCCACCAGGTGCTGCATCTGCACCTTGGATTCGGCCGGGAACACGGCATCCACATACAGCTGGCCGAGGCCTTCGCCGATCGAGGTGTTGACCGAATCGAGCACGCGCTTCCAGCGCGGCTGCATTTCCTTCTGGCCACGCAGGGTGGTGCCGTAGAAGTCGAAGTTGGCCTTCTCGAAGTTGCTGCTCAGGTACGGCGCGGCGTCATCGACGGTGTGGAAGCGCAGGTAGGCCTGCCAGGTGCTGGCCGGCACGTCGGCGAGCATCTTGTCCACTTCGCTGAAGAAGCCCGGCTGGGCCAGCGAGAACTTCTGCGCAGCCGGCACCTTCAGGGTGTCGAACAGCGCGGTCCAGCTGAAGTTCGGGGTCAGTTTGTCGGCTTCGGCGGCGCTGACCGGGTTGTAGCGCTTGGCCGGGTCGCGCAGTTCGATGCGGCTCAGCGAGGCCTTGGCCAGGCGGGTTTCAAAGTCCATCACCGCCTTGGCATCGGTCTTGGCCTGCGCGGCGTCGACGCCGGAGAGGGTCAGCACCTGCTCGATATAGGCCACGTAGGCGTCGCGGATCTTGGCCTGGGCGTCGTCGAAGTAATAGCCCTTCTCGGGCAGACCGAGGCCGCCCTGGCCGACGTAAGCAATGACGTTGGCCGAATCCTTGTAGTCGGCATTGGCGGACAACGAGAACAGCACGCCCTGGCCCTGGGCCTGGGTGTCGCGCAGGTACTGGGTGATGGCGGCGGTGTCGTTCAGCGCGGCGATCTTGTCCAGCTGCGGCTGCAGCGGGGTGATGCCGGCGGCTTCGATCTTGGCTTCGTCCGAACCGGTCTTCCAGATGTCACCGATCTTGGCTTCAACGCTGCCGGCCTTGGCCTGGCTGGCGGCGGCCTGCTGCACCAGTGCGTGCTGCACTTCCAGCGAGCGCTCGCGCAGGATCTCGAAGCTGCCCCAGGTGGTCTGGTCGTTCGGCACCGGGTTGGCCTTCAGCCACTTGCTGTTGACGTACCCGTTGAGGTCGGTACAGGCAGCAATGGCGGGGTCGAGGTCGGCGCTGTTGAGCGAGATCAGCGGGGTTTTGATCTGCGACTGATCAAACGCGGCCTTGGCCGGGGTGGCGTCGGCGGCAGGGGCGTCGGTCTTGCCGCAGGCGGCAAGCGAGGCGGCAATGGCAACGGTCAGGCCCAGCGGGGCCAGCTTGGTAAAGGTCATGCGTCACTCCGGCTGCAGTTGGAAGCATTGCCCGCAGAGCGGGCAATCTCACAGCGTAGCGCGGGTGGTGCGCGGGGCGGACCGGCCAAAGGTCACACCGCCCCGTAGAGCCACGCCCTGCGTGGCTGCGACTGCGTTTGGCACCGCGCAGCCACGCAGGGCGTGGCTCTACGGGGGACCGGGAGGGTTACCTGGCCTTACCCTGATTTGCCACGGCCTCAGCTGCCTTGCGCGCCGCTTCCGGGTCGCCCAGGTAGCGGAACGACTGCACGCTGAGGTCGTCATTCAATTCAAACAGCAGCGGAATGCCGGTCGGGATGTTCAGTTCCAGGATGGCTTCCTGCGAGACGTTGTTGAGGTACTTGTACAGCGCGCGCAGCGAGTTGCCGTGTGCGGTGACCAGCACGGTCTTGCCGTCCTTGAGCTGCGGCGCGATCGAATCGAACCAGTACGGCAGCACGCGCTCCAGCGTGGTGGCCAGCGATTCGGTGCCCGGCAGCGCGTTGCGGTCCAGGCCGGCGTAACGACGGTCGTGGATCGGGTGGCCCGGGTCTTCCAGGTCCATCGGCGGCGGCGGAATGTCGTAGGAACGGCGCCAGATCTTGACCTGGTCCTCGCCGTGCTTGGCGGCGGTTTCGGCCTTGTCCAGGCCCTGCAGGCCACCGTAGTGACGTTCGTTCAGACGCCAGCTCTTGCTCACCGGCAGCCAGTCCTGGTCCAGCTCGGCCAGGGCCCCCTGCAGGGTGTGGATGGCGCGCTTGAGCACCGAGGTGTGGGCCACGTCGAACTGCAGGCCCTCTTCGCGCATCAGCTTGCCGGCGGCAGCGGCCTCACGGCGGCCCTGCTCGGTCAGTTCCACGTCCACCCAGCCGGTGAAGCGGTTGTCCAGGTTCCACTGGCTCTGGCCGTGGCGCAACAGTACGAGTTTCCGGGTCACTGCAGTTTCTCCAACAGGTGGCAAGGCAGACCGCCATTGTAGCGGCAACCCTGCCCCCTGCCCCGCTCAGGCGTGCGGGTGGCCATGGTGGCCCTGGGCGTCCGGGCCGCGCCGGGTGGAGCCATGCTCGTGGGCATGGCCGGCATGGTCATGGCCATGCCCATGATCGTGCCCGTGATCGTGCCCGTGGCTGACCGTCGGCTTGCCGTCGGCGCAGTCATCTCCACAGTGGTCCACCTCCACCTGCAGGGTCACGTGGTCGATGCCGAAGTCTTCATGCAGCGCGCTGCCCAGCTGGCGACGCAGGGCGTCGGCGTCCACACCATCGGCCATCACCACGTGTGCGGTCAGCGCCGGGGTGCTGGAGGCCAGCGCCCATACGTGCAGGTCGTGCACGTCGCGCACGTCCGGGTGCGCGCACAACCGTGCGCGTACGGCATCGACCTGGATGCCCTTGGGCACGCCTTCCAGCAGCACGTTGATGGCTTCACGCATCAGCACCCAGGTGCGCGGCAACACCCACAGGCCGATCAGCACCGCCAGAATGGGATCGATCACCTTCCAGCCGGTCCAGCGGATCAGCAGCGCGCCCAGAATGACCGCCACCGAGCCGAGCATGTCGGCCCACACTTCCAGATAAGCCCCTTTCACATTGAGGCTCTCGCCGCTGCCCGCGCGCAGCAGGCGCATCGAGATCAGGTTGATCGCCAGCCCGAAGGCAGCGATCACCAGCATGCCGGTGGAGGCGATCTCCACCGGCTGGCGGAAGCGCGCGATGGCTTCCCACAGAATGTACGCGGCCACCACGAACAGCAGCGCGCCGTTGATCATCGCGCCCAGCGCTTCCAGCCGCGCGTAGCCGTAGGTGCGGCGTGCGTCCGGTGGCCGCCGGCTCAACCGCACCGCCACCAGCGCGATCATCAGCGCCAGGGTATCGGTGGCCATGTGCGCCGCGTCGGACAGCAGCGCCAGGCTGTTGGTCCAGAACGCCCCCACCACCTCCACCAGCAGGAACGCGCTGGTCAGGCCCAGCGCCCACCACAACGGCTTCTCGTGGCGGATTTCGCTGGGCAGATGATCGTGGTCGTGACCCATGGCAACAGCTCCTGTGCAAGGGCTACAGGCTAGCGCGGCCGGGCGTGAGGAGACTATTACGGTGTTTATAACATTCCAGAAATGACGCTCCTGGGCGCGACCAATCGTCGCAGGTGCGACAACTTCGCCTACATCTTTGCGGTCAGCCACCGATACTGATGTTTTGAGTCATAGGTCACAGTTCCGTGCACACGATATCGATGGACCGCGCCAGCCAGGCGTTGATCGCCGCCTGGCAGCTCAGCCTGCAGGAAGCCGGCGCGGAGGCGATGACACTGATGCAGGAGATGGCCCCTGAAGTGGCTCCCGCGCTGGCGGAAAACTTCTATGTGGTGCTGCTGGAAGATCCGCGCGCCGCGCGCTATCTCTCACACGATCAGGTCCGTCAGCATCTGCAAGCCTCGATGCAGCGCTGGCTGCAGCAACTGCTGGTGACGATTCCGGCCTCTGTGCCCGCCAGTGTGGGTGCGCAGCGGGTCATCGGCGACGTCCACGCCCGCGTCGGCATCCCGGTGGATCTGGTGACGCGCGGTGCCCGCGTGCTGAAGCGGCACCTGTTCGCCGAACTGCAGGGGCGCGCTTCCAGCGCCGACATTGCCTTCCGCGCGATCAACGCGCTCAGCGCGGTGATCGACATCGCCATGGAAGGCATGACCCTGGCCTATGCGCATGCACGCGAGCGCTCCGCGCGCACCGATTCGGCCTATCGCCTTTTCTCGCTGGTACAGAATGTCAGCACCGAACGCGAGCGCCAGCGTGCATTGCTGCTGGACTGGGAAAACGGCCTGCTTTATGCCATGGCCAGCCAGCGTGCCGAGACGGAAGGGGCGTGGCTGGCCGAGTCGGAATTTGGCCTGTGGTTCACCCACAAGGGCCGTCCCAGCTTCGGCGAAAGCAGCGAAACCCAGCAGATCGACGCGTTGATCAAGCGCATCGACGCGCGCCTGCCGGATGCGCTGACCCATACCGATTTCCGCACCCGCATGCGCGCCCTGCTGCACATCCGCAAGAAGCTGGAGCAGATCCGCACCCTGCTCGGCATGCTGTTCGAGCGGGTGGGCGAACTGGACGCCGGCAGCGACGCCCTCACTCACCTGCTCAACCGCCGCTTCCTGCCCACCGTGCTGCGTCGGGAGATCGAACTGGCGAGCAGTTCGCATACACCGTTCGCGGTACTGCTGCTGGACCTGGACCACTTCAAGGTGATCAACGACACACACGGCCACGACGGTGGCGACCGCGCCCTGCAGCACGTGGCCGGGCTGCTCAGCCAGTTCACCCGTGGCAGTGACTACCTGTTCCGCTACGGCGGCGAGGAGTTCGTGATCGTGCTGGTGGCGGCCACGGTGGACCAGGCGGTGTCGATTGCCGAGAACCTGCGCGGACACATCGCGCGCAGCCCGCTGACCCTGCCCAGCGGGCAGGAACTGGCGCTGACCGCCAGCATCGGCGTGGCCGCACACGATGAGCACCCGGATTTCGAGCATCTGATGGCGCGTGCCGATGCCGCCATGTACGAGGCCAAGAAGCGCGGCCGCAACCGGGTGGTGCTGGCCAGCGACGATCTGCCGCCGGCTCCCGATCGACGCATGCAGCACCGGCGCTGAGCGTTGCGGCGGCCCCGAAGAGCGGGGCTTGCCCCGCTGGACATTGCGGCCTGACCGTAGAGCGGGGCTTGCCCCGCTGGACATTGCGGTCGGCCCGTAGAGCGGGGCTTGCCCCGCTGGACGTTCGCCGCGAAAAGCAGCGGGGCAAGCCCCGCTCTACGACCTGTCAAGCTACGACCGTAGGTTCAGGCATCCCCCAAACGGGGGATACGCCCCTTGCGACGATCTCAAATAATAGTGAGTCGCAATTGCCACGCCGTTCTCAACGACATCCGTGATGTCCTCCGCCCCGCCTCCCGTATCGCCTGCCCGGCGCTCCTTCCCTCGCCGCAACGGCAATGCCCAGCTGTGGGCGCGTGGGCTGCTGGCGCTGATCGGTGGCTATGCGGTGGCGGCGGCCTGGGCCGACGGCCTGGCCCGCCTGCTGCCGGGCAGTCCCGCTGACGCCGCGCTCGTCGCCACCATGGCCTCCTTCGTGGTCTACGCGCTCGCCGCGATCTGGACGTATGCCGCGCGCAGCACCCCACGCGCGGTCATTGGATTGACCGCGGCGATCGCCCTCGGCGTTGCGCCCGCCGCGCTGCACGCGCTGGGGTTCGCATGAGCCAGGGATTCCGTCAGTCACAGGCGGTGCTGCACACCTGGTCCGGACTCGTCGTCGGCTGGGTGCTGTACCTGATCTTCATTGCCGGCACGGCCAGCTACTGGCGCAACGAGTTCACCCGATGGATGCAGCCGGAACTGGGGCTGCCGGCCGCGTCTGACGTTGCACTGGATCACGCACAGCGCTTCCTCGCGCGTACCGCGCCTGACGCCACACGCTGGTCGATTGAACTGCCGGGTTCCCGCAGCAATGCCACCACCGTGCGCTGGCAGCCCAAAGACGCGCCCGAGCCGAAGCGCGGCCAGCCCAACCCCTGGCAGGCCACTCTGGATGCCTCAGGCAATCCAGTGCAGGCGCGCGACACCCGCGGCGGCGACTTCTTCTATCGCCTGCACTTCGACCTGCACTACGTGCCGGTGCTGTGGGCACGCTGGTTCGTGTGCTTCTGCACGGTGTTCATGCTGGTGGCGATCATCAGCGGCGTGATCACCCACAAGAAGATCTTTGCCGACTTTTTCAGCTTCCGCCGCGGCAAGGGTCAACGCAGCTGGCTGGACGGCCACAACGCGCTGGCGGTGCTGTCGCTGCCGTTCCACCTGATGATCACCTATACCGGCCTGATCACGCTGATGACGGTGTACATGCCGTGGGCGGTGCAGGCGAATTTTGGCAGCCGCGACGCGTTCTTCGCCGAGCTGTTCCCGCGCGAGGCCAAGGTGCAGCCTGCGGGGCAACGCGTGGTCATGCCGGCGCTGGCAACGCTGATGGACAGCGCGCAGCGGCAATGGGGCAATGGCCATGCCGGTTCGGTGCTGGTCGACCATCCCGGCGACGCGGCCATGCGCATCACCTTCCGCCGCGACAGTGGCGACCGCATTGCCGACAACGGTGAGGCGCTGCGCTATGACGCCCAGGGCGCACTGCTGAGCCCAGTCGCCGCGCGCTCGGCGGCAGTATTCACCCGCGACGGCATGATCGGCCTGCATGCCGCGCGCTTCGCGCCCACGCTGATGCGCTGGCTGTTCTTCCTGTCCGGCGTGGCCGGCACCCTGATGGTGGCTACCGGGCTGGTGCTGTGGACGGTGAAGCGCCACGAGCAGCTGCCCGATCCGTCCCAACCCCCGCGCGCGTTCCGCTTCGTGGAACGCATGAACATCTGCTTCGTTGCCGGCCTGCCGCTGGCGATGCTCGCCTTCCTGTGGGGTAACCGGCTGCTGCCGGTCAGTCTGAGCGGGCGTGCGCAGACGGAAATCACTGTGTTCTTTGCGGCATGGGCACTGTGCCTGCTGCATGCCAGTCTGCGTACGCCGCGCCGTGCATGGGCCGAGCAGCTGGCGGTCGCTGGCACATTGGCGCTGCTGATGCCTGCATTCAATCTGCTGGCCTGGAAGGGCGGGCTGTTTACCGCCGTCGCCGAGGGCGACAGCGCCAAAGCCGGCATCGACGTGGGGCTGTGCTTGCTGGGCGTGGCCTTGCTATGGGCGGCGCGCAAAGTGCATCGCCATGTGCCGGCACCGCGCCGCGTCCGTGCATCGCGCGCCGCCGTGGTGGCCGCAGACGGAGCAGGCGCATGAGCGTGGTGGCGTGGCTGCTGGCCGTCGCAGGATTTACGGCGCTGGCGCTGTCGATGGACCGCCACCATCGCGATGTGTTCGGCGCACTGCCGACGCCAAAGCGCCGCCGCGGGCTGCGGGCCGTGGGATGGGCCGCCGTGCTGGCCTCCGTCACCTGCTGCATCGTCGGCTGGGGCGTCGCCTACGGCGTCATCGCCGGCCTGGGCGTGATGGCCGCCGCTGCCGCCCCTCCGTTGTTTTGGCTCAGCTATCGGACCGCACCGCGTGCGCGTCCTTCGCCAGGCGCTCCGCCCGCCCGCGCCCCGCGCGATTCCGCTTCCTGATTTCTGCTACCCCGAGGTTTCCATGATCCGTGAATTCCTGCCCGGCGCACCGCGCCGGAACACCCTGGCGCTGTGCCTGGCGCTGGCTGCTGCGCCTTCGCTGGCACTGGCGCAGAGCGCCGCCAACGCGCCCACCACCACCGAACTGGACAAAGTACTGGTCACCCAGCGCACCGAGGGTTACCAGGTCTACGGCACCAACACCGCCACCAAGCTGCCGCTGACCCTGCGCGAAACCCCGCAGTCGCTGACCGTGTTCACCCGCCAGCGGATCGAGGATTTCAACCTGATCACCATCGCCGAGGTGCTGCAGCAGACCCCGGGTGTCACCGTGCAGTCGTACGACAGCAACCGCACGCTGTTCAACGCGCGTGGCTTCACCATCAACAACTTCATGTTCGACGGCGTGCCCACCAACTACACCACCGGTGCCGGCGGCAACTCGATCCTGAGCGACACCTCGATCTACGAGCGCATCGAAATCGTGCGCGGGGCCAGCGGCCTGGTGACTGGTTCGGGCAATCCGTCGGCCACGGTGAACATGGTGCGCAAGCGCCCCACCGATACCTTCCAGGCCAGCACCAGCCTGAGTGCAGGCTCCTGGGATTACCGACGCGCTGAAGTGGATGTGGGCGGTCCGCTCACCGCCAGCGGCCGCGTGCGTGGTCGCTTCGTCGGGGCGTACACCGACAAGGAAAGCTGGGTGCGCTTCCAGCACGACACCTCGCCCAGCCTGTACGGCGTGATCGAGGCCGACCTGACCGACAGCACGCGCCTGCGTGCCGGCATCGACTACCTCAAGACCGAATCGGACGGTGGTGCCTGGAGCGCCTCGCCACTGTACTTCCGCGACGGCAGCCGCGCGGTCATGCCGCGTTCCTACAGCGCCGCTGCGCGCTGGAATGAATGGAACCGCGAAAGCACCAATTACTTTCTGACCCTGGAGCAGCAGCTGGGCGCAGGCTGGAGTGGTCGCATCGCCTACAACCACCGCGCCACCGACACCGACTCGCTGCTGCTGGCCGGCTCCAACACCGGCAACTGGGCCGACCCTGTCACCGGCCTGGGCCTGCGCATCGCCGATACCTACTCGGTGTCGGAAACCCGCGAAGACGCCTTCGACCTGTATGCCTCCGGTCCGTTCCAGCTGTTCGGCCGCCAGCACGAGCTGGTCGTGGGCGTGAATCACTACGACCGCGACCTGGACACCATTCGCGCCGGCATCACCTCGCGTCCCTACAACGTGGCCGCCTTCCCCAGCATCTTCAGCTGGGACGGCAATATAGGCAAGCCGACCACGTTCAACTACGGCATTCCGTCGAGCACGGTGAACACCACCGAAACCGGCTACTACGCGGCCGCACGCCTGAATCCGATCGACCCGCTGAAGGTGATCGCCGGCGTGCGCTATTCGGACTACCGCACCACCACCGACAACTACGACGTCAACGGCAATTTCACCGGTCGCAGCGCACGCACCACCGCGCACGAGCCCACACCGTATTTCGGCGTTCTGTACGACCTGAGCAGCAGCATCACCGCCTTCGCCAGCTATTCGGACGTGTTCCAGGCCACTGCCCTGCGTGACATCAACAACCAGCTGCTCGACCCGGTGACCGGCAGCAACTACGAGTATGGCTTCAAGGGCGAGTTCTTCGGTGGCCGCCTGTACGGCTCGCTCAACGGCTTCTATATGAAGCAGGACAACGTGGCCACACGTGACCCGGCCGGGGCCGACGTGATCCTGCCGGACGGCGGCGTGCCCTACATTGCCAGCAAGGGCATCGAGACCAACGGTGCCGAGTTCGAGGTGTCCGGTTCGATCACCGATAACTGGAGCATGACCGGCGGTTACACCTACGCCTACAGCACCAACCCGGATGGCAGCCGCTTCGCCAGCACCAGCCCGATGCAGCTGGCGCGCTTCAACACCACGTATCGGCGCGGTGACTGGATGGTTGGCGGCGGCTTCACTGTGCAGAGTGAGATCTACCAGCTGCAGCCGATTCCCACCGGTCGCTACACCGCGGCCGGTGCGCCGGTCACCGCCACCGGCAAGATGCGCCAGGGTGGCTACATGCTGTTTGATCTGATGGGGCGTTACCGGATCAATGACCACATGAGCGTGGGCGTGACCGTGACCAATGTGTTCGACAAGGTGTACTACCGGAATGTGGGCTTCTTCAATTCCGGGTACTGGGGTGAGCCGCGGCGGGTGTTGTTCAATCTGCGCGCGAACTTCTGACCGTAGCGGACGTGGCGTCGTGGGTGGTTCGGGCAGTCCTGGGGTACGTTGACACGCATGGCGTGTGACTACGTAAGATGGCCTTCTTTGCTGTTGGAACTGCCCATGACGTTGCGCCCGGTATTGGCCGCTGCTCTGTTACTCGCGGCCGGGTTCGCCACGTCCGCCCGTGAGGTCGCCGCCCCGGCCGAACACGTTGATGCGGACGGCCCCTATGTGTTTCTGACCGGCGACGGCCATCAGGCACAGTGGGTGTGCGATGACCATGTGGTGCGGCGGGATCTGCCTGCGCATGGCCGCACCACGGTGGTATTGCCCGAATGCGGCTATCCGCATGCGCTGGACATCAGGCCACTGATCTCCCCTGCGCCCGCACGATTGCCGGCAGTGCCACGCATCGTGGCGCTGTCCGACATCCATGGCCAGTATGGCCTGCTGGTGCAACTGCTGCGCGCACATCACGTGATTGACGACCAGGACCACTGGTCGCTGGGTACCGCCACCCTCGTGGTGGCGGGCGATGTTTTTGATCGCGGGCCGCAGGTCACTGAAGCCTTCTGGTTGTTGTACAGCCTGCAGCAGCAGGCGGCCGATGCCGGCGGCGCGGTGCACTTCGTGCTGGGCAACCACGAGACCATGGTGCTGTACCGCGACCTGCGCTACGTCAATCCCAAGTATCTCAAGAGCGCACGCCTGCTCGGCCGCACCTATCCGGGGTTGTATGCCACCGATTCGGTGATCGGCCAATGGCTGCGCACCCGCCCGGCCTTGCTGCAGATCGGCGACACCCTGTTCCTGCACGGCGGCATCGCGGCTGAGAATGTCGATCTGGTGCAGGCGCTGGAAGCCACCAATGCGCTGTACCAGGCCTCGCTTGGCGTGCCGCGCGAGCAGGTCAAAGCCGCGCCGGACAGCGCGCGCCTGTTTGATGGCAAGACCAGTCCGATCTGGTACCGCGGCTACTTCGATGGACGCATGGACACCGCGCAGGTGGATGCCCTGCTGAAACAGCTGGCGCTGAAGCGGATTGTGGTCGGACACACCTCGATGCCGCACGTGAGCACGTTCCATGGTGACCGCATCATCGCGATCGACGGCAGCATCAAGAACGGCGAGAACGGCGAACTGCTGTTCATCGAGGACGGCGTGCTCAGCCGCGGCTTGCTGGATGGCTCACGCGTGCCGTTGGCCGAAGGGGTGATCGGTACCTCGGATTGATGTATGTCGGCGTTCCCGGATCAGCCTGATACCAGGGGTTGCGCTTCATGCGACATATGTCGCATGCTTGCGACACCACATCCATCAGGCTCCCGCCATGGTCCGTCCCCCCACCCCCTCCAACGCCGAGCTGGAACTGCTCAAGTGCCTGTGGCGGCTGGACGCCTGCAGTGCCCGCGAACTGCACAACGGCATTGCCGCCAGCCTGGACTGGTCCTACTCCTCCACGCGCAAGACGCTGGAACGCATGGTCGACAAGGGTCTGGTGACGGAAACCAACGAACACGGCCTGAATGTCTACCGCGCCCAGGTCGGCAAGGTCGCCACGCTGGCGGCCTTGAGCGCGGATTTCGCCCGCCGCGTGCTGGAACTCGACGGCGCGTTGCCGGTGCAGGCCTTCGCCGACAGCCGCCTGTTGAGCGAACAGGAACTGAAGCAACTGGAGGCGTTGCTGCACGCGCGTGACCCGGAAGACGCGCCATGAGTGCCCTGTCCCTGCACACGTGGATGCTGTTGGCGCTGGGCAGCGTGGCCAGCGCCGCGCTTGCACTGGCCCTGGGCCGCATGGTGCAGCGGCTGTGGCCGCAGACGGTGTCTACCCCGGCCGTGTGGTTCGCGGCGTGGTGTCTGGCGGTGCTTCCCCCCCTGCTGTCGGTGCTGCTGGCAGGCTGGGCCCCGGCCCCGCTGGCGGCACTGCCGGTTGCGCTGCCCCTTCCGCTGGCGTTGGACAACCCCGCGACGACCCTCGACGCAGTCGTCTCGCCTGGGCAGGGCTGGCCCTCACTGGGGGACGTGCTGATGACAGCCTGGCTGCTGGGTTCGGCACTGGCGCTGTTGCGCCTGCTCGCCGGAAGCTGGACCGCGTACCGGGTGGTGCGCGACGCATCGGAGATCTTGGACGCGTCCAACTGGCCAGGCCCAGCAAGCGCGCAGCAGGTGCTCGCCCTTCGCGCGCAGGGCATTTCAATCCGCCTTACTTCACACGCGATGACCCCGTTCGCCGTGCGCTGGCCGCGACCGACCATCGTGCTGCCCGAAAGTGCGTTGCACCACTTCAGCGACCTTCAGCTACGCCTGGTGCTGCGGCATGAAGCCGCGCACCTGGAGCGTGGCGATCCGCAACGCGCCGGCTTGATGGCGATGGTGGGCGCGCTGTTGTGGTTCAACCCCTTCGTGCGGCGTATCGCTGCTCGTGTGCAGATGGCCGCCGAACTGCGCTGCGATGCCATGGCGCTGGCCGGCGACGCCGTCGCCGGCCGCAGCTTTGCCGTCGCCTACCTGGGCGCACTGCGCCTGGCCGGACACGGCAGCGCGCCCGGCCCGGTAACCGCACTGACCCACCGCGACATGGCCGGCCACCAGTTGCGCATCCAGCACATGCTGCGCGGTGGCAGCGCGCTACGCACCTCTTGGCCAGGCCGTGTCGCCGTGCTCGCTGCGCTGCTGGTCAGTGGTGCCGTCATGACGGTGGTACAGGCGGCCGCGCTGTCACCGGCTCCGCTGCCTCCGTTGACCACGCTCAGCAGCATGAGCGTGGCGATGGCACCGGCATCGATCGCTCACCTGGTGGCAGCGGAGCAACGGTTCAGTGCACCGCTGGCGCGGGTGCGCATCAACAGCCACTTCGGCGACAACGACGGCATCCGTCAGCGCGCGCATCGTGGCACCGACTTTGCCGCACGCGTGGGTACGCCCGTGATGGCACCGGCGGATGGCGTGGTGTTGGCTGCCACACCGAATTACCCCGAGGGCGATCAATACGGCACGGTGGTCGTGATTGATCATGGCAACGGTTGGCAGAGTCTGTTCGCGCACCTGGACAGTACCGGGCTGAAACCTGGCCAGCGCGTGCGCCGCGGTGATCTGGTTGCACGCAGTGGACGCAGCGGGCGCGTGACCGGGCCGCATCTGCACTGGGAGCTGCTGTTCAACGGTGAGCGGGTGGATCCGCTGAAGCACCTGCAGTAGCGGGGAGCGCGACAGCGGGGCAAGCCCCGCTCTACGGGGGCCGTTACCTGCAGCGGGGCAAGCCCCGCTCTACGTCATTCATTTTCCTGATCTGCACAGGAGGTTGTTGCATGCCTGCACGTTGTCCCGCCCTGCTGGTGTTGCCCGCGTTGCTGGCCGCACCTGCCGCCGCTCAATCGCCGCCCGCGACCGAACTGGACACCGTGCAGGTGCAGGTCGAACGCTACGACGCGCGTCGCGATGACGGTGCCACCCGCATCGTGTTTGATGCCGGCGCGCTGCGCCAGTATGGCGACACGGCCCTGCTGGATGCGCTCAAACGGTTGCCCGGCGTCAGCGTGGTGCCCGGAGCGCCCGGCCGTCCAGGGGGCATCACGCTGCGCGGGCTGGGCAACGGATACACGCAGATTCTGATCAACGGGCAGAAAGCACCGCTGGGCTTCGATCTGGATTCGCTGAGCCCGGACATGGTGGAGAAGGTGGAGATTCTGCGCGCTCCCACTGCCGACGTGCGCGGCGAAGCCATCGCCGGCACCCTGAACATCGTGCTGGTGTCCGGGGCCGAACGTGATACCGACACGGTTACCGCGAACTGGAGCGTGAACAACGGCCGCAGCACACCGTCCGTGTCCTGGCAGCGCAGCCGTCGCAGCGACGGCCACAGCCACACGATCACTACCACCGCCACCCGCCGTGCGTTTCTGGTGGAGGAAGTTGCCACCGAAACCGTGATTGACGCCACAGGTCAGCCCACAGCGCTCCGCCAGAGCGCACTCCGCGCCAGTGGCACCCGGGAAGCGCTGGTGGTCACTCCCAGTCTTGAGCTTACCTTCGACAACACCGATACACTGGCCCTGCAGGCCTACATCGATGCCAGCCGCTTCCAGCGCCATATCGACATCGACTGGGACACGCAACTGGGCGAGCCGCTGCTGCACACCCAGTACCAGCAGCAGACCAGGATCGATCTGATACAGGCCAACGGCAGTGCGGAGTGGACGCATGCGCTGGACGCCGGCGGCAGCTTCAGCAGCAAACTGGCGCTGGGGGGCAACCACGAACGCTACCGTTATCGCGAACAGGGCCAGGACGCGCAAGGCCAGCAGAACCTGGACGACCACACCGACGCGCGCCTGAACGTCCGCAACGCCAACAGCACCGGCAAGTGGGCACTGCCCTCGCGTGGCCGGCACACGCTGCAGCTGGGCTGGGAAGCCAGTCTTGACCAGCGCGACGAGGAACGGGTCCAGCTGTTGCGCCCGATCGCGGGCCTTCCCGGCAGCATCAGCGACCTTTCCTTTGACGCCCAGGTCGACCGCCTGGCGGTGTATGCGCAGGACGACATCGAGATTTCCCCACGCTGGTCGCTGTACCTGGGCACGCGCTGGGAGCACATCAGCACGCGCAGCAGCGGCAGTGGTTTCGATTCAATCCGGCAAACCGACAGTGTGCTCTCCCCCATTCTGCAATCGCGCTGGAAGCTGCCTGGCAAAGGTGATCGTCAACTGCGCCTGGCACTCACGCGCACCTACAAGTCGCCGACGCTGGGTTCGCTGATTCCACGCCCGTACACCTCGACCAATAACCGACCATTGAATCCTGACGAACAGGGAAATCCGGCACTGCGGCCCGAACTGGCCAGTGGCGTTGACCTTGCCTACGAGGTGCAACGAAAGGACGGCGTGCAGTGGAGCATCGGCGGTTACGCCCGGAGGATCCGCGATGTGGTCCTGACCGACACGACATTGCGCAATGGGCGCTGGGTGGCAACGCCTCGCAACGGGGGTTCTGCGCGCAGCTGGGGCGTGGAGATGGATGCGAAAGCACCGTTGGACGCAGTGATCGCGGACGCGCCGGATATCACGCTGCGTGCGAATGCCACCTACAACGCATCGCGGGTGGATGAGGTGCCCGGACCCGACAACCGGCTGGACGGGCAACTGCGTTTCACGGGTTCACTGGGCGCGGATTATCGGATCGATCCACGCTGGAGTACCGGGGCCAGCTACACGTGGCGCAGCGGCGATGCCACCCGGGTGAGTACCTGGCAGACCGATCTGGAAGGGTGGAATCGCGAGCTGGATGTGTATGTTGTTCGCGCTTTCGGACCACGCAATAAAGTGCGGTTCAGCGTGGGGAACCTGCTGCATCCGGATACGACTTCGGGTCAGCGTCTTTCGGACGATACCGGGACACAGACGCTGCAGCGCGAACGCCGCATCACGCCCACCTGGCGCCTGCAATGGGAGTTTTCCCTGTAGAGCGGGGCTTGCCCCGCTGGAACGACCGCGCAAACAGCAGCGGGGCAAGCCCCGCTCTACGTCGTTCCCCGCACGATGCGCGTCATCCCACCGCCCCACATCACACCTTACGGCGTCGACGGCACCGGCGTACGCTCCGGCACTACCACCACCCGCGGCCGGCTCGGCAGCGAATGCCGCAGAATGCGCCACACCACCTGCCCGAACTGCTTCGGCAGCGAGCCGGTGTTGTAGTGCTGCCCATACCGCTGGCAGATCTCCCGCACTTCCACCGCAATGGCGGCGTAACGGTTGGCCGGCACGTCCGGATAGAAGTGGTGCTCGATCTGGTGGCTCAGGTTGCCGGTCATCAGGTTCATCACCTTGCCGCCGGCAATGTTCGACGAACCGCGCAGCTGGCGCAGGTACCAGTGGCCGCGCGTTTCATCGCGCACGCATTCCTTCGGGAAGGTCTCCGCATCGGCGGTGAAGTGACCGCAGAAGATCACCACATAGGTCCACACGTTGCGGATCAGGTTGGCCACCACGTTGCCCAGCAGCACCGGCAGGAAGAACGGGCCGGCCAACGCCGGGAACAGGATGTAATCCTTGAACACCTGCTTGCCGACCTTGCGGCCCACCGGGCGCGCCTGCCGCAGCAGCTGCTTGAAGGTCATCTTGCCGGCCAGCAGACGGCCGATCTTCAGGTCCTGGATGGCGATGCCCCACTCGAACAGCAGCGCGAACACCACCGCGATGAACGGCTGCATCAGGTAGAACGGACGCCAGCGCTGTTCCGGGAAGATGCGCAGCAGGCCGTAGCCGATGTCGTCATCCAGCCCACGCACGTTGGTATAGGTGTGGTGGCGGAAGTTGTGGGTTTTGCGCCAGTTGTCAGCAGTGCCGACGATGTCCCACTCATAGGTGTTGCCCTGCAGCTGCGCATCGCCCATCCAGTCGTACTGGCCGTGGATGACGTTGTGCGCCAGCTCCATGTTTTCCAGAATCTTGGAGATGGCCAGCAGCGCCACGCCGGCAATCCACGCCGGAATCAGCACGCTGTGCACGAACGCACCGAGGAACAGCAGCGCGCGACCGGCCACGCCGGTCCAGCGCACGCCCGCCACCACGCGGCGGATGTAGCGCGCATCGGCAGCACCCAGGGTGGCGACATGGCGCGCACGCAGCGCGTCCAGTTCCTCGCCGAAGGTCTGCAGTTCAGTGGCCGACAACACGCGGATTTGCACGGAAGACATGCTCAAAGCTCCAGAATCAGATCGGTGCTGGCGCTGTTCACGCACAGCCGTACTTGCGTGGCCGGTTCGGCCGCGTGTTCACCGGTCAGGGTGTTGCGGGTGACCCCGCTGACCTTGCCGCAGACACAGGTATTGCAGATACCCATGCGGCAGCCGCTGGCCGGACGCAGCCCTTCGGCTTCCAGCGCAGTCAACAGTGGAGTGCCACGGGACAGTTCCAGGGTGCGGCCACTGCGACGCAGTTCGACCTGCACGGTGCCGGTTTCAGCAGCCACTTCACTGGCCGCCGGCGGGCTGAAGGCTTCGGCCTGGAAGCTGGCCACCTGCGCCTGCAGGCGGGTACGCGCGCTTTCCACAAAACCGGCCGGACCACAGGCCATGACCTGTGCAGCGCTCAGATCGCCCAGCGCACTGAAGTTGTAATCGCCTACCCGCACAGCCGGGTTCAGCGGATCGCGGGTCAGCGCCAGGTGCACGCGCAGGTTCGGATGGCGCGCGGCCAGAGCGTTGAACTCCTCCACAAAGCACAGCGCGTCGCGGGTCTGCGCCCAGTACACCAGCTCCACACGGCCCGGCATGCCAGCGGCCTGCAGTTGGCGCAGCAGCGCGCGCATCGGGGTGATGCCGCTGCCAGCGGCCAGCAGGACCAGCGGTGCCGCAGGCAGCGCGGACAAGGTCATCTCGCCGAAGGCCACGCCCAGCTCGAACACATCGCCGGGCTGCGCGGCCTGGGCCAGATGCTGGCTGACCGCGCCCCCGACCACGGTCTTCACCGTGATCGCCAGGGTGCCGTCGTCCAGCCGGGTGGGACTGTAGCTTCGGCTGAGCCGACGGCCATCCACTTCCACCCCCAGATTCACGTGCTGACCCGGCAGCAGGCCCTTGAAGTGGCGGTTCGGGCGCAGCACCAGGGTCACCGCATCGGCACTGGCCGTCTCGCGGGACACCAGCCGGGCGCGCGCACGACGCAGGGTCCACAGCGGGTGCACCTGCCCCGCCCAGAAATCGAACAGTTCTTCCGACACCCAGTTGCGGGGCAGCAAGGGGTTGCGGCGACGGACAGCAGGACGGACTCGAGCGTTCATGCCGCCACTATACGGCCGAGCATACAGGTGTGTATACACTTGTATATTACCCGGACAGGCTATGATTCATCTGATGACCGCCCAGCCTTCCCTGACTGCCACCGACCTTGCCGTATCAGCGGTGGATGAGACACACCCGGCGCGCAAGGGGGCTATCTCCCGTGACGACCTGCTGGCCGCTGCGCTGGCCCTGATCGGCCCACACCGCAGTGTCTCCACGCTCAGCCTGCGCGAGGTCGCCCGCGAGGCCGGCATCGCCCCGAATTCGTTCTATCGCCAGTTCCGCGACATGGACGAGCTGACCGTGGCGCTGATCGACCTGGCCGGGCGCTCGCTGCGCACCATCATCGGCCAGGCCCGCCAGCGCGCGGCCTCGTCCGACCGCAGCGTGATCCGGGTCTCGGTGGAGACGTTCTTTGAACAGCTGCGCGCCGACGACCGCCTGCTGCACGTGATGCTGCGCGAAGGCAGCGCCGGCTCGGACGCGTTCAAGCACGCGGTCGAGCGCGAACTGAATTATTTCGAAGAAGAATTGTGCGTGGACCTGATCCGTCTGGCCGCCGCTGACAATGGCGCGGTCCTGCACGAACCGCATCTGGTCGCCAAAGCCATCACCCGGCTGGTGTTCGCCATGGGCGGCAGCGCGCTGGATCAGCCACCGGAGAAGGACCCCGAGCTGATTGATCAGCTCTCGCAGATGTTGCGCATGATCATCACCGGCGCGCGTACGATCGCGGGCAATCCGCCGACGCGATGAAAAACGGCCGGCTTTTTCGCCGGCCGTTCGGGTTCAAACCTTACGGGTAACGCCGCTCACACCGGCGCTCCACCACCCGGTCACCATTTTTGGACTGCTGGTTGCCTTGGATGTGCCGGCCCGCTGCACCACCAGCGACCGCACCGGCCACGGTAGCCACCTTCTTGCCGTTACCACCGCCTACCTGGTTACCCAGAAGACCACCGGCCACGGCACCAATCGCGGTACCCGCAATGCGGTTCGGGTCCTTACTGTTGCGCTGGACTTCCACGTTTTTGCACACCACCTTGCTGCCGTCGTTGAAGCGGCGGCCTTCGTCGCTCGGCCCGTAGGTCTGCGCCGAAGCAACGGTGGAAAAGGCCAGCAAGCTGCCCAGGCACAGCATCTTGAGTTGGGTCTGCATGGTCGACTCCTGTGGGTGGAACATGCGTCCAGTGTCGACACCCAGTGCGCAAGCGACCGTGAAATCAGGTGTAGGCGAAGTCAAAATATAGGCTGCGATTCAGCATGTGAATCGCAGCCAACGTGATCAGCGCACCTTGTAAAGCACCGCAGCACCCGGGCGCGGCTCGAATGCCGGGACTGTCTGCTGCGTCAGCGCGGTGCCCTTGCCATCCCACACCAGCGTCTCGACCGGGTACTCATCCTTGCGGGTCATCTCGTCAATCTGCTTGACGATCTCCGTGGCACCCGCCGGCACTTCCGGATTCCACGCGAACACGCCCACGCGGCCGTAGAACACCGCCGGCGCACTGGCATCCAGCCGGCGATCCGGGCACATCACCAGACCGCGATCGAGCATTACCCGCAGCGCACCCACCGGCACCTTCTTCACCGTGGGCGTGGTGCGCTCGGTGCTGTGGCCAGGGCAGACGTTGGCAGAGCGGGTCACCATATGCTCGGCAACCTCACGGTCGGATTGAGCAAAGGCCAGCGCCGGGCTGAGAGCAAGTGTGAGCAGAGCGAACGTAGACGTCCGGGTCATGGTGAGGCTTCCTGATTGGGGTCAGGCAACCTTAACAGCCGCACATTGCATAGATGCAAAGGCAGCGTGACGGCCGTCAGTGCTGCGCCAGCGCGTACTTTCTTTCCCCCGCCAGCACCGCCAGTCGCACCGGTTGTGCATTCGCCCCCTTCTGCGCAAGCCGGTTTTCCGGCGGCGGCAGCGGGCACGTGGCGTAGTCGGTATAGGCGCACGGCGGGTTGTAGGCGCGATTGAAGTCGAGCGTCACACTACCGTCCGCGGCAACTGCATCGGTATGCAGATAGCGCCCCACACCGTACGTCTGTCGCCCGGTGGTCTGGTCCTGGAACATCAGGTTCAGGCCTTCCGCCGGATCACCCAGCGCTTCCAGCCGCCAGGTGCGCCCATCCTTCTCAAACACCACGTATCCCGGATTCGGCGCATTGTTGATTTCGCCGATCACGCTGGCAATCGGCAGCGTCTTGCCGGCCGGGTGCGCAACGAAGCGGGCCGGCACGCGCCAGGCTTCATCGGCCGGGAAGAAGTCCAGGCCGGCGAATCCGACACGCGCCGGTGCATCGGCATGCCGCACCCGCAGCGCCAACCGCTGCCCGCGCTTGATCGCGGTAATTTGCCCCTTGCCCTGGTCGTAGCCCAGCTTGGTGGCACCGCCCTTCCCTTCCGGGACCAACCGCACTTCCCCTTGCAGCGGCTTGCCGTCGGCGGTGATGCGCGCGCCCTCTGCAGGTTTGAAATACAACCCATCAGCGCGTTGCTCCAGCTGGCCGAGACGGTCCGGCCCTATCGCCAGCCGGATGCCGTTGTCCTTGCCTGCACCGACGTCCTGGCGTCCCGCTTCGATCCAGTGCAGACCGATCAGACTGACCCAGCCATCGGGCCTGCGCAGATCGGCTGCACGTTGCTGCACCCACGCCGTGTGCTCCTGCTGGAAGCGGCTGGGTGCGGGTGCAGCCGCACTGGGGCTGCAGGCGGATGCGAACACGACCGTCAGTACAGACAGGGCAAGCGCGTAGGTCTTCATGCCGTTCACCAGTGTTTGGAAATGCCAACGTGGAGATAGCGCCCATACGACTCATGCAGCGCGGTGAGGTAGTTGCCGGACGCGTTCAGCGGCGGCTCCTTGTCGAACAGATTGCGTGCCCCGACTTCCACCGCCGTGCCTGCAAGTGCGCCCTGGTTGAACTCCTTCTTCACCGACAGCGCCCAGCGCTGGGTGGAGCCCACCACATAAGGCGTCCGGTCCGAGTATGCGCCCGCGGTCACGCTGTCGATGTAGTCGTCGCGCAGTCGCACGGTCCAGTCCTGCAGGTTCCAGATCAAAGTGGCGCTGGCCCGCCATTCCGGCTTGGCCCCATTGATCCCCACCTCGTTGGCCGCGCCCAGGTCAGGCGCAATGATGTTCAGCTGGCCACTGGCCACTGCGGCCGCGACCTGCTGCACTTCAATGGGCTTCTGCTGCGTGTATTCCTTCAACTGGCTGGCGCTGATCAGCAAGGCGAAATTGCCCCATGCCGTCTCCGGCAACCGCCAGGTGAAGTTGTAGTCCACACCGGATGCGGTCAGCGGACTACGGTTCTGATAGCGCGTGTAGACGTGGGTCACCACGCCAGCCGGGGCCAGACCAGATCCTTCGAACTGCGCGATGTCCTCGGCGGTCACCGCCGCGCGCACTACGTTCGGGTTGCTGCTGCCTTCGACCACGCGCAGATAGGCGTCGTAGAGCAGCTCTTCACCCAGGGTGCTGATGGGGTTTTCCACCTTCACCTTCCACGCATCCACGCTCAAGCTCACCGAGCCCAGCGATTCGGGCAGGAACTGGGGTTCGAACACCGCGCCCCATGACGACTGCTTCGTGGTTTCCGGCTTCACATCCTCGCCATAGGAGGTCACGGTACTCACCGAAGGCTTCACCGAGGAACCGCTGCTGTAGGCGTTCAAGCAGGCGCTGTAGTCGGGGTGCGCGCCCTTGCTGATCAGCGCATGGCAGCGGATGGCATCGTTGTTGAAGCCAAACCCGTAGGTAGGCGGAGAGTTCACCAGTTCCAGCCCCGGGGCACGGAAGCCGCCGCTGACCGAGCCGCGCAGCAGCAGGCTGTCAATGACCTTCCATGCGGCGGCGAACTTGGGCTTGGCGACCTGGCCGGCATCGCTGTAGTCCTCGTACCGCCCCGCAATCTGCAGGTCCAGCGACTGCACCAACGGAATGTTCTGCGCCGGCGAGATCAGCGGCACCGCCAGTTCGATCAGCGCCGACTTCACGTTGCGGCTGCCACGCACATCCGGACGCGGGCTATGGGTAAAGAAATTGCTGGCAGCGACGGTGCCGGTGTACCAGTCCGTGTAGGGGCGGCTGCCATCAATGTTCTCATCGCGGTCATCCTCGCGGCTTTCATAGCGGTACTCCACGCCCGCGGCCAGGCCGATGTCGCCGGCGTACCAGCTGATCACGTCGGGACGGTTGACCTTGAAGTCCCACAGCGCCAGTTCGGCGGTGCCTTCGCGCGTAGCTTCGCCAATGAACGACGAGGTGTCGTAGGGCGTAGCGTCCCCGACCCGGATGCTGTTCGGATCACCGCCGCTGAAGGGGTTGTAGGCACTGGCGTCGGTGCGGTTCACCGCCTCGATGAAGGCATCGGTCAACCCGCCCTGCTGGGTATCCTTGCTGCGGGCCCGCGAATACAGCAGCGCGGTTTCCCAATTCCAGCCGCCCTCGGTCCAACCCCGAAGCCCCAGCAACACGCGCGATTGATCATTGTCCACCTCGACCTTGCGGATACCCGAATCGGCGAACTGGTAGTTGAGCAGACGGATGGCATCAGCTCCGCGCAGTGACTCCGGCACCCAGTAGGCATCCGGCCGGATATGCAGCAGGAAGCCATCACCACCGAAGCCGGACTCGCTGCTGACCCAGGACTCGGAGCGGGCCCGGTAATAACCCAGCTCGCCGAACAGCTGCACGGAGTCGGTCAGGTCGAAGCGCCCGCTGGCGAACACGTTGCCCTTCTTGATCGCCGGTGACGTGGTGATGCCCGGCTCGGCCGCCGAGTCGTAGTGATATCGGGTGGGTACCGAGCCGGACACCAGCGCACCGGTGACCGGGTTGACCGACCAGGTACCGGTGCGACGTCCGTTCGCATAGGTTTCGAAATGCCCCCACGGGGTACGCGTGCTGAAGCCGGTCGTACCGTTCGGGTCCGGCACACTGGTGCCGTCGCCGAGCGGCCGGCGGCCATCGGTGGCGGTGAACCATGCATCGGAATTGAGCTGCGAGGTGCGCTTGGAGAAGCCGTACAGCACCGACAGATTGCCGCGGCCCTCGGCAAAATCGCTGCCGAAGTAGCCATCCAGCGAGATGTCCTCGCGGTGCCCATCGGTGACCTTGCCGTAGTTCAGTTGGATGCCACCTCCATCGGCCAGGTTGCTGGGCATCACCAGGTCGACCACACCGGCCACCGCGTCGGAGCCGTAGATCGAGGCCGCACCATCCAGCAGCAGATTGACCCGCTCCAGCCCGAAGGTGGGAATCGCATTGGCGTTGTAAGTGGTTTCATCGCCACTGTTGCTGATCGGGTGCTGCACGGTGCGACGCCCATTGAGCAGCAGCAGCGTGTACTTCGAGCCGAGGCCACGCAGGTTGATCGACCCCACATCCCCGCGTGCCACATTGGAATTGCGCCCCGCATTGGTGGTGCCCTTTTCGGTCACCGCCACATCGCCAAACTGCGGCAGGCTGCGGAACAGCTCGTTGCCGTTGGTGGCTCCGATGGCATCGATCTGCTCACGGTCCACCGCGACCACCGGCAGCGCCGCCTGCGCACCGCCACCGGCAATCTGCGAACCAAGTACCGAGACCCGGTCCAGCGTGCGCGCACCGGCGCGGTCGTTCGCTTCCGCTGTGGCAACCGCTTCTTCCTCGGCGTATGCCGACGGTGCCAGCAAGGTGCACAGTGCCAGCACCAGATGCCGGCGATGCAGGGGCAAGCCGCGACGAACGCGGTGGGCGGGCCCGGGCCTACTGCGCAGGTTCTGCATACGCGCCTCGCACGATGCGGCCTTCCAGCTTCTGCTCGTCCTTCACCAGGTTGTACAGCGGGCACGTGGCTTCCACCGATTGACGCAAAGCATCGATCTCCTGTGCCGACGCCGGCGATTCAATGCGTACCTTGTAACGGATGTCGCTGAAGCGCGCAGGCGACGTGACGTTGCTGCCGAAACGCGGGCTCAACTGGCCGTCTACGGTAAGTTCGAGCGAATCCAGCAGCACATTCCGCGATGCGGCCTGCACCTCGAAGATGTGGGTCAGGCAGGTGCCGGTCACCCCGAGCAGGTGTTCTTCCACCGTCGGTGCCAGCCCGTAGCCCAGCAGCCCGGGGGCACTGTCGTGCAGTTGCTGGTGGTAGCCGTCCTTGCCGAGGAACACGCGACGCAGACCGGTGCGCGGTTCGACGTGGGCACGGGCAACCAGGGTTTCCGGTTCGGAGGTTTTCTTCTTCCCGTCTGCTGGCTTCACCTGGCGAGCCAGTACCGCCGGGCGCTTTTCCTCGGTGATGAAATCGCGCAGGCCCGGCGGCAGCTTGGGATCACGCGTGGCGGGACTTTGGACATAGTCCACCTCGGCGTGGCTGACCTGATGCGGCTGGGTGACCAGATCAATGGCTGAAGAGTTCTCATGCACGGCACGCTTGAGCGCCTGCAACTGCGCCTCCGTGGCCGGAGAGTCGATATAGGCCACATAGGACAGGTTGTTCGGATACGCCAGGGTCTCGCTCTTGCGCTCGGGAATGCTGGTGAACACCACATCCAGGCCATCCAGTGGCAAGCCCTGCACCGCCGCCTGCACCACATATTCGTCGGCAACGGCGCTGGCCAGCGTGCCCACCAGCGAATCCCATGAACCGGCACCGAGGTTGTAACCCGCATAACTGCGCCCGCTGTCGCTGATGTACTGGAACTCGCCGGTTTCCCCGATGCGCAGGCGGCGTACGCCCGAGCGGCTTTCAGCAGTCACCTTGGCGTGGATCGCGGTGGCGACGCCGGGTTGCGCCTGCTGGGTCTGGATCGCGGCGTGTTTGGCCGCGAGGTAGTCACGCAGCGGCGAAGCGGTGCCCTCGGCTGAGAAGGCCAGGGGGGCGGCGAGCAACAGCAGGGTAGACAACGCGGACGCGCCAATGACTTTGGCGGCAGCTGCAGAACGGACGGCGGACATGGGCAGGCGGTCTCCGAAGGCGATGATGAACAGGAGCCCACTCTTTCATGCCGCGCCGCCGCATTAAAATAACGGTTGGGCATTCCCATATGTGTATGTACCCGGACTCGGGTGGAGCTTTACCTGCAGCAGGCTGTTCCCGGCGAGGGATGACGGGATTGCCTCTTTGAATCAACGGCGTGCGTCGATAAGGTGGTCCGGCATACCCGGACCAGCTCCCCTCCTTGCAGGCTGTACGTGAGTGATGGGCCCCGGGTCTTTATAGACGGAGAATCGAGACAACAATTGCGACGCTGGGCTGAGCCTTGAAACGTCGGAAGTCAGGTGAATTCTGTGGCCAACATTGTTGTCACCTACTTTGAGCGCACGCTAGACCAATCCGAGGATGAAGTTCTTCATTTGCTCGGCACCGAGTCCCTTGACGGAATCTCTGAAGTACTGCTTCCCCGAAGCGAGCACGACGGTACGATTTACTTCATCAAGAAGTTCACCGCGCGCTCCAAATACCAGTGGATTGTGCGCTCGGTTGAAAGGACGCTCCCCACAGAAACCAGCGGTGCCGCGTTCAACGTAGTGCTCGAGTGCCCTCCCAGCTCTGGCATCACGGAATATCTTCATCAAAGCCTAAACAAGGGTAAGGGGCGCACTGTTCAGCGCGTCATTCGCGTCGGCAATCTGGTCGAGGTGGACTATGGCCATGAGCAGACCATTGGACGGGGCGATGGCGAGCTTCGCTCAAACAAGCGATACAGCGACACCATCCAGAACGGGGAGATGCACAAACGCCGCTTGGCCGTCGTGGTAAGCATCTCCCGCCGAACTACGCTACAAGTGGTTCCCATCACCTCGCAGGAGCCAGCGTCAACTGACAAGACTACGTTCGAACTATCAGAAGCGACACTCAACCAACTCAAATTCTATGGCAATTCAGGCAAGCGAAGCTGGGCGATTGCCAGCATGATCGAAACCGTATCTACCCGCCGTGTCTTGCCACCGGTTTCGTACTTTCAGGGCCGTGACGGCATTCGTTCCGGCCGTGATACCAACTACAGCGTATCGCTTTCGAGCACCGAGATGCGCTCACTGAAGGAAGCGCTTCTTCATTCAATTGGCGTGCGTGATTACTATGAAAACCAGTCTTCCATCGCGAATGCAAAGGCAAGGATCCTCGCGCTGGAACCACTTACCGACCGGGTGACTGCCCTGGAAGCTCAGACCCTGGCCTTGCAGACGGAAGCCGAACACCTCCGGCTGTGCAAGGAAGTTGCCGACATGTGGGCCAAAGCCATGAACCTGGACCTTCTGAGCGAGGTGAACACATTGAAGGAACTGTACGATGGAAGCGACGGAAGGTAGCGCCCGGTAACTGAACCGGCTTGACCTGACGAAGCCAATGCGATACCGTGCGCCTAATTGGTGGGAGTTCTGGAGCAGCACCAGTACCCCGCGACGGCCTCCATGGCCATGCTGCAATAGTAAATTCTGTAAAACAAAGGCCACCCTCGGGTGGCCTTTTTGCTGTGTCTTCGAGGCTTTCACCACTGCCAACCATGAGCCGGGATCGGGACCACAGGAGAGCCTATTCCGAATGCACGGATCGGCCGGACACGCTTCAGCGCTGACAGTCGCAATCGGCGGCAACGCCCCCCAGCCCCCCAGTGCCTGCCGATACAATAGGCGTTCCAGCCTGCCCCGATGGACCCCGCGTGACCCAGAAGCCCGTTGAACACACCCCGCTGATGAAGCATCATTAGCGTCTGTTCATTTTCGAGCGCGAAAGCCTTGCTGGGCAAGGCCCGGACAGCCAGGCCAATACTCTGACCTGACCGCCGCAACACTATCGCAACAACTCTTCCCTCTTACTTACGCGCTGTGCGGCCACCCGTCATCCCCAGGCCCAGTCACCGGCATCCGCCTTGACCGCCCAATGCCACGCGCCTTCTGCCCCTGTCACGCGATCGGCAATCGGTTTGACTTCTTGCCCTTGTGTGTGCTATGGCTTGCAACGGGGCAGGGTTTCTTACTCTTTTTCCCTGCCTCATTAAGCCCCCGAGCTGCAGGCCTCCTCCCCCGGTCGTTCGGGGGCTTTTTTTAGCTCGCTTGCGCTTTCCTGAAAATCCACTACCCCTGAAAGCATCTATCTACCTTTCTGGGAGGAAAGCATGCAACCGCGCTTTACCATCGCCGTCGTTCTGGCTTGCCTGACACTGGCTGGGTGTTCGACCGTTCAACCCAAACCCAAGCCCAGCAGCCCCTGGGTTTTCCAAACCCCGAAGCCGCACGGCGCCATTTACCGATTCTTCCATCCGAAAAACGAACGGATGTGGAAGGGGGTTTCCCCAGCGCTGCGGGAAAAGGTGGAAGCCGTCCAGGCCCAGCTGGCCGCGGAAGGGTTTGATGTGCGGCCCGTGGAAGGGTATCGAAGCCCCGAGCGCCAGGCGGCCCTGCTTGCCTCCGGGTCTGGCGTGACCAGCGTTGGGGCATTCTCCAGCTGCCACAACTTCGGACTGGCCTTGGATGCCGCCGTGTTCATCAATGGGGAGCCCAGCTGGAACTTGGACGATGCCCATGTGATGGCCGGCTATCAACGCTTTGGGGAGCTGGCGGAGATCGTGGGGCTGAACTGGGGCGGCCGATGGACCAGCCCGAAAGACTATCCGCACGTCGAGCTGAAAGCCGAGTGCGGCCAAGCCAAGTGGGCCTACCGGCAGGGGCGCAAGCCGGGCGCGTTTCCTTCGGTGACCGGGGAGCCCTCTTCGGAAGTGCTGGCCCGTGCGCTGGCACCGGCTTGGTGCCCTGCGGGGATGGAAACGGCGTGCTTGGCCTGGGGCAATGAAAACCGGATGGCCTGGAACTGGTTCGCGCCGGCACGGGTTTGCTTTGCGACCTTTCCTAACACCTTGAAAAAGATCGGATGATCACCTTGCGGAAATGAAATCGCCTGCTATGGATGAAGTATCAATCCATACTCGGGAGGGTTTTCATGTCTTCGCTTCGCGCATCCATCTTAACGGCTTTGATGGGGGCCTCGTTGTTTGCCTCCCCATCGTTTGCTCAAACCGCCACGGGAACCGGGGCCACGGCTTCGGAACCCAACTCGACGGCGACCGGGGAATACGCCCAAGCCTCAGCCCCGAATGCCACTGCAACGGGGGCCTATGCCAATGCCTCCGGGAACGGGGCCATCGCCACGGGCGTTCAAGCCAACGCCTCCGCAGACAACGCGGTGGCGTCGGGCACGAATGCCCAAGCGTCCGGTGCGAACTCCATTGCGACGGGCCAAGCCGCGAATGCCGCGGCAGCGAGGACTGTTGCCATCGGCACTTTGAGTTTTGCTGGTGGCGAAGATGCGGTAGCCGTTGGACAACAAGCCGTCGCGACCGGTGTTAAATCGTTGGCTCAAGGGGTGCAGGCGCAAGCCAGTGGGGATCTTTCCATGTCCTTTGGCTATTCCAGCCGTTCGCGGGGCAATGCATCGATTGCTCAAGGCCACTTGGCAGAGGCAAACGCTGACCATGCCGTCGCCATAGGCACCTCTGCCGTTGCCGATGCATTTCAGTCACTTGCGTTAGGCGTTGGGGCTGAAGCACGCGGGCAAGACTGCGTTGCCCTGGGCTCACATAGCCGCTGCTGGGCCAGTGACGAAGTCAGCGTGGGATCCACGTATGAGGACGGGGGCCAGAGCACCCGCCGAATCACGAACGTTCGAGCCGGCACCTCAGACACCGACGTCGCAAACCTCGGACAGGTCCGTCAGGCGGCCCAAGCGCTGGGCGGCGGTGCCACGTTCGTCAACGGCAACTTTATCGCGCCCATCTATCAGTTCCGCAGCGGTGCCACGCATCAAACCGTGGGAGCCGCATTGGACGATCTGGACGGACGCGTGACTTCGCTCGAGCAAAACCCAGGCAGCGGCTCTGGCACGCCAGGCCCGCGCGGCGCGGATGGGTTGAGCGCTTACGAGGTGGCCTTGGCCAACGGCTTCCAAGGGAATGAACAAGATTGGCTGGCAAGCCTGAAAGGGGAGCCAGGGGTCCAAGGGCCTGCCGGCACCGATGGGGTGGATGGAACCGCCGGGACCGGCGCGGGCTGGACTGTAAGGGCGGGCAAGAACGTCGAGGTGACCGACAACACGGACGGCACCCAAACCGTGGCGGTCAGCGACAACGTGCAGTTGTCCGAGCAGGGCTCTGTCCAGGTCGGCCAGACCACGGTCAACGCCCAAGGCGTGACGATTCAAGGCGGCCCTTCGGTGACGACTGCGGGCGTCAACGCGGGCAATCAGCGCGTGACCAGCGTGGCTCCGGGGCGCATCGAACGCGGGTCCACGGATGCTGTGAACGGTGGGCAGGTCTACGAAATGCAGCAGGTGTGGGATGACCGCTGGGTCGATACGGACCGCCGCCTTCGGCACCAGGATCGCCGCATCAACGGCTTGGGCGCGCAACTCGGCGCGATGAGCCAGATGGCCACCGCTGCGGCGCAGAACGGGGGCACGGCCGTTGGCCAGGTGAACCTGAACGTGGGCGTGGGATTCTCGGGGGGCAGTGCTGCAATGGCCGTGGGCTGGGGTGCTCGGGTGTCTGAAAAGGTCAGCGTCTCGGCGGGCCTGTCCTTCGGCTCTGGCAACAAGCCGGTAGCCGGCTTCGGGTTGAGCATCAACTTGGGGCGCTAAACGATTGCGTGGTGGAAAAGGAGGTGATCGTATCTCGGCAAGGGCCCTTCGGGGCCCTTGTTCGTGCCATGGCTTGACGAATCGGTTCTTTCTTTTATGGGTATGTAGGTATACCCATCGATGGAGGACCCTTGAACTGGAAACGCAATCAGAAATACCTGCCCCGCCCACGCCATCTCTACGGGTTGTTCTTTGACAACGGGTGCTGCTACGTGGGGCAGACCGTCGATTTAAAGCAACGCGAGCAGCAGCACCGCAGTGCTCGTGGGGGCTGGCAGGGACGCCGATTCTCGTTCGTCCCGCTGTCGAGCATGACGGGCACCCAGGCCGATGCCGAGGCTCACGAATACGCGTGGCGCTACAAGGCCTTTCAGAAAGGCTGGCGGATCTACAGCAAGCCACCGGGCATTCTTATTCGCGATCCCAGCAGGCGCACCACGGGTTACATGAAGTCCTTGGCGGCGGGGTATGCGTGGCCCGAGGCGGTTCCGCGCCGCTCGGCGGGGGCTCCGTCGTCCCTGGCTTGGGGGTTCTTCAAATGGCTGTTCCTCTACCCCTTCCTTTTCGGCGTGGCGGTGATGGTGCTGCAGGCTGTGGTCATGGCCGCCCTGTAAAGCAAGGGCCCCGGCGGAAGCCGCGGGCTGCCCTGCCGCACCCTCCATGCGCTTTTGACGTTGCTTTGGTGTCAAAAAGAACGCGGCCAGTGGCCGCGCCTCAAAGCAAAAGCGGTGTGGAGAGAAAAGCACATGGGCGGCATGGCCGCCCAGCCTGCTGCTCACAACGAGAAGCCCTGCCTGTGTTTCGGGGACTGCGCTGGCAGCTTGGGAGAGGCCTTTCGCGCCCGCCGCAACGGCTCCAGCACTTCCAGCAGCCAACGGGCCTTGCGCTCGCCCTCGCTCATCTGCGGTTTTGGGCGTTCCGCGTGCTCCTTCAGCAGTGCGTCGAGCTTGCCCTGGATGCGCGTTCGCTGAGCGGCTGGGCGTTGAGTGTTGGGGCGTGCAACCGCCCCAAGGCCCTGGACAACCGGCCGTTGCGGATCGTCTTTCAGTCCCGCGTCGAGCACGGTCTCTTTGAGGCGTTCCAGCCCCAGGCGTTCGCTCAACCGCTCCACGTCATCGGACGTCGCATACATGCGGTAGGAACCCTTCGTGAGTCGGGTGTAGGCCACCAGGGCGCTGTGGGCGTCGAGCATGCCCAGGTTCGCCAGGTGGTAGATCTCCCGCTTACCTTGGCCCTGGCTCTTGTGAACCGTCCCGGCATAGGAATGCGTCAGTGCTTTCATTTCGAAGCTGTTGAACGTCAATCGCCGGCCATCGGCCTTGGTCTCCGAGCGAATGGAAACGCTGATGTCGTAGCCGCCCGCCCTTGAGGGCTTGATGTTCTCCACCACCGCCTGCGTGCCATTGATGACCCCCAGGTCCTTGTTCTTCGCGGTGAAGACGATCTGATCGCCTTTGGACAACGCCAAGTCGAACTTGCGCCCCTTGTCCCGGGCCTCGATCACCACTTCGTCCTGGCCCAGCTCTCCCCGTTCTTTCAACCCAGCCCGGATGCCCGCATTGAGCGCGGCCACGTCTGCACGGGTGTGGGCGATGACCAACTTCTCCTGCATCGGGGTTGGGTCTTCGAAGTATTCGTGCAGCAAGCGCTCGCGGGCGTCCTTCTCCGTGGCCGTTTCGCGGATGGTGTCGAGCAACCGGGCCTTGATTTCGTTGCCCTTGTCGAGGGTCTGCGCCCGGGAACGGCTGGCCTTTTTCAGATCGATGATCTGGCCGCTTTCGTCCGTGGCGTAGAACGACAACGCGGTTTCTCGGTCTTCCTGTTTGCCCTGGCGTCGGATCTCCGTGAGTTTGGCATCACCCACCGCGCTCTTGGTCAACTGAAAGCCGGACCCAGCTCCGATGGGCTGAAGCTGTTCCACGTCGCCCTGCATGATGACCTTCGCCCCCGCCTTGGCGGCGTAGCTGAAAAGCTTGTGGGTGTTGCGCGCATCGACCATGCCTGCCTCATCCACCACAATGACGTCCGTCTTGCGGAACTGCATCTTTCTTTTGTCCAGGTCATGGAGCATCTGCGCCATGCTCACGCTGGACATGCCGCTTTCCGCCTCCAGCTTCTCGGCCGCGGCGTTGGAAACGCAGACGCCCAGCAACTCGAATCCTTGGGTTGCGTAAGCTGCCCGAAAACACTCACTGATCGTCGTTTTACCGGTTCCGGCGAGCCCAGAAAGATTGACCACGCCCCCGCTGCCCTGGGTGATGTGGTCCAACGCGTGGCGCTGCTCCTGGGAGAGTTGAAGGCCCTTGGCCTTCTCGTAGTCTTTCACCACCCGGTCCACGTCGGCCTGGGGCACGTGGTGATGGGTTTCCTTGGCTCGCTCAATCGCGAAGGCCACCACCTCCTGCTCGATCTGGAGCATCCACGGGGCGCAGTAGCGCTCCTGGGTATGCCGCCTTGCCAGCGAGTCGCCCTTGTCGTCGTCGTGCAGGCGCATGGGGTTGACCAGCACCAGGCCGTGCTCCTTCTTGAACGCTTCAACCAAGCCGTAGAGCTCTGGCACGGTCACGCTGCCGGAGTATTCCTGGCCCAAGACCTCCAAGAGGTTGTGGTCGCAGAAGATGGCGTCGGTCTCATGGAGCCACTCCAGCAGTTCTGCCGGGGATTTTTGCTCCATTTCGTGCGCGTTGCCCTTGGCCTGCTTCAGGCTTTCCGTGGATACGTCGAAGCCTTTCAGCGTGTCCTGCCAGTGCGCGATGAGCTCCTGATAAGGCGGCTCGTCCTTGTCTTTGCGCGTGGCCAACGTGGCCTGCTGATTAGACACGTTGTGCTTGGCCGCGTAAGCGAGGATTTCCTTGCGGCGGTTGCCATAGCGATCCGTCACCTCCTCGTCCAGGCCCGCGATCCGCGCGTAGACGCGCCCGGTTTCCTGGCCGTCGTCGTCCAGTTCACGGATGCGGTCCACCCCATAGCCCAGCGCCTTCATGCCCTGGTAGAGCTCGGTCTTGTAGACCTCATCCATGGCTTTGCGGTAGCGGTAGATTTCTTCAGCAGAGAGGCTGGCCTCTTTGCCGTCGTTGCCCAAGGAAAGGTTGTAGAGCAGGTTGTGGGTGTGGAGGTTCGGGCCCATCTCCCCGGTCGCTTCGTCGGCTCGGGCGGCGTAGTGGTGGTGGGAGCTCCAGATCAAGCCCCCCTCCCCTACCCCAATGACGTCTTTCCCGGCCTTGTTGCGCCGGGTTTCGGACATGGCTTCGAAGGCTTCCATCGCCCGCTGGACCGCGTTGCGGTGCGCGGCATGGATGGCCTCTTGCTCTGCCGGATCGGACGCCAGTGCAAACGCCACGGAGATATCCAGCGGTGCGCTGATTGTCAGGTCAAAGCCGATGCGATGCCCACCGGCCAGATACGTGACCACCTTGCCGTCTTTGTCGCGCAACGGGGCCTTGCCGGTCTTATCAAAGCGGACTTTGACCTGTCCGCGATCCCCGGCTCCGTGGCATAGCGCTCGACCGGTCTTGGGGTCAAATCCATCCGTCAGCGGAATCATCAGCTCTTCCGTGGCGCGGACGCCTGCCAGACCCAGGTGCTGGGCCAAGCCGCCGAAGAACTTCGATTGCGCCTCTTTGCTCGGCGCGGAGCGGCTGTAGTAACCCACGGCCATGCTTGCCTGCTCGGCTTCTTCAGAGAGCTTTTCCTGGGCCAAGAGGTAGTAAATCGACGCAGAACCACCCTTGGTTCCCCCGGCGTTTCGCTTCAGCAGTGTGGTGTTGATCATGAGTTCTCCAGGTCCTGGCTATCCCTTCAGATCTACCAAAACCCTGCGACTCCACAACCCCACTACTTGCGGAAGATGGCTTCCAGCTCGTCGTCTGAAACGGCGCGGAGCTTCGGCGGCGTGGCACCGCGTTTTTGCAGCTCCGCGGCGGCCTGGTCGGCGGTCATCTTCAACACGCGCTGGACCTCTGCGGCGCTCTGCGCGTCACTCTGTGGCATGGGTTTTTGCTCCACTGGGCGAGCGCCCTGCTTCGTCCACCTCGCCCGCTTCTGCCCCTCTCGAACCTTCGGATAACTCACACCCGGCCAGTCCAGCAACAACAAATCGCCCGCGGTCTGCACGATGGCCCGGATGCCCCAACGTTCTTTGCCGTAAGCCTTCCCTTTGCGGAAGCCCAGATCGTCCGTGAGGCGCCCTGGCGGAACAACGGATTTCGACTCCTCGTGGACGGTCGCCTTGTCGTCATGCGTGCGCCAAGCCACGGTGCGCTTGCCCAGGTTCCGGGAGATTCTCTCCCGGGTCTCGCCCACCTGGAGCTGACACACGATGTGTGTGCCGACCAACCCAGAAAACGCCTGAGCCGTCTTGTCACCGTAGACCTTCTCGACTTGGCTCCAGTCCTGCACGGCCATGCAGGCCACCACGCCTTTCGACCTGCCCAGGGCCAGCAACGGCTCGATGTTGAGCTTGCCGGCGGAAGTGAGCTCATCGAAGAAGAACCCCAGGAATCGCCCGGCTTCGTCATCTGGCAGCGAGGGGCCGATGATTTCCGGCACCGCGCAGTTGATCATGGCGGAGATGTAGGCCTTGGTTAGCACCTCGTCTGGGCCCGATTGAACGATGACCTGCTTCCGACCCTCATAGGAATCTTTGATCCAGTCGAGCATCGAGAACATGCGGTCCGGCTTGCGCTCCGGCCACGCCAAGGCCAGGCGCTCGATGACCGCGGTGCCGTTGGCGAGCACGGCCATGCAGCTCGATGTGGTGTTGCTGTCGGGATTGGAGATGAGCGCGGCGGCGCGGGGATAGTGGATTGAAAGCGCTTGGGACATGGGTCCGGCTGGGCGGGCAACCAACGCGGCCAACTCTGCCCACCCCCAGCTCTTGCCCTTCGTGGCCTGGAGTTCGCGCACGCACCCTTCCAGCAAGGCTTGCGCCGCAGACGCCCAGAATGCGCCGCTGCCCTCCTCCGGGGGGATGATGCTTTGGGACAACGCGGCGGCCTGGGTTTGCGTCGCCACGTCACGGCCCACGTCCCAGATCCAACTGCGTTTGTCGAAGGGGCAGACGATGACCGGGTGCTTAAAAATGGACGTAAAGTCCCCTTTGATGTCGTAGATGAAACTTTTCTTTTTGAGACGGACCGTTTGCTCCAGCAGGTGCTTGAGGATGACGCTCTTACCGCTGCCCACGCTGCCGTAGATGAACATGTGCCGGGCCAGCAGCTTCTTGCTTGCGATCCAGTCGGGATGCAGCGACAAGGCATGCAGCTCGTCTTCCTGCTCTTTCTTCGTGAGCGAACGACGCCGGGCTTCAGTCAGGGCCTCTTTCCCCTGTAGCAGTTGAGCGCCGGACACATGCCAGGTATTTGAGCGCGGGATTAACCCCCGACGCGTCACCCAAGCCGACGCCCACCCGGCCAAGCAAGCGGCGACGCCGACCCGTGCCAACGTGCCAAACGTGGCCTGCTCCTTGGCCACCTCCCAGAATGCGGCGGCAGGCTCTCGGAATGAGATCGTGCCGGTGGCAAGGTTGCCCAGCGCTGCCAGGCTGCCAGTGAGGGCCTGGTTGAAGTTCATGAGCGTGTGACTGCTGGGCACCTGCCAGCCCAACCAAAGCGCTGCTGGGAAGACCAGACCAGCCACACACGCCCCAGACAGCAGGGCCCGGGGCCAATAGCGGACGGCCCGACTTGGTTCGATGCTCGACGGGACCGTCCAGCTCCAGCAGTCATAAATCGTGGACTTGCTCACGTGCCTTCTCCCGGTGAGCGTCGCCCGGCTTGCGCCCCTCCCGATCCAACTGCCCCGGGTCCGCGCCTGCGGCCATGAGCTCCAGGCAAACGCGGGCCTGCTTCCATTGCGCAGCGAGATGCAGTGGGGCCTGGCCGAAGTGATTCACCTGCGAGGGATCAGCTTGGACTTCCAGAAGCCGGCGGACGATGACGTGACTTTCGGAACGCACGGCTTGGTGAAGCGGACGGTCGCCCATCGCGTCGGGCTGGTTAGGGTCAGCCCCCAGGTGCAGCGCTGCGTCCACCACCTCGGGCGCGTTCAACGAAATGCCTTCTTCCAGCCACGTTTGCGAAGGGACGTTGAACGTCAGCTCGGGATGGAACGCGTGCGCGGACGCCAGAAGTTCCGCCACATGGAAGCGGGCGAGTTGGGGTCCGTGGGCGTCGATGAGCTTCAGTTCCAATGCTTCCGCTTGCTCAGGCGTAGCTCCGTAACGCTCCATCAGTCCTGCCGGGTAGTTTTGGACCGAGCGCTGCATGCCCAGCGCGACGTAGGTCTGGGCCACCCGGTGGCCTTCAGCCATGCTCAACGTCGTCTGCCCATTGGGTGCCGTGAGCGCGGGGTCGGCTCCATGCTCCAGCAACCGACGAACGATGGCCCCCTCGCCCTGGCGCGCGGCCAGGTGGATGGGCATCAATCCTCGGGCATTGGGGCAGTTCGGATCGGCGCCCATCGCCAGGCAAGCATTGACCGCGGCCAAGTTGCCCAGGGTGCTGTTTTCGCAAAGCCAGGTCTGAAACGGTGCGCCGTAGAGCCCCGGGTGTTCGCAGTGCTGGTGCGCGGCGGCGATGACCTCGCTTCCGTGCATCGTGGAGAGCGTTCCGCCCAGGGTTTGGATGAGGTGTTGCTCGGTGGCCTTGGCCTGCTCTTCCGGGACCTCGTAGCGCTGGAGAAGTCCGGCGATGTCCAGTTGGGGAAGCGCCGGGGCCTCCTGCGGCAACTCGGGCTGGGCACGCAGGAGCTGGAGCTGGTCAGCGGCGGCTCGGTTGGCTTGGACTTCTGCGATGGATTGCTGGAGCTGGGCCAGCAGGCCGGCGCGCTCGTCGCTGGGGAGGTTGAGGTAAGCCGGAGCAAGCCGGGTGTGGCCCAACACGCCCGCGTGGATTGTGACGTCCAGTTGCGAGGGGGTGATGCCGGGCTCGACGTGAACCTTGGTTCCTCCAGCTCGGTTGCCCAGCTCCAGGGAAATGCGGTTGGAGAAACGGCTGGGGGTCAGCACCCAGTCAAAACCCGCGTCGGTCTGGGTGTCCAACCCGAAAACCTGGGCCTCTCGGCAGAACCGCGTGGCCAGGTCCAACACTTCCCGCGCATCGGCGGCAGCGGCGGCCTCGTGATGCTTCCCGTAGAACTGGGCCAGCGTCAGGGGGTGGAGGATGGGATGAAGCAACGGCTCGTGGTGACGATTCAAGAAATCGCCCCCACCTGGGTTGCCTGCTGGGTTGTCGTGTTGGGGTTCCATCCCCTTTGCATACCGTCTTTTTCGGTTTTGGCAATCAGCAAGCGATCTTGAGGATGAAAGCCGCGCCAACCAAAACCCCGGTTTGTAGGAAAAGCGAAACGGTGTGCAGATCCATCTGCTCCAAATCCCCCCTCAACCAGGCCATCAAGCCAGCAACCCTGCCACGTTGGCGGCCACGTAGCTCACCACCGAAAACGAAAGCAAGGTGATCAGCAGGTTCCCCACGTTGTCCACGGCGAACTCGTAAGCATCGGCAAAAATATACATAAGGGCCTCCCCCGGTTGTGTTTGACTGATTACAGTCAACCACATCCCATAAAACTGGCAACCCTAAAAATCTCGATTGATCGACACTTTTGATGTTTAGTCAAACCTTTTTTTCTCTCTTCCCCAGATGATCAACCCCCACCCCGCTTCTTGCTTTGAGCCGCTTTTTCCGTTTGCTTTTATGGGTAGATCGATCCACTCACAAACAAGGGAACGTGCCCAACAAAAAGGGCCCCGAAGGGCCCTGGATGCGACACGGGGAATGGACCGTCATTGACGGTAGATGTTCTTCTGGACTTGGGCCTCGTGCTTGTCCCAGTCGAAGCCCGCCTCATAGCGCTTCATGAAGTCCGCTTCCTTCTTCGCGCTGGCGGCGTAGTGCGCGTAGCCCAACTTACCAGGCCCCATGGTTTGCTGCCGCTGGGCCGCAGTCAGCATGGGGATGTTTTCCCCCAAGGATTGCCCTCCGTCCTTCTGCTGGCGCTTCTGTCGCCATTCGTCCACGGTGCTGAACACCACTTGGGCGTGCTTGTCTTTGGGCGCGTCTTCAGCGCGCTGCTGCACCTGTGCGTGCAACCGCTCACGCGCGTCGGTGATCTCGTCGGGCTTGGCTTGCTTGGCCCAGTCCAACACGGCTTGTTGCTTCTCCTGGATATCGGCCTGGTCCTTCGCCAGCGACTGGTCGAAGGCTGCTTTCTTCTGCGGTTGGTGGTCGTTTGGACGCTCTCCGGCCAGCTTGGCTCGCCGTTTATCGCGAGCGCCCAGCAGGTCGTTCAAGGCATCGAGGTGGGCATTGCTCATAAAGTCCTCCTTCAAGGAAATGGGTGGTTAGGTCAGCATTGATCGATTTTGGGAAAGGGCAAGGGTTGCCTTGCCCTTTTTGGGCTCAGTCGTTGGGCATCATCTCGGCCAAGTCCGTGCGGCTCACGCCTGCCCGGCAGAGCGAGACAATCGCATTGCCACGTGCAGCGGTCAGGGCCGGGTATTCCTCTTCCAGGAAGAGCGGCAGGACCTCCCGCTTGCCCCCTGTGGGCATGTCGATGTCCCGTGCCAGCTCCTCTTGGCCCACCGTGTCTTCAGCCCCGACGCGCCATTTGCGCCCCGTCGCCGGATCCACGCGAAGCGCGCTCAAGCGGCCTGCGCCCTGCATCAGCATTTGCTCGTAGGCCGCTGCGTAGGGGTGGTTCGGATCGTTGAGAACGCTGTGGCGGAAGTTGGTCAAGCCACCCGAGAAATCGATGCCACGCGTCGGCTCCTTGAAGGTGGTCAACTGAGCCTTGCCCAGCCGCTTCATCAAGTAGTTGCGTGTGACAAACGAGTGGTTGAGCGCGATGACCGATTGCATGGTGTTGGCCAGCAAATCGGCTTCGTTCTCCGACCCGTAGGTGTTGATAAGGCTGTCGTGGCCCTGCACCGCGATCACCGGCATCAACCCCAGGCTTCGGGAGGTGCTGAAGAGCAGCACGTCGTCCGAAGTCAGCAGCAAATGCGCCTCGTCCATCATCAGCAGCACGTCGGTTTGGCCCGGCAGCATTTCGCGCCACTTGTCGCCGTGCGCCCCGCGTGCCCGAATGCCGTTCATGACACGCTGCTTGAGCAACCGCTGCATCATGTCGCCCGCTTCGCCGAACTGGGTGGGGGGCAGGAACAAGCCCACGAACTTCCCGTAAAGCGCCTGAGAAACGTCCACTTCCCCACGTTCGACGGAATGCCACGGGATGTCATCTGCCGTCCGGAGCTTTTCACCCCGAAGCAGTTTTTCGATGAGCCCCCGCGAGTTCAACGTGAAGGACTGGCGCTGCTCTTTATGCATTGCAGGAACGCCCAGCAATGCCCATTCCAGCGAGCTTTGCAGCTGGGACATGGGACGCAGCAAGTCGGGATGGACGGTCTCGGACCGGGTGGCCAAGCGGTTGTGGTAGTCCCGGGAGTAGGCGGCATAGGCCTCCCGCTCTTCGTCAGTGCTAGACGTATCCGGGCGCTCCAACCCCAACCAGTTCACCAACTCCAGCACGCGAGCGCTGGCAATCTCCCCGCCACGCGGCGTCGGCACCACCTGCTCAACCATCGCCAACAGCTTGGCATGGTGGAATGGGGTGTAGAACCAGTTCCGGGAAGCCTCCGCCACAATCGCGTAAGTGCCCATTTGCTCTTCCACGCGAGCCAGCGCCGCTTCCAGGTCTTCCAACCCCAAGCCACGCTTCTCCAACTCCTCCCGCTCCAGCAGCATAATCAACCGGGCGTGCTCCAACCCTTCCAGCTTGGCGATGCAGAAGTCTCGGTAGGCCTGCTCGTGCTCGCATGCGGCCTTCAGGATGATGCCGGTGTGGAAGAGGAAAGCGTCGCCGCCATCGCTCCAGAGCTTGGACTTCTCATCAACCTTGCCGCCGGTCGCGCCGCGAAGGGCCTTGGTGATTTGATCCGGCTCCAGGCCCTCGTAGGGGGCCACCGACATGCCTGCGCGCACGACGATATCAAACGCGTCCTTGCCCAGATCGGAGATGATCGCGCCGTCCTTCGCGTCGAGGATGAGTGCTCCACCCCCGCTGCGCTTCGCATCAAGAACGGTCTCGCCCGCGGCGCTCCCCTTCAGTTCATTCCGCAGTCCTACGGCTAATGCGGACTCGCGATAGCGACGGGCCAACGGCCGCAGCACGCTGAAGGACTTGCCCGAACCGATACGCCCGTAGACGATCAGGCCTTGGGTCAGGTCGCGCCAGGACAGCATCATCACCGTGCCCTTGTCCGGCGCAAAGCCATGGCCGCGGTCGTTCAGGTGACCAGACGCTCGACCCACCTTCAAAAGCGGGGTCTTGTCGCGCAACGCTTCGGCAGCCTGCTGCTCGCGGGCCTTCACGTGGGACTTGGACAGGGCACCCTGGGTCGCCAGGTTGTTGTCCAGGTTTTGCAGGTAGAGGCGAGCGGCCGTTTGAACGAAGTTGCCTTCCGTGAACTGCAAGGCATACATGGCCGCGATCACAAACGCCACGGCCACGCCCATCCCGTCCGGGAGAAGGGAGCCAATCCCAACAAGGGCCAAGATCACCACCATCCACTTCATCATCTGAATGAAGCGCTCGGCGGTCCCCCCCAGCACGCCCCGGTGGGGATGCGAGGCCGCACTCAGGAAGGCCGCAAACAACAGCAGGCCAGGAATGGTCAAGATCAGAAGAACGATGCCCGCCATTTTGGCAAAGCCCGCAGCGACCGCCATCATCCCCGCTCCCGTGTTCATCGGGTCAACCGCTGCTTGCCCCATGCTGGCCGCGTCCACGTGGAGCGCGGACGACAACGCCGCCGAAGCGGTTGCAATCAGCACGGGCAGCACCATCAGGGCCAGGCCCTTGAAGGCTTCCTTCATCCCTTCCGCTTGCTTCAACGCAACAAAGTAAGGAATGGCAGCCAGCAGCACCACGTAACTAAAAGCGCCAATGAGCGAGCCCAAGAAGTATTGAACCGCACCAATCAGCGGGAAGGCCAGATACATCAGCGAGGTTGCAGTGCTGTCGCCGCCCAGCGCCATGTCGTCCCCCAGCACGAAGCCTTCGGCACGACGTCCTTCCTTGGTGATGATCATGCGGGCCTGGGTGTTGCGCAGATCCTCCGGAACCTTCGGCCACCACGGATGGAACTGGTCCAGATCCAGTTCTTCGGGCACAACCAGTGCCATCTCTTTCTCGTCGAAAACCGCGCCCGCTTGGACCGCCATATCTACATCCTCTGGGGGAACGTCCAGCACGCGGCTCTTCACGCGGTCGCTCACGTCAAAGCGCCCGACCAAGTTTTCGTAGCGGTCATTGCCGTCCAGAATGATTTGCTCCAGCGTGCTCGACGCTTGATCGTCCTTCTTGAACAGCTTGCGGCCAATACCGACCGTCCAATCCATCAGCGATAGCAACATGCTCAGTGCCTCCCGTTGTTGTTGTTGTTGGTTTGAGATAGCGCCTGACACGCCACGATTTCCTGAGGCGTGATGGTGCCGCTCGTCCATTTCTTTTTGCACTCGTTCAACGACAACGAGGGCGCGAGTTGGATCGCCGCCGGCGAAGGGCGTGTTCCTTTCACTTTGTTGACGACCAATGCCCCAAAGCAAAGGGCCACGCACGCGGCCGAGGTGACAAGAAAGCCGGCTTTGGACACATGTTTTTCGCTGGCGTGCCGAACCTGGCTGGCGCGCAGGGCGTCCATCCTCCAGGCATCAAAGTCCTCATCGTTTGCCACCGGCATCTTCCGGTCCGCCCGCAGGTAGTAATACGAGGTCAGGACGTTCTCTCGGCAATCGGAGAGCCCAAATCTTTCTGGGTTACCAATGAAAAATCGCCCATGCAGGTTGAGCCACTTCGATCCGAAGTGGAGCTTTCCGGGCTTTCGATACTGCGTAAACAACCACCCAAACATTTTTCCTCCCATCTTTCATGGATACACATTCTTTCTAGCAAGGCTTTCGATAAGCGCAAGCACCTCACCTGATCTTTTCTGCCCACGCGTCGATATCGCTGTTGGCTTGGTCCTGCCAATCGTTTTTCGGCTCGGGTTTAGCAACAGGCTTGGGGGCCGGCTTGGGCTTTGCAGCTGGTTTCGAAACCGGCACCGGCTTTGACGCCGGGGCAGTTGCCGGGGTCTGGGCCTTAGGTGGCTCTGCCAGCACCGGGGCTTCCACAACCGGGGCAGCGACCGCGGCCTTCTCTTCCACCGGGGCAGTCACGGGCTTGGGCTCCTCGACCTGGGGCGGCGCGGATACAACCGGAGCAACTGGCACGGCGACGGGGGCCGGGGCAGTCACTGCTGCAGCCGGTTTGTCTTGGAGCGGAACGGTTTCGCTGGAGCGGTGAGTGGTCCACCACGCCAACGCCCCACCCAGCACAAGGACGGCCACGCCCGACCCAGCCAGAAGTTGCCAGCCCTTCTTGTTGCTGGCCTTCGCCGACGCCTCACCGGCCGGATTGGCCTTGAGGGCTTCCGGTTTCACCGGGGCCCGGGTCGACGTCGCCTTGGGGGCCGGTGCCGGGGCTTGAGCTGACTTGCTCGGTTCGGGGTTCGGAACAGACGGGGCCACCAGCTCGGCCGGCACTGGAGCGGCAGGCGTTGCGTCCACGGCTTCACTGACGGCAGGCGCAGGAGCGCTGACCGGCTCTTTGATGACAGGCGCGGGGCCTGCTTCTGGTTCTGCTGTCGGCTCGGGAACCACCTCCTCAACAACCGGCTCGGGCGCTTCGGGAGCGGAATCGGTTTGAACGGGCTCGGGCTCAACCACCCGCGGCTCGGGCTGGGCAGTCGCTTCTTGCTCGGCCAACGCCTGGGCGCGCTCGACTTCCAGGCGCGCGTTCTCTGCGGCTTCGGCTTCCTTGCGCGCCTTGGCCTCTTCCGCACGCCGGGCCAACGCTTCTTGCGCCTCTCGCCCCTTCTCAGCGGCGACCGAGGCCGCTTGCTTGGTTTTGTCTGCCAAGGCTTTGCCAAAACTTGCAGCCAGCCGGCCTGCGGTTTTCAAGTTTTCTTTTGTCGCATCGCTGACGAGCTTCTCCGCGTCCGTGGGGGCGGTGGTCTTGGCTTGTGCTGCTTTGGCGAGCAGCTCGCGCTGCTTGCGTTGTTTGATGAGTTCTTCGGGTGTCATGGTTCCTCCCAGGCGCTTGAAAAAGATTTGAGCCAGGGGGCTTTCGCCCCCCAGCTCTCGGTTGGCTTAGCGAACGTCGGGGATCGGCGAAACCGTGATGGCGTAATCGCCCCGGCCGCACTGGTCATCGACCGTGGCGTTCTGAAGCGCACCGCGCTTTGCCAGCTCAACGACCGGCACCTGGCACACGGCGGCATCGGCACCACTGAAGCCAACCGTCAGCTTTTCTTTGCTCGCCTTGAGCAACGCGGCCAGCTTGTCCAGCGTGGCGCCGGTCTTGGCACTCACCGGCTGCATGTCAGCGGCCGGGTAACGGATGACCAGCTTGTCCAGGGCTTCGGCCTGGCCGTCCTTGGTTTCGACGGTCTTGGTATGCACCTGAGCATCCAGGCCAGCTGCCTTGGCTTCGGCTTCCAGTTCGCGGAACTCCTTGAGCTGGGCTTGATAGGACGCAATGCCTCCGACAATCGCCCCAGCAGCGCACACCGTCAGGGCCTTGTCTTTCTTGCCGGTCAGCAGGGCGATGCCTGCACCGGCAGCGCAGCCAATCCCGCCGGCCTTGAACAGGCGCAGCTTGTTGGTCTTTTGGGGTTCGGGCCGGGTGCTGTCCTGGGCAAACGAAAGCCCCGGAGCCAGCAACGCGGCGATGGTGAGAGTGAGGATGAAACGCTTCATGGGTATGCCTCCTTATGAGGTAGTGGGGAAAGGGTTAGAGTTTTGGAGGCAGGAACGCCGAGGTAGCAGCAGAAGCTCGACTGGGTTCGGCAGCCGGTTGCTTGGAGAGGGTTTCGGCGTCGGGTTCTTGCTGCGCCAGGAACTGGGAAAACGCTTGAAGGGTTTTCACCACCAGTTCTTCATTGGCCTGGAGCGCCGCGCTCTGCTCTGCTCGCAAGTCCGCCAGCGCGCTTTCTAGGGCAAGGGCATTCCGCGTTTCGGATTCGCGGACCGTGGCTCGGATGTCGCCCAACGCATCGGACGCTTCAAGCCCCTGAACCACGCCCCGGTTTTTCTCCAGGACCGCCAGGCGCAAATACTTGTTCAAGGAAACGCCTTGTTCTTTCGCGCAATACCGCGCGCTCTCCAACTCATCGGGAGCGATGCTGAAAGATTTGGTTAGAAGCGACGGACGACCCACTTAACCCCCTGCAATGAAAATCCACACCCATGGATTAGCAAAGGATTTAAGAAGCGCAAGTGGGCTAAGCCGTTTTTCTTCTGTTTTTCTGGGGTTCCGGCCATTTTTCAGCCGAACGGTTGGCCAAGTTGTTAGCCAAGACTGAAAACAAGGCGCAGCAAGGCCTGGACGGGTGGAAAGGCGCAGCGTTTCTAGCCAAGCCGGAAAAACACTTCAGTGCGACTTGTGTATGGCCTACTCCCTTCACCCTTCGGAAAACCTTGAACGGTGAATGGGCAGCCAACCTCTTCCCCCGCAGTCCTCCCCAAGTTTTTGCTCCCCCGCTCTTGCCCTTCCGCTTTTCCCCGGTAGAAGTTAAGTAAAGCCCCAATCCTCAACCCAACCGGAGCCCCCTATGCCCCTCACTCCCGCCACGCCCAGCCGCTCAAAAAAGTTTTCGCCAGCCCCCGCAGCCTCCCTCCCCACCCAGCCAGCTCCCCACCTCCCCACCGACTCCGCACCCCTTGCCTTAGAAATCCGGGACCGCCGTTTTCCCCACTCCCGCGACCTGTCCCTGTCCGTTTTAGTCAAGCGGAGGCCAGCATGGGATCGCGTGAGTGGTTGGGTTCAGTCACGCTGCCCGGGTGTTCCGAAAGCCCTGTCTCCATCCGTTTTAGTCAACTCTGCTTGGGGGTTTGGATGGTCGAGTGCGGGGGTTCTCGCGCTCGGTTCGCATACCCTGGAAACACTGACCCCATCCGTTTTAGTCAAGCCGTCTGACCTTGCCCTCGTTCGCTGTCCCCCGGCCTTCGATCAGCGGCTGGGGGTCCAGTGCTGGGCTGGGAATAGATCGGGCAAGCAGGTTATGGGTTTGGGATCGGCGGTAGCTGGGGAGGTTCGACAGGCTCGGCATAGCGTTTTAGTCAAATCTTTTTCAGGCTCCTGCAACGCCCCACTGCCCCCGTTCTGCGATCCAGGTGCTCGGCCTACGCAGAACGGCTGGGGGGTGTTCCGTGCGTGAGCTGACCCCCTTCTTGGATGCCATTGCCCGAGCCGATGCCCCGCTGGAAGGCAAGGCCAACGGGTGGCAACGCAAGGCTGTTTTGGCCGAGTTCGGCAGCGCCTGCGCCTTCTGCTCCGCTCCACTGGACCTGTCCTCTCCCAAGTCTTGGACGGCTACGCCACTGGTCCCCGCGCAACTGGGAGGGCCAGCTTCCGTTGTCGAAAACTGGGTGCCTGCCTGCCGTCCCTGCGCTGCTGCCAAGGGCCTGCGCGATGTGGTGAGCTGGTCCGAATGGCGAGCGAAGGCAGACCCTGACCGGGTGGCCCTGCTGCTGGAGCGTCGGCGCTCTGCGTTGCTCTACGCTGAAAACCACTTCACGCCCCTATCGCGTCACTCCAAGCGTGAGCGGCTGCTCTCCCACCTGTTGGCGCGTTTCGCCAGGCCCCGCTTCCAGGTCTATGCGTGGTCGGGTGAGGTGGATGGGGAGAGGGTGTGCATGGTGGGCTGGAACTCCCGGTCAGGCGATGCCTTGGCACTGAGCGAGACCCTGCTGGCGTTACGAATGAGGGACGGGGGCGAGGTGCTAGCAGAGGGCCAGGTCACCCTTCTACGGCTTCCGGTGGACGCGTTCCTGCGGGCCGTGTGGGCGCTCATCGAGGCCCATGGGATCGTCGTGCCGTTGGACGTGCCAGGCGGCGGCCCGCTCGATGCAAACGACTGGAGAGAGTGCTGGCGCCACCGCGTCATGGACCCGGTCAGCAACCACAAGCGCGTCCCGATGACCGGAGGCCACGCGCTGCCTCATGCTCCCCGCGTGCTGTCCACCAACCCGGATTCGGTTCGGCGGCTGGGCCAACTGCAGGCCGCCAAACGGGCTGACCGCTTGGACGAGGCGGAACACCGTTTCCGAGAAGCCCAGTCTCGGAAGAACAAATATTTGGAGCGGGTCAAGCGCGGCCTGGAAGCCCCCATGCCGCTGGACGATTACCGAGCGTGGGCCGATGAGGTGAGGCAACTGGGCGTGGACTGGGCTCGGATGGTCACCGAGAGCCGGGAGCAGTAGTCACTGCCCCCGGACTGGTCAGACATGCAACGTGTTTTCGAAAATGTCGGATTCGGGGTCCGTTTCAATGGTCGTGCTGCCATCCGCCTGGACCGTTACTGTCACCGTGACGTCTGGGTTCTTATGCTCGGCAACATAGACACCAGGCTTGCCTGGCACGGGCTTGAGATCTGAGGGAGTGATGAGGATTCCGTGCATGATAGGGTCCATGCCCTGCTCAATATCTCTCTCGTCATCGCTGTAAACCGGGACATCGATCTTCGCTTCACCCTTCAGCATGTTCACTTCCTTTCCGTGGTGTGGTCTCGCGAGTATCCACGTTCTGGAACCACCCTGCATAGGGCGAGTTTTTCACCAGGCACCGGTTCCAGTCCCTCTCCCCATCGGTCCACCACACCGGGCCACGTTCGCCCAAGCCTGTTTTCGCGCTGTCCACGGCGCGCCGCGCGGCGGCGAGTGCTTCCCCATCCTGGTTGGCTTCTGCTGACTTCACGGCACGCCGGGCGTCCATCAGCTCGTGGACCAGTCGCTCCCTCTGCGGCTCGCTAGGCCCGGGTTGGTGGTTCGCCAGAGGCGCCCGCGGACGATGAGGTAACGGCCGTCTGGGGTGGTAAGGGGATCCATGGGGAGGAGCGTATGGGGTGGGCGGTGACGGGGGAGCAGACAAAAGAAAGGCGGCACCCTGGCCGCCCTCCTCTCTTCGCACCCGCACTTAGGCCTCGTTATCAACAACCGCTGCGACAGCCTCGTTCGCAGCTAGCTTGTTGTAGAGCGGGAAGGTGGATTGGCCCACGCGATCCCACTCCGTGGGGTTCTTCAAGAGACGGTTCAAAGCCTTAGAGACGATTGACGCGCTCGCTCCAGAGCGTTGCATCCACTCACTCAAGTTGCGCTGAAAATGGCCTTTCCGCATGTCGGCTTTGATCTGCGAATGGCGCGTGGAGTGGACCACCATTCCCACAACAAGCGCAGCCTTCGACAAGTCTTGCTTACTCACGTTAGATTTTTGGATATTCATGATGTTTACCTTTTATTTTAGGTCAGCGGTATTGCCTCCCCACGAATCCAGATTACGACAGACCCCAAAAATGCAAACCCGAAAACAACACATTTATTTGACTAAAGTGTAAATATGACGGGCGAAAAGCAGATTTAAATAACCTTTGAACCGGCTCACATTTCAACGTCCCAGCAAGGCGCAGGCCTGGCGGAAGCCACGGCCCTTCCCGCCTTTTCTACCAAGACTCGGCGGCGAGCAGCCGCCGGCTCTTTGCTCTGGCCGCTTTTGCTCTTAAAACAACGCGGCCCCGGGCCGCGCCTGAAAAGCCCCCTCCGGGGAGGTTAGGACATGGGCCGGGGCTTCCGCCCCAGCCACCGCTCTACCTTCCCACGAATCCGAAAACCCAGCCCTCAGCAAAGGGGCACCTGCCCCTTTTCATCCCAACCCTTCCCAACCCCCGGGCATAAAAAAGGCGACCCTTGAGCCGCCGTTTCCCCTCCCCCTTGGCTCCCCGACTCACCGGCTCTGCTCCAGGCACCGATCCACCAGTTGCCGCATCGCCTCGCCCAGCGAGATCCCCGCCGTTCGGGCATCCCGCACCAGGCCCTCGGCCACCTCTTCGCTCACCTTCGGGTCCGGCAAAATCGCGCCGTAACGCTTCCCATCCGGCCCATGCTTGGCACGGACTCGGGGCGCGAACGGCTGGCGGATGTCGGCATGAGCGGCCACCAGGGCAGCCAATGCACCGCTGGCCGTGCCCCCCCGTTGGCGAGCCAGAGCCCGGAACTGGGCGGCCTTGTCCGCGGCGATACGCACTGTGGGCAACCGGCGCGGGGCCGGTTGCTTGGGAGAAATGGCGTAGGACCTAGGCACTGAACTGCTCGGCTTGGACGGCTGGGATGAGCTTCTCGATTTCTGCTAGGCGAGTCAGCAGGCGGCTGCGCTCCTGTTCCAGCTCGTCGCGGTTGATGCTCGGCACTCCCTGCTCGATGCTGATCCACTCTTTACCTTTCGCTACCAGCCTGCGAGCAACAACACCCGGGAAGTCCCGGATCAGAACAACGGCGTGCCCGTTCTTAACCTTAGTGGTCCAGTTCTTGACCGATCCGCCCGAGGTGAAGCCCCCCTCGATGATCACGATACCCGGGGACAGGGTGGCGCCACTGTCGCGCCCACGCGCACGGGCAATGGATCGACCGCAAACGGTGATGGGGCCACAAGAGCTATCGTCATCTGCATCCAGGGTCACGCGGACCGTGCAGGTCTCAGTCGTGATGCCGTCACAACCGTAGTTCTCCATCAGCGCCTCACGAACGCGCTTCTCGTTGTGAATGTCGAATACCCACTGCCCATTAACGAACTTCCCGCTGAAGTCCTCTTTGGCTTCCTTAACGAAATCCGCGTTCCAAGGCGAACGGACATAGATAAAGCCACCCTCAACAACAACAGTAACATCACTCATAAGAACCTCGATTCAAAAGGGACGGCGGTATTGCCCCCCCTACAAATCCAAGTTACGACAGGCCAGAAAAATGTAAACCCGAAAACAACACATTTATTTGACTAAAGTGTAGAACTGACGGGCAACCACAGAAAACACGAAACCCTGAAACTCCTCACATTTCCAGCCAAGCGCCGGGCCCGGCGGAAGCCGAGGCCCACCCCGCCTTTTCTCCACGTCGCTTTTGCTCTAGCCGCCTTTGACGTTGCCTTCCTCTTCAAGAGCTCAAAAGAACTCGGCGGCACCGCGCCCTAAAGGCGTCCTCCAGGAAAGTGAATGGGACTTGGCCCAAGGTTCCACCAAGGCCGCCGCTTCATTCCCACACCCCCATACACCATGCATAAAAAGGCGACATTGGACCGCCGTCTTACCCTCACCCTCCAGTTCCGCGCCACATTGGCTCTGCTTCAGAAAGCGGTCTATCAACCGCCTCTTCGCCCCGCCCAGCCCGATCCCGCCGGCCCTTCAATGCCTGGCTAGCTGGATGCCTATCCCAGCAGCTCGACCGAAGCCAAAAAATGCCGCAGCTGCGTGGTCGATTAGCAGGTGTGCTTAGGCGTCGACCGACCAAGTCCGGCGAACGTGTGCGTTGACGCGCCCGTCGAAAGCTCCTCTCCTGGCGTCTTAACGCTAGGCGCCATCAACGGTTCGGCTAAGATTGAACGCATCACCCTTTTGAGATGGAGATTGGATGGACAGCAAACAGGAAGCGAAGTTCGAACAGGTGCTTCTCGAAGCTGTGGACCAAGCCAAGGCATTCAACTATCACCCAAACCGATTCGTAGCGATGATCCGCAGCAAGGGACCGTTTCAAACGGTAAAGGACATCGTCGCGAGCGCTAAGCCCTCTGACGGGTTCAACGAGCTGCTGCTCGCGGGCCGAATGGACCTGACCTGTGAGGCCATCATCGTGCAGACCGAATGGCGCACGTTCTTCGATGAAGATCTTCTGGCGATCGCAGAACGGCGGCTCACTGCGCATGGCTACGCTTGGACGAGGTTCGCGGGGTGACAGACCGCGATTGCTCCGGCATTGCTTGGGGCTGGTTTGTCCCTCCGGAGGGCATCTGGGAACTACTCGGCTCTCGGGGAAAGCCTAGTCCAGACATGGGACCACCGGGCTATGTTCCACTGAATCAACCGAGCATCTGCCCTGCCCTACTTTTTCAATCCCAACCAAGTCAGCACCACCGCCGAAGCAACGGCCAACAGAAGTCCTACGGCGGCCTTGCCTAGGTTGTCCGCCAGCCAAGAACCCAATCTCCGATAGAGACTGTCTTCCCCAGGCGGCGCTTGGATGTAGCGCGAGGTGACATCATCGCCCTCCTCTTCCAAATCTTCGTCGCCCCAAGCGAAGCGCCCCAGGAACACCACTCCGCCACCTCGGTTGAGCTCATCTGTATTGCGGCGACTCGCCTCTGCCAGCGCCTCCAAAGTGGGCGCGGCGGCGTCGACAGTGGCTCGTATAGTGGTCCAAGTGATGTCCCGCGTTTGGACAACCGAGTTGTCCGGCAGCAACACCGGCTTCCCCTGCTTGTATGGCCTGACAAAGCGCCGCTTTAGCTCAGCCGCCGTCAAATCGGTGAACAAGGCCCTCTTTTTGTCACTTCCCTTGAGCAACACGATGACGTGGTGGAAGCATCCGCCGCTTTGGATTTCAGCCATGGACTAACGAGCCCTCCTGGCTTGGCCTACGAGTGCCTTCCGGACCTGCTTCCGCACCGGATCCAGGTCATCGGTCGCCGTAGTCACGACGAGGCGGCGCTTGGTCCTTTTGAGCTCCTGGCAGGCCCAGGACGCCAAGGCGATGATGGCCGTGGTCACCACCGGGGCCTCTGTGCCCGTCAAATCCTGGAGCTGCTCGCGGAGCTTGGGCGGCACGGTCACCATCGTTCGCTCGGTCCTGACGCCCTGGGCGTCTCGATAGTCAAACATCTGGCTACCACGCCCCACTTCGAGATACACCTTCTTCCCCGACCTGGTAAACGGCTGCTCCTCGCTGTAGTCGAAATACGTCTTCCTCCCGGGCGCATCGCCTGCCGCGATCAGCAGCTCGGCGAGCTCTTCTTCGGAGAACTGGCCCAAGTCGATGAGCGGCGCATACTCCCGCTGCGGCTTGGCATGGACCACTTTCGCAGCCTTGGACAGGTCTTTGCGGGCGGTCGCCTTCTTGGCGACGGCGTTCTTGGCAGGGGTCTTCTTGGCAGCCATGAGGTCCGGCAGGGGCAGCATTGGGAAGTCCATCATGCCTTCCCCCCCGCCAGGTTGACCAACCTTTTTTGGATAGCCTGACCTACCCGCAAAATATCCTCTCGGGCCTTGTCCACGCCAGCTCCTCGCATGGAGAACACGGTTTCCCCCAGTTCGTAATAGCTCGCCAACGCCGCCCGCTCGGGAATGACGATGGCGCCTGCCAGGCTGGGATCTTCCAGCCGGCGGCGGTGCTCCGCCCGCTTCACGTTGACCCGATTGGCGACCGGCAGGAAGGGCTTGCCCTGACGTCGCAGCGTGTCGATGGTCCGCAGGTAGACGACGTAACTGCCCCCGTCGAGCAGCGTTGGGACGATATAGAGGTCCGCGTCCGGCAGCTGATCCTTCACCGGGGCGCTGGGCGGCAGGTCTTGAATCTCCAGGTCGAAGCCTGGGGATGAGGCACGGCTCACGGTGAACGGGGTCTCGCCGTCGCTCATCGCTGACCACGCCACGGAACCGCACTGAGGGTCGCGGTCGTTGACGAGCACGCGGGATTGGCCGGCAAACGCGGCGGCGAGGTTGAGCGAGAGCGTGGTGCGCCCCACGCCCCCCTTGAAGCAGCAGACAACGAGACGCATGAGATGGGCTCCTTTTATGGGTATGTCGTGCAACACACTACGATGCAAACCTATTCCCGCAAGAGCCATGCAGCCAGGGGGTTTTAGCGGTGCAGACGTCGGAGGTTCAGCGACCCCAGGGGCCCGGCGGGAGCCGTGGCCCACCCTGCCGTGGTTTCCACCCCGCTTTTCGGCGGCGAGCAGCCGCCGGCTTTGGCTTCAGGCCACGGCGTTGTGGCGTCGCCGGAGGTGGGCATAGGCGGGATGAGGGCGATGAAGCGCGGTGTTGGACCATTCGCCTGCCCGTTGGCGTCGAAACCATGCCTGCATGGCCGGGCAAAGAACGCCCCCACAAACCTCCGCCAGCGTTCGGCCTTCGTCCACCCGTCGCCGCTCCAGCTTCCCGGTTTGCCCCCGTCGCACCACGAACCGCTCCCCGATCTGAACCAGCGGATTGGCCCCGGCGTCCATAAGCGCCTCCACCATCGCGGCATAGCGCGTCGCCAAGACCGGGTCCGACTGGACGGCCTTGGAATACATGAGGGAGGCGACGGCCAACGCAGTGATGCCTGGATCGCCGGCCACGCCAGCGTCCAGGTCGGGCGTCCCCTTGAGTGCGTGAAGCCACCCATAAAACGCCAGCGAGTCGTTGGTTTGGATGGCTCGGATGAGGTTCTCGGTCCAGCTCATTTCTTGTCTCCCCCGACTTCTTGAAGACCTACAGAGAAGCGCCAGGCATTGACGAGAAGGTAGAAACTGAGCACCCATACCCCTAACGGCCCTTCGTTCACAAAGGTGTCGATGACCTTGGCCAGGCACGCCAGCAGAAGAATCCATCCCATCAGCAATCCCACGATGAGCGGGGCAACCTCAGCATCCATGGGTGAATCTGCCTTGTAGGCGCGACGAACCCCGATAAAGCATCGAGCGGTCAAGAATGGCACGTAGTAGATCAGCAAACACGCAAAGGTCAGATACACAAGTTGCATGAAGGTAGTCATCGGCCGGCTCCTAGGATCCCAACAAGAGCCAGGGCCACCAGCACGTAGAACGGCACCAGCACGATGCTCCACCACGCCTTCGAAACCTCTTGCAGAACGCTTCCTTGGCGATGCTCCGCCGGCAGTTGATAGAAGCGCATAAGGGCGCGCCCGGCGGAGATGGGGTTGGCGACCAGGTCCCGGTAGAACACCGCGATGCCCAGGAGACCGACAAACAGCAGGGCCATGTTCAAAATGCTCATGCGAAGCGCTCCTCTTCCCTCTTCCAACGCCGCTCATGACGGGCGCGGGTGGCCAAGCGCTGGATCCTGCGGTGCTTGTCGGCCAGCTGATTGAGGCCATTGGTGCGGTCCAGGAACCGCGCGGCGGTGTGGAGTTGGAAATGCGCCAGGTCGGTGCTGGCAGACTCGACGGGATGAATCTTCATGTCTTTACTCTCTTTTTGTGGATAGGTCGGCTTACCCACTAAACCGCTCCTACACCACGATCCAACCACATCACCAACCTTTGTCAACCCATTGATTTGAAAGATTTTTGACTAAAAATGAAAACTGTCGCCAGGGCTTGTCAAAATGCGGTTGTGTCGCATGCTGAAGTGCATGACACCGCATGCCCGCCCTTCCCGCCGTTCTTACGCTCTAGGCTTTGGCCTGGTCGAGTTGCTGCTCGCATTGGGGGTTGCCACGGCCATGGGGGCCGCCGCGTTTTGGGTCTACCCCCGCGTCACCACGCGGGTCAATGTGGCGTCGGACGTCGAGAACGTTCGAGACCTGGCCAGCCGCGTTGATCGGTCCCATGGCGTCGTCGGTTCGTTCCGCGGCGTCAGCACGTTGAACGTCCTCGAAGAAGGGCTGGCCCCTGCCGACTTCCGCCAAGGCAGCGCAGCGACCATGAGCAACGCGTGGGGCGGCGCAGTGACCGTGTCCCCGGCCACGGTGCGCTTGGCGGGGGATGCCTTCACCGTGGGGCTGTCTGGGCTTCCTGCGCGGGCCTGCGTGCCGTTCGTCTCCGCCATCGCGGACGACGTGAACGTGCGGGACGTGATCGTGGGCAACACCAGTGTTTTGCTGAGCAACCGAGGGAGCCTGGACGTCCCCGGCTTAGGATTGGCGTGCGGGGTCGATGGGGCCGTGGTCGAGATCGTCTATTACTCGGGCATGGTGGCTGGGTCGTCGGTCGCCGTGGTACCCACGCTTCCCCTGCCCTCCACGCCCGCCGTCCCTGGCCCTTCAACGCCGACCCCGGCGGGGCCCGTCACTGGTGCGCCCAGCGTGAGCGATGCGGTGCCGGGCGTTCCTGGGAACGTGTCGCCAAGCCCTGGGGTTGCTCCTTCCCCGGCGGTTCCGCCGCTTCCTGTTGCGCCCAGCGTTCCGGTTCCTCAGCCGCTCCCAACGCCGGTCCCCACCCCGGCTCCGCCGGCCTTGGTGCCGTGCCGGCAATCGGAAAGCTCGGCGGCCCGGGCGAGCTGTCCGGCGGGCACGTGGGGCACAGAGACGGTGCGCACGCGCCAGGTCTGCGCTCCCGGCGACGTGGATCCAAACTCAGACGCCGCGTGGGAGCATCCCGAGGCGTGGGTTCAAGCCCAGACGGTGGCGGCCGTGACGACGAGGGATTGCCAGGCCTGCCCGTGGAGCACCCGTGAGGAACGCGATCAATGGCTCCCCACGTCGCAAGCCTGCCCGTCGGGTCAAACCGGCACGCACACCTGGGAACGGCAGCAGGTGCGGTCGAGGGACGTGTTTACCCACTGCCCGTTTGGCACCACCGCTCTGCCCGGCCCCACTTATGGCGGCTGGTCCAACTGGGTGGATACAGGGGCGCGTCGCAACGAGGTCAACACATGCAAGCCCACGGCTGCTCGCTGCAGCGATGGGAGCTTGCAGGTTGTGGCGTGGCACACGGCCGATGGGCAGGACGTGCCGCCCCCCTCGGGTTCGAGTGGCATTTCTTACTGGTATCCCGATGCGGTGGTGCGCCTGACGCCAGCGGAGAAAGCAAAGCTGGACTGGGCCATCGCCAACGTGCCCATCCAACGGGTGGAGACGCCCGCACCGATGCCCGGCAACTGGCCCGCCAACGTGAGCGAGTCGGCTTTTTACGAAGAGCAATGCAACACGCTTTCGGACGCGGGGAACATCCGTTATGCCTACTCCTACGATTTTGAATGTGTCTCCAACATGGGCATGCATTACTGCGACTACAACTGGACCAGCGGCGGCACCTCTTTGGCCGTGTGCCGGCAAGCGTGCGCGTCCGATTTGGTGGGCAAGACCAACAATCCGTATCGTTGGGAGTGGCCTGCATCCTCGGTTGTGGCTTCGACGCCCTACACCACCTGCACGGGCCAGGCTGGATGCACGCCCAACGGTGGGTTTGGCACCCAGCAAGGCCTGCCGGCGTGCAACGAGCACAACGTGGGCGAGACCTTCGCGTTCAACTGGTATCGCCAGTTCTACAACCCCGTGCGGGTGGACTACCAGACGCTGACGCTGACGTGCAGAGGACCCACCGCGTGACGGTGCATCGAAGCGAACACGGACGCATGGGTGACTTCACGCGGCCGCCCGCGAATGAAGCGCCTAGAAGTTCCGTTGCTTGCAATGACCTAGACTGAAGGCCGTAGAGCCACCAGAGCACATGCATGGAAGATATCGTCTCGGATCAGAACCACCCCAACCAGTGGTTTGCAAGAGCAGCAGGCCTGAGAGCCGGTGCCGCCTGCATTTGGCTGTCCATCAGGGGAAGCGCAGAAGAGACAAGAGAGCTGCTGGGAGAGCCCGTCGGATTCTCTATGGCTCTGGCGGCTCGCCCCTCCTACCACTTGCTCTGCGGCTTGGCGATAGAAGTCCTCTTGAAGGCCATTCTGGTCAGCCGCGGCAAGAAGCCCGCTAACACGCACGACAGCGTGCTCCTTGCCAACGAGGCGGGCCTAGCCACCTCCCAAACCGACGTTGAGCTTCTGAAGTTCTACGCCTCTACGGTTGTTTGGGCGGCCAAGTATCCGACGAGTCGGAAGGGCGAGACTGAGATGATCTCCTATTGGGAGAACGCGGGTGATGTCCTCACAACCAGCGAGCCCGTGCCCTCCAGTCATTGGATAAGAAAGATCGGGTCCAGTGGAAGAACGGATTGGCCTTCTTTTGCCGCGATGTATTCACGGATCGCGGCCTTGCGACAGGCATGACAAGGCCGTCGAACCTAGTAGCGCCATGGACCAGCCATAGACTAGGCGAACTGCCAACCTACGCGGGCGATGGCGCGTTGATGGCGATCACTTCAGAGATGTCGACGGAGCCTCGATTGACCAACACCAGCTTCCTGTCGGTTGCCGAGTCAGGCTCTTCGGAGCCGTGCTGGATTGGATACCAGTTGTTCAGGCGCTCAACGTAAGCGACAACGTTGGTGTGTATGCGGTTATGAGTGAAGGACATTTCAGGATGCCGAATGTCCTTCCCTTCCTCCCTGATGAGATGAAGGACAAGGAACATGCACAGAACCTGCGAAACGCTGCTTCGGTAGCCCTCAAAGCTCTGAGCATCGGAAAGGGACTGCCTGCCCCCAGCACTCGCCATGCTGAAGTAGTATTGCTCGTTCTCGTAATAGATGAAGTAGGGCTCTTGGCTGGGATGATGAACCATCACCTCAATAGCCTGCCCTCCCATCCAGTCCTTCGGACGGCTTTTTAGTGCCTCCGAGGTCATCACAATCTTTCCTGCTTGAGTGATGAGGAGCACAGAGGCGCCCAGCCGAGCAAGGGCTTCATCGACTTGCTTCTGAGCCTGATCCATTTGAGATTCGCGCTTCTTGAATATTCCGAACACAACACATTCCTTGTGAGTTACGCAGACACCGGCGACTCGCGTTCCGCATCAGCCGGGTGCCTGCATTGTCGCACCTAAGACGTCGTTTAGCCTGCATCGGAACCTAGACGCCCGCAGGCCCCTTGAACGAATCGAACGCTACTTCCCCTTGGGACCCAAGAGCGAGGCAGTGCAATAGGCGGCAGCGTTGGCAACGACGTAGTCCCTGCCCGACGGCTTTTTGAGATCCCAGCCTTCTTCAACCAGCCCCCGGACATGCGCAGCAGCCACAAAAATCTCGGCAGTCGTGGGGGTGAGCTGCGCTCGGTGCTCCGGCGAACGGCTCTGGTCTTCGGCCATCGTCCTGCTGATGTCAGTCGCGAACGCCATCCAACGGGAAGAGTCATTGGGCAAAACGGCTGCCGCCGCCATGACGTAGCTTGCTGCGGCCGAGCACCGGGCAACGTCGTTCACAACGCTCTGCGATGGCAAGAAGTCCATCCTGCTGTCTTCCGCCGAAGCACAGAAGGCAAGCGCAAGTGGGAATACGGCCAACAATGGGAGAGGCATCTTCACTCTGATCGACCTTGCCCTGGCGAGCCAGTGCATTGATAGACAACCGATACACGGCGGCTACCGCAGTTGCCAAACCCCCGGCGCGACAGGCACTGAGTCTCCTGAGAGCCGAAGGACTCAGCACCGCTGTAGCCCCATGCTTTGCAGCGTTGCGCCGCCATGCTCTCAGCCTTTTCTCCGTCTACGGAGACTCGCTGAAACTCATTGCTCTCGTAAGAGAGAGTGATGGTTCCGTCCGCTCGGCTAGCACCGGTGACGAGCATTTCCTTGTGCGTCGCGCAGCCAGCAAGCATGAGAGTAGCGACGCAAAGCAGCGCTGGTGTTTTCCCTAACATTCACTCCCCCTGTCATCCAACGTGAAAAAAGACGCCTACCCCTGCTGATCAGCGGCAGCCATGTTAAGTTTAAGCCATGCCCCGACGGTCAGGGAATCTCGCTGGCGAACGAGCCTCTCTTGGTCGAGTTGTCGATTCACATGGGGAGGGGGATATGAAGGGCACGGTTCGGAGCAGACCTCTCATCCGACTAAGGATGAGAGGTCCATGCGCTGGTTCATCAGGCGTCCGGCAGGGCCGTCCTATCCCACGCCCGCTTGAACCACCCGAACACCACGGCCAGCACGCCGATCAAAAGCACGCCCCAGAGCCAAGCCAAGTAAAACGCTGCGGTAGCGATCTCCCCAAACTGGGGATGATCGGCATATTTGAAGCCCAGAACGGCAGCCGCCACCACCGCCACCACGCCCAACCCGCCCCCGAGCAGTGCCCCTTTCAGGAAGCCGTGCTTCCGGAAATACGGGATCCGCCCCGTGCGGACGTGCCAGTCCCAGAGCCGCTGAGCCCGGATGTGGAGCGCCAGGCAAAATGCCAAAAACGCGAAGACGAGCGCACCGGGCACACAACAGACCACGCCGATGAAGAAGTCGCGCTTCATCACCTCCAGGCCGGCCGCCAGCCCAACCAAGCCCAACGGAGCCAAGATGACGCCAGGGAGGATCAGCGCGGACGGGCCCGGCGGCGCATACACAACTTGCTGCGACGGATAGCGGTTCATATGGTCCTCCCCTGTTGGATGGCTGCACGCTTGATCGGGACCGGCGTGCAGTCAAGCGGCGGACTGCGGCCCGTTTAGCCCGCAGACGTCCCTTCGTCGGTCACTTCGACCACTTGCCAACCTTCGCCTTGCGGGCGGAACAGGGCCCGCAGCTTCGGCTTGAGGGTGCTCGGCTCATCCTTGGTGGGCTGGCCGCCGATGTAACCCAGGGCCTTTACCGACCCGCCCACCATGCATTCTTGATCCCCATTGGGCTTCTTCTCGCAGTCGAGATCCAAGCCGCCCGCGTCGGTCACTTCAAACCGCCAAGAGCGCTGGAGGGTTGCCTGCCTCCCCTGCTCGGTGAAAAAGCCTTCCACGACCTTCACCCCGTCCTCCTTCGTGGGGCCCTTGTCGCCAGAGCAGGCCGTCAGGGTCAAAAGTGCCGCTGCTGCGGCCACGATCAGTGCGTGCTTCATGTCATGCGTCCTTGTCTTTGGAAGGGGTGATGCCGATGATCTGGTTCTTGTAGCCGATCTCGAGGCGGTCGATTTGGAGAACGATGTCGGGCAGGCCGTTGGGCTTCAACCTGCCCTCCACGACCTTGAAAAAGATTCGGTCTCCCGTGGCGTCGCGCCCCACCCGTCGCAGCTCGGCCGCGTCTTCCGGCTTCAATCGCAACGCGGCGTGGTAGCGCCCGCCGTGCTCGACCCCGACCACCGCACTGCCCTTGCCTAACGGCGAAGGGCCGATAACGGCCGTCGGAAGAAAGTCAGGCGAGCGGGGATACCAGTCGTGGTTCATGACCAGCACGTAGGCGTGGAGAATGTTGGTGCTGGGGTCGATCTCCACGTCGATGTAGGGCCGCAGGTAGAACGCGTCGGTGGAGGCGATCTGCCGCGCCTTGGCCTCAAACGCAGAGGCCGGGTGGCCCTGCAGGCCGACGCGTTTGAACTGGTGCCCCCATGATCCGATGCAATGGGTTCGCATGGCGGGCGTCATGGCCTTGCCTGCCTTGGCCTCGGCGAAGAGGCCTTCTTCGCACATCTTGTGACCACCCGACGCGGTGGCCGCCAAGCCCCACCGGATCCGGGTGTAGCCGTCGAGCACCGGAGGGTCGCCGTCGTCCCAGTAAGTGCCTGCCGGCTCCAGGTAACGCTTGGTCGCCGGGGCCGAGGCGGCGTCCTTGCCCGCCTGCATCAACCCCTTGCCAATCCTTCCCAAAATGCCGTCCTGGGCGGTGGCCGTCCCGCTGGCCAACGCCAGGCACACGGCCACGGCTGCAATCGCTTGCTTCATGCATCCCCCTGATCCCGGCCACCATGGCCTTATTTGCCATTTTGGCAAATGCGGTGCAGCATGGGAAGCGGCAGACTTGGGGATTGTTCCCGGTTCGTGATCGCCCATGCCTGCCCCTCTCGCCCCAGCTCACACGTTTGGCCGCCGCTTGCGCGAGGCCCGGCTGGCCAAGGGCCTGACGCAAGCACAGTTGGGGGCCGTGCTTGGGTTGGACGAGGAAAACTCCGCCGCTCCCAGGGTTTCTCGTTACGAGAGAGGAGATCGCGTGCCGGATCCTGCAACGATGGAAAAGCTGGCCCAAGCACTTGGCATGCCGGTCGCCTATTTCCATGCCACAAATGATCTAGTGGCAGAGACGTTGCTGGTGATGTCGCGGCTTGAACCCGAACAGCAGCGAGAGCTGCTGACGAAGGTGAGGGATTACGCCCAGAGCCGTGGCGTGGCCATCCTCCCGAGTAGCGACAACGATCTCAGGGAAGAGAAGACATGCTGAAACGACTTCGACGCTGGTGGCTGCAGCGGGATGCGCCAAGCCCGATGGCACCGGAGCAGTTGCAGGCGCTGATGGACATCAACCTTCTGGAAATCCAGTTGGCCGCGTTGGACGCCCTCAAGTCCTCGACGCCAGCCGCGGAAGCGGCCAGGCTGCGATCCCATGCTTGGCTCGCGTCGATGCGTGGGCAAGGCCCGGTCGGGACGCCGAACTGGAGCGAACTGCGGGCTGAAGCGCGAGCACTGAACCGTGATCTGGCAGCCGCCCTGGCTGCCGCCCAGATCGATGCCCCCTCAGAGGCCTGATCCCTACCGTTCGGGAGAACCATTTCCCCATCCCCTACGACCATCACCGACTTGCCTCCAAATGTGACCCGCGTCACTATTGCGGAAGGGGAACGGAGCCTTCCTGGCTCTGGCCATTCACAGGGGAAGTGACCGATGGCGAACAAGAATGGGGCCGCTGCGCCTACGACTCTGGAAGAGTGGTTGAATGGCCGCCCAAGCTGGCTGCGCATGGCCGCTTCCACGGTGATCCAGCACCGCCGCATGCCGAACGAAGAGGAGATGGAGGCGCTGGCGGATCACTGCCTGGCCGAGGCAGCCAAGAAGCTGGATGCTCCCCACCCGGCGTTGGCACCGGGAACCATCTTGGGGACACCCACCGCCGCTGAGCTTCGCATCGACTCGGTCTCCTCCATCTGCGGCGTCAATGCCCTTGGCGAGGACGCGGCATTGGACCTCAGCCAAGGCCAGATGACCGTGGTCTACGGACCCAACGGGGCCGGGAAATCGGGCTACGCCCGTTTGATGAAGCACGTTTGTGGCGCGCGGGCCAAGGGATCTATCCACGGCAACGTGTTCAAGCAGAATCCCGATGCTGCCTCTGCCCTGATCAAAGTCACGGCGACCCGATCCGACGGCACGACATCGTCTGCTGATCTCACTTGGCAAGCATCCGACGGCCCCCACGCGACATTGAAAGCGGTGCCGGTCTTCGACTCAGCCACAGCGCTGGAGTTCGGAGACAGCGCCACCACCGCCACCCATCTTCCCCGAGCTATGCGGTTCGTCGGGATGCTCATCCACATCTCAGACGATCTCGCCACCCAGTTGAAGGCCCGTGCAGCCAAGCTCACCAGCAAACTGCCCAACATCCCGGAAGATCACGCCCAGAGCAGCGTCGCGACGTTTCTTCGCACGCTGACGGCGAAACTGACCGAAGAGGACATCAACAAGCGTTGCGCCTTCCCCGCGGCACTGAACGATGAGCGTTTGGCGCTGGAGACCGCACTGGCCCAGGCGAACCCTGAAGTGGCCCACGCCAAGGCCGTCGGAGAGCTAGAACGCTTGTCGCAGATGGCCACAAGCATCTCGGCATTGAAGGAGAGCTTGAACGGCGAGAAGGCCCAAGCCCTCTTGGATGCCCGCAGCAATGCAGAGGTCAAGCGCCAGGCCGCCACCGCCTATGCCACGGCCTTCCTCAATGGGCTGCCGCTCAAAGGCGTCGGAGACGCCGTGTGGCGAACCCTTTGGGACGCTGCAAAGGCGTATTCGACAGGTCTTGCCTACCGTGACCACCCTTTCCCCCACGTTGGGGACGAATCCCGTTGTGTCCTCTGCCAGCAACCGTTGGGAGACGACGGCAAGGCCCGCTTGGCCAGCTTTGAAAGCTACCTCAACGACACCCTGCAGACAGAAGCTAAGAGCGCGGAAGACGCGCTGACGGCGCTGAAGAAAGCGTTGCCCAGTCCTCTCACCGATGTCGCTTGGCAGGCCCAGTGCGCCGCTATTGGCTTGGAAGCCGCCCAAGCCACTGAGCTGCTTGAGGCCATCCATGCGAGATTGAAAGCCATGGCAGAGGCCACGGCGGCTCCGGCGGTGGAGTGGTCGGTGTGGACCAACGCCTACGATCAGAAGGTCAAGACCACCAGCGCTGATCGCGATGCGCTCGCGGGCTTGCTGGACCCGACGGGGCGGAAGGAGAAAGAAACCCGCCTAGCAGAGCTGAAAGCACAACAGTGGCTGTCGGAGCAGCGCGATGCGGTATGGGCCGACGTGATCCGCCTCAAACGCGTGGGAACGGTGGAGGCTGCTGTTCGGTCTACCTCAACCAGCCAGTTGACGACGAAAAGCAATGACATTGGCGAGTCGGAGTTGGCCAAGGGCTACTGCGACCGCTTCAATGCCGAGTTGCGGGCGCTGGGGGGCCATTCGCTTCCTGTCCGCATGTCGTATCGCTCCCAAGGCAAAGGCGCGTTCACCTTCTACGTGGAGCTGAAGGACGCGCAAGGCGCCCAGAAGAATCGGGAGATCCTGAGCGAGGGTGAGCAACGCATCGTGGCATTGGCGGCCTTCCTGGCCGACGCGACGGGCCTTGAACGGGGCATGCCCGTGATCTTCGACGACCCCATCTCCTCCCTGGATCAGCGCTTTGAGGAGGCGGTCGCCAAACGCCTGGTAGATCTGGCCGAGCGTCGCCAGGTGATCGTGTTCACGCATCGATTGTCACTGATGGTCCTGTTGCAGAGTGCCGCCAAGCAGCGGGCCAACCTCGATCAGTCTACGGTCAAGGTCGCGGTTGAATCGATCGCCCGCGACGGAAGCAGAACCGGCATGCCGGCGCAGATCAACACCTTCTCTTTGAAGCCACAGTCCGGCTTGGGACAAATGGTCAGCAGCATCGGACAGCTCAAGAAGCTCGATCCGCCGCTGAAAGAGCTTGCCCTGAAGGCCGCCTGCAGCAACTTCCGAATCTTGGTTGAGCGCTCTGTAGAGGACGAGCTTTGTTCTGGCGTCATCAACCGCTACCGGCGCGAGATCAACACGCTCAACAAGCTACAGCGGCTTAGTGCCATCACCCCAGCAGACTGCGCACTGATCGACGGGATGATGACGAAGTATTCGGCATTCGAGCACTCCCAACCCACCGACACCCCCAGTTGGCTTCCGGATCCGGACGAACTGCTGAAGGACGTGCAAGACATGCTCGAATGGTGCAAAACGTTCAATGATCGCGCGAAGGCAGCGGCCGCCCCCAACACGTAAATCAGGACCATTCGCCGCCCCCGCTACTCAGAGGATCGCTGCCATCAGAAGCGCCGTTTGGCAGCGATTCCCACTGCGGGTGCCAGCGCTTGATGCAAGTCGTGCGCGCGAAGAAACGCGTGCAACCACTCTTCGGCGTCCTTGACGCCCGTCAGCTCCCGAACCACCACGCCCGCGACGCAATCCCCGGCGACGGCGAACAGGTCATTGTTCAGATCGCTACTGGACAGAGGGGAATGGAAATCGGCCCCCTCTTGGAACGCCTGAAGCAGGTGCTGCCTGGCAAGAAGATCCCGGCGCGCAGCCCAGGCGAGGCGCACGAGTTCAGAAGGTGGCCAACGAGGGCTCATCAAAACTCATAACCGTCTGGCACGCCAGAAGGGATGCCCTGCATGGGGCCCGAGTAGCCCACCTGCTGAACCAGGTTCTGGGCGGTTTTGGACATGCGTCCCAAGCGCTCCGGAACTTGGTCCAGGGCGAACAGAACCATGCCAAAAAGGGCGATGTTGAGCAGTTTGTTGAAAAGTTTTCGCACGAGCGGGGTCCTCCGTTGTTGTCAGGGATTCGAGTTTCAAAAAAGCTGGTGATGCTGGGCAATGCCAAACAGGCAAAGCGCCCAGGTGGCCGCAATCACTGCGGGAGCCAAGCAGAGCGGCACGCCGAGGGCAATGTCCGACAGCTTGGCCTTGGGGTCGGTCACCATCTCCCATCCCAGCTTGGCCGCTCCCATCCCTGACATGGCGTCGAACAGGAATCGCAGGAGCGCTGAGGTGGTGGCGATGGAGGACCGGGCGGGCGCTTGGGTGTGGCTGCGGGTATTCATCAGAGCGCATCCAGTCGGTCAGCAATGGCCAGTCCGGCGACCAATCCAGCCAAGAGGCAAAAAGCAAAGAACGTCAACATGGGGCTTCCTTTTTTAAAGAGCATCAGCGCTCCTCTCTGATCTCAAGGTAAAAGAAAACAAACTTTTCGCAATAGATTTACCCTACATTTTCCTGACTAAAACAAAAACTGACGGAAAACCGCAGAAAATACGAAAACCCTGAAATAACTCACATTTACAGCCAAGCACCGGGCCCGGCGGAAGCCGAGGCCCCTCCCGCCGCTTCTCCACGCCATTTTTTGCCTTTGCTTTGAGCCGCTTTTGACGTTGCTTTTTCTCCTCAAGAGCTCAAAAGAACGCGGCAAAGCCGCGCCTGAAAAGCTCCCTCTGGCGAGGAAAGACCCTGGGCCGGGGCTTCCGCCCCAGCCTCCGGGTGGCTGTCCTTGGCCCCACCCCCCAAAAGGGAGTCCGATTCGTCAAGCGCTGGCGTGGATGCATCGCCAGACCAACTGGCGAACGGCTTCTGGCTGACGAATGCCGATTCGGTTGGCGTCGATGAGCAGGGCCATGGCGACCTGGGGAGCCACCTGCACACTGGGGAGCGCGGTTTTGTAGCGCTCTCGCCCCTTCGCCGCCTCTCCGGTCCAAGGCGTGGGGCGTCGAGGGGAAAACGGTTCTCGAATCTGGGCGTGTTGCTCGATGAGCTGGGCCAGTGCAGCGCGCATGCTCAGGCCTTGCGCGGCGGCCAGGGCTTGAAACGCGGCTTTGCTAGGCGCGTCAATCCACGTTTCGTGGATGGTCTCCACAAGTGGCATGTTGTTCCGCTTGGGTTGTAGCGTGTAGCGGCTCATCCGCTCCTCCTCTTCTCCTTCAGGTCTGCTCTTACATACAACCCCGAATCCATAAAAACGAGGGCCATCTCGCGAAACGAAACGCCCGCCGGAAACTCTTGACTCCAGACCACAATCCCATCTTTGAGGTAGCTGTATTCCTGGCGAGTCACTACGCCAAAGCCATCTTCTGAGTCGCACATGTATTTGACCCGGTGGCGGTAACCGGCGTTCTCGATTTCAATCAACTCTTTCATTCGAACCCTGCTTGTGAGGGCCAGAGGACGTAGCGCCTTCTCATGCGGTCCTCCGGCTGGGCTTGGCCATCCATCCTTGGGCGGCCGCTTCTTCAGCGGTCAGCAACGCGGAAGTGCCCAGGAAACGCGTGAGCTGGTAATGGCCGATGGTGTGGGGATACCGCTGGAGGTGGGCGTGCATGTCCTTGTCGAAGTAGCACGTGGACCCAGAGCGGCGTTGATAGGCGAAATAGCGGCGGCGACGCGTTGCTGGGGGTTTCATGCAGCCCCCCCGCAATCGTCGCAACGCTGCATTTCTGCCGGATACGTTGAGAAGGGGTAGGCCCCTTTCTGCCCCACTTCCCCGCAGCACCCGCACTGCATGAGCCCCCGGGCGGTTTGGCAAATCGCGACCTCCGGGCCTTGCCAAACCACGCCGACCACCACGGCTTCCCAGGAGCTGCCGCTCCGGGCAACCACAGTGAGCCTGTCGCCGTTCCGAACATTCGGGGCGGGCACCCGGGCGCCCCATTCGCCCGACTTGAGTTGGAGGGGCCTGGCGTGGTGGTGGGCCATTAGAAGACCCCCCGATAACCAAGGGCAACAAAGCCTGACCGGCCAATAGCGCAAGCAATCATTAGAAAACCTTTGAAGAGGGGGCATTCCCTCACTACCCACTCAAACTAAGCCCCCTCAAAAAAATCGCAATACTTTCACCCTACGTTTTATCGACTAAATATCAAAACCGCCATAAGGGCCGCAGATCGCCGGAAAACTTGAACCGCAGCACATTTCCCGCCCAGCACCGGGCCCGGTGGAAGCCGAGGCCCCACCCGCCCTTTTTCCAACGCACTTTAAAAGAACGCGGCCCGGGGCCGCGCCTGAAAAGCCCCCTCCGGGGAGGAACGGCCCAGGGCCGGGGCTCCCGCCCCAGCCCCCGCTCTGCCTTGCCTTGGTTCAACGCCCACAAAAAAGCCCCGGAAAACCGGGGCTTTGTCTGCAACGCTGAAAATCCGATCAGGCCTTGAACGGATGCGCCGGCCATTCTTGGTCCGGGTGTTTCTTTTTCCACGCCTTCCCTTCAGCGGTTTCTGCCCACGCGAGGAAAGCGCTGGGTTGCCGGCCAGTGCCTGCCCAGGTGGTGCCGTCCGGGATTTGGAACTTGGGAGGGCGGCTCGTGCCCGTCTTGGTTGTGGCAGCGTGGCGCGGCTCCAGCAGCGCCTTCAGATCGTTCTTCTGCTTGGTCGTGTAATGCGGCCCAAACTGCTGCAAGGTCTCGTAGACGCCAGCAAAGCTGGCCACTGCTTCGGCCGCCAGCGCGTCGCCTTCGGCCTTTTCCATTTCGGCCACCAAGGCCTCCGCTTCGGCCTTTTTCTTGCGGATTTCTTCGAGCGTCAGTGCCACGGTTTTCCCTTGGGGTTGGTCAAACCCCGATCCTGCCGTTTTGCGAGACCACTGTAAACCCTCAACGGCTCAACCCCGGCTTCCCCTGGGCCAGTGCCACGGGGCTTCGCCCCTGGAAGTCACTCAGCGTCACGTCCACGCCCTCGGCGATCAACCGCAAGCAGCTTTCCGTGCCGCCTTTGTCGGACGCCAAATGGAGCGGGGTCATGCCGGCATGGTTGAAGACGTTGACCCGCGCCCAGCCTCAAGGAGGGGGTCAACCAAGCCCGTGTGCCCCCGCTCTATCGCCTCGTGCAGCGCGGTGTTGCCGCCGATCCGCGGCGCATTGACGGCCGCCCCCAGGCCCAATGCTGCCTGGAGCAGCTTCAAATCGCCTTTCTCCACGGCTTCGTCCAGGAAGGCTTGCCGACCGCAGGTCTGCTGGAGGTGCTCAGCGTGGTGCTGGCGCTCGCGAAACGCCACCCCGTCCATCGCGATGGCTGCCAGAGTGTCGGCGCGGTCCTCTTCATCGAGCTGCTCATCGATGTAGTCCAGCACGATCCCGCTGATGCGTTCGTTGTTTTCGTCGTGAAGCGCGGCATCCACGCTCTCCGGGGTGATGGGCCCCAGCATCGCCAGCTCCGCTTTCTCGCCGTCGTAGTCCAGCGCCAACCTCACCCAGGGCCACCCCTGCTCGGCAGGCCCTGCGACCCAGGTCAGGTCCCCAAACCCGTCCACGCCTTCCACCGGCTGCTGGAGAAACGCCACGGCAGCCTGGAGAACCTGCGCAGGGTGATGGTCGCCCTCGCCCAACGTGCGTTGAACGTGGTTGGCGATGGTCGACGTCGGGGGCGAGGCCCACGCCTCGGGCTCAAAGGTTTCGAGAAGCTCCGTGATGCTGGGGGTGGTTTTCGTGTCCATCCCCAGGTTCTACCGTGCAATCGTCGAAAGTAAAGCGGCTACCGGGGGCGCCCCAGGAGCGGCTTCAGCAGTTCCCCACCTCGTGCGTCACCAAGAACCCTTCGGAGCCCCGTGTCTTATCGGATGCAGCCTGCTGGGTGGCGCGATTGGCCTTCATGGCCATCGTCTCGGCCCAGACACGCAATCCGATGTCCTGCAGAAGGATATCTTCCCTCTTTCTCGCGGTCGATTCGATGATCCAGTGGCGGCCATACGCGCCATGCATCAATGGCGCCCCTGGCCATCCTTTCCGGGCGACGGTCATGGCCAGTCCGGCGATCAATCGAACGTCAAAGCATCGCCTCGTTTCTTCCTCGGATAGTTCCAAGCGCGGAGCAAGCAATGCATCTCGGGCCTTCGTATCGGCCTGTATGACCCGCTCAAGCTCTGCTGGGGTTGGAGCCCCCATGCGCGTCCACACTTGCGCTGGCGAGCATGCCTTGACCCAGTTCCAAGCGCTTGCGGTGTCGTCAGACGGATCAGCCGGGTGCAGGTAGAGCCGACTTTCAAACACGGCCCGGAGGGTTTCCGGGTGCTTCCACTGGCGACCGTGGATGTAGTGTCCGCAAGCCAGGATCTTGTCGCACACGGGCACCACCACGGGTGCTGGCACGGTCAGAAATCGTTCAACGCCCGCCGCACTATTTCGGCCACGCTGACCTGCACCGATCCGCTTTTTCCGGCGGTTGCGCCATTGGTCGGCCCTCGGAATCGGTGGCCGATACCATCAATCGCGCGGACATGAAACTCTACGACCGCCGAAAGCGGGAACGGCAGAGAGCCTGCCCTCAGATCCGGGCATGGGGCCAGTTGTGGGCTGCCCTCCTTACGCCGATGATCGCCTTCTAAGCGTAGTAAGCGGCCTTTCAGTGCCGCCCAGTCTCACCGATGGAGAGGGCAACATGGAGAAGCGGGTGTGCTTTGATTTCGAGATTGATTTCAGCAACGGGGGCGGGATTCAGGGCCAAGGCTTCCGGCTGGACATCGCCGGTGATGACATCACCGATAAGGCGTTGGCCGACTACATCGTGCGCGACATGCGCCTGCTGATGGTGGGCGAGGTTCGCATCCTCAACAAGGAAATCATTGAGGAGCCTCATAAGCGCCCGGCGCACGGCCAAGACGGTTCAACTGTCCACGACCCAAAGGACGGGTGAGCGGCCATGCATCCTGATGTTCTTGGCTGGACTGCAACCGCCGTGTTGATAGCCACGTTGGTCCGGCAAATGATCAAACAGTGGCAGTCTCCCCATCCGGAAACGGTCTCCAAATGGCTGTTTGTCGGTCAGATGACCGCGTCGACCCTGTTCACCGCCTACAGTGCACTTTTGGGGTCAACGGTGTTTGTGGTGACCAATGCCCTGCTGCTGCTCACGGCCGTGGTGGGACAGATCCTGGCTTGGCGTCGACGTCGACGAACCGACGCACCGCCTCCCTGCTGACCCAGTATTGGCTGCACCAAGGAAAGCCGTGGTAGGCGTTTAGCAGCCACTCTTCGTCAGATCCGAAACGGACGCCGCCTGACATGCTCGACCCGGCCTCCGACCGTGACCAGCGTCGAGATGGCCCAGTCGCTGGAAGCGGACACGGGCGGAAGCAACAAGATCTCAACGCCGGCCCCCATCGCCGCGCCTTTCCATACCTCCACTGTGCCATCCTCGCTGGGACTGCGGTGGAGGCCCCAATCCGAGGCGAAATCCGTCAGCGCTTGCTGTCCATGTATCCTATCGAGCGCGCTGCAAAGCGAATCATACTGAGCACTCCTCACTCCCCTCCCCCTTGCATCGTTTTCTAACCTGCGCTTCACCATCCATCCCAGACTACTTCATGGCAGACATGAAGATCGAAAGCCAGTCTGAATCCCTCAGGAGAACGCCAACTTTCTGACGGGGCAGCCTCCGATCCATTACCTGAAGCTGGGACCAGGGACGACCGCCTAAGCCGATTCAGGCAGGGTTGCGCGGCTGCCCGTCGTCTATCAACAACACCGTGCGGCAAGCGCGCGCCAACTGCAAGGCAGCCGACATGTCCGCATAGCTTCGATAGGGAGAAAATGCGCCGGGCGGGCCCGACACGCGATCGCCCTACTGGTTGGTTCAGAACAGCTCCGTCTGAGCCGGTGGGTAGACAAGCGCTGGCCCGACGGCCTGCGCCATCGGGTTCAGCGGATGCGGTTTGGGTTCGGCGTGGGACACGATGTGCAGCACCTCATGGCCCCGGTGCGTCAGCAGGTCGGAGATGAGACGTCGGTGGCAACGCCACCACGGTGCCTCCGCGCACATCAGCGCGGTCCGATGTTCGCCCCCCAGTGCAAGCACCTTCGATAGCCCGCCGGCGAACTCGGCGGTCGCCATGTGGTCTGCGTAGCCCTGAAACGCGGCGTTGTCCCACGCACCATTGGGCGAATCCGGCTGCACCTTGCGCCGCCCGCCCAGTTCAGGAATCCAAAGATACTCCACGCCGTGCGCTGGCAGCGTTTTAGCCATCTGCTCGGATGCGAACCAAGGGTGACGACGCGATCCTGGGAAACGACGCACGTCCGCGATCGCCGAGATGCCTTGTGCGAACAGCAGGTGTAAGAACTCGTCCCAAGGTCGAGTGGAATGCCCGATGGTCCAGACGGTCACCGGGGTCGGAGCGGGAGCATCGCACTGCATGAGGCTCATTGGACAGGAGCCGGCATCAAGCCCGCGTGCTCATCACGTGCTCGGCAGCTGCCAACGACGCTCGCGTCTGCCCGTCTACGCTCGGACACGACCGCGGGGATAGCGGCTAGTCGTTTCGGGCCCATTTCGACAAGTTCTGCTTCAACGCATCGATGCCCTCCCAGGGATCCTTGCGGCGACGTTTCAGCTTGCCCGGCACGTCCTTGATCGTGAACGCGTCAGCCCGTTTGAGGTTTGGCAGCTCGCTCCACGCCAGAGGCATCGCGACAGGCGCGCCCGGTCTACCCCGCAGGGAATACGACGCCGCTGCGGTGGCACCTCGACCGTTACGCAGGTAGTCGACAAAGATCCGCTTGTTTCGAAGGGCTTTGGTGGCGGTGGCCAAGAACCGCTGAGGTTCCGACTGGGCCAACGCGTCGGCGAATCCTTTGGCGAAGCGCTTGGTCAGGTCCCAGTCGCACCCGGGATTCAAGGGCACCACGACATGAAGGCCCTTGCCTCCAGATACCCGCAGGAAGGACTCCAGCTCTAGTTGGGCCAGAAGCTTCCGGATATCAGTGGCAGCCTTTTTTACCTCCGCGAAAGGCACATCTGGGCCGGGGTCTAGATCGAATACCACCCGGTCGGCACGGTCAGGCTCCTCCGCGTGGCTTCCCCACGGATGGAACTCCAGGGCATTGAACTGGACCAGCTCCAGCAAGCTGGCCGCGTCGCGCACTACGAGGTAGTGGGCGTTGATGCCGCTGTCCTCCTTCAGCTTGACCGAGTCCACCAGCTCCAGCCCGGCGGTGTGGTGCTTTTGGAAGAAGCAAGGCTTGCCAGTGCCGGCGGGACAGCGAATGATCGACAAGGGCCGGTTGATCACCTCGGGCAGCAGGTGATCCATCACTGCCGAGTAGTAATCCCAAACGTCTTGCTTCGTATAGCCGTCGCCAGGGAAAAGGACCTTGCTCGGGGAGGACAGTTTGGGGGGCACGCGTTCGACTTGAGGCGTTGCGGCGGTCTTGCGGGCAGAAGACGCCGCCGATGCCCGTTTGCCACGGGCCGGTTTCGCCGGGGCGGCGCGATCCGAATCCGCCAAATCATTCACTTCCTTGTCGGCCCGCACGGCTTTCAAGGAGGCTTGGCGCAGCAGTTGCTGCCCCCCGATGCCGCGATAGAACACCTCCACCACGAAGCGCGGCTCGAACCACGTGGCAGAGCGAAGATCGGTGTCCTCGGTGGGCACGTAGGCCGTCGGCTTCTTGCCTCCCCCTTGGATCCTCTTGCTCACGTCCTTGATCAAGGCGTCGGAGAACCCGGTGCCCACCCGGCCCACGTAGAGCCAACCGTGTTTGGCGTCGGGCTTGGCCAGTAAAAGCGAGCCAAAGCCGCTGCGGCTGCCCTTGGGGGCCGTGTAACCGACCACGGCGAACTCGTCGCTGGCCAGCTGCTTGGTCTTGCGCCAGTCGTCGCTGCGGCCGAGGTGGTAGCCGCGATCGGCGCGCTTGGAAATGATGCCTTCAAAGTGCTGTTCGCCAGCCAGGCGGTAGGCTTCGTTGCCGTCGCCTTGGACGTGAGAGCTGAAGGCCAAGTGGCCGGCCTGGCCCGCCAGCAGCTCCTGCAGGAGCGCCTTGCGCTCCAACAGAGGTGCTGCGGCCACGTCCACGCCATCGATGTAGAGCAGGTCGAAGAGCGCGTAGGCCAGCGCGCCTTGCCGCTCCCCGGACAATGTCGCCTGGAGCAGGTTGAAGTCCTCCTTGGTGCCCGATCCGGCGATGAGTTCGCCATCCAAGGCAGCAGAGGTAAGGCCCAACTCCGCCACGGCGTCGCGTATCTCGGGGATCTTGTCGGTCCACTCCAACGCGTTGCGGGACCAGAGCCGGACGGCCCCATCGGCGACCGTTGCGAGGATCCGATACCCGTCCCACTTGATCTCATGGACCCATTGGTCGCCCTGCGGCGGGGCCTCCCCCAGCGTGGCCAACTGGGGCTCGAAGGGGCCGGAAGGCGGAGCCGCCTCTTTCGCTTTGGGCAGGACCAAGGCCTTCTTGGCCCAGTTCTTCCGTCGCGCACGCTTTGCAGGGAGGGCTTTGAGCTTCTTCTTGTCGGCTTTACCGCCGCCGGCCCTCCTGATGTCTGCCGTTGGGGCCGCCGACACATCGGCGAGCAGATCGTCCGCTTCCAGATCGCTCGCATACGCATCGTCGTCCTTGAACAACAGCCACTGCGGCTGACGGGCAGGCTTGCCGGAGCGGACCAGGTGCCACCCGCCTTTGAGCTTGGTGCCAAACAGCTCGAAGCGCAGGTGACCCTTGGCAAGTTGTGCCTCTGGGTCTCCTTGGGTGGCCCAGACGCCGTGATCAAACTGGGCCACGTGCCCACCACCGTATTGCCCTTTGGGGATCTCGCCTTCGAAGCTGGCGTAGTCGACGGGATGGTCTTCTACTTCCACGGCCATGCGCTTGACCTTGGGGTCGTAACTGGGGCCTTTGGGGACGGCCCAACTCTTCAGGGCGTCGCCGATTTGCAGCCGGAAGTCGTAGTGCCGGCGGCTGGCGTGGTGGAGTTGGACCACGAAAATGGCGCGCTGCCCTTGGGGCAGCGCTTTGCCAGGCTCCGGCTCCTTGGTCTGGTCAAAGCGGCGCTTGCGGCGGTATTCGACCAAGGACATGACGGCTCCTCGTTACTTGCCCAGGTGCTTGCGAACGGCCGCAGCGGTGGGGCCCACGGCTTTGACGGCGGCCCGGAGCTCGTCGGCGGACACGCCCAGCGCCTTGGTCCAATACTGGAGTTCGTAGTCTTCGTTGACGTTGATGCGGTCGCGGTCCGGGCTGCCGGTGTTCTTCTTGTCGTCGCTCATGGGATTCTCCTTGGGTGATCAGGCGCTCTTTAGAGCCTTCTTGGCGGGGGCTTTCTTTGCGGCTTTCTTTGCTGGGGCCTTCTTTATGGCGGCCTTCTTGGCAGGCTTGCTGTCTTTGGTGGAGGACTTGGAGGCGGTCTTCACCGGCGTTGCTTTCGCCGGGGTGCGCTTGTTGGTTTCCAAGCTCTTCTGGAGCAGCGCCATGAAGTCCACCACGTTGGTCGCCGAGTCCTCGCGATGTTCCGGTTCCTCGAAGGTGGTCGTGGCTCCGGCCTGCTTCACCCGCTTCTTGATGATGTCGGACAGGCGCTCGCGGAACTCGTCCTGGTAGCTGTCCGGCTCCCACTCAGAGGTCATGCTCTCAATCAGCTGCTTGGCCATTTCGAGCTCTTTGGGCGCAACCCGGTAGTCCGACGCCCCCCCCTGCGGCAGTTTGTATTCGTCCGGAGCCACCAACTCCTGCGGGTAGCGAAGCAGGATCATGATCAACGCATCGCCTTCGGGCATCACCGCGCAAATGTATTCGCGCGTGCGGATGACCACCCTGGCGATGCCCACCTTGCCGGTTTCCTTCAGGGTCTCTCGGAGCAGGACATAGCCCTTTTCGGCCTTCTTGCCGGGCACCAAGATGTAGGGCTTTTCGAAGAACCTCAGCCCGATGCTCTCGGCGTCGACAAAGGCCTCCACGTCGATGGACTCGTGCGTCTCGGGGGCGGCCGCGGCGATGTCTTCTTTCTCTATGACGACGTAGCTGCCCTTGTCGTATTCAAAGGCTTTGACGATGTCCTTCCAAGGCACTTCTTCGCCGGTTTCGGCGTTGACCCGCTCGTAGCGAATGGGCTTTTTGTTTCGTGCGTCCAACATGCGAAAGCTCAGATCCATGCGACGCTCGCCGGACATGAGGGACACCGGAACGTTGAGCAGCCCGAAGGACAACGAACCACTCCAGATGGGCCTGGGCATGCCAGCCGCCTCCAATCCTAGGGCCTTTCGTTGTAGGCCCGGCCGCGTCGGCCGGGCGTGAACCCGGCCGGCGCGGCGCAGCGGTTACTTTTTGGCTTCGACGCCCGGCGTGGCGTCGCGCACCATGAACTCTTCGGTCACCTCGGGCAGGTGGGCCGCCAGCCAGTCGGCCATCGCCTCTTCCTGCACGAGGATTTCTTCGCAGATCCGGGCCGTTTCTGCATCGCCCACCGTCTTCGCTGCGGCGATCAGGGCCGTGTAGGAGGCGATCTCGAAATGCTCGAAGACGTAACCGGCCATCGCGCCTTTGACGATCTCGTCGGAGGCCGTCATGCCGCCGACGGCCTGACCGAAGGCTGCCATCTTGCCCATCACGTCCTTGAGGGTCGACGGCGAGCCGCCCAAGCGCTTGATGCACCCCTCCAGCAGTTCGCGTTGACCGATGGTTTCCTGAATGTGTTCCTCGATGCGCGCCTTCAGCACCGGGTAGTGCTCGATGCGGGACGCCTGCCCCTTGAGCATGGTCTCCGCCTGCTGCTCCATCGCGTGGGCGTCGCGGAGCCAGTCCAACAGGTTCTCTTTGAGCTCTGCCATGAATCTCCTCCTATCGTGTCGGGCGAAGCCTTACCGTATCGAGGCTGGGATGCGGATCAAGCGATCCCCGAGTGAAGGCTTGGCGAACGGCGGAGCGTCCGAGACCGCCGATGTGTGGGCCTGGCGATCGATGGTCTTCGTGGTGAACGGCGCGCATGCAACGCATTCGCAGGCCATTGACCGCTCCCGCCCCATGCTGAACGCTCCTCAGCGCCAGGCCATCCTCATGACCCGTTCCGCGCTTTTGCTCGTCTTGCTGGCCCCCTCTCTCGCCTTCGCTCAGCAGGGGGACGGAACCGACGTCCAAGCCAACGTCCACACGTTCAAACCGGCCAAGGCAGAGGCGACGCCTGAGCACGTTCAGGCCCTGAAGGTGCCCAGCGGCTTCCAGGTGCGTCCCCTTGCGCAAGGCCTTCAGAATCCCCGGATCATCGCCGTAGCGCCGGACGGGCGGATTTATATCTCACGTCGAGATCAAGGCGACGTGCTGTTGCTGGAGGATGCCAATGAAGACGGAGCCTTGGACGCCGAACCGAAGGTGGTCTTCTCACGTCCAGGAGCGCACGGGCTGGCCATCGCCAACGGGCAGCTGTATGTCGCCACGGCCAACGACGCGTGTATCGCGCCCCCATACGCCCGGACGGCACGTTGGGTCCAGAGGAACGGATCATCAACGACCTGCCCGATGGCGGTCAGCACCCCAACCGCACGCTGGCCTTTGGCCCTGATGAGATGCTCTACATCAGCGTGGGCTCGTCCTGTAACGCGTGCAACGAGACCAATCCCGAGCATGCGGCGCTGCTGAGGTCCTCGCCGGATGGCAAGAGCCGGTCCATCTTTGCCAGCGGCCTGCGGAACACCATCGGCTTTGCTTGGAACTCCAAAACGGGGGAGCTGTGGGGGATGGATCACGGCATCGACTACTTGGGCAACGATGAGCAGCCCGAGGAGCTCAACCGCATTCAGAAAGGAAAGAAGTATGGTTGGCCCCACATCTGGGGCAAGGACGGGGTGAATCCCCAGAGCACCCCGCCAGGGCAGATCAGCAAACAGCAATGGGCGGCGACAAGCGAGCCCATGGTGCTCGGCTACACCGCCCACGCGGCCCCCATGCAGATGCTGTTCTACACCGGCCAGCAGTTCCCGGCAGCTTACCGGGGGGACGCCTTCGTGACGATGCGCGGTTCCTGGAACCGCAAGCCTGCGTCGGGCTACGAGGTGGTGCGGGTTCGTTTCAACGCCGGCAAGCCGGTCGGGTTTGAGCCCTTCCTGACAGGCTTCCTGGTCGACAACGGCCAGGCGCATATCGCAAGGCCCGTCGGTCTGGCGATGACGAAGGGCGGTGCACTTTTGGTCGGCGACGATGCCAACGGCGTCATCTACAGAGTGACTTACGGCCCAGGCCAAGCGTCCGCCTCCCCCGCGACCGCAGTGCCTAGCGGGCCCTTGATGGCCCAAGTCAATCAAGGCTCGGGCGTGCCGTTGGCCAAGGATCGGATCGGCAAAGCCGCCACGTTCGAGTTCCGCTCCCCGTCGTTCTCCTCGGGCCAAGCATTGCCTCCCCGCTTCAGCGCGTATCACGACGATGCATCGCCCGCTCTTTCTTGGAGCCCGGTGCCTGGTGCCAAGTCCTATGCGCTGATCATGGAGGATCCGGATGCAGCCAACGTCAAACCCTTCGTTCACTGGGTCGCTTACAACATCCCAGCGACCACGCAATCGCTGCCGGAGGGCCTGCCGGTCGATCCGCGACTCCTGAAGCCGGAGGGAATGCTGCAGGGGGTGAACAGCCGGGGGTCTGTGGGGTATTTCGGCCCCAAACCGCCAGTGGGCGATCGACCCCACCATTACCACTTCCAGCTGTTGGCCTTGGACACCGTGCTTGATATGAAGGCCGGGGCAACGCGGGACGAGGTGCTGAAGGCCGCGAAGGGCCACATCCTAGGCGTGAGCGAGACCGTGGGCACCTACCAGCAGGTCGAGGCCCCGCTGAAATAAAAAAGGGACCCGAAGGTCCCGACCGGTGCCCAAGGCCCGGAAACTCAATGAACCTCCAGTTCCTGGCAAAGGGACTGGAGGGCCGCGGCGATCTCTTTTAGGCGAAACGGCTTTTCAAGGAAGGGCGTGCCTTTGAAGCGTTCGGGCAGCCGGTTGGCCCCAAGGCCGGTCGTAAACAGGAACGGCACCCCCAACTCGACCAAGCGATCGGCCACGGGGTAAGACTCGACCCCGTTCAAGTTGACGTCCAGCACCGCAACATCGAAGGCCGCCTCCTCGGCGCATACCAAGGCTGTGGGCAAATCTTCGGCCGTCTTGGAGACGTCGTAGCCGACTTGGGCAATGGCCTGCTCCAAGACCATCATGAGAGTGGGTTCGTCCTCTACAAGAAGAACCCTTACTGCTTTGCCGTCCAATCCCATGACTTTCTCCCTACAAGCGCTCTGAGTGGATGTGCCACGATTGGACAGTGTGGCCCGAGGGCTCGCCCGATTTGTTAAGAGGGCGCAAAAGGATGACGGCCGTCGCTCTTCTACACTGCGCACTCTGTCGCCCTTCGGTGGCCCTGCCGAGAGGATGACCCATGAACCAACCAGCGAAAGCGAAAACCGATTTGAGGGACGAGAGCCGGCAGTTTGCCCTGCTGGTGAACTCGGTCACCGACTACGCCCTATACATGCTCGACCCCAGCGGGGTGATCCAGACCTGGAACCCGGGTGGGCAACGAATCAAGGGCTACCAGGCTGCCGACGTGGTCGGCACCAACTTTTCCCGCTTCTACCTGCCCGAGGAGGCCCAAGCCGGCCTACCAGAGCGAAACCTGCGGACCGCGGCCTTAGAAGGGCGCTACGTCGCCGAGGGCTGGCGATTGCGGCAGGACGGGACCCGCTTTCGTGCCAGCGTCGTGATCGATCCCATCTGGGAAGACGGGGAACTGGTGGGGTTTGCCAAAATCACCCGCGACATCACCCAGCGCCACGAAGCGCAGGAGCAGCTGCTCCAAGCCCAGCGCGATCTCCTGCAGGCGCAGAAGATGGAGGCCATCGGCAAGTTCACGCTCGGCTTGGCCCACGATTTCAACAACCTGTTGACCATCGTGGCCAACTGTTTAGACCTCATCAGCCTGCGGGTGAAAAACGGAGGCGTGGCCAAGCTCATCGATACCGCGCAGCGGGCCGCCGAGCGCGGGGCCCTTCTGACTCGGCAGTTGCTGACCTTCGGCAAGGGACAAACCTTGGTGCCAGAGGCAGTCGACTTGGCCGCCTTGATGGCCGAATGCGAAGCGATGCTGCGCCGCTCCGCCGGCGACGCGATCGCATTGACCGTCGAAGTTTCCCGGGGCCTTCCGACCCTGTCGCTGGACAAGGCACAGCTGGAGGCCGCAATCCTTAACCTGGTGTGCAACAGCCGCGACGCCATGCCGAAGGGCGGAACGATCCTCATCACGGCGTCTGCGCGGCAAACCCGTGATCCTACGTTGCCCAACACCAGTGAAAGACCTTACATCTGCCTGAGCATCCGAGACGACGGTTCAGGGATTGAGGCAGACCAGCAGGCCAGGGTATTTGAACCGTTTTTCACCACCAAACCCATTGGAAGGGGCAGCGGGCTGGGCTTGAGCCAAGTGTTTGGCTTCACGGCCCAGTCCGGCGGGTTCACCGAGCTCCAGAGCGAGCTTGGGAAGGGAACCCGCGTTAGCCTTTGCTTCCCCGCACCAGAGCATTGAGATGCCGATCCACGTGTTGTTTGTTGAAGACGAAGACGATCTCCGCAGCGTCGTCGTCGAGGCCCTGACCTCTCAGGGCTTCCAAGTCACTCCCGCCAGCAACGGGGACGAGGCCCTCGTCCTCCTGCGCGGCAGCGCCAAGTTCGCGGTGGTAGTGACCGACTTCAACATGCCGGACAGCGCCGACGGGCTGGAGGTCGCGGCGGAAGCCGCGGTTGCTCAACCCCAGGCCCGCGTCATGCTCGCGTCTGGCCTTCAACGCTCGCAGCTGCCCCCGCTGCCCGAGAACGTTCGATTTCTCCCGAAGCCTTACCGCTTCCGACAGCTTGTTACGGCGATCCACGAAGACTTGGGCTGCACGTAGGGGGCGGATTCCTTGCGCGGCCAGGCGGTCGCCACTGGTTCATCGTCCTACCAGTGCGCGTCTGCTCACTAGGAACAGCAGCCGGTCGATCGCCGTTGCGTTCAACGCTTCTCCATCCCCGCGCACCTTGAAACCAGCCCAGTCGCCCACCGCGACCTCGCTCAACTCTTTGACTTCCACAGGCAACCAGCGCATAGGCCAGTAAGGCAAGCGGCGATCCTTGATCGTCCCTCTTTGCAGTTCGATCAGATCGTGATGACTCGAGGCTCCGAGCACCCTTGAGAACGCCACGTCCAACCCGTCCGGGGGGCCTTCCATGTATTGGAGGAAGCGCGTGCCGTCGAACAAGAGCACCCCACTGACACCTGCGTCCCGGTTAAATCGAGTTGCGTCGTCGACCAGCTCCTGGAGCTTGCCGCTCCGGAGGCCAAGCAGATCGCCGCGCAACGCGTCGGATGCCTCGCTGACATACACCACGGCCCTGATGGGCATTGGGCGCTCCTTCTCAACTGGTCTGGCCATCCCCCCTTCCACGAACTCTAGTCCCGCCCACGCATTTAGGCAATCTCGTTGGGAGATAGTGCCTACAGGCGGCTGTTAACTTGATCCCGAGTTCCAATCGAGTAACCTTTGATTATGGCCCTTTACAACATCGCGGAACGTTTAAGCACGGCTAAAGAACTAATCAGCAGGGGCGATGACGCGTCATTCATCTACGCCGCGCTGGAACTACGATTCTGCTTGGAATCTGTGGCTTATCAGAACTTGGCTGCATACGGTGAAGACGTTTCCACCGAGCTTGCTCGCGAATGGCGACCGGACCAGATCATCAAAATGCTGGCCACGTTCGACCCCAACTCTGATCAAACAGCCAGCTTTTCCATCTCGGTCACGCCGCTGCCCGAAGACCTCGATTTCGCCTCAACTGACTTGAAGGCCGCTTTCAAGGACAAGGATTTTTTGCCGATAGGCGAGGCCAAACGCATTCCTTGGGGCAAGTTTCGCAGTTACTACAACTCGTTGGGGAGCTTTCTCCATTTGCGCAAAGATCTGACGAACGCACGGCCGAAGATCGAAAGGCTCCGTGTTCTCATCGGTGAGCTGGAAGAGGTTGCGAGCTCGACGCTGATCGCTGCCGGCAAGGATCTCGCGACGGGCAAATGCGTCGACTGCGGCCATGTGCTGATTCTCGGCCCGGCAGAGCAAGCGGGGGACAAGCCCGTTTTCTGCCCGAATACCAAGTGCAACTCGAGCTATTTGGCCATCAAGGGGGACCCGGAGCGACGGGTGCAGAAGGTCGAAGCCCTGGGGCTGCGCTGCGAATGCGGGGCCATCGTTCCTATCTTGCCAGAGAGGCTCCTCAAGCCTGCGGTTTGCCCGGAATGTGGGTTGACCGTTTGCGCAGTCATTGCTGCAAAGGCAAGAGTGCTAGGGGTGCCGCCCACTCGCGAGGGAGATCTGAGCGGCTAGTTGCACCTTAACTTCGCCACTTCGTCCACGCCCAGCAGTGGAGACGGCAACACGGCTTTGCACACGTCCGACACCTCAACGGCCATCCCCGGCTCGGGGTGTTCCAGGTAGAGCGCTCCGTCGTAGCCCACCATTGCTTGTTCGTTCGGCGTAGATGCCAGGGTGCCCGGCGCGATGCTGGCCCCTGTCAGAGTGAAGGCCCGGGCGTTCTGCGTCAGCACGGGGAAGGTCACCCGCACACCGCCTTGGCGGGGGGCCACCGATTGCTTTTCGGTCTCCCCGATCTCCACGCCCACCGGCAGCTCCTTGTCCTTGAGGCTGACGGTGGTGGGCAGCAAGGAGGGAACGTCGGTGACCAGCACGCGCCCCTGCCGGTTGGTGATGCCCACCGGCGCCCCGTTGACCCGCACCGGCAAGCCCGCTTGCCCGGGCACATCCACCACGGCGAAGCTGGCGTAGGCGGGTCGCCCGAAGGCCACGCCGCGGTGGTCCAGGAACACGGCGCCGGAGAAGTTGGCCGCCACCTGGGTTTGCCCGTCGTAGCGGTCCAGCATGATCCGGGCGTCGCCGTAACGCGTCATGGCATCCGCCGTGGCCCGGGTGCTGCCCTGATCGCCCTCGGTGTGCTCTGCCGCCAAGCGAAGGCCGCCCTCGGTGCGGTAGGTCGCTCGGGTGGTCAGGGCATCCTGGCCTGGGGCCTGGCGGGCCCGCACACCCACGCTGGCCTTGCTGCCGAAGCGATACGTGTAGCTCGCCGATACCTGGAGATCGCCGCCGTTGAGGTCCTTCAGCACGTTGGCGGACACCTGGCCTGCAGTGCCCAAGTTCGCGCTCACGCCCAAGGAAGCGAAGGCCAGGCTGGAGCGCCCCGTGTCGATGGCGCTGTAGATGCCACGCAAAGTGAAGCGGCGATCCGGGCGGTAGGAAACGCTGGCTTGGGTGCGCGAAACGATGGGCAGCGCCGTCTCGCTCTGCAGTCGCCAGAAGCCGTCGTTTTCTTCGTGTTCCAGCCGCACGCCAAACGCGGGCCCTCGGTAGTCGTAGCGGGCAGCCCAGCGCGTCCCGCCGTCGCTTGAGCGGCCCACCTCGCCGTCAAGCACGCCCCAGGTGCCCGGGGCCCAGGTGGAACCCACGGTGACGTTGCCCTTGCCGTTCTCGTCCACCTGCCCACCGGCTCGGATGGTCCAGCGGTCGTTGACGCCCTTGGCCCAAGAAGCACTGACGCCGGCCGTGCCGTAGCGATTTTCGTCTTCGCGGACCTGGCCGGCGGCGATTTCCCAGGCGGAGAGCCCGGGACGCAGCAGGGTCGGGGCGACATAGAGCCGTGCAGTGGAAACGGCGGTTTCCCGGCCGTAGGCGTCACGCACCACCACCGCCGTCTGGCTGGCTCCAAATGCCACGTTTCGACCGTCCACGGTGAAGGGGCCGGCCTTGACGTCTTGGCGTGTGATTTCAGCCTGGTTGGACAGGACCTTGACCTGCCCCGGGTCCAACGCGATCCCCCCTAAGGTCGGGACGGGCCACGTCGGCGTGAGCGGATCCAGCGCTGCCGGGTCCTTCGCGAGGCGAATGCCGCCCAGCGCCACCGGGCCGATGCGGGGCGTGGCGTAGACATCGCCGGCTTGCCAAGTCCGTTGGCGCGGCAGGTCGTCTTTCTGCCAAGCGGTCATGCCGCGGCGCATGCCAAACCCGTTGGGGGATTGGTTGAGCTGCCCGGTGGTGGAGACCACGCCCCAACGCCCTCCGGTGCGCGCGTCCAGTGCCAAGGACGTCGCTTGTTGCCCGCCTGCAATCTGGGTGGCGAGGTTGTAGTTGACCAAGACGCCCCCGATGCCGGGCGACACCTGAGAAACCGGAGTGCCGTGCTGGCTGAGCTGCTGCGCCGGCTTGCGGTCAGCCGGAATGGTGAGCTGGACGGTGGCGTTCTCGGGGGTGTAAGCCACGGTCACGCCCAAGGCTTGGTCGGTCAGGTCCTGGCCCTCCTCGCCCGGGCGAAGGGTCACGCCGAGCTTCTGCCAGGTCGTGGATTCGGCCACCCAGGCCCCACTTTGCTGCCAGAGCAACACGGGGTCCTTGGCGGGCAGCCCGTTGGCCCGGATTGGCGCGGCCAGCACCGGCTCCACCCCCTCTGGGATGGCCGCGTGCGCGCTGCCGATGGACAGGGCCAGCGCGAGGCCCAGGACCCTTCCCCGCCGCATGTGTCGCCCTCAGTTCACGGGGACGGCGACGGGGGACCCGTTGACCGTGATCGAGAGCGAGGCCGCTTTCAAGCCGGGCTTGAGCTCAACCAGCTTGCTCTGACCAGGGAGCACCCACCCCAGCGCCCCTTCGCGCCACGCCGGCATGCCTTGAGGACCGACGGCGGTCAGGCGCGCGGCGGTCGGACCGGTGTTGGTCAGCAGAAGACCGTTGGCGGTCAGGCGGGCCGTGAGCACCGGAGGACCGGCCTTGGCGTCTTCAAACCCCACCGGCAGGTTCTGGTGGATCAACAACTGCACCTGGCCCGCCGTGGACGGCTGGGGCAACTGGCGCAGCAGCACGCGGTAGTAGCCCGGCGTGCCGATGCCTTGGGTGCGCACCAACCGCACGGCCCGGCGGGACCCAGGCGGGATTTCGACAATGGACGGCGCCGCAAGCACCGCGGTGGCGGGGCCGGTCACGTCCTGCCCGCTGGGATCTTGGGACCAGTCCAGCACCGTCACCTGAAAGCGCTCGGGGATGTCCCCGTGGTTTTCCAAGGTCAACGCCCCTGCCTTTTCTCCAGCCGGGGCCACGATGCTTGTGGGAAACAACGACACGTTGCCCGCCCACGCAGGAGCGGCGCACAGCATAAACAATGGAACCACCAACAAACGCTTCAACATCATTCCTCCAAATCGATCACCTCCCTTGATCCAACCAAAACATTTAAAGTTGTCAACCCACCCTCAAAAGAAAACCCCCGGAGATATCCGGGGGTTTGATAGAAAACCTGCGTGGGTCAGTAAGTCAGGGTGACCGCAATGGTGTCGGAGAAGGTCCCGCCGGGCACCTTGTTCAAATCATAGAAGGCATAACCGATGCCAATCATCTGCTGCTCACCGGTTCCCACGCCCTCCCAAGCGTCGGCCCCACTGCCCCACACTTGACTGGCACCAGGATCTTTGAAGAGGCCGTAGGCGACGAAGTTTCCGGCCCCATCGGACACGGCGCGGTGATTGGGACGAGCAATCGCGGCGCCGTAGTTCAACCCATCGCCGGGCACGATGCTGAAGGCGGTGCCTTGGTTGCAGCGAACCATCAACGCACCATTGGAATAGCCCTGCGTGCCGGACGCCAAGCCGTTGTATTCACCGCCGCCCAGCTGGGTCACGAGCAGGCTGCACTCGTTGTTCACGGTCGCAGAAATCATCAGGTCTTCGGTGACGTCAGCGGCGGACGCCGAAGTGGCAGAAAACGCGGCCATCAAGGCCAGAGAAAAAGAAAGGGTCTTGCGCATGAAAAATCCTCCTCGGATATTGGGAAAAAGGGATACGGCCCGACTTGGGCTTACTTCACCAATACTCGATAAATCCATTTCCGCAAGAGGATCGGGCAACAAGAGTTGCAGGGGCCAACCCAAGCGCTTGCACCGAGGGCACGAGTGAGCTAAAAAGCAATCGCCGGTCGCAGAAGCGTCGGTGTTGTGCCCGCATAGCCAATAGGCTCCGGGTGCCCGAGGTCCACCCAATGGGGGCGCGGGAATCTTTTTTTGATTCCGGAGCCATCCATGACGACCAAGCGCCTCAAATCCATCCGCACATCCGCCTTCCATGCCCAGTCTGGCCGCTGCTTCTATTGCGGCCTTCCGATGTGGCTCGCGGCTCCTTCAGAGCTTGGGCTGAAGCCCAGCAAGGCCCGAGCCTTTCAATGCACCGCCGAGCACCTGGTCGCCCAGCAGGACGGGGGCCGAGACGTATCCGGGAACGTGGTGGCCGCGCATGCCCGGTGCAACCAGTGCAGGCACAAGCGAAGCGGGCCAGCTCCTTCCCCTGAAACGTTCCGGTCGCTGGTTCAGAAGCGGCTGGCAGTGGGAAGATGGTGGTCCAGACTGCCGCCAGGGATTGCACGTGCTCCTGTATGACCTCATCAAGCTATACGAACCTTCGTTTGATCCGGCTCGCACCAAGGTTCACTTGGCCCGGAACAACAAGATCGACGATCCGATCGATGTCTGGCTGGACGGCCGGTTTGACGATTGGCAATGCTGGCAGCGGCAGCGAAACTTTGACCGGGACCTGGTCTTGTCCCTCGTCCAGGTCCCCAACACTTACCGTTGGATGTTCGCCGGCCTCTTCCGATCCGTGGGAAGCAAACCCGATGTAGATGCCGACGGAACACCCCACGTTGACTACAACTTGAAACGCATCGACAGCACACTTGCGTTAGAAGGACGCCTCTTCGTGACGGGGAAATACGTCAGCCGCACCTCCTACCTCAGGGGCGAGACCCTCTCGGGGGACATGGTGGTGCACGAACTTCTGGCAGAAAAGCTGGGAGACGGAGAGTTCCCAGGGTTCGGTCAAGTGGACATCGACAAAGATACCCTGGACCGCATCGTTGCCAGCGGCAACAACTCTTGGCGTGCAGCTCTTTCCAGTGTCAAAGGCATCTACCTTTTAACGGACAGCAAGACCGGCCTGCTCTACGTCGGAAAAGCGGACGGCGACGCCGGCATCTGGGGTCGCTGGTGCCAGTATTCGAGCACCGGGCACGGCTGGAACAAGGCGTTGGTCCAAGAGTTCGGCATCAAGGCCACCGAGCGCCAGCGCGATCTCCGCTTCTCGATCCTCGAAGTCATGGACCGGCGCTCCCAAGAGAGCCAGATCGACAAGAGGGAGTCGCATTGGAAGCGAATCTTGATGTCCCGCAACGGCTACAACCGCAACTAGCAATGTTCAGCTGAGCCGCAGCGAACCGTCATCTTGTGATCGTAAGCGGCATGCCCGAGGCACGCCGTTTTGGGCACAGGACGCTCTTTCAGACAGGCAGGCGCTCGGCGATCCAATCCATCCATCCGGATTGTGCAGCCGTCGCATTGGCACTCAAGGCTCCACGCCCGGGGGCTGCCCCACGGCCGCGGCTCGCACCTCTTGAAGGCGCAGGGACAGCTTACTGGCAGAGACCTTCCCTCCGCGACTGCCGCGCGCCTCGCGGACAATCGCCAGGGCCATGACCACGGCTTGGAGGAGATCCGATTTCGTCCGCCCCTGCTCGCTCCACTCGCCCGGAAGGGCGGCCAATGCAGCGACCGCGTCCTTCCCTGACAAGTATTGGACGCACGTCAAGGCGGACCAATGAAGCCCAAACTCGGTGCGCAGTCGCGTTCCAGCCTCCCCTTGCAAGAGCGTCCCGTCGGCCATTTCGAGCAACACGTGTGCAGCGGCCAACGCCTTGGCACGGGCATTCGCAGGGCCTTTGTGCACGGGATTAAGCAGCCGGCTTCGCCTTGGCCTTCTTGGCAGGTTTCCGAATCGGCTTTGCCGTCCCTGCTTTCTTGGCGACCTTCCCCACCCTCGCAGCTCCCTTAGCCGCGGCCTTCTTCACCTTGCCAGCGGCGGGCGGGAACTTGGCCCCAGGGTTGGCCTGCGCCCACGCCTTGCCTTCGGCCGACTTGGCCCATGCCGTGAAAGCCTTGGGTGCCAGCCCTCGGCCTGCCCAGGTCTCTCCCGTCGGGAGTCGATACTTGGGGGCGACTTTGCCGAGCTTTCGGCCTTTCAGCGGCCCCGCAGAAGGTTTCGGGGAACGCGCCGGCGTGACGTCGATGGCCTCGCCAATGAGCTTGGCAACCTGACGACGCTGGGCGGGACTGAGAACCTTCGCATACTTCTGAAGCACCGCGATGGCCTTGGGCACCTCACCGTCGCGTTTCTCCACCAACCGTTTTTGGGCTTCGAGTTGTTTGATTTCCGCGTTGATCGACTGAAGGGTGGTCAAGGCCAAGGGAAACACTCCGTTGAGGGCAAGCAACGGTTATAGCCCATTAGTGGGATGAGGGCCAAATCACAGACTCATACTAGGCACGACAGAAAACGTTGACTTGATGACTCCGCGAGGCGGCATCTTCAGCAAGATGCACTTCAGACAACGAGTCGCCGAAAGATGGCTTTGTTAAGTGTCCCCACACCCCACTTCAAGGGGGAGGACTTTCTGTTGCTGACGCAACCCAGGACATCCAACCGTCTCTCAGACGTTAGCAGCCCGGCTTATCACGCGGACAAGCCGGGCCTCGGCATCATTTCTTGAGCATGTCCCTCATGGCGTTCTTAAACCGAGTGCCGATCTCTTCGCCCGTTGGGGACGCATCCGGATCATCGGTGAAAATGGCAACCATGGCGGCCAGATACGCCTCTCCGAGTGCGGATGTCAGCGCAACAGCGGTCGTCCCTGAAATAGCCGCGCCTGCTGCGGTGCCTACACCTGGGATGAACTTGATCAAGTTACTCACCAAGGTGCGCCCAAGAAAGCTTGCACCTGCAACACCCACAGCCGAACTGACAAGCGAAGTGAGCATCGAGTTGGTCAGGTTGACGCCAAAGATCGACGTAATCTTTGCAATCATCCCAATCTGAACAGGAGCGATGATCATCGCGTCTGAAAAGGGAATCGGACTGACTCCAGCAGCACCAGACGCAGTGGCTGCGGCCATAATGATCTTCCGAGCCTCAGACTTTTTTGTGTTCAGATCCGCCTTTTGAGCAGAAGCGAAAGCACGCTTTGCACCTTCAGGGATCGCACCGATAGTGACCTCAACCAGGGTCGAAAGGCCCTTGGGCTGCAATACAACGTCGTCATCAAGCTCCTCTTTGATTGCGCGCACCTGGACCACATTCCTGCACTCTGGCAGAAGGCCCTCCACTTCCTTCTTGAAGCCTTGGTCGGAGCGATGCTTCGTGATCACGCCGATGACAGGAACAACTTTGGAAAGAGCAGCATGCAGTTCCACTTCCGCGGGTTCCACGCGGCGGCCGTCCTCCATCACACAAATCCAAGCAACATGGATGTGCTTCGTGGGGTCAACCTCGTTTTTACGAGCTTGGATGAAATCCGTGAGCGCACCAATGGTGCTCTTATAGTCAGCCATCTCCAAGCCACGGGTATCGAAGATCGATACCGGCATCCCTTCCTTGGTGATCTCCTTGGTCTCCTTCGTAACAGGCCGCCCCTGCCCCGTTTCAGCCAAATCCTCATGGAAAATGGCATTGACCAGCGTGCTCTTCCCGACTCCAGACCGACCAGCGATCAGGATGTTCACATGGCCCATCTGCTTGGCCGCATCTGCGACCGCGTCTGCGATTGTTGAAGCGAAGTTTCCGTCCATATTCCCCTGTATCCTTTTTCTTACCCAGTCAACCAACAATAACCCGCAGCTAAGCCACCGCGTGTAGCTCTATTTGTAAGGCCCGAGGAACCGCTCACCGTTGAAGTGCATCAGGTGCGTGGGGGCATCAGCGGCCCAAGCCTCGGTTTCCCAAGCAATATCGGCCAGATACTTGCGCATCGTGGCGCGGTCAGGGAACGCCGACACATAGACCAGGCCAGCTTTGCTGTCCTTGAAGAGTTTCTCAAGCTCTTGGTGCCGCTTTCCATCTACCGGTCCATGTGAGGTCACCGCTTCACAGAGCAGCAGCCATTCCCGCTTGCGGTCATACAACACCACGTCCGGCATCTTCCCGTGACTGTCCACCGTCACACCCAGCTGCGAGAGTGCCTTTCTATCGAAGACACCAACCTTCTGCCCGGTGTCGCCAGCGTAGATGAGTTCAGAGCCTGGGGCGAAATGCGGGGCGAACACCTCGATGATCTGCTTGATGAGCTGGCTATGCTCACCTGGGCTCAAGATCACTTCACCGCCGCCCGGGATCACGACTGGCACCTGCTTCAACTCTCTGGCTCGCGCGTATTGATCAGCAAGTGACTGCCTGCTCTCACGGAACACAGCAAGAGACGCTTCCCACTCCGCCGTGTTGTAGGTTTTGATGAGCGCCAGCATCTCGGGGGTGAGCTGATAGACCGCCTTGGGGCTGTTGACCGGTCGTTCCGGATTGTCCGGGTTGTAAAGCGCGATGCCGCCATCCACGAACTGGTGCATCGTCTGCCGCCGGAACGTTTCCCGGGTGTTGGGCGCATACAACTTGCCATACTGCTCGCGCACCCAATCCATGATCGGCGTGATGCCAATCAACGGCGCGGAAGCTCTCGCCCATTTCTTATCCGGCGTCAGATCGGCAAGCGCCAGCAGCGAGAGCGCCGAGCGCTCGTTCAACTGCGCACGGGGCATCCCCACTGCGGCCAAGATTGCCTCGGCGGCATCAATCCTTTTCTGCGTCATGCCAGCACTTGCTCCATTTCCTTGTCGATAGATTTCTGACCGAGGTCGGCGGCCTTCTTGGCCCAACGCCCCATCTTTTCCAGGGTTTCACGCGTGGGGTAAGGCATGTTCCGCAGGTCAGTTGCATTGACCTGCGTGTGCCCAGAGAACCGCCGCAGGTGGTCATCCAAGGCGGTGCTATTGAGGTAAACAAATAGGCCCCAAGCCACATCTTCTTCAAGACCCTGTTTGTTGAAGTGGAAAACATTCGAGTGGTTTTCGAATGCTAGACGCTCCTGCCCCTTGAGGTCCTGCGGCTGCACGAGGTAGGCGACCACGCGGCGCTTTTCTTCCTTTGACGAGAACCGCCGCACGACAACGTAGTAGCCGGTCGGCCATATCGAGCGTTCGGTGCGCGCGTCTCGAACCAGTGCGTTCGCTTTTTTGGCCCCCTCAATGGGCCAGGTCGTCTTGGTCCCATCGATGTGGAAGGCGTAAATCAACGGCACCGTGCCCTCTTCCGGCATTGCACGCAGATGCTCGCGCGTCCGGAAGTCCACGATGGGGCCGGTCGAGACCGATACCCCCACGTCTGCAAGCGATGCGCCCACGAGAGGGGAGGCTTCAATGAGATCAGCCTCGTCTGTCGGGACGTGGATAAAGCTTTCCTTGTCTTGAGGCTTCACGATGGCCGAAAACGGAAACTCTTGTGTGCGCAGATCAGAGAACGAATCGTCGGTTGACGATGTGATGGTCACGTTCCCCTGTTCCCCCCCGCGCTCCAGCAAAAGAATGACGTTCTCTTGCAATACTTCGTCGTCGCGAAATGCCTTCGTTCGGCTGTCGAACAGGTGAATGTGCTTGAGAGAGGCTCGATCCAGGATGAAGCGCCGGAAGGGCTTGTAATAGGGCCCGTTGGCGAAGCTGCGGGGGATAATCGCGACCAGCTGCCCGCCATTGGCCATCTGCGCCAGCGCAGCCCCAACAAACGCCGAGTAGAGGTTCACGGTCTCCAGTCCGATGCGCCTCGCTTGGACGCGTGCATTCGAACTGGCAGCAATCTTTCTGTAGGGAGGGTTCATCACGCAAAGCGTGAAAGGTGCCCTGCTCTTCTCCAAGTCATCGGCTGCGGCGGCCAAGTAATCGCCCTCTCGGACCGTCACCCTCACCCCGTCTGATTCATACCCCACCAGCGTCGCTTCGAGGTGTTCCCGCAGCCGGCCATCCAGCTCGTGGGCCTCAACCGACATCGAGCCGCTGCCGAGCTTCCCGCTCTTCCAAGAATCCAGCACCGCACAGCTGAGGGCCCCCAAACCCGCTCCAGGATCCAGCAGCACGTGCGGCCCCGCTTTGGGCTCCAGCAGACCAGCCATGAAAGCGGCCACGTCGGCGTTGGTCATGAACTGCCCCATGGCACTCTTGTGAAGTCGGGGGGTGAGGCCGGCGACTTCCCGGCGTTGCAGTTCGGCTCTTTGGAGCATGGGTGTTCACATTAGGACCATTGGGGGCCATTTTATCGCACCCGAGCGTCTCAAGGGCTGATACAAACCCCTCGGTATGCAACCACTTGGAACAGCTCCGCATCGCAGGCTTGAGCAAGGTGGGCGCCACCGAATCCCAAGGGTCTAGGCCGTTTCCAAGCCAGAACGAAGCAGTCGAAAGCCCATACGATTGGCAGGTCAAGCACCCTGTTGAAGCAGCCGTTAAGGGCACTCAGGGTGAAGGGCTGGCTTGGTGACGCCGTCGCAAGATGGAACGAGGCCCGCCTTCCTGCAGTAACCATAGACGGCCGAAGTGCTCACCCCAAGCTCCCGCGCTAACTGAGCCCGGCTGACCACCTTCAAGCGATCCCGAACTTGGTCCAGGCCCAGCCCTCGCAAGCTGCGCTGCTCCGGCCCTTTCAGGACACGCCCCAAGCGAAGGGCTCGGCGGTCCAGGCCGATGGTGGCCGGCGACAAGCCCAAGCGCTGGGCCACCTCGGCCGAGGTCAGCCCGGCTCGGACCAGCCGCTGCACCTGCTGGCGACGCTCAGCGAGCTCGCGGGCTTGGCGGTCCCGGAACGCCTGCCGTCCGGAGCCCGCCAGGCGGTGCCGCCGGACAAAGCGGTTCACGGCTTGGTGGGTGACGCCCAGGCGTTGGGCCAAGGCGCGCTGAGTCACCCCTTCGTCCAGCAAGGATTGGATTTCAGTCGGGGAGCGGCCGCCGAGAAAGCCTTTGCGTGGAATCATGATGGAGTGGCCTGACGACGTCGCCCATCGCGCGGCGCTTTGAGACCTGCTCTTTTCATGTAAACAGATATAGACGACGCGCTGACCCCCAGATGCAGAGCCACAGCGTTGGCCGTCTGGAATCGGGCGAGCAGGATCTCGACCTCTGCTCGACTCAAGCCCGAGAGGGTCATTTTCTCCGCCGGTTTACGCATGCCCGGAAGCTTCAGCGGTTTGCGGTCGGTCGATGGTGTAGTGGCCTGGCGGCATCGCCCGTCCCGTGGCGCTTTGAGGCCGGCTCTCTTCATGTAAGAGGACACATGCGCCCCACTGGTTCCGAGATGCAACGCCACTGCCTTGATGGTCTGGAATCGAGCAAGAAGGGCCTCGATCTCTGCTCGACTCAAGCCCAAGAGGGTCATTTTCTCTGCCGGCAGACGCACACGCGGCAGCTTCAGCGCTTGGCGGTCGGCCGTTATGCACGCGTATGGCACGGCCAACTGTTGCGCCATTTCAGACACCGATAGGCCGGCCTCGCTCAACCGGCGCACCTCTTTGCGCCGAGCCAGAACAACCGCCTTCTTTCCGTTTTGCGGCATGTCCAGTTCGTATTTCTTGCAAAACAGGCTAACCGCTTGCTGCGTGACGCCGATCCGAGCCGCCACACGGGTGCGGGTGCCCAGTTCGTGGAGCAGGCTCAGCACTTCCTCAACCGAGTGCCCTGCAATGCTCCTCGGTTGTCGTTGGCAGACCGGCAACCGCAGTCCAAGGGCTTGAGCATCTTTCTGCAAGGTGTAAACAGCCACCCCGAGGAACCTTGCGATGTCCTTTCGTGCCATGCCGGCCTGAATGCAGGCGCGGACCGCATAGCGGCGTTGGCTCACATAAGCCCGGTAGCGCTCCGAGGGCATGGCATCCGCAGGATCCACACGCTGAGCGTGCTCGATTTGCTCCGCTTCGCCGTGTGCGTTGCGGTGCGCGGCCAGGGCGTCGTCCACGTCCATGCTGAAAGGCGTGTTGCGTTGGGCAGCGTCGTAGATGGCTTGGATCTCCGCAGGCATGGGGAGCAGCTCGATGCCGTCAGGCCCGGGAAGAACGCCTGGGGCAAACAAGGTGGAAGGCTCGCGGTTCATCGGCCCACCCAGTAGCCCAGCCCCGCGCTAAGCAAGGTGGCCGCGTATAGAGCGGCGTCCTCAGCGCTGGAAATGTTGAGGGCCATGACCACCGCCCCGAATGCGAGCGTGAGGACGCAACCCGCGAAGATCCCCCCAAAAATCGCGAAATCCACGTAGAGCGATGCGTCGCGCTTCCCGGCGCAGAATAGGGCCAGCGATTGCTTTACGGTCGGGTAAGTCAACGCGATCATAAAAGAGAGAAACGCCGCCGAGCAGAGAAACACAGCAAGGACCAGCATGGAAAGGACCAGCATCGTCAACGCACTCATCCGCGCGACCTCCCCTTGCCCCAGAAAAAGGCCAGCAGACAGAGCACCGCGACCGTGCCGAGGACAAACAGGCCTCCCCCGGTGGCGAGCTGGTGCCAGACGCTGAAGGTGGCTTGGGCCAAGAACGCGGCGATGACCACCATCCCAACTCCAAACAGCCCGCCATGAATCACGAAGCGGCCGTGCGTGCGAGCGTCTCGCTCACCGCCTTTCACCCGTTGCCAAGCTGCCTTGGCGTCGGCAAAGCGCTTGAACGTCCAGAGCGGAATCAGGACCATGAGGCCGAGCAGCGTCAGCAACAGAATCGCGCTCACCATGGGCGGCCTCCCGCGCGACTCCTCAGCGGGCGCGCCTGGAAAGTGAGAGGTTGGCCCCACTGGCTGGGCTTGAGATTCCATGCCATTGGCAGGTGGTGTAGCTCGTGAGGTTGCGCAGGGGAGCAGTCCATGCCATCTAGGAAGAGCTGCGAGTATCGCTTGCAGTCTTCATAGGCCAAAAAGCGAGCGGCGCGCTTACGAGAAAGTGCGTTCCACTTCATCAGCGCTGCCCTCCAACGGCTACATTTTCTCTGCCCGCACCGATGGCTACGGATACGGAAGCTGCCTCAAGCTCTGTAATCACTGGCTGCTCGGTCCCTTCGGAGCGGAGAAAAACTTGATCCCCCACCTCAAAAGCCCCCTGCTCGTCGCCCTGCATGTAGAACGGCAGAATGCGGCCATCGATGCGCAGCGCACATACGCTGTCATCCACACCGTTGTTTCGCGTGTCGCGGCATGGGACGCGCTCATACGTCACTCGGAGCGTGTAGTAACGCTGCGCCTCGTCAATCACCCACAGCGTGACGCTTTCGCGTGTTGCGGGGCTCTTTTTCAAGATTGAGTTGTAAGCCGCGTGTGGGCCACGGCCCGGCGCTTCCATGGGTTCGAAGGACTGAACCCCGGTGGCGCTTTCCGTGGGGGACGCCTCCCAGGCGTGTGTGACCCTTACTGCGATGGTGTGCGGCGTGATCACGGTGGCATTCACCCCGACGGCAACGGCGACCGAATCACTACGGAGCTCGGCGGCGCTGGCGGCAAGGGGGAGCAGGCATGCTAGGGCGAGGAGAGAGAGGTTCATCCGAGCATCATCCCAAGCGCTAGAGCCGCGGCTCCAACAAACATTCCCAACACCAACCCCTTATTGAAGCGATCAGTCAGATCGGCCTGGTGCTTCACATGAAGCTTCCGAATCTCCATCAGGATGCCCTCTTGGCTCCGGATGACCTCTTGGCGCTGCTCTTCAGAAAAAACTTCTTGCGATGCGGTATCCATCAGCGCTGCCCCTCAATCGGCACAACGCGGGTCTTGCTGCCCTTCCCGGTCAGGAACACCTTGTCCCCGGCGCGGATCGGCAGGTCATCGGCCTGAACAATGGCAATGACTTTTCCGCTCTCCAGATCCCGGACATACACCTCCACGCCCCGGCGCTTGCGAAAACCGTTTTGAACGGCCGTGCCGGCGACGCCCCCAATCACCCCACCCGCCACCTTGGCGGCGCTGCGGTAATCGCCTTTAACCTCGCGAGCGGCCCCATAACCCACGGCCGCGCCGATGGCGCTGCCGGCGTTAACCTTCTTGTCCGATTGGAGGACGACCTCGCGGACCATGAGCACCTCGCCCAGGCGGGCGTTCTGAACACTCAAGGTTTCACTGGTGCCGTAACGACGGGCGGAACTGTTGTCCGCAGCGGAGGCCGTCAAGGGGAGCAGGCCGGCAAGGACCAGAGAAAGAACCAAAACGCGCATGAGGCCTCCTTTTGTTATGGGTTGCACTACCCATAACAAAAGGTTTGGTTTGCGCAAGGGGATCGGGAAAAGAAAAAGGCGGCTTTCGCCGCCTTTGTCGTTACTTACAGGGATGCGCTTGCGAAATATCCGACGCGACGGCATCCCACCCAACACCGCGAACACAAATGGCCGGCGATGAAAGCCGTGGCTGGTCGCCAGCCCGCACGATCAACCGGGTGGTTCGGCCGAGAACGTCAGCGGTCACGGCCAACGAACGGCCGTCGCTCCAAGGACGGTCGAAGGAGCCTTCGAGCTGAACCTTTCTTTCTTGAACCTTCTCCCAAGGGATGCCCCCGGCATTGAGAAGGCTGGGGAAATCGTCCAGGGTCGCCCCCTTGGGCAGGTCTACCTCGCCCAACAGAATCACCGCAGTGGGCGCAGCTTCTCTTTCAAGTGCAGCGGCGCTGGGTTGACTGGAACACCCCGCAGAGAGCAACAACGCACCGGCGATGGCCGACAAACAAAGATTACGCATACATCTTCCTTTTTTGTGTAGGTAGAAATACCCATAACAAAGAAAAGGAGATGCGCAAGGGGATATGGAAAAGAAAAAGGCGGCTTTCGCCGCCCTTTCCCTTGGCCTTAGAAGCGCGCTCGCAAGCGAGGGGCTTCCTGGGCTTGGCCGTCCTGCCCGTGGGCCTTCATGGCCGCACCGACCTGGCGCTGGGCGTCGGCCGCAAACCCGCCTTCCGGTGGCTTCCAAGCATTGGCAGCGGGAAGAAGCTCGTCCAAGAGCTTGGATCGGTTGTGGGCTCGCAGCTCGTTCTCAGCGTTGTTCAAGAACGACTTGGTCTCTCGGTTGCTCGCAAAATCGATGGGCTTCATGCCAGGCTCGTTTCGAAAGCCGTTGACATGGTTGTCAAAGCCTTGCTCGCCGACGAGCTTACACCCCTTGTCCCAGTCCGCCCCTGCGAACACCAGTTCTCGGCAGAGTTCCGTCTTTCCCTGCTTCGCCGCTTCATGGAGGACGCTGTAGCCGGCATAGTTGTTGTAGGCCCAGCCCTCGTCTCCGTCGATGTTGAACGTTCGGTTCCGACTGACCAGTTCTTCGTTGGGATCCACCTGCTCCAGCAGACGTTTGGCGTCGCCGGCCTCAACGAGGGCCACAATGTTGAGCACGCGGTCCTGCTCCTCCTTCGTCTCCTCCGCCTTTTCCGCGGCCTGCTCTTCCGCTTCGGCATCCCAATACCGATCCTCGTGGTAGTAATCCCGGGTCGCATAAGGGGTTTCCCCCCTGTCGTTCTCCACATGGTGTTGCGAAACGCCTCGCCCCACCCCATCGACCAACTCTTCCATCGCGCGCTCGTCCGCGGTATGGGCAGGAATGTTTCCCTCCATGTCTTTTGCGTCAACCTGGGCCCCGGCCAACACCAACGCCTGCACCATCTCCCCCGTTTTGACGTAATGAAGCGCGGTTCGGCCCAGCGCATCGGTGTCCCTCACACTACCGCCCTGCCCCAACGCAGCGACAAGCTCGCTGGGCGTTTCGGCCAGGAAAATCGGGTCGGTCGCCGCATCGACGCGCTCACGCGGCGAAAAATCGTCTCGGTGGTTCCGAGCGTTTTCTCGATAAAGCACCGGATCATGTTTGAGCGCTGGCTCGCCATTCGAGTTCAGCAGGGAGGGATCGGCCTTGGCATCCAGCAAGCGCAGCACAACGCTTGGGTCGCTGGCCAGGTGGAGCGGGGTGTCTCCCCCGTCCGTCCGCAGATTCACGTCGGCGCCGGCATCGATAAGCATGTGGCAATCGCCTTCAAGCCCTCGCTTCGCAGCAACATGCAGAGCGGATTGCCCTTGGCTTAGGGCATTGACATCCGCTCCGGCCTTCGCCAACAGCGCCAAACCTTCCGCAGTAGGTTTTTCGGACCAAGCGGGTTCCCTTTGGTATGTGCTCAACAGGCGATCAAAAGGCGAACGCCCTTGTTTGTCCAACGCGTGAACATCCGCCCCAGCCGAGATAAGCAGTTCCATCTGCCACGGCTCCTGACATTTATGCAAGGCGGAATCGCCGCGCGCGTCGCGATACCCTTTCACATCGGCGCCGTCTTCGATGGCCTGCCTTACCTCGTCCTCGAAGCGACCCTTCGTCTTCAGACCAGCGAAGGCCAAAGTGTTCCCCAACCGATCCGTTGCCTCATCGTTGAACGATGGGGGCACACTTTGAGGGCCCTCAACGGGCGAAAGGGTTGCCGGCTCCGCTGAAGCCACTGGCCGCTGGCTTGAATCATCCAAGCGCTCCCGGACCGGGGGTTCAGGCGGCTCAGAAGAAGCCACGCCTGGTAGTTCCGTGTCCTTTTGACGGATGAAGGGTCGAAGTAGATTTGAAAAGACGTTGCCAGCCATGGTTCCTCCGCTTGGTGAGTGATACTCATGTCTTAACAAAGAAAGGGGGATGCGCAAGGGGCTGCAAAGAGAAAAGGGGCGGCTTTCGCCACCCCTCTCAACCCAGCGTAAGAAGCTCAAGAAAAAACATGGCGCCTAGTTAGTGATTTCTCAGGTCGGTTAACTAAGCATTCTTTCCACCCCGGCGACAGCAACCACCGGAAACCACCAATACAGCAAGGATAACCACCCAATCACCTCCTAACTGCTCACCCTGCAAAAGTTATCACTTAGAAGGATAGGAATCGAAGCACGGCCAGGACTTCCCCCGACACATTTATTTCTAACTCAAAACCTCAAAAGGTCAATCCCCCACCTGCGTCAAGCAACTTGGCGCTCCTTGCGTCGCGATGGGGACCTTCGGCCGGCTTCCGCCTTTCGCCCCTGCTCCATGTCCTGCTCCTTCTTGACCTGGGGCAGCGGCTCGCGTTCAAACGCCGGGATGTCCAAAAAGGTCATGACCTTCTCCGCTTGGCTGGCTGCACGGAACAGGGTCCTGGGGTCATCGGCGAGGGCCTTCATCCAACTCTGCAAGTATGCTGCGTGCTGTTTTTCGTGTTCTTTCCCCAGCCCGATCCCGAGGCGCTCTAAAATGAACAAACTTGAGATTTCTGCACAAAGCTCTTCCTTGGCATACCCCTCCGTCCCGAATCGCCCGGTTAGATCGCGGCCGAGCCTGTGCTTGGCCCCGGTCCAATGGGCCAGTTCGTGGAGCAGCGTGGCCTGGTAGCTCACGTCATCGCTGAAAGTGTGGTGCTTCGGCAGGTGAATCGAATCCGCGGCGATGGAGTAGAAAGCCCGGTTGCCGCCATCGTGATGAAGTTTTGGTTGGTGCTTGTCCAACAACTCCCGCACACGCAAGTTGCGGATCGACTCGGGCATGACGAAGGGCGGCGGGGGCTCGGGCATGCCGTCCATTTGGCTGGCATTGAACACCGTGGCGACGAACACCGATGGCCCTTGGTATCCGTTCTTCTCTTCGCCCTCGGTCAACGGCTCGGCCCCGTCTTTGGCCTTGCCCGTCTTGCTGAAATCCCAGTAAGCGATCTGCTGGCCCTTCTCGCCGCGCCTGACTTGGGCCCCAATGCTTTCTGCCTGCCGGTAGGTCAGCCAGCGATTGTCGTTGTAGCCATGGGCCATCTGCGCCCCGAGAAGGATCAGTGTGTTCGAGCCCCTATAGGACTTGCCCGAGGTTGGATTCCACGGCCCGTTGATCGAGCCGTTCTGCGGGGCGTCGGGGTCGTTCCAGGGCCGGCGCCAGGGGATGGTGCCTTGCTGCATGAGTTGGAGCATTCGCTCGGCGGTGGTTTGGATGAGATCCGAATACTTGGACATGGGTGGTTGCCTCAGATCTTTTTCAACCTCCTGCGCCTCTCAACAGGTGGTTGTGGGTGGATGGGGTCAGAACTCGATATGAAGGGTCAGACTCTTGCGGTGATACAACGCTCGCCGCACCAGCTCGGCGATTTCGTCCTCGCTGCGCAATCCCTGGTCGCCGTCTTTGCCAAGACGGACGTGGAGACCAAACCCGCTCTGCACGAGCAAGTATTGCGGGTCCGCTTCCGGCGTCTCTGGACTCTCCAGATCGGCCGGGCCGATGGCCGATTCGGGGAACGCGTCGTCGGGGATGTGGTTGGGCAATGGCATGGGGGCTCCGTTTTGGTTTGGATACCCCTTTGCAATAGCGCAACGTCGCCGGTTGTAAAGGCCTACGCGGCTTCAGCCATCGGTGCGCCCGACAGGAGGGCGATGGCTTCCATGGCCTCTTTGCTCAGAGGGTCACCCAACGGAACCTCCTCGTCCGGGATGGCCTGGGGAGGCCCGCCCTCCAGGCGCGGCTTCAATCCCCCCACGCGCAGGTTGACCCAGCGCTCGGCCTTCGAGCCCTTCGTCGCCTTCTTTTGCTTCTGCTGGAGCCCCGGCATCCGTTCGCGCACGCGCTTCCAAAGCTCTTCTGCGCCCACCGGCTTGCGCCCCAGCTCTTCCAGCACGTAATCGCGGTAGTCGGCATAGATGTCGTTCTTGTCGGTCCACGTGCCTTCTTCTTCGATGACCATGCGCTCGGCGAAATAAGATGCCGTGGTGTCCGTCTCTTGCCGGGTCTGCTCGGCCAGCGCTTTGACGGCCTCGGGCATTTCCTCGGGCAGGCCGCCACGCTCAATGAGGCGCATGGCCCCCTCCAGCAGCCAGTCGATGATCACGGCCATTTCCGCCGGGTCCTCGGTCAGCTTCTTGTGGAAGTCCGGATCGCGGTCCTTGTCGTTCTCGGCCAGGCGCACATTGAACGGGATCATGCAAATCTTTCGCCAGAAGCCGTGTTCGTGACTCGTCACCGAGAACATGGCGTTCAGTGCCAGGAAGAGCGTGCCGCGCGGCACCGTGGTGTAGGCATCTTTGCCCTTGTTCTCCGCTGACATGGGATCGCGCGAGATAAGCGCCTTCAAGACCTGCTGGATGGGATCGGAGAGGACCTTGGGCGCCTCTGTCGCCAGATAAAGAGTCTTGGAAGCGAGAGGTGCCATGGCGAACTGCCCATCCAGCTTGTCGATGCGGACCGCAGTGTTCTTGGGGTGGATGGCTCGCAGGACGTGAAGCAAGGTGCTCTTGCCGTTGCTGCCGCTTCCCAGCAACAGGAAGGCTTTTTCCAGGCACATCGGCATGACCGACGACGCCATGGCTTCTTGAAGCAACCCTCGCACGGCCATGTCAGGCATGAAGCGATCCAGATATTTGGCCCACCGCGACTTGGGGTCCAACGGCTTGGGGGTGTAGCGGCCGGACCTCACCTGGTCGAGGTTGAGCTTCGCTGGGACCAAGGAAGTGATCCCGTGTTTGGGGTCGGCCGGCAGGTATTCGATGTAGGCCTTCTTGTTGGCGTCCTTGAGGATCTCCAGGTAACCGCCCTTCAGCGGCACGATGGCCCGATGCTGGCTTTCAGGCAACTTCATGCCTGGCAAGCGGATCATTTCGAGAATGGCCGTCTTGACGCAGCTGGTCGCGCTGCTCTGCTTGGCGTCCTCCGGGGCGTGCTTGCGCATCCAGTCCAACGCGTGGGCTTCTACTTCCCGGGTGGCTTGCAGGGCCCAGATGCCTTCGGACTCATCCCACTGATACAGCGAAAAATCGATCTCGCCGTTGTCCATCTTGCCGCCAATGCGGAAACAGTTGGCGCGGCGCATATCGTCGGCATAAGCCAGCTCAAACGAGAGGTCTTCCCCAATAACGCCCAGGTCATCCGTGGCGTCGTTGGGATTGGCATCGGCCCCAAAGGCCTTGCCCTTTTTCTTAGGAGCCTGATCAACGGCGTCGCCATTGGCCTCCCCGCCCTTGACAGGGCCAGTCTTCGACTTACTCTTCATGTTGTAATCCCTAGTAGTAAACGCCCCGGTTCGCACCCGGGGTTTTTTATGCCGCTTGACTGGGGCGATGCACCCACTCTTGAAGCGCCTGACGCATGGCCTCGGAAGGGGTTTGCCCACGGGCCACCGCCGTCTCCTCCACCAACGCCTTAAAACTTTTGCTGACCCGGGCCTTCAACAACTCATCCCGTGCGGTCTTTTCGCGTTTCGTCTTCACTGCCTGCTCCGTTTCTTGATTTGTGGTCCTGTTGTGGCCACAAATCCATCTAAGCAGGCTTTACGGAACTGGCAAGGGCTCGCGCCAACGGATGTTCGTTTCTGCTTTCGATGCTCCAGAAACACTTGAAAGTGTGAAATACCTCAAGCATCAGCCTGGGAGGTAGCAAGTGCTTGTTACCCACTTGTTACCCTTCAAACCCTTATGTTTACTGGGGGTAACAGGTGGTAACAAGGTAACAAGTGGTTTAAGAGATCCACGCAAGAAAAATCCACTCACCGCTCACAACATCCATGCATACACCCATCGGGAGCTCGCGATCCACCCGTTACCCTGTTACCCCTTGTTACCTCCTTATGGGACAAGGCTTTCACGGGTAACAAGGGGGTAACAGGTGCTTGTTACCTGTTAGGAAAAACAAGAGCAAAAGCGGCTTGAAGCAAGAGCCGGCGGCTGCTCGCCGCCGAGTCTTGAAGAGGGAAAGGCGGGCCTCCGGCCTCTACTCGTAGAGGTGGAAGCGGGACCAAAACCCGGGGCGCCTGGGACCGATCAGTTCGTTCCCCACCGTGACTTTGACCGCCCCAAGCGGCAAGAAATGAAACGTTTGATTCGCGTGGATCTGCAAAGCCGTCATCGCTGCGCACAACGGATCGATGTCCCCCGCCAGCACCAGGATTTTTTCGCTTGGAAGGTGTTTCTGTTGACTCCTGATCGCGGCAAGGGCAAGCGAACCCGCGCCGCAACAGCTGTCGTAGACCTTGGCTCCGCTCCCACCAGGCCGATGCCTGGTGGCAAGGGTTTGAACCAGATCGAGAAGATCGCCGGGAGTGAAAGACTGACCCAGCCCTTCCCCACCCTTCCTGGCCAGCAGCTCGGCATGGACCCGTCCCAGGACATCGTCAAACGGCCTGCTTGCGAAGACCGCTTTGATGTAAGCGTTGATGGCTGCTACCACTTCAGGCGCTTCTTCGACATTTTTTTTCAAGGGTCCAAAAGCAAGGACTTTGGTGTCGAGGTGACCCTTGGTGTCTGCGTGGATATGTGCCATTGACATCAGTGCGTGCTGAACGAACGTTTCGAATGCAACCCGCGGATTCCACGGCTTGCCAGGAGTGGAAGGGATGGCGCGGATGGCCTTCACAAGGTTGGCGACCTCATTCATCGTTGGCCGCCCCCATGTCAGCGCCCGTCACCCGGTTGGCCTTCTCGAGCCGGATCTCCTCATCCATGGCGATGAACCGATCTCGCGTGAGAGACCAAAACACCACCCGCGTTTCCAGGTATTGAGTGATGATGTCTTTGCACTCGACCACCACGCGCCCGATGGGCATCCGCCAGATCAACTGGTTTGACAGCAACTGAAGTGCGGTCATCGCAGCACACAACGGATCGCGGTCGTTCGCTTTCACGGTAAGCCCCCGAAGGGCCTTCGAATCCTTCCCGGCCAGTTCGTGAAGCTTCACAAGCAACAGCGTGCCGGCTCCGCAGGTGGGGTCACCCATGGGCCACTCGTCTTTTTGAGGCGCTTGAGCAAAGGCGTTCATCGCCCTCGCCAAGCCCCAAGGGGTGAAATGTTGAGCGTCGTTCTTTTTCCCTGACCACACCAACTCATTAAACAATCGGCCCAGGATGCATTCGAACGGCTCGAAGGTTTCCACTGCGCCGCCGTAGGCCTGGCCCGCTTCGTGGCACCAATCCTCGCTTCCTTGCACGTCAGTCCCAAGCAGCGTCAAGTCACACCAGGCGACCAAGGGCCCAAATCCCCGGGTGAACAACTCCTCGGCCTGATTGATCACGCAAACCTTCAGCGCAAACGCGGTGAACTTGCGCATCTTTTCCCTGGGCGATTCCCCGGGGATGGCTTGGATAGCCTTCAACAACCGCTGGTAAGCATTGTTGCGGGGATCGGTCGGCTTTGCCTTCTTCGAAGTGCCCTTACTCATCGTTGGCCGCCCCCACGTCAGCGCCCACCCCAGAACTCACCCGGGCAAAGTCCAGCTCCAGGAAACATCCGCGGATCTGCCCCTCCCTGACCGCCCGCTTCAAGCGACGGGCGCCCTCCTCGCCGTAGGCAATCCACGCAGGGCCAGCAGGGGGCGCGTCACCTACGTCTCCGTTGGCCCGGTGGAACTTCAAGCGGCCCTCCTGGAAGACCACCGCGCTGACATCGGGGTGGTTCAGCACGAAACTTTGGAACCAGCGGGTCTCGGTTCGCGCAAACACCAGGGCGATGCCGCCCCCCGGGTGGTTGGCCATCTTCTCCATCCAGGCCTCTTGCCCCCGGCCGAACGGCGGGTTCATGAAAACGAAGGCATCCGCCGGCCATTCCGACGCCAGGCCGTCATCGCTGGGCTTGAGCGTCCGAGCCGCGGTGGGCCACGGCATCCCGTTCTCGGGCGTTGCCGGATCCAGGTCGAAGGGCCCCAGGCCCGTGAAGCCTTCCCTCGGGCTGCCCCAAATATGCTCCGGAGGGGTGAGCCAAGTGGTGGTTGTCTCGAACTGCGGCAAGCGGTCGAAACCAACTGTGGCTGCGGCGAGCTTTTTAGTCCGGGGGATGGAGGTGGTTTTGCGCTCCTTCGGCATGAAGAGGTTGTTCGGGTCAGACGAAGCGGAGAGGATGTTCAATGTGCACACCTTATGGTTGATAGGGAGTTGTTGTTAGTTCGAGGGATTCAGACCTGCGTAGCGGGTCCGAGGTACAGCAAGGGCATCTACGGCAGCTGCACGTCCAGGTGCATGGCAATGTCTTCCAGCGCGTCTTCGTCGGCTTCACCGCCCTCGACCAATGCCCCCACGACAAGGCTGACGTCCACGTCCAGATCAATTCCCCAAATGCTCCACGTCGGCGCATTGAGCTCCTCGGTGCTGAGCCCGTGAAACTGACTCAATGCGTCTTCCCATGACTCGGCTTCGAAGGTGTAGCGGCGGCTGGCGAGCCCCGTCGCCGTCAGCAAGAGGCGTTGCGGCAACGCGGGCGCGACGGGATCGGCGACACCATCGTGGTCGTCCTCCTCGTCCGATCCGAACTCCATCTCACCGGCTCGGTTGAACACGTAGTCCGGGATCGCCTCGTACACCGCGTCCCCCACGCCTCCGCATACCTCGTGTTCGATTCTTTCCAGAGAGTAGGCCGATGACTCAATCAGCCACTGTGCGGCGATTTCAGGATCAAGCGATTCAAGATGGTTGATCGCATCGGACACACACGTGACATCCATGGCGACGCTGTAGTCGACCCACACCGGGCCGGTGACGCTGATGGTGTATCGCTGTTTCATTGGCTGTTCCTTGATGATTTGGCAAAGCTCCGCCCTCACGGCCAAAGGGCCGCGTTGAACGTTTGCTTTATGGGGTTGGGTTACTGCGCGCCAGCAGAGAGGCAAGCGATGCCCGCACTGCCTTAGGCAAGCCCGGAAAGGCGATCGCTGCCCGGGTTGGGGTTACGACTCGGACTGCAAGCCGGGCAGCGGCGCCGTGCGCAGGAGGGGCTGGAAGCTGCCGAGCCACGAGGGAGGCTGCAAATCGCCGGGTGCATGCTGATCGTATGTATCCAGAACAAAGCCGGGCTTGGATGAATGGCCTTTCGTAGCGGCGCGGCACCCCACGGACTCGACCACAAACTGCGTGTCGAAATGGGTCACGACTGCTCGGTAAGAACCGTAAACTTGAATGCAGGACGTGACTTCCTCCGACGTCAGCAAGTCCGGGAGCGTCATTTCAAAGAGTTCCCTTTCAATGCTATCCATCCCCTCAATGAGGGAAGCCGCACTGGTCGTCAAATAGATCTGCGGAACGATCGCTCCATGAGATCGAGAGGAACGATTCGACTTCCGATTACGGCGGGATTTGCTGCTGGGCTTCTTGCTCACGATGGACTCCGAAGGTTGATGGATGCGGAAGGTTGGGTAGCGGTACGAGAGGACAGAGATCACCACCACGAGTCGTAGAAGACATTCCAACCCTGATCGATGAGGCGGCACGCTCCATCGATGAAGATCAGGTCGAAGTGCTGTTCTTCGGGAAGAGACTCGCCAAAGAAGTGCCCCTCCGTTTTCGGAAGCTGTCCGGAAAGCACGGCCTGCCGGAGGTCCTCCAGGTCCTGCCTAGACAGAAACAGGGGCTTCTTGTTGAACTTCATCGGGTCTTTGCAGCCGCTCCGGCTGGCATACAGCGCCTGCATGTAGCCATGCAGATCCGGGTGCTTGCGCCATTCCATGATCGGCACGGCGGTGTTGTCCACCACGTCTTTACGGGTTTTTCCTGCAAACATATCGAGTCCCACGGGAGCATCTCCTTGGTTTTTGGGTAAAGCTTCGCCGTCGCGGCAGATCTGCCGCGCGGAAGAAGTGATCGAAGTAGTGAGCCGCTTGGCCTGACCTACGCCCTTACTCGGAAGCGGTCACGCCCGGACTACAGGTTTCCTTAGGCACCGACCCAAAGTGCGTGCTGAGAGCAGTGCCACTGGGCGGGCCTGGTAGGCGGGGGAAGTGTTCAAGGGCGTCTCCGTTTCTTGTGCGCCCATCCTACCCACTCGCTGGCGACCTCCCATGAAGGGCTAAATCACTGAAAGTGATCGTTTTTCAAGGGCTTGCAAGCAATCATTTTCACGACAAAGTGCGCGAGGACCCGGCATTCGGGCATCCCATTTCGCGGTAAGCCTTTGCCTCAGCCGAGGCTTGCCTCACGCGCCCTGTTCAGCGCTTGGCGGACATCGCTCAGGATCGAGTCGACAGCGTCCATCAGCACGTCGTGCAGACGCCGCTCGACCCAGGGCATCTGGAGCGCCTCCAGGGTCGTGTGAGGCTTTGCGAGGTGGGCAGGGTAGGCCGCGGCAGAGCCAAGCACCCGCCCTCGATCATCCACCGCCCAAGGCAGCACGCGTTCAAGCGCCTTAATGCCAAGCCGCTTGAGTGCCTTTGTCAGGGATTCAATCTCGGCATCGGCCTCAGCGCGCCTGATCTTGGCTACAGCCAATGCTGCCGACAGCGCACTTGCCTCATCCTCTTCGATACGTTGGCGGCCGGCCGATATCCATCGCCCGTTCACCTCCGCCTCGCTGCAATCCAGGACGGATCTCCAGTTGTAACGGGTGCCACCTTTGTTGCTCTTCGCCCTCGTGAAATCAGGAAAGAGCCCCTTCCCCGCCCGGCGTCGACTGTTCAATGAGTCTAGGCTGATGCCCATCGTGTAAGCGGCGACGGCGCCGCTCACATCAGGCTCCAAGCCTTTTCTTGCTCGCGATAGCTCGTCCTGATGTTGCTCGCTCAATGTAACGAGCGGTGACGTCGGATCTTTTCGAGGCCGGCCACGACGCTTGCCCCCCATAATCCCTGGGTCTCGACCTTTAGCTGTTGGCTGGCGTTCTCTCACTGGGCGGCCTCAGAAGCGGAATCGACCGCCACCGACATCTTTTGCGGGTCGGGCAGGCTCAGGCAGAGAGTCGTCCAATGCGTCTTGGCGGGCAGAAGAACGCGCCACCCGCAAGACCTTTTCCACCTCGTCCAACGCAGCGCTCATGGCGGCGTCGTAGGGTTCTCTTGCGTCGACGCTGACCCAAGCCTCCAGCAGAGCCTCGGACAGCGATGCATCCCACACGTTGCCTTCGTCCAGGGCCCGGTCCAGCAGATCTTCCGAGACCGAGAGAACGTGACCGGCGATACAGCCGTCGCTCATTACCCACCCATGGCTGATCGACACGCAGTCTCGCAACGACAGGAAGGACACGCCCTTGCCGACCGCCTTCTTGAGCTTCTCCAACTCCGTCCGGCCCGTCTTTACCGCGAGCTCCCGCTCGAGCTCGCGGATCTGCTGGCGCAGAGCGTCTTCCTCTGCCACCAGCCGGCGCTCCTTGGCTGAGCGACCCAATCGAGCGCGCTGCCACTCGACGAGATCCTCGTACAGATAGCGGACGTGCTGATTGGCCCCGCCGTGAAGGCTGCCCGCGCCTTTTTGAAAGGGCGGCCCCAGCGGGGGCGACCGGCGGCGCCACTCGCCCAGCGTGTCGAAATGCACCCCGAGAAACTGGGCTGCGGCCTTGGTTGAAACGGTGGGCGTCAGGCCGGCTGCAGCGCGCGACAGCTCTTGGTCCAGCGCGCGTTGAAGCTTGGCGCGGTAGTCCTCGTCACTGCGAACCGTTTCAATCGTCTGCATGGCTCAGCGCCAACTTCCTGTTCCTTGGAGCGAACAGTTTAACCGGCTCCTCGCCGGCCTCGTCGAGGCGGGGCTTGTCCAGCCCCTTGAGCCGGTTCCAGACCCGGGGACTGCGGGCCACCATCATCTCCTCAACCTCACCAAATGCCTCGCGAAGGCGTGCCCACTCCTGCTGCGTGTAGCGTTCGGAGACCGGAGACATGCCATCGCCACCGGCCGTGCGGACGTGGTGGTGGAGCATCTGCGAGACAATGCGGCTCTCGCCAAACTTCAGGGCCGCATAACGCCCAAGGGTCCGCCGCAAATCATGCGTGGTCAGGCCCTGGTCGACGTCATCCCGAATGTCCCCCGTATCTCCCTGCTGCCCAACCAAGCCCGCGTCGCGACGCACATTGGCGAGGATCGATTTGCTATCGAGGTAATGGCCCGACTTGCTGCGGCTAGAGCGGGCGGGGAACACGAAGCGTGTCCGGTCCACCTTGCGCAACGCTTCCTGGACGCCTGCCTCCAGTGCAGCAAGGACCGTTCGTGCCGCCCCCTTGGCCTTGGCTGACTTCAGCAACGACTCTGCTGCAGCCAGTTCGCGCAGGGCACCGTCGTCGTCCAGCCGGGTTTCAAAGCGCAGTCGCAGCACCCTCTCCGCGAAGTAGCTGATCGGCAGGAAGCGCTCTTCGCCCGATTTGGTGTCGAACATGAAGACCTGCGGGCCCTCCCGCTTCGTATAGCGGTTGATCTCCCCGGGCTGGCCCAGCCAGACCCATGACACTTCTTCTTGGATCAACTCGCTGTGGGAACAGCGATCCATCCAGCGCAGTTGCGCGGCTTCGCTTCGACGCGTGCCCCAAAGCAAGGTCAGCAGCAGATAATCGGACGCGCCGGCGTTGTGGCCACCCTGCTCATCCCGGCGCCCCACAATCGACTGCAACACCTTTGGGAGCGTGTTGTCGGTCAGCGGATTGCGGACCGCCGCCTTCTCATAATGCTTGCGGAGGTTCCGGGCGCCTCTCAGCAAGTGCCTATCAAAGATGGCCTGCAGGGGGTTGTGCCTCAGCCTAGACTCTCGCCCTTCCCGTCCCGCCAGGACGCTCTCACGTTTCAGCACCATGGCCACCGCGCGATGGGCATCCGTGAAGCTGTGTTCGGTGGCGGCCAGGCCACTGGCCCGGACGCGCTGGACATACTTTCCCGTGATCCCCAGGCTTTCCAGTGTCCGCGTATCCAGCTCCGCCCAGTCCTCGTAGCCCGCCAAAGCTTCTCGCATCGGGGTCGGAATGCGGTTGGATCGGACCATCGCGCTCTTGCGCAACGCGTCGAACGCGGCTTCCACGTCGTCGTCGGTCACATCGGCCACGGCCCGCTGAGCGAACCCCACTTCCGGACGTGACAATCGAGCAAGGCTGTCCTCCAACGCCGTCAGGCTGGACTGCTTCACCAGTCGCTTGGTCACCCGGTCCTTCATGTCGGCGATGTAGACGTCGAAACAGTCGGCCACGGTGAGCCGAGCCAGTCGACCGTCCTCTTGCTGCTGCTGGCTAGCCCGCGCTGCCCGAGTCTTCGGGTTCTCGCCTGACGCCTTGAGCTCCTGAATCAGCTCCCGGGCCACGGAGTAGGCCTCTTCCAGCCCCATGTCCGTGACGTTGCCCAACGCAAAGCGGCGGACCCCCTGCGTTCCGCGCCGAACCACTTCATAGGTCGTCCGGGTCTTGCCCACGTAGAAGCCAAACCCTACCGGCGCCCCTTGGTTTCCATCCAGCACGCGATAGGCCTTATCGCCCTGCTCCGCCGGCCGCTCCACCAGCTTGGCGCGCTTGCCCAAGCCTCCCGACGCAGGGATGCGCCGAACTGAAAGCTCCATCACCTGTTGGTGGGTCAGACTAAACTTGGTGGCCTGGCGCCGGGTGGCGCGGTCCGTCGCAACATTTTTTGGCATGATCGTCCGTGTCCCGATTGGCGTCGCAACACGATCTTTGCCCAAGCAACCGGCCGTCGCAACACCATCGCAACAAAAAACCCCGTTACTTGCCGTTTCTGACGGCAACCCGCCTTCACTCACCGAGACGGACTCCATTGCAAGCCACTGATTCAAAAACAAAACGGAACGAATCCAAGGGGAGTCAAGAGCACACCCCCCTGATGAAGCAGTTCTTCGCAGCCAAGTCCGATTATCCGGACCTGCTGCTGTTCTTCCGCATGGGGGACTTCTACGAGCTGTTCTACGACGACGCACGCAAGGCGGCCCGGCTGCTGGACATCACCCTGACCCAGCGCGGCAGCTCGGGCGGTGCCCCCATTCCGATGGCAGGCGTGCCAGTGCATGCCTACGAGGGCTATCTGGCCCGGCTGGTGGCGCTGGGTGAATCGGTGGCGATCTGCGAACAGATCGGCGACCCGGCGCTGGCCAAGGGGCTGGTGGAACGCAAGGTGGTGCGGATTGTCACCCCGGGCACGGTGACCGACGAGGCGCTGCTGGACGAGCGTCGCGACACCCTGCTGATGGCACTGTCGCGCAACAAGCAAGGTTACGGGCTGGCCTGGGCCGATCTGGCTGGCGGCCGCTTCCTGGTCAACGAGGTCGATACCGACGACGCCCTGGAAGCCGAACTGGCCCGCCTTGAGCCCGCCGAACTGCTGGTGCCCGATGAAGAGAACTGGCCGGAATTCCTGAAGCACCGCAGCGGCATCCGCCGCCGCGCGCCGTGGCTGTTCGATGCCGACAGTGGCCGCCGCCAGCTGCTGAACTTCTTCAAGCTGCATGACCTGACCGGCTTCGGCATCGACGACAAGCCACGTGCTACCGCCGCCGCCGGTGCCCTGCTCGGTTATGTGGAAGAAACCCAGAAGCAGCGCCTGCCGCATCTGACTGCGATTGCCACTGAAACCGCCAGCGAAGCCATTGCCATGAACGCGGCCACGCGCCGTCATCTGGAACTGGATACGCGCGTTGATGGCGACACCCGCAATACCCTGCTGGGCGTGCTCGATACCACGGTGACGCCGATGGGCGGCCGCCTGCTGCGCCGCTGGCTGCACCGTCCGCTGCGCCTGCGCGAGGTGCTGGTGCAGCGCCACGACGCGGTCGCCACGCTGATTGATCGCGGTGCCGATGGCGACGTGCGCGATGCCTTCCGCGCACTTGGCGACCTCGAACGCATTCTTACTCGTGTGGCCTTGCGCTCGGCGCGCCCGCGTGATTTCTCCACCCTGCGTGATGGCCTGGCGTTGCTGCCGGACGTGCGCGCGGTGCTGGCCAAACTGGACTCCCCTCGCCTGCAGGCGTTGCATGCTTCGTTGGGCGAGCACGACGAAAGCGCGCACCTGCTGGCAACCGCGGTTGCACCGACCCCGCCGCTGAAGCTCAGCGATGGTGGCGTGATTGCCGAGGGCTTCGATGCCGAACTGGATGAACTGCGCCGCCTGTCCACCAACGCCGATCAGTTCCTGATCGACCTGGAACAGCGCGAACGCGCCAGCAGCGGTATCGCCACGCTGAAGGTCGGCTACAACCGCGTGCATGGTTACTACATTGAGATCAGCAAGGGTCAGTCGGACAAGGCACCGGTGCACTACACCCGCCGCCAGACTCTGACCAATGCCGAGCGCTACATCACCGAAGAACTGAAGTCGTTTGAAGACAAGGTGCTGTCAGCACGCGAGCGTTCACTGTCGCGCGAGAAGCTGTTGTACGAACAACTGCTGGACACGCTGGGCGCGAATCTGGAGCCCCTCAAGCAGTGCGCCGCCGCATTGAGCGAGCTGGACGTGCTGGCCGCATTCGCCGAACGCGCGCAGGCGCTGGACTGGGCGCGCCCGGAACTGGAAACCGCGCCCTGCCTGCGCATTGAACGCGGCCGCCACCCGGTGGTGGAAGCGGTGCGCGAACAGCCATTCGAGCCGAACGACCTGGACCTGCATCCGGACCGCCGCATGCTGGTCATCACCGGCCCGAACATGGGCGGTAAGTCCACCTACATGCGCCAGAACGCATTGATCGTTTTGCTGGCGCATATCGGCAGTTTCGTGCCGGCCAGCCGCGCGGTGATCGGCCCGATCGACCGCATTCTGACCCGCATCGGCGCGGGCGACGACCTGGCGCGCGGGCAGTCCACCTTCATGGTGGAAATGTCTGAAACCAGCTACATCCTGCATCACGCCACCGAGCATTCGCTGGTGCTGATGGATGAGATCGGGCGCGGTACCTCCACGTACGACGGCCTGGCCCTGGCAGATGCGGTGGCGCGCCACCTGGCGTACCAGAATCGCTGCTACACCCTGTTTGCCACGCATTATTTCGAGCTGACCGCGCTGGCCGACGAGCAGCATGAAGGCGGTGCCAGTGGCATTGCCAACGTGCATCTGGATGCCGTGGAGCACGGCGAGCAGCTGGTGTTCATGCATGCAGTGAAGGATGGCCCGGCCAACCGCAGTTTCGGCCTGCAGGTGGCCGCACTGGCCGGCCTGCCGCGTGCGACAGTGGCGCAGGCACGGCGTCGGCTGGCCGAGCTGGAGCAGCGCGGCGGTGAGACGGTCGCCGCCACCATGGCTCCGCAGGCGCTGGATGCCCCGCAGCAGTTCGGGTTGTTTACCGCGCCGTCGAGCAAGGCACAGGAGGCGCTGGCGGCGATTGATCCGGATGAGTTGACCCCGAAGCAGGCGCTGGAGGCGTTGTATCGCCTGAAGGCGTTGATTTGACGGTGATCCGGTAGCGCCGGCCGTTGGCCGGCCCAGGCGGTCCGTGGGCCGG
>NZ_DAMDFR010000005.1:0-131184 GCF_032103445.1 Stenotrophomonas sp.
AGGACCGCCGCGCACTGGCGCAGGGCCCAGCGGCGTAAACGCATCAGCGCGCCAGCAGGGTCCGCGCCAGGGCCATGTCGCTGGCCTCGCGCTGGGCAGCATCACGCTCGCGCAGGTGCAGCAGCGCGGCTTCCAGACGGGCACCTCGGATGGCACCGTCGCTGGCCACGAAGGCGGCCGCGTCTTCGCGCGCGTCCAGCACCACCTTGTCATCATCGGAACTGGACGAGCCAGCCGACGAGGCACCGGATGCGGAACCGGCCGAGGAGCCGGCGAAGCTGGAAGCCAGGGCCGAAAGCGGCAGCGACAGAGCAAGCACGGCAACAACAAGAATCGGACGCATCATCAGGGTGTCATTCAGGCGGGAAAGCACAGAGCGTATCGGGTGCGTGAAGAACTGTCGCGTCCTACAGGTCAAAAACCTTGCCGGGATTCAGCAAACCTTGGGGATCAAACGAGCGTTTGACCGCCTTCATCAGCGCGATTTCGGCCGGGCCACGGGTGCTGTCCAGATAGCCCTTCTTGACCAATCCGATCCCATGTTCGGCGGAAATGCTGCCATCGAAGTCCTTCAGCACCTGCGCCAGCAGCTTGGTCACGTGCTCGCACTGCTGCAGGAACTCGGCGTCGGCGGTGCCGTCGGGCTTGAGCACGTTGATGTGCAGGTTGCCGTCGCCGATATGGCCGAACCAGACCACGTCGAAGTGCGGATAAGCCTCGCCGATCAGGGCCTGGGTCTGGGCCAGGAAGGCCGGCATCGACGAAATACGGACGGAAACGTCATTCTTGTACGGCTTGTAGCGCGCCACCGCCTCGGTGATGCCTTCGCGCAGCCGCCACAGCTGCGCCGCCTGTGCATCGCTCTGGCTGACCACGCCATCGCTCACCCAGCCCTGCTCCATGCAGGTCTCGAACGCGGCCATGGCAGCGGCCTCCTGGGCCTCGTCGCCGGCGGCGAACTCGGTCACCACGTAGAAAGGATGCACCTCGGCAAACGGGGCCTGTGCGCCATGCGCCAGCACGTGCTCCAGCGCGCGGTCGGTGAAGAACTCGAAGGCCTGCAGCTGCAGGCGCTCGCGGAAAGCCGCGAACACCTCCATCAGCACCTCGAACGAGGGCAGTGCCAGCAGCATCACGTTGCTGGCCGGCGGCGGGTCGGTGAGCTTCAGGGTGGCCTCGACGATCACCCCGAGGGTGCCTTCCGAGGCGATCAGCAGCTGGCGGAAGTCGTAGCCACTGGAGTTCTTGATCAGCCCCTTGTTCAGTTCCAGCAGCTCGCCGCTGACGGTGACCACTTTCAGGCCGGCAATCCATTCGCGCGTGTTGCCATAACGGATAACCCGGATGCCGCCGGCATTGGTGGCGATGTTGCCGCCAATCGAACAGGAACCGCGTGCGGCGAAATCCACCGGGTAGATCAGTCCGTGTTCCAGCGCCGCATTGTGCACCGCTTCCAGTGCCATGCCAGCCTGCACGGTCAGGGTGCGGTCCACCGCATTGAACGCCAGCGGCTTGTTCATCCGCTCCAGGCTGAGCACCAGCTCGCCGTTCGCGGCCACCGCCCCACCGGAGAGCCCGGTGCGGCCACCTGAGGGCACCACCGCCACGCCCTGGGCACTGCACCAGCGCAGCACCGCCTGCACCTCCTCCACGCTGGCCGGCAAGGCAATGGCGAGCGGGGCCGGCGTCCAGCGGCGGGTCCAGTCGCGCCCGTAATGCTCCAGGTCGGCCGCATCGGTCTTGAGCCGCAGCCCGGGGCAGTCCTGCAACAGCGATTCAAGGCGCGGGTCGGTCATGGCGGCTCAAGAGCGTTAAACCACCAAGGGTAGCGCACCACCGTTGGTGGTGCGACCGCCGCAAGGCGGCGGAACGCCCGGCGGAAAAGATGCATCTGAAACCACCGGCAATCCCCATGGCGCAACGCACCATCGCCGCCCCGTTCTGGCATAGTGGTCCACCCTCTCCACCGTGCTGCAGCGTACCCATGTCGCCGAAGAAGACCTCGTTCCCCAAGCAGGATATCCGTGTGCTGTTGCTCGAGGGGGTCAGCCAGACCGCCATCGACGTGTTCAGCGCCGCCGGTTATTCGCAGATCGAGGTGCACAGCAAGGCGCTGCCGGACGAGGAGCTGAAGGCGCGCATCGCCGAGGCGCACATCGTCGGCATCCGCTCGCGCACCCAGCTCAGCGCCGACGTGCTTGCCCATGCCAAGCGCCTGATGGCGGTGGGCTGCTTCTGCATCGGCACCAACCAGGTCGACCTGGAAGCGGCGGAACTGGCCGGCATTCCGGTGTTCAATGCGCCCTACTCCAACACCCGCAGCGTCGCCGAACTGGTGATTGCCGAAGCAATCATGCTCACCCGCGGCATTCCGCAGAAGAACGCCGAGTGCCATCGCGGCGGCTGGTCGAAATCGGCCGCCGGCAGCCATGAAGTGCGCGGCAAAACGCTGGGCATCATCGGCTATGGCCATATCGGCACCCAGGTCGGCGTCATGGCCGAAGCCATGGGCATGCAGGTGATCTTCCATGACATCGAAACCAAGCTGTCGCTGGGCAACGCCCGCGCGGCGATTGACCTGGACGACCTTCTGGCCCGCGCCGACATCGTCACCGTGCATGTCCCGGAAACCGCCGCCACGCAGTGGATGATCGGCGCGCCGCAGCTGGCGAAGATGCGCCCGGGTGCACACCTGATCAATGCCGCGCGCGGCACCGTGGTCGATATCGATGCACTGGACGCCGCCCTGCACTCAGGGCATATCGGCGGCGCGGCGCTGGACGTGTTCCCGGTTGAGCCCAAGGGCAATGGCGACGCCTTCGTGTCGCCGCTGACCGCGCATGACAACGTGATTCTGACCCCGCACGTCGGCGGCAGCACGCTGGAAGCGCAGGACAACATTGGTGTTGAAGTGGCGGCCAAGCTGGTGCGCTACAGCGACAACGGCAGCACCCTGTCGGCGGTCAACTTCCCGGAAGTCACCCTGCCCGAGCACGCCGACAGCCTGCGCCTGCTGCACATCCACCAGAACGTGCCGGGCGTGCTGTCCAAGGTCAACGAGATCTTCTCGCGCCACAACGTCAACATCGACGGCCAGTTCCTGCGCACCGACCCCAAGGTGGGTTATGTAGTGATCGACATCACCGCCAGCGAGGAGCAGGCCGCGGCGGTGCGCGAGGAACTGGCGGCGATTCCGGGCACGCTGCGGACGCGCGTGTTGTATTGAGGTAGGTACCGACCGGTGGTCGGTACGGCCTTATCGCGCCAACCACCGCTTCGCCATGCGCGGCAACGACTGATCACCATCCGGGGTCGCAATCGCCTCCGCCGCGACCTCGGCCACCGTGCGCCAGGCCAGCGCCAGCGACTCCTCGCTGACCACGAACACCTCGCTGCCCAGCGCCCGCACCACGTAGCGGGCGTCGTAATGCCAATGGCCTGGCACGTCCTTGCGCTCGGGAATCCAGTGCTTGTCGATGTCGAACAGCACCCCGTCCTCCAGTACCAGCCCGCCCAGGCCGGATTCCTCCTCCGCCTCCGTCAGCGCCACCTTGGCCAGGTCGCGCTCGCCGTCGGCATGCCCACCCAGCTGCAGCCAGCGGTCCAGCTTGCGGTGATGGGTCAGCAGGATGCGCTCACCGTCGGCGCTGACCAGCCAGGCACTGCCGGTGAAATGCCCGGCCAGCCGGCTGCGCAGGAACGGGTTCTCGGCATCGTCCAGAAGTGTGCTGAATTCGTCAGCCAGCGCGGCGTGTTCGGGGTGCCGGCGGGCGTAGTCCGCCAGTTGCTCACGCAGAGCGGCGTCTTGTCCTACAAGGGATTCAGAGTTCAGCGACATGGAATCGGGGGGCGCAGACGGATTTGACCCATTATCGCCGCCGATGCTGCATTTGCGCTTGTGCGCAGGCTTCAGCTTTGGCTAAGGTACAGCGGGTCGCCCGTTGGGGCGGCACCATCCCAATCAAGGGGGCGCGGCAATGTATCGCGCCCCGCTCATTCCATTCAGCGGGGCCTGGCCTCGCGTTACGGGAAGCACTGCATGCTGAAGTCTCTGTTGAGGGTCAAACCGGTGGCACCGGCCGGGCACGTCGATGCCGGTGAGCCGATCGAAGGCAGCCTGGATGGCGAAGCCACACTGAAACGGACCCTCACCGCGAGACACCTCATCCTGCTGGGCATCGGCGCGGTGATTGGCGCGGGTATCTTCGTGCTGACCGGCCAGGCCGCCGCCAACCATGCCGGCCCCGCCGTCATGCTGTCGTTCGTGATCGCCGGCTTCGCCTGTGCCCTGGCCGGCCTGTGCTACGCCGAGTTCGCGGCAATGATGCCGGTCTCCGGCAGCGCCTACTCCTATTCCTACGCCACCCTCGGCGAAGGCATGGCCTGGTTCATCGGCTGGTGTCTGGTGCTGGAGTACCTGTTCGCCTCGGCTTCGGTCGCTGTGGGCTGGTCGGCCTACCTGATCAGCTTCATCACCACCACGCTGCACATGCCGTTCCCGGACGCACTCAGTGCCGCGCCCATTGCCTGGACCGGTCAGGAGTTTGTCTCCTCCGGCAAGCTGTTCAACCTGCCGGCAGTGCTGATCGTGGCGGCGGTATCAGGCCTGCTGTATGTGGGCGTGACCCAGTCGGCGTTCGTCAACGCGATCATCGTGGCGATCAAGGTCACCGTGATCTGCCTGTTCATCGGCATTGGCGCAGCGCATATCGACCCGGCCAACTGGACCCCCTTCATTCCCGAAAACACCGGCGTGGACGGCCAGTTCGGCTGGAGCGGCGTGTTCCGCGCGGCGACCATCGTGTTCTTCGCCTACATCGGCTTCGACGCGGTCTCCACCGCCGCCGGTGAAACCAAGAACCCGCAGCGCAACATGCCGATCGGCCTGCTCGGCTCGCTGGCCGTGTGCACCGTGGTCTACATCATCGTCTGTGCGGTGCTGACCGGCATGATGCCGTACCACCTGCTGGGCACCGACAAGCCGGTCGCCACCGCGCTGGAACCCTACCCGAGCCTGGTCGGGCTGAAGATCGCCGTGGAAATCGGCGCGATTGCCGGTTTGTCCTCGGTGGTGCTGGTGATGATGATGGGCCAGACCCGCATCGCCTACACCATCTCCCGCGACGGCCTGCTGCCGAAGGTGTTCGGCAAGGTCCACACCCGTTTCCGGACCCCGTACGCGGCGACCATTGTGGTCGGTGTGATCGCCGCCGCGCTGGCCGGGCTGGTACCGCTGAACGTACTGGGTGAGCTGGTCTCGATGGGCACCCTGCTGGCGTTCGCCACGGTGTGCATCGGGGTCCTGGTGCTGCGCCGCACCCGCCCGGAGATGGAGCGGCCGTTCCGGGTCCCCGCCGTGTGGCTGATCGCCCCCTTGGGTGCGCTGATCTGTCTGTTCCTGTTCTGGCAGGCGTTCGCGGTGCACTGGCACCTGTTCGTGGGCTGGACCGTGCTGGGCCTGCTGATCTATTTCGGCTACGGCATCCGCAACAGCAAGCTCGCCAAGCAGTCATAATTCCGCAACGGGCCGGCCCAGTGCCGGCCCGTTCGTTTTCACCCGACAAGACCCAAACACATGCTTAAACAACTGTGGGCCACCAAGCACCCGCATGCTGCCCATGAAGATGCCAACGGCCTGAGCCTGAAGCGCCACCTGGGCCCCTGGGGCCTGACCGCGCTGGGCATCGGCGCGGTGATCGGCGGCGGCATTTTCGTGATCACCGGTCAGGCCGCAGCCAACCATGCCGGCCCGGCGATCATGCTGTCGTTCGTGCTGGCAGCCATCTGCTGCGCCTTCTGCGCGCTGGCCTATGCCGAGTTCGCCTCGATGGTGCCGGTGTCGGGCAGTGCCTACACCTATACCTACGCCACCTTCGGCGAGCTCTCGGCCTGGTTCATCGGCTGGATGCTGGTGCTGGAGTACGGGGTCTCGGCGTCGGCGGTGGCGGTCAGCTGGACCGGCTACTTCCTCAGCCTGCTAAGCCATTTCGATATCCATCTACCGGCCGCGCTGGTGAGTGCGCCGCTGGATGCGCAGTTGCGCCCGACCGGGGCGATTGCGAATGTGCCGGCCGCCATTCTGGTACTGCTGCTGACCTGGCTGTGCTACGTGGGCATCAGCAAGTCCTCGGCGATGAACATGGCGATGGTGGTCCTGAAGACCGGCCTGATCATCCTGGTGATCGTGGTTGGCTGGAAGTATGTGGACCCGGCCAACTGGACCCCGTTCATTCCGGAGAACCAGGGCCCGGGCAAGTACGGCATGGAAGGCGTGCTGCGCGGCGCGGCGATGGTGTTCTTTGCCTACATCGGGTTCGAGGCGGTATCGGTGGCGGCGCAGGAATCACACAGGCCGCAGCGCGACATGCCGATCGGCATGATGCTGTCGCTGGTGATCTGCACAGTGCTGTACATCGCAATGGCGGCGGTGATGACCGGCCTGGTGCCGTACAACCTGCTGGGCACCGACGAGCCGGTGGTGACGGCGGTGGCCGCGCATCCGCAGCTGGGCTGGTTGCGGGTGGTGGTGGAGATCGGCGCGCTGATCGGCTTGTCCTCGGTGGTGCTGGTGATGGTGATCGCACAGCCGCGCATCTTCATGATCATGGGCCGTGACGGGCTGCTGCCGCCGGTGTTCACCAAGATCCATCCGACCTACCGCACGCCGCACATCAATACGGTGATCACCGGCATTGGCATTGCGCTGCTGGCGGCGTTGTTCCCGCTGGACGTGCTGGGTGAGCTGACCTCGATGGGCACGCTGATTGCCTTCGCGGCGGTGTGCGCGGGGGTGCTGATCCTGCGCCGCACCCAGCCGGACCTGCCGCGTCCGTTCCGGATTCCCGCGGCGTGGCTGGTGTGCAGCCTGGGCGTGCTGAGCTGCCTGGCGCTGCTGTCGGCGATGACGCTGCACAACTGGATGCTCATGATTGGCTGGACGGTGATCGGGTTTGCGATCTACTTCCTGTACGGGTTCAAGCACAGCCGCCTTCGCGGGCGTTAACTCCGGACGCTTCTGGTAGTGCCGGCCGCTGGCCGGCTCCCCGGGGTATTCGGCGATCCCGCGAAGATCAAGAGCGGTGGCTCTGTATTGACCCCTGTTTGGGTGGATCGGGACGGGCGTTCCGGGGGACGGCGCAAGTACGTCCCTGTAGCCTCGATCGCCGCATCCATGCGGCTCACGCCCCCTCCAGCCCATCCCGACCCACCCTCGACAGAGGTCGTCGGTGACGGAGCCGAAAAGCAAAAGCGGCACTCCCGCAGCCTGTGGGCCGACCGGACTCCCCCAGGAAACCCGCTTTTCGCGACCAACCAACCGAAACCCCGTTAAAATCGTCAACATGAACACCCCCTACGACCCCACCCGCCTCAGCCAGCTGGCCCAGGTCCTGATCGACAACGTGCGTGAGCTGGCCCAGGCCGGTTGGACGCCGGCGACCAGCAGCAACTTCTCGCATCGGCTGGATGACCAGCATGCGGCCATTACCGTGTCCGGCAAGGACAAGGGCCGGCTGATCGAAGACGACATCATGGTCGTGGACTTCGATGGCCAGGCCGTGGGTCGGCCGCTGCGGCCGTCGGCGGAAACCCTGCTGCATACCCAGCTGTATCGCCGCTTCCCGGAAGTGGGCTGCGTGCTGCATACGCACTCCCCCGTGCAGACCGTGGCCTCGCGCCTGTATGCCGCGCAGGGGCACATCCGGCTGGAAGGCTACGAGCTGCTGAAGGCCTTCCATGGCAACAGCACGCACGAAATGGCCATTGAAGTGCCGGTGTTTGCCAACACCCAGGACATGAACGTGCTCTCGGCCCAGGTCGATGCCCTGCTCGACCAGCAGTGCCTGTGGGGGTATCTGATTGACGGCCACGGGCTGTATGCGTGGGGCCGGGACATGGCGGAAGCGCGCCGGCATCTGGAAGCGTTTGAGTTCCTGTTCCATTGCGAGCTGGAGCTGAGGAAGCTGCGCGGGCTCTGAACGCCCGTGTAGATGCACCCCGGTCGCGTACGGACGGCGCGCACATTCAGATTTCACGCGGATGGGGCATATGCTGCTTCCCCCGCGTCATTACGCCGCGCCCCCAACTCCGGGCTGCGGCTGCTACCCTTTAAGACCCCCGTTCCCACGTTCAAGCTGCCGCCATGAGCCGACTGCGCATCTTCAATGACACCGCCCCCGAGGCCCCGTTGCTGGACACCCAGGACGGCGTCGTGATCACCGATGAACTGAACAAGATCGGCGTGACCTTCGAGCGCTGGCAGGCGGCCCATGACGTGGCCCCCGGTGCCAGCCAGGACGAGGTGTTCGCGGCCTATCGCACCGATATCGACCGGCTGGTGGCCGAACGCGGCTTCAAGAGCGTGGACGTGGCCTCGATCGCCCCGGACAACCCCAACCGTGCCGAGCTGCGCAAGAAGTTCCTCGACGAACACTTCCACAAGGAAGATGAGGTGCGCTTCTTCGTCGCCGGCTCCGGCCTGTTCACCCTGCACGTGGGCGACAAGGTCTATGAGATCGAGTGCGTGAAGGACGATCTGATCGCCGTGCCGGACAGCACCACCCATTGGTTCGACATGGGCGAAGAACCCAGCTTTGTTGCGATCCGCTTCTTCACCGAGCCGGACGGCTGGGTCGGTCACTTCACCGGCACCGATATCGCGCAGAAATTCCCCCGTTACATCCCTACCCAGGCTTCCTGATCCATGTCGCATTCGCCCCGCGTTGTTTTGACCGATATCGAAGGCACCACCAGCAGCATCTCGTTCGTCAAGAACGTGCTGTTCCCGTATGCGCGCAAGGCGCTGCCGGCATTCGTTGCCGCGCATGGGCAGGAGCCTGAAGTGCGCCGCTGGCTGGACGCGGTGGCCGCCGAGATCGGCGGTGCCTGCCAGGACACGCTGGTGGTGGAAACCCTGCAGGGCTGGATCGACCAGGACCGCAAGCACACGGCGCTGAAGGCGCTGCAGGGCATGATCTGGAAGAGCGGCTACGAGCGCGGCGACTACCAGGCGCACTTCTATCCGGAAGTGGCCGCGGTGCTGAAGGGCTGGCACGCACAGGGCAAGTCGCTGTACGTGTACTCGTCCGGTTCGGTGCCGGCGCAGAAGCAGTTCTTCGGCTTCAGCGAAGCGGGTGACCTGACTGCGCTGGTGTCAGGCTGGTTCGACACGGAGATCGGCGGCAAGCGTGAGGCCGAGAGCTACCGCAACATTGTGCAGGCGATTGGTGTGCCGGCTGGGGAGATTGTGTTCCTGTCGGACGTGGTGGAAGAGTTGGATGCGGCGCGCGAGGCTGGTTTGCAGACCCGTCTGCTGGACCGCCTGCAGGATTACCCGCTGCCCCGCACCGGTGAGGCCACGCATGGCCACAACCGGGTTGAGAATTTCCAGCAGATCACGTTGTAGTACCAGCACCGCGGCGGACGCGCATGGCGCGTCCCTACGCGGCAATGTAGGGACACGCCATGCGTGTCCGCGACCCTCCCGGGCCGCGTTCGATTACCGGCCCATTGCCTCGGCCACGTGACGCACCCGCAACGCGTCCGCCAACGCCTTGGCACTCTGCTCCGCCTTCACCCGGATCCGCACCGGCTCACCCGGCACCAGATCCAGCGCGTTGTCGTCCAGCACGGCATCGAAGCCGTCGAACTCCACCCACACCCCGCGCGCCAGCTGTGCAGAGCGCAGCTCCAGCACGCTGTCATCACCCTCGCGAACCCAGCGACTGACGATCTTTGCCTGCGGCAGGCGCATGTCCTTGGCCGCAGCGAAATACACCACCTGCCGCGATATCACCTGCTCACCGTCCAGCAGCTCCGCCACGGCCACGGTGCGCTTCGGATCCGCCTTGCCCAGCAGCTGCGCATCCGTGAACCGCCCGACCTCCAACGCAGCCAACGGGGGCACCGTCACCGCCTTGCGCTCATCACTACGCACGCGGCCATCCACTCCCATCACCCGCAATCGCCACGCCCCGCGCAGCGGCTCGGTACGGTCGTTGAGCAGACTCACCCGGGTTACGCCCTCGTCGCGCAGCGCAGCGACGGCATGCCCGGCAAAGAACCGTTTGGCGTGGAAATGCAACGCCTTCCAGCGCCCGTCGTAATCAACGCTCGACCACGACGCGCCCGGCCACACATCATTGAGCTGCCAGTACAGCGAGCCCATGGTGTACGGGCGTGACGCACGATGGTGCAGCGCGGCCAACGCGATGCCTTCAGCCTGGGTGACCTGGCTCAGGTAGACGAAGTCATCAAAATTGCGCGGCGTACCGAACTCACGCTCGATGTACTGCAGCAGGCGCTGGTTGCCCTCGCCCGCCATGAACTTCTGGTGCGCCTTCACCACCGGGCTGTCCACCTGCTGCTGGTCGGCGGGAATGATCCCCTCCAGCGTGCGCAGCGATGGCCACGCCTGGAGGCCGTACTCGGACATGAAACGCGGGGTCTCGCGCAGATACGCCTGCACCGGCAGCGCCGGATTGCCCCACACCTGCCAGTAGTGCTTGTCGCCACGGGTGGAGTCGTTGGCCTTCTCGTCCAGGTCGTTGCTGGGCGAACTCGACCAGTACGGCACGCCCAGCCCATGCTCGCTCACCACCGCGCGCAGGTCTTGGCCGAACAGGTCCACGTAACCCTGCCATATCTTCTTCGCGAACACCGGGTCGGCTGCGGTCAGGTCGCGGCCGTGGCCCCAATCCTTCCAGGCGGTTTCTTCTTCGTTGTTGCCACACCACAGCACGATGCTGGGGTGGCGACGCAGGCGGCGCACATTGTCGCGCGCTTCGGCCACCACGTTCTGGCGGAACGCCGGGTCGTAACCGGGCTGCATGCCGCCGCCGAACATGAAGTCCTGCCAGACCAGCAGGCCGAGCTCGTCGGCAATGTCGAAGAACGTCGAATCCTCGTAGTAGCCGCCGCCCCAGTTGCGGACCATGTTCATGTTGGCGTCGCGTGCGGCGGTGAGGTCACGACGCAACCGCGCGGCGTCCACCCGGGCCGGGAACGCGTCAAACGGAATCACGTTCGCGCCCTTGGCGAAGATCGGCACGCCGTTGATGACGAAGGCGAAGCCCTGGCCACCATCGCGGTCCACTTCACGACGCAGTTCCACCGTGCGCAGGCCGGTGCGAAGTTGCTGCTCCACCCTGCCCTGCTTGCCGGCGTCGACCACGGTGCGCACGGTGTAGCGCGCCTGCTCGCCGTAGCCCACCGGCCACCAGCGACGCGGGTTGGCCAGCTGCACGGGTACGGAAACCACCTGGTTGCCCTTGCGCAGGCTGGCCTTCTGCTCGACGGTGGCGGCGACGCGGCCGTCCGGGTCGATCAGCGTCACCTGCACATCGGCGTTGCCGGCGACCGCGCGTTCAATCTCCACGTCCACCTGCAGAGTCGCCCGCGTTTCATCCAGCGCCTGCGTCTGCACGGCCACATCGGTGATGCGCTGCGCGTCCCAGCTGTCCAGCGTGACCGGACGCCAGATGCCCGCCGTCACGTAACGCGGACCCCAGTCCCAGCCGAAGTGGTAGCCGGGCTTGCGCACGAAGTTGCCGACCATCGCGTCCTTGGGCTCATCGCCGTAAGGGGATGGATAGTTACCGGCAATCTTGTGCGGCATCGCCTGCACGCCGGGCAGCAGCGTGGTGATCGGCGAACGGAACACGATGCGCAGGGTGTTGTCGTGCGCTTTCAGGCGGCCATCGACGCGGGCGCGCCAGGTGCGGTGGCTGTTGTTGGCTTTCAGCAGCGGGCGGCCGTTGAGGGTGACTTCGGCGAAGGTGTCCAGACCCTCGAAGGTCAGTTCGGCGTGCTTGCGGGCCAGCGTGGCAGGGTCCACGTCGAAGCGGGCCTGGTATTCCCAGTCGGCGAGGCCGATCCATTGCAGGCCGGCTTCGGGTGCGCCTGCGTAGGGGTTGGGAATCAGCTTGTGCGCTAGCAGGTCGGTGTGGACGGAGCCGGGGATCTGGGCGCTGCGCCACTCGGTGGCTTCGGGGTGCGCGGTGGCCTGGGCGTTGCCAGGGAGGAGGCGGAAGGACCATTGGGCCGCAAGCGGGGTGGCTGCGGCTGGCAGCGCCCAAAGCAGAATGAGAAGCAGAACGCCCAATCGCTGCATACATCCTCCGTAGAGCCACGCCCTGCGTGGCTTAGACCCACCCAGACACCGCGCAGACGCGCGTGGCGCGTCTCTACGGCCGATCATTGCCGCGAAGCCACGCAGGGCGTGGCAATACGGTCATTCCAACATCGCGAAGCCACGCAGAGCGTGGCAATACGGCCGATCATTACCACGAAGACGCGCATGGCGCGTCTCTACGTCAACGCACCACGTTCAGCACTTCGTGGCATGCGCCCATGGTGTGGTAATCGGTCTTGCCGGCCGGGCTCTTCTCGTCGCTGTACTTGTGGTTGTCCGCATCCAGGATGCGGTACCACGCGCCGAACTGGTGGTCGATCATGTGCTGCCAGGCGTACGCCCACAACTTGTCGTACCACTCCCAGTACACAGACTCACCGGTGCGCTTGGCCAGCAGCGCCGCGGTGGCCAGCGACTCGGCCTGCACCCAGAAGTACTTGTCGTCATCGCACACGCTGCCATCCGGCGCGAAGCCGTAGTACAGGCCACCGCGTTCGGCATCCCAGCTGCGTTCCACCGCCACGTCGAACAGATGACGCGCGGTCGGCACCAGCCAGTCGGCCTGAACGTGACGATCCAGGATCAGCAACAGCTTCGCCCACTCGGTCTGGTGGCCAGGCTGGAAGCCCCACGGGCGGAACAGGTGCTTGGGGTTGTCGAGGTTGTAGTTCCAGTCGATCTTCCACTGGGTGTCGTAGTGCTCCCACACCAGGCCTTCACCCTGCGCGGCCTGGCGGCGGGTCGTGTGGTCGGCCAGCAGCAGCGCCCGCTGCAGATAGCGCTGTTCGCCACTGGCCTCGAATGCCGCCAGCATGGCCTCGCACATGTGCATGTTGGCGTTCTGGCCACGGTAGTCGCTGAAGTTCCAGTCGGCGTCGGCTTCGTCCTTGTACAGGCCGAATTCGGGCTCCCAGAAACGCGATTCCAGCAGCTGCCAGGTTTCGTCCATCCACTGCCGGGCTTCGCCAATGCCGGCCTTCAGCGCACAGCTGTAGGCCAGCAGCACGAACGCCACGCCGTAGCAATGGTTGGTGGCATCTTCAACCACGCCGTCGCGCAGGGTCCAGGCGTAGCCGCCGGTGGCCGGGTTGCGGTGCACGTCGCGCAGGTAGGCAATGCCGTGCTCCACGGCCTTCAGGTCTTCAGGCTTTCCGAACTCGCGGTACGCCATGGCGTGGTTGAACACGAAACGGGTGCTGCTGACCAGATGCCGGTGGCTGGCGTCGTACACGCTGCCGTCGTCACGGTAGTAGTGGAAGAAACCGCCGTTCGGATCGATCTCGTGCGGCTGGTAGAACGCCATGGTCTGCGCGATGTGTGCGCGCAGGAACTCGGGCGAACGGAAATCAGGCTGGGGCGGTACGAGCGTGGTCATGCGGCGGTGTCCTGTTGTTGCTGCAGCAGTTGTGTCACTTCGGCCAGGCTGGGCATGGCGGCGAACGCGCCCTTGCGGGTGACGGCCAGGGCGCCGACGGCGGCACCGAAACGGATCGCCTCGCGCAGGCCGCCAGCCTCGCGACAGAAATCAGCGAAGGCATTGCCATCGGCCTCGCGCTCACCAAGTGCGAACAACAGCCCGGCCACGAAGGCGTCGCCGGCGGCGGTGCTGTCCACCGTAGGCACCTGGAAGCCGGTCACCGTGCCCTGGTCGTGGCGGGTGAACCAGCGCATCGGCGCGGCCCCGTCCGTGACCACCACGGCCTGCGCATTGGCACCCAGCAGGCGCTGGATCACCGCATCGCCACCGTCGATACCCAGCGGTGCCGCCAGATAGTCGAGCTCCTCGCGCGACAGCTTGACCAGCTCGGCCAGCTTCAGGGCCTCCCACAGACGCGGGGTCGGGTCGACATCGGCCGGCCACAGCGAGGGACGCAGGTTGAGGTCCAGGCTGACCAGCGCACCGGCGGCGCGGGCGCGCTGCATGCCCTGCAGCGTGGCCTCTGCGATCTCGGCCTCGGTCAGGCTGTTGGAACACACATGGAAGGTGCGCGTGCCCTCGAAGCAGGCTGGCTGGAAGTGCTCGGCGCGGAACAGCAGGTCCGCAGCCGGCGGCCGGTAGAAGCTGAAGCTGCGCTCGCCGTGCGCGTCCAGCGCCACGAACGCCAGCGCGGTCTTGGCCTGGTCGGTACGCACGATGCAGTCGGTGGCCACGCCGGCGTCGCTCAGGCTCTGCGCCAGGAAGTCACCGAACATGTCCTGGCCAAGCATGCCGGCGAAATGGGTGTCCGCACCCAGCTTCGCGGCAGCCACGGCGACGTTGGCGGGTGCCCCGCCGGCGTACTGCAGGAACGCGCGCGGGGTATCCGGCGTGGCCGGCGGCTGCGCAAGTAGATCGATCAAAATTTCGCCGAAACACACAATCTTGGTCATGACGCGCTCAGCCCCCCTGGCTGAAACCGGCACGTGGGCGCGAGCCCCACATGCCATAGAACAGGATGTAGCCGTAGCACAGCAACGGCAGGATGAAGGACAGATGCAGGCCGATGCGGTCGGCCAGCAGGCCCTGCAGGAACGGCACGATCGCGCCGCCGACAATGGCCATGATCAACAGGCTGGAGGCCTTGTTGGTCAGCGCGCCCAGGCGCTCGATGCTGAGCGCGAAGATGGTCGGGAACATGATCGAGTTGAACAGGCCAATTGCGACCACCGAGTACACCGCGACATGACCCTCGGTGCTCATGGTCAGCGCCAGCAGCGCCACGTTGGCGGCGGCGAAGATGGTCAGCAGCATGCGCGGTGAGAAGCGGACCATGATCGCCGAGCCGGCGAAGCGCCCGATCATCGCCATGGTCCAGTAGGCCGACACGAAACCGGTGGCCTGCTGTTCGGTGAAGCCGCCGATGTTCGGCATCGACAGGTAATTGACCAGGAAGCTGCCGATCGACACTTCCGCGCCAACGTAGAAGAAGATGCCCAGCACGCCGAACAGCACATGGCGGTGGCGCAGCGCATCCATCAGGGTGTGCTTGACCGGGTCTGCCTGCTCGGTGGTTTCGTTCAACGCCGGCAGGCGGAACAGATAGACAAACACCGCCAGCAACGCCAGCGCGATTGCCAGGCCGACGTACGGGCCCTGCACCGACTGGGCTTCCTGGGTACGGTAGGCCAGCTGCTCGGCGGCGCTCAGCGCGGCCAGCTCATCGGCGCTCTTCACGGTGTTGCCGAGGATCAGCAAGCCACCGAAGATCGGCGCGATCGCGGTACCCAGCGAGTTCAGCGCCTGGGCCAGGGTCAGGCGGCTGGACGCGGTCTGCTCCGGCCCCAGCAGCGCCACGTACGGATTGGCCGCCACCTGCAGCACGGTGATGCCGGTGGCCAGCACGAACAGCGCGCCGAGGAAGGCTTCGTACACACGCAGTTCGGCCGCCGGCCAGAAGCCCAGCGCGCCCACTGCGGCAATCGCCAGACCGGCGACGATGCCCTTCTTGTAGCCCAGGTGCGCGACCAGCCGACCGGCCGGCAGCGACATCAGGAAGTACGCACCGAAGAAGGTGAACTGCACCAGCATCGCGCGCGCATAGTTCAGTTCGAACACCGCCTTCAGATGCGGAATCAGAATGTCGTTGAGGCAGGTCAGGAAGCCCCACATGAAGAAGATCGTGGTGGCCACCGCCAGCGCGACGCGCGTGTTGACCACGGGCGCGGACGAAGACGAAGTGGGCAGTCGGGGCGTTGGAGAGATGGGCATGCGGGACGCGTCTCAGGGTACGGGCAGATGAAAGGGATGCGATGTCAGGCGGCGGTGCCGCTGCTGTCGCGGATGCGAAGCTGCACTGGAGCCACGGTGCGTTGTGGCGGTGCGGTGGGGTTGTCGAGCCGGTGCAGCAGCAGCTCAGCGGCCTGCCGGCCCCGCTCGCGCGGGTTCACGGTCAGGGTGGTCAACGGCGGCAGGGCCACCGCTGCCTCTGAAATGTCATCGAAACCGGTCACCGCGAATTCGGTACCGGGGTGTACGCCGCGCGAGGCCAGGCCCAGCATCAGCCCCAGTGCGACGGTGTCGTTGTAGCAGACCGCTGCAGTCGGCTGTGCGCCCTCGGCGAACAGTTCCCCGGTGCGTGCGGCCGCTTCCAGTCGGTTGGGCGCGGATTCGATCATCCACTGCGGCGGAACCTGCAGTCCGGCCTCGCTCAACGCCTGTTTGTAGCCGGCTCGGCGCTGGTGGCAGGAACTGGAGTCGGCATGGCCACCGAAGAACGCGATGCGGGTATGCCCGCGTTCGATCAGGTGCTTCGTGGCCAGGTAGGCCCCCTGCTGGTTGTCCAGGGTCAGGAAGTCCCAGTCCCCGCCTTTCAGCTCACGGTTGAACAGCAGCACGTTGGCGTTGAAGCCCAGCGCCTGGCGCAGTTCGGTGGCATCGGTGCCCTCGGCCGGCGACAGGATCAGCCCGGCCGGGGTGTGTTCCATCAGCGTGGACACCACCGCCTGCTGGCGCTGCGGCGATTCGCCGGTGCTGCCCAGCAGGGTCACGTAACCCTTCGCGCCCAGTGCCTCGTCCACGCCGGACGCGAATTCGGCGAAGAAAGGGTTGGACAGGTCGTTGATCACCAGCGCCACGCTGCTGGAGGTGCGCCGGCGCAGGTTGGCCGCGCTGCGGTTGTAGACGTAGCGCTGCTTGCGCAGCTCGGCCTCGACCCGGGCACGGGTGTCCACGTTGACCAGCGGGCTGCCACGCAGCACCAGCGACACGGTCGCGCGCGAGACCCCGATGGCCTCGGCGATGTCGGTCACAGTCACCGCACGCCCGCTTGCGCGTGACGTGGGTGCAGCGGCCCCCTTCGAAGACGATGCCTTCGTGGCGGCCCCTCTGGCAGTAGAACGTTCCTTTTTCATCGTGGCATCGGGCGGGTCAAGGGAGATGCAAGCCTAAACGATCGCATCGGCCTACGCCGGGCTCATTCCAGGGACGCCCCCGGGGTCGCGCAATACGACACCGGCAGTGCCCCGGTCGAGGTGCCCCAGCCGCTCTCCGGAGCCTGCGTGCCGAGTGCATAGCGGATGGTGCCGCCCTGCTGCAGGCGGTTCCAGTCCAGCCACACCTTGTCCTGGTCCTGGCCGTCGACCTTCACCGACTGGATGTACTGCAGGGTGCGGCCTTCGGCCCCCGGGGCCTGCAGCTTCAGCGTGCGGCCGGTGCCCAGGTCCACTTCCACATTGGCGAAACGCGGGGTGTGCAGCAGGAACTCACCGGTGCCCGGCACGGCCGGGTACAGGCCCAGCGCACTGAACAGGTACCACGCCGACATGGTGCCCAGGTCGTCATTGCCGGTCACGCCGTTCGGGGCGTTGGTGAACAGCTGCTGCGCGGCGCGTACCACCGTGGCGGTCTTCCACGGCTGGCCGATCAGGGTGTACATCCACGGCGCGTGCAGGTCGGGTTCGTTGTTCGGGTTGTAGCGGTACTGGTTGTAGTAGCTGTACGGCCCGACCACCCATTCCTTGCGCGCGGCCTGCAGCGGCGACTGCTGCAGCGCGTCGTAGGCGAAGAAGGCATCCAGGCGCTTGCCGGCCTGTTCGCGGCCGTGCATGGCCTGGACCAGGCCCGGCATGTCCTGCTGGGCCAGCCACTGGTACTGCCAGGCAGTGCCTTCGTGGAAGCCATGATGCGAACGCGGGCTGTAGTGACCGTCGGCCGGCACGTACCACTTGCCATCGTCCATGCGTGGCCGCGGGAAGCCGCTCATGCCGGTCTCCTCATCGCGCACCGAGGCATCCCACACCTTGTTCCAGTTGCGGCCGCGCTCGCGCAGCACGCCGGCATCGGCACTGTGGCCCAGGCCGTCGGCCATCTGCGCCAGCGCGCAGTCGGCCAGGGCGTACTCCAGCGTGGCCGAACCGCCATGGTGCGGGTCCACGTCCATGCCCTTGGAGGGGAACGCACGGTCATAGGCGACGAAGCCGTTCTGCACATAGCCCGGGTTGCCGGAGCGGCCGGCATGCCGGGAATTCATCGGCGGCAGCTCGAACGCGTTGCGGCGCAGCGCGGTGTAGGCCTCGGCCTCACGGCCCTTGAGCGCGCCGAAGCGCCACAGGTCGGCCATGAACGGGGTGACCGGGTCACCGGTCATGATGTTGGTTTCAAAGTTGGCGTAGCCCCAGCGCGGCAGCCAACCGCCCTGCTCGTTGATCGCCAGCAGGGTGCGGCCGATGTCGCGGGTGACCTCGGGGCGGGTCAGTGCCAGCCACTGGTTCTGCGCGCGGTAGGTGTCCCACAGCGAGAAGTACTCGTAGTAGGTCCAGCCGTCGGCGCGGTGGATCTGGTCGTCGTAACCGCGGTAGCGGCCGTCGGCGTCGCTGCCGGTCAGCGGCTGCAACAGCGCGTGGTACAGCGCGGTGTACAGCACGGTGCGGTCATCAGCGTGCTTGCTGTCCACCCGTACGGTGTTCAGTTCCTTGCGCCACTGCTGCTGGGCCAGGCTGCGCATGCGTTCAAAGCCGAGCAGCTTGCCGCTCTGCATGCCGTCCTCGCGCAGGTTGGTGCGCGCGCCTTCGGCGTCCACGTGCGAGATGGCGCTGACGGCGGTCACCGCGCGTCCCTTGGAGGTGTCGAAACTCAGCCAGGCCCCGCTCGGCTTCTGCTCGCCTTCCATGCCATGGCGTGCACCGGGCAGACCGCCGGCCTCACCCCAGGTGCCGAAGGCCTTGAACGGACGGTCGAACTCGATCCGGAACCAGGTGGTGTACTGGTGGCCGCCACAGAAGCTCTTGGTGACCAGCTTGCCTTCCACCACGCGGTCGCCGACCACGTCGATCACGCTGCCGATCACCGAATGGCGCTCGTTGGCCTGGCCGACGTTGACCAGCACGTGGCCTTCGGCCGCCTCGGCCGGGAAGGTATAGCGCTCGGCGGCGGCGCGGGTGCGCGCGGTGGCCTCGGCGTCGATGCCGCCGTAGCTGGTCAGGCGCACCTTGTAATAGCCGGCCTGCCCTACTTCGCCCTCATGGGTGTAGCTGGAGGCGTAGGCCTTGTGGTCGAAGCTCTTGGCGTTGTCGGTATCGAAGTCGCCGCCCGGGCCGATGCTGCCGGTCACCGGCAGCACCGAGACCTGGCCGCCCTGCTCCCAGCAGCCGGCCCCGGACAGGAAGGAATGGCCGAAACCGCGGATCTTCGGGTCGTCATAGCGCCAGCCGGCGTAGTGCTCGCCGATCGGGCTGACCTGGATCAGGCCGAACGGGGCCGAGGCACCCGGGAAGGTATTGCCGTCGTCCTTGCTGCCGATGAAGGTGTTGACCTCACGCTCGAGCGCGGCCGGTGCGGCCTGCAGCATCGGGGTGAAGCCCAGCACGGTCAGACAGGCCAGCCCCAGCAGGGGGCGGCGCAGGGCAGGAAGGGGGCGAAGGGACGGCAATCGGCGCATGCAGTGAGGTTCCTGTGGGTCGATGGGCGTGCAAATCCCCGCTGGCGGGAATTTAGATCGATTTAAGTGGCGGAGTAAACCACGCCGGTTTGGATCGATGCATTCTGCGCCGCAACATGAACGACCGCCCGCCTGTTCAGTTATTGCGGAGCAGCATGCGCTTTTGTGTCAGCCATGTTTAAAATTCGCCCGTCGTCGGTTTAGATCGATCCAACTCTAAACCGTCATACAGCGGCCGTGGCGCGCTGGGGGGAGCAGCCCGGATTACCCCAGAAAAATCGGCACAAAGATTAGATCGATTCAATCACATCCGTGTACCAGCACCCCAGTTCGATCCAGGAGAGGGAGAGAGTGGAAATGAAGCAGATGTCCCGTAACAACGGTCGCCATGTCCTGTCGGCAGCGATCACCTTCGCCCTGACCGCCGCCTTTGCGCCGGCCGTCCTCGCCCAGCAGGCCGCCCCCGCCGCTGCCCCGGCCCAGAGCGCCGATGCCACCACCCTGGACAGCGTCCAGGTCACCGGCTACCGCTACGCCATCGAGCAGAGCCTGCAGCAGAAGCGCGACGCCAACGCCGTGGTCGAAGTGATCACCGCCGAAGACGTGGGCAAGTTCCCCGACAAGAACGTCGCCGATTCGCTGCAGCGCGTGCCGGGCGTGGTCATCACCCGTGACGGCGGCGAAGGCAAGAGCGTCAGCGTGCGTGGTCTGGACCCGGACCTGACCCTGACCCAGTTGAACGGCAACTACATCGCCACCTCGGAAACCAACGACGAGGCCAGCCGTTCCTTCAACTACACCCTGTTGCCGTCGAACATGCTGTCCAGCGCCGAGCTGTTCAAGTCGCCGGAAGCGCGCATCGACGAAGGCGGCATCGGCGGCACGGTCATCCTGCACACCCGTCGCCCGCTGGAGATGGAATCCAACTCCGGCTACGTCACCCTGGAAGGCACCTCCTCGGACACCCACCAGGACGTGGATCCGCAGGCTTCGGCGCTGTACTCCTGGCACAGCCAGGACGAGCGCTTCGGCGTGCTGGTCGGCGTGACCCAGCAGAAGCGCACCAGCCGCACCATGGAGGTCACCTCCGAGAACTACCAGTGGTACGGCATGGACACCACGGCGCGTGACGTGCATGGACGCGACATCACCCAGGGCGGTGTCAATTACTGGTGGGGCAACTCCGGCTTCAACGACCAGAACGGCGGCAGCTACACCGACTTCTTCATGCCCACCTCGGTGAACTTCGCGGTGAAGGAAGAAGAGCGTGAGCGCAAGGGTGGCCAGTTCACCTTCCAGTTCAAGCCGATCGACAACGTCACGATGACGGCGAACTACTTCCGCTTCGAGCTGGACGGCAACTACGAGCAGCACATGCTGAAGGTGCCGGAATGGAACATGGCGCGCTACAACCAGGACGGCAACTGGGCCGGCGGTCGCCTGCTCAATGGCCTGACCATGGACCCCAGCGGCACCATCGTCACGGGTGCGGAGTTCGAGAAGCAGGCCGGCAAGACCTACTACTGCAGTGAAGACCAGGCTGCTGCCGCGGGCCTCGCCCCGGGTGGCTGGGGCCCGGACGACTGCACCGTGCCGACCCCGCAGCTGACCGGTGGTTACAGCCGCGAAAAGGCGCTGTCGCAGACCGCCGACCTGAGCATCGACTGGGACATCAGCCCGCTGTGGAAGGCGTCGTTCACCGGCGGCCGGACCTGGTCGGAAGGTGGCCCGTCGATGAACTTCCGCATGTCGGCGAAGCCGCGTCGCCGCGTCGATGGCGTGTGGGAAGCCGGCAACCGCTATACCGCGTGGGACCTGACCGGCACGCCGTCGGTCACCTTCTCACCGGATCTGCAGCAGCAGCTGATGAACGGCGTTGCCGAAGTGGACACCGGCTCGACCGATTCGTCGTGGATGCAGACGGAAGTGGAGCAGAACTACTTCCAGGCCGACTTCACCAAGCTGTTCGAAACCGGCTGGCTGGATTCAATCCAGTTCGGCGCGAAGTACCGTGACGGCAAGGTCCACCGCAACACCGGCAACACCTACTGGGTGTGCCCGGGCACCGACCCGGCCGACTATGACAACAACCGCTACCAGGCGGGCTGTGACAGCACGGCGGGCATCGCCCAGCCGGGCTTCTTCCTGTCCAACCCGATCAGCGGCATCCGCGGTGGCTTCGATGCGAACGTGTTCCCGGGCATCAACTACCCGGCGTACATCAACTATCTGAACCAGACCTACGGCGGTTCGCACAACCGGGTTGAAGAAGACTTCGTCTACAACGTCAACGAGAAGATCTACTCGGGCTATTTCCAGGTCAACTTCCGTACCGAGCGTCTGCGCGGTAACGTCGGTGTGCGCATGGTGCGTACCGAGCAGTTCGCGCAGTCGAGCGATTCGATCGAACGCTTCAACGACTACTTCCTGGACAACGCCTCGGGCGCGCCGATGTCGTGCGACGACCCGGCCGCGGCCGCGTTCCCGACCTACGGTTGTGAAAGTGGCTTCATTCGTCTGCCGGACAACCTGGCACGTGAGAAGACCTTCGAGCTGATTGGTTCGGACAAGACCTACACCGACTTCCTGCCGAGCTTCAACATCGCCTGGGACATCACCGACAACCTGGTGCTGCGTGGTGCGGCCTCGAAGGTGATCGCACGCCCGAGCTACACCAGCATCGCGGCCCCGGGCGCACTGAGCTACTACAGCGCCGAGTATGTGAACGACCGCCGCGTGGCCGGTGGTGCACCGGAGGAAGGCTGGGCGGGCCACGGCAGCAACAAGAACCTGGAACCGTTCGAAGCCAACCAGTATGACGTCGGTCTGGAGTGGTACTTCAAGCCGGGTGCGGTGGCGGGTATCGGCCTGTTCCGCAAGGAAGTGAACAACTTCACGGTTCCGGTGGTGCGCGACCTGCAGATGGAAGTGGGCGGCCAGACGGTGACGGTGCAGGACTACGAAACCGAGGCGAACGGCCGTGACGGCGTGTCGCAGGGCGTGGAACTGTACGGCCAGTACACCTTCGACTTCGGTCTGGGCGTGCAGGCGAACTACACCTACAACGACACCAACCTGGCGTCGATCGTGCTGGACGGCCAGGACCTGGGTGCCTCGCCGCTGGTCGGCAGCGCGAAGAACCAGGCGAACGTGACGGTGTTCTACGAGAACGAGAAGTTCCTGGCACGTGCGTCGTATAACCGCCGTGGCGAAATCGTGGGTGGCCTGACCGCGGGCATGACCGAGTACAGCGAGCCGTACGATCAGCTGGATCTGAACGTTGCGTACAACTTCACCGACTCGCTGACCTTCACTGCGTCGGTGCTGAACGCCACGAAGTCGGAGCAGCGTATCCACCTGGGCAACGACACCGACGCCCGCCTGATCTCCAACCTGTACACCGGCCGCCAGCTGTACTTCGGCGCGACCTACAAGTTCTGAGTTCCACCCCCGCCGCACGTCACGGCGGGGGATGTTCCTCCACGGCAGCCGCGCTGGTACAGGTGGCTGCCGTTTTTTTGTCTGCGTGGTTGCACGATTTCCGCGTACTGCGTGATTGCACGACTACCGCGCACTGCGTAATTGCACGATTTCCACGTACTGCGTGATTGCATGATGTACGTAGAGCCGGGCTTGCCCGGCTGCCGTTGGCTTTTGGCGAACAGCCGGTGGTTCACGGATTCCCTGGGTTGGCGGCCCGGGACGGGCGTTCCGGGGGACGGCGTGAATCCATCCATGGAGCCTCGGTCGCCGCATCCATGCGGCTCACGCCCCCTCCAGCCCATCCCGACCCGCCATCGACAGTGGGTCGGTGGCCATCGAAGATCAAAACCCATTCGCGGCTCCGGTGGGATCGGTCGACAGACGATCGCCGTGAAATCCCCAACATCCGGTAACGCATGACCCCAAATCGACACCGCCGTTGATTCGGCGACGCCGATGCGGGGAGTCAGGCCAATGCCGAGCGCAAGGCGGCGACTTCGTCGGCGTCGGTGGCGACCCAGTCGGGTGCCAAGCCAACCAATGCAGGATTCTGGAATCGCATGTCGGAACGCCGCGTACCCTTGGCTGAGGCATGCAGTTCCGTGCAACCGGTCGCCTTCGCCACCGCTGCGATGTTGCCGGGCGTGATCCCTGCACCGGCCATGACGCTGATGCGCCCCGCTGCCTGCTTCACCAGCGCTGCCAGCACATCAGCCCCAGCCTCCGCGCTGGCCTGGCCACCCGAACTCAGCACCCGCTGGCAGCCGAGCGAAATTACATCCTCCAGCGCGGCAGGAAGATCCCTCGCCGCGTCGAACGCGCGGTGGAAGGTGACCTGCATCGGCCCTGCGGCCTGCACCAGCTCACGGCACAACGGAACGTCCACGTTGCCTTCCGCATCCAATGCGCCAATCACCACGCCGTCGCAGCCCAGTGCCCTGCACTGCTGGATATCGCGCAGCATGAGCGCACGTTCCAGCGCGTCGTAATGAAAATCGCCCGGGCGCGGCCGGATCAGCACGAACAACGGAATCTGCAACTGCTCGCGTGCCAGCGCGATGCTGCCGAACGACGGCGTGGTGCCGCCCTCGGCCAGGTTGTCGAACAGCTCGATGCGATCTGCCCCACCCCGCTGCGCGGCCAATGCCGACGCCACCGAGTTCGAGGCGATTTCCAGTACGTGCGCCATGCTCAGGTCTGCTCCGTGGTGTACACCGACGCCGCGTCGCGCAGATCCTCCTGGCGCTCGGCATCGCACACCGCGTACACGAACCCCCGGTGCAGGGCGTACGCCCCCACATCACCATTCCGGCCCAGTGCCAGGAAGCACACCTGCAGCGTCTTGCTCGCCTCCGGCCGTTTACGCACCACTCGCGCAATTGCCTCGCGGCAGGCCTGCGCCGGGGTGCGGCCCTGGCGCATCAGTTCCACCACCAGGAACGACGCCGCGTTGCGGATCATTTCTTCGCCCACGCCCGAAGCGGTGGCCGCGCCCACTTCGTTGTCCACGTACAGGCCGGCCCCGATGATCGGGCTGTCGCCTACGCGGCCGTGCAGCTTCCACGCCATGCCACTGGTGGTGCACGCACCGGCCAGTTGACCCTGCGCGTCCACGGCCAGCATGCCCAAGGTGTCGTGATTGCTGCTGTCACCCGGCCGGCTGCGGCGCTCGGCGTTGATCTCCGGTGTGTACTGTGCGGTCTTCAGCCACTCGCGCCAGGCCTTCTCCGCCTCCGGCGTGAGCAGCTTCTCGCGCTTGAAGCCCTGCTGCATGGCGAACTGCTGTGCGCCCTCGCCCACCAGCATCACGTGCGGGGTCTGCTCCATCACCCTGCGGGCAACCGAAACCGGGTGCGCGATGTCCACCAGCGCCGCCACCGAACCGCAACTGCCATCACCCTTCATGATGCTGGCGTCCAGGCTCAGCACACCGTCCCGGTCCGGGTTGCCGCAGCGGCCCACGGTGGGATTGCACAGCTCGCTCTCGGCCCAGCGCGCACCGGCTTCCACCGCGTCCAGTGCGCTGCCGCCGTTGCCCAGCACCTTCCATGCCGCCTGGTTGGCTCCAACGCCGAAATCCCAGGTCGAGACGACGCGGGCCCTGCCACTGGCCTTGGCCTGTACGCGCGGAAATGCGGCTACGCCTGCGGCCAACGCACCGGCCTGAAGAAATGTTCTGCGATCAGTCACGCGCTGCCTCTCCCGTTGCCATGTGCCGGCCCCGGGAGGGCCGGGTTTATTGTCAGGCCGCTGCGCGGCGATGTTCGTCGTACCACACGGCCGCACCGAGCACGCCCAGCTCGCCGTGTTCTACCCGCCATACCGGCACCTGCTCCAGCACCGGGCGCATCACGCCCTTGGCCAGGAAGCGGTCACGGAAACGGCCATCGTGCAGGAAGCGGGCCACGTGTGCGGAAATGCCGCCGGCCAGATACACCGAGCGCGCGCCGAAGCTCACGGCGAGGTCGCCGGCCAGACTGCCGAGCCAGCCGCAGAACACCTCCAGCGTTTCCACCGCCACGGCATCCTCGCCGTCCAGCGCTGCGCTGATCAGCGCTTCCGGCGTGGTCCACTGCGCCGGCGTGCTGCGCAGCGCGCACAGCGCCGGATACAGATTCATGAGACCGGTGCCGGACAGCACGCGTTCGTTGTCCACGTGCTCCCAGCGCTGCAGCAGCTGCTGCAGCACCTGCAGTTCCAGCGCGTTGCCTGCGCCCAGTGCGGCGTGCCCGGCCTCGCTGGCCAGTACTGCGCGGGAACCGGCTTCAAACCGCAGCGCCGCACCGAGGCCGGTGCCTGCGCCGAGCACCAAGGCGGGCCACCCGTTGGCCTGCGGTGCGTCCGGCGTGAGTGACACGCGCGCTTGCGCATCGACGAACGGAATCGCGTAGGCCACCGCCTCGAAGTCATTGATCAGTTCCAGCGTCGCCAGCTGCGCGTCGCGGCGGGTCGCCTGCACCGACACCGGCCACGGCAGGTTGGTGTTGACCAGATCGTCGCCTTTCAGGACGCCGGCAATGGCCACCACGGCGGCGTTTGGAGCCTGCGGCAGGCTGGCGCGGAAGTCGGCCAGGATCGCGGCCAGGCTGGGGTGATCGGCGCAGGCGTAGCGGCGCAGCGCGCTAATGCGTGGCGGTGCGCCCGCGACCACGTCGGCCAGTGCCACGCGTGCATAGGTACCGCCGACGTCGGCCACGATCAGGGTGTCAGCAGAAGCAGAGCGACGCAGCGCCGGATTGGGAAACGGGGTTGCAGCGCTCACGCACGGGCCTTGGAGGAAATGTGATGCATTGAGGGGATTTTCGTTGATCGCTGATTGCTTGCAAAGCAATGCACTCCGTACCCGAGCGTATGGCCGTAGAGCCGGGCTTGCCCGGCTGCGCGACCAACCTGGATCGACCGGCCCAATCGGGTGCCCGACCAACCCGCGGCGCGCGCCCCCAGCCGGGCAAGCCCGGCTCTACGGTGCATCGCCATCATCCCGCGCGTGTTCGCCACGTGCATCCAGCATGAGGCAGTCAGGGCTTGGCCACCTGCAACCGGTAGGTAGTACTGGCCGTGGCAGTGGAGCCATCCGTCTGTGCCGCACGCACCTCCACCTTGTGTTCGCCGGCGGCCAGATCGGTCGGCAGCGCGCCGCGCCACAGGTGCGGCGAGGCGGTGGCTTCGGGCGAGCGGTCGAAGCCGCGCAGCTTCTCAGCGGTGTCGTCGGCGACGTTTTCCACCAGCAGACGCGGGTCCGGCTGCTCCACGCGCTTCATCGGCTGCCATGCGCCACCGTCAACGCGGTACTCCACGGCGGTGTCGTCCTGGCCCATGAACACGTTGGCATACACGCCCCAGGCCGGGTACGCGCCCTTGCGCAGCACCTTCGGCGCATGCAGGGAAATCTGGTAGTCATCCGGCGCGCGCGCCACGTAGTAGCGCAACGCGTACTCGCCGGCCGGCTTCACGCTCAGCACCGCATAGCCGTTCGGGGTGCCGTCGCTCATGGTGGCGTCGGGAATGCCGTTGCTGTCCTTCACCCCGGACCAGAATGCGCCGCAGGCCGCGCCCACGTTGTACTCGTGCAGCGGCTTTGCACCCTGCCAGCCCTCGGCCGCACCGTGGTAGTAGTGCTGCTGGGTATGGCTGTGGCCGCTCAGCACCAGCACATGCGGGAAGTCCTTCAGCAGCGCGAACAGCTTGGCGCGGTCGGCGTGGCGGAAGGTTTCCCGACCCGGTGCAGCGTCGAACAATGGAATGTGCATGCCCAGCACCAGCAGGCGGTCACGCGGCAGCGCCTTCAGGTAGTTGGCCAGGAAGGTGAACTGGTCCGGGCGCAGGCCGCCGATGTACTTCGGCTTGGCGTTCGGGTCATAGACCACGTCGTCCAGGAACACGAAGCTGGCCCCACCCTCTTCCACCGCATAGGTGTCCGGACCGTACACGGCGCGCCAGCTGTCCAGCGAATGCTGGTCGGTGGCGGCGTCGAAATCCAGGTCATGGTTGCCCGGCACATGGAACCACGGCACCTGCAGCTGCGCGGTGGCCTTGTTGAGTTCCGGGTACAGGCTCAGGTCGTCGTTGACGATATCGCCCAGCGTGGTGCCCAGCCGTGCTTTGTGTTTGCCGATGATCGGCTCGACGATGGCGCGCTGGTAGTAGCCCACTTCCTGGCGGGTGGCGGTCTGCGAATCGGTGAACACCAGCATGTCAAAGCCGTCGCGCGCGCCGTCGGCGTCCTTCAACGGCTCCAGCGCGAAGTCCCAGTTGCGCGTGTTGCTGCCGGTGGCCGCAATGCCGTCGTACTTCAGCTTCGGCGAGCCCTGCGGCACGTAATGGCGCCAGAAGCCCGGCATGCCATCGGCGCGGGCCGGGAAGCGGAACTCGTCCGGCTTGATCACGAACACGGTCTGGCCGTCGCGCACCGGCAGGCTGTAGCTGCCATCCGCTGCCGTACGCACGATCACTTCGCCGTTGGACACCTGCACGCCCGCCAATGCCGGGTCAGTCGGGCCGCGACCGGGCTTGCCGTCACGTTCCTGGTAGACCTTGCCGGTGACGGTGGCCTCGCTGGCGGCCCAGGCCGGTGCGGAAATCAGCAGCAAACAGGCCAGCCAGGCGGTCTTGCAGGTCATCGGAGCGGTCCGTAGTGAGGGGAGCGATTGTAAAGCCCCACATCATCGCGCGGACCGCGTTGCACCAACGTTAAATGCGTGTCCGCACCATCAGCGGGCGTGTCGTTCCTGCAGCACCGCGACCGCATCGTCCAGCGAAAGGCCGCGTGCGCGCAGCAGCACAATCAGGTGGAACAGCAGATCGGCCGACTCGCCCAGCAGCGCGGCGTCGTCCTGCGCCACCCCCGCCAGTGCGGTTTCCACCCCTTCCTCGCCCACCTTCTGCGCAATGCGGCGCACGCCATCCTCGAACAGGCGGGTGGTATAGCTCTTCTCCGGGCGCTGCTGCTCGCGCTGCTGCACCAGGGCGTCCAGACGTCCGAGGAAGTTGCCCGGGGCACGCTCGAAGCAGCTTTCCGCGCCGGTGTGGCAGGTCGGCCCGGCCGGGCGCGCGGTCACCAGCAGGGTGTCGTTGTCGCAGTCGATCCGCACCGCCAGCACGGTGAGCACGTTGCCGGAGGACTCGCCCTTGGTCCACAGGCGCTGCTTGCTGCGGCTGTAGAAGGTCATCTGGCCACTGGCCAGGGTGGCCGCCAGCGACTCGGCGTTGGCATAGCCCAGCATCAGCACGGCCAGGGTGTCGGCATCCTGCACCACCACCGGCAGCAGGCCGTCACCCTTGGACCAGTCCAGCTGCTCCAGCGCCTGCGGCGACGGCAGCACTTCAATAGACATCACGAACCTCGATCTGTTGCGCGCGCAGGAACTGCTTCAGCGCGGGAATGGCAATGGAGCCGCTGTGGAACACGCTGGCGGCCAGCGCGCCGTCCACGTCGGCCTGGTCGAACACATCGGCGAAGTGCTGCATCTCGCCGGCACCGCCGGAGGCGATCAACGGCACCTGGCAGACCGCGCGGGCCTGGGCCAGCTGCTCCACGTCGTAGCCGCGGCGTACGCCGTCGCTGTCCATGCAGTTGAGCACGATCTCACCGGCACCCCGGCGTTGCACTTCCTGCACCCAGTCCAGGGTCCGCACGGGTACGGCCTGGGTCTTGCTGGGGTCGCCGGTGAAGCGGCGCACGCGCCATTGGCCATCCGGCTCGCGCACCGAGTCGATGCCGACCACCACGCACTGCACGCCGAATTCGTCGGCCAGCTCGGTGATCAGTTCGGGCCGGCCCAGCGCCGGCGAGTTGATGGAGATCTTGTCGGCCCCGGCAAACAGCACCCGGCGCGCGGTGTCCACGCTGTCGATGCCCCCGGCCACGCAGAACGGAATGTCGATCAGGCGCGCGATGCGCTCGATCCAGGCCACGTCCACAGAGCGCGCTTCCGGGCTGGCCCCGATGTCGTAGAACACCAGTTCGTCCGCGCCCTGGTCGCGGTAGCGCTGGGCCAGTTCGGCGATGTCGCCCATGTCGACGTGGTCGCGGAAGCGCACGCCCTTGACCACGCGGCCATCGCGTACGTCCAGGCAGGGAATGATGCGCCGGCTCAACATGCCAGTGCCTCGCCCAGGTCCATGCGCTGTTCCAGCAGCGCCTTGCCCAGGACCGCGCCGGCGCAGCCGGCCGCACGCGCGCCGGCCACGTCGGCCACATCGCGTACGCCACCCGACGCCTGCACCGCCACGCCGGGAAGGCGTGCTGCAAGGTGCCGGTACAGCTCCAGATTCGGCCCGGCGAGCATCCCGTCGCGGGCGATGTCGGTGCACAGCAGGTGGCGCAGGCCCGCAGCGGCGTACCGATCAGCCAGTACATCGAGGGTGACCCCGGCGTTCTCGGTCCAGCCATGTACCGGCAGCTGCCACAGGCCCTGTTCGTCCTGGCGGGCGTCCAGCGCGATGGTGATCCGCTCCGGCCCGAACTCCTGCAGCCAGCCGATCACCTGTTCCGGCTCACGCACCGCCAGCGATCCGACCACCACCCGGCTGGCCCCCGCATCAAGAATACGCGCCACGTCGTCGCGGCCACGCACGCCGCCGCCGGTCTGCACCTGAAGACCCGTATTGGCTCGGATCGCAGCTAGCAGCGGGGCCAGCGTGTAACCGCCGGCGCGCGCCGCATCCAGGTCCACCAGGTGCATCCAGCTCGCCCCCTGCGCCTCGAATGCCTGTGCACGCGGCAGCGGATCGTCGCCGTAGTGGGTTTCCTGCGCGTAGTCGCCCTGGCGCAGGCGCACCACGCGGCCTTCGCGGATATCCAGTGCAGGGTAAACGGTGAAACTCATACAGCGGTGCCCTCAAGGAAATTGCGCAGCATCAGCGACCCGGTGTCGCCGGAACGCTCGGGATGGAACTGGGCTCCGAAGTAACGGCCCTGCTCCACCATCGCGGTGAACAGACCCCCGTGGTCGCAGGCGGCGACGGTGTGGGCGTTCAGCGGCGCGGCATAGCTGTGCACGAAGTAAGCGCTGGCGCGTTCCGGAATGTCCTTCAGCAGCAGCGACGGCTTCAGCGGCAACAGCCGGTTCCAGCCCATGTGCGGCACGCGGATGCCGGTGGCCGGCACCAGCTTGCGCACCGTGCCGGGAATCAGTGCCAGGGTTTCCACGCCGGATTCTTCGGAGTGTTCAAACAACAGCTGCATGCCCAGGCAGATGCCCATCAACGGCACCTCCAGCTGCCGCAGCGGTTCCACCAGCCCCTGCTCGTGCAGGCGCTGCATGGCCGGTTTGGCCGCGCCGACACCGGGCAGGATCACCCGCTGCGCGCCTTGCAGCCCGGCCGCGGTGCGCACCAACTGTACGCGCGCGCCCAGCCGCTCCAGTGCATAGCGCACCGAACCCAGGTTGGCCCCGCCTGCATCAATCAGCGCAACCTCGGTCACAGCGCCCCCTTGGTGCTGGGCAGCGCCGTGCCCTGGCGCGGCAGTGCCTGGCGCAGCGCACGCGCCAGCGCCTTGAAGCAGGCTTCCACCTTGTGGTGGTCGTTGTCACCGTGCACGCTCAGGTGCAGGTTCAGCCCGGACGCATCGCACAACGAGCGGAAGAAGTGCGGCACCAGCTCGGTCGGCATGTCGCCTACCCGTTCGCGCTTGAACTCACCTTCGAACACGAAGTACGGGCGGCCGCTGAAATCCAGCGCCGCGCTGGCCAGGGTTTCATCCATCGGCAGGGTGAAGCCGTAGCGACCGATGCCGCGCTTGTCGCCCAGCGCCTCGCGCAGCGCCTGACCCAACGCCAGTCCGGTGTCTTCAATGGTGTGGTGTTCATCAATGTGCAGGTCGCCCTCGGCCTGCACGCTCAGCGCGAAACCGCCGTGCTTGCCGATCTGCTCCAGCATGTGGTCGAAGAACGGCAGGCCGGTGTGGGTTTTCGGCTCGGCGGTGCGGTCCAGGTCGACATCGACACGGATCTTTGTTTCCTTGGTATTGCGCTGTACCGTGGCGCGGCGCGGGGCGTCGGCCAGTTCGTGGGCAATGCCATTCCAGTCCCACTCGCCGCCGAACTGTTCGGTGCGCAGCTGGAACCCGCGGATGTTCATGTTCTGCGCGAACTGGATGTCGGTCGGGCGGTCGCCAACCATGCCCGAGCGCGCCCAGTCGATGTTCCGGTCCTGCAGGTACGGCAGCATCATGCCAATGCCCGGCTTGCGGGTCGGCGCGTTGTCGTGCGGCCAGGTGCCGTCGATCAGCACGTCACGGAACACGATGCCCTGGCTTTCGAAGATCTGCAGCATCAGGTTGTTGGGACCGTCGAACGACGCCTGCGGGTAGCCTTCGCTGCCCAGCCCGTCCTGGTTGCTGACGATCACGAACTGATAGCCGGCATCGCGCAGCTTGAGCATCGCCGGAATCACGTCACGCACGAAACGGATCTTCTCGTACGCGTCGATCTGAAAATCGGCGGGCTCTTCGATCAGGGTGCCGTCGCGGTCGACGAACAGAATGGGGGTCATGCGGCGGCCCTCCCGGCAGTGAGTACCTGCAGCACACGGTCGTTCTCGGCCGGGCTGCCCACGGTGATGCGCAACGCGTCGCCCAACTGCGGTGCGGCGCGCTGGTCGCGCACCACCACGCCGCTGGCGAGCAGTGCGTCGAATGCCGCCTGCGCGTCGTTGAAGCGGACCAGCAGGTAGTTGCCCTGCGAGGCGTAGACACGGCGCACGCCGGGAGCGCTCTGCAGTGCCTGCTGCAGGCGGGCGCGTTCGGCCTTTACCTCTGCCACGCGCGCAGCGGTGGTCTTCAGGGCCGTCGGTTCCAACGCGGCCAGTGCCAGCGCACTACAGGGTGCCGGCACCGGGTACGGGGCCTGGCAGCGGCGCAGCAACTGGATCAGCTCCGGCGCGGCGATCAGCGAACCGATGCGGGCGGCGGCCAGCGCGTGTGCCTTGGACAGCGTACGCAGCACAGCCAGGTTGTCGTAACGGTCCAGCAGGGTCACGGCCGACGCTTGTTCGGCGTATTCGCCGTAGGCCTCGTCCACCACTACCACCGCCCTGCCCCGCAGCGCCGTGGCCACGCGTTCGATCTCGCCCAAGGCGATGCTGCTGCCGGCGGGGTTCGACGGTGTGCACAGGAACACCAGCTTGGCCTTGCCGGACAGCGCAGTGGCGATGATCGCGTCGATGTCGGCGTTGAGCCCACTCTCGCTATCCAGCAGCGGCACCTCCAGCAGTGGCGCGTTCTGCAGGCGCGAGCACACCGCATACATGCCGAACACCGGCGGGGTCACCAGCACTGCGTCACGGCCGGGTTCGCACAGTGCGCGCACCAGCAGGTCAATCGCTTCGTCACTGCCGCGCCCGATCAGCAGCTGTTCCGGCGTGCAGCCGTACAGCGCGGCCAGCCGCGCGCGCAGCGCCTCCGGCTGCGGCTCCGGGTAGCGGCGCGCGCTGCCCTGCGGGTCGGCCGGATTGGCCCAGGCGGACTCGTTGGCATTGAGCCAGACATCCCCCACCAGCGCGCTGCTGCGCGCAGAGGAGTAACCGGCAAACGCGCGCAGATCGTCGCGCACCAGCGAAAGCACGGAAGAGGCGTTCATGCCGCCGTCTCCATGCGCAGCGCCACCGCATTCTCGTGCGCGTCGAGGCCTTCGGCTCGCGCCAGCACGCGTGCACTGTCACCAATGCCGGCAATGCCCTGCACCGTGGCCTGCTGCACGCTGATCAAGTTCTGGAAGCTGGACACGCTGACGCCGCTGTAGGCGCGCGCGGCACCAGCCGTGGGCAGCACGTGGTTGGTGCCGCTGCAGTAGTCGCCCAGCGCTTCGGGCGTGTAGTCGCCCAGGAACACCGAACCGGCCGCTTCCACCTGCGGCAACCAGTCACGCGGCTCGCGCAGGGCCAGAATGAGATGTTCCGGTGCGTAGCGGTTGCTGATCTGGAACGCCTGCACCAGCGACTCGACCAGGATCAGTCTGGAACTGTCCAATGCCTGCGTGGCGATATCCGCGCGGGACAGCTGGGCCAACTGCTGCTGCACCTGTGTCTCCACCTGTTCCAGCAGCGCGGCATCGTCGGTGAGCAGCAGCACCTGCGAATCCGGGCCGTGCTCGGCCTGCGACAGCAGATCGGCGGCGACGAACGCGGGATTGGCACCGGCATCGGCAATCACCAGCACTTCCGACGGGCCGGCCGGCATGTCGATGGCGGCAGCACCGTCCTGCGCGACCTGCTGCTTGGCTTCGGTCACGTAGCTGTTGCCCGGCCCGAACAACTTGTCGCAGGCCGGCACGCTGTCGGTACCGTAGGCCATCGCGGCAATCGCCTGCGCACCGCCGAGCTTGAACACGCGGTCCACGCCGGTCAGGCGCGCCGCGACCAGCACCGCGGGATCGGCGGTGCCGTCCTTGCGCGGCGGCGTGCACAGCACCACCTCCCGGCAGCCGGCCAGCTGCGCGGGCACGCCCAGCATCAACGCGGTGGACGGCAGCGGCGCACTGCCGGCGGGCACGTACAGGCCAACGCGGCCGATTGCGCGCACCATGCGTTCGCAGCGCACGCCCGGCGCGGTTTCAACCGCATAGCCTTGGCTCATGCCGGCCTTGTGGAAGACGCGGATGCGTTCGGCGGCATCGATCATCGCCTGGCGCAGCTCGGCAGGTACAGCGCGCTCGGCGGCCGCGAACTCCTCGTCGCTCACTTCGAAGCTGTCCGGCGCGATGCCGTCGAAGCGCAGGCTGATTTCACGCAGCGCGGCGTCGCCATCTTCGCGTACGGCGGCAATCAGCGCGGCCACCGATTCACGGGTGCGTGCGGCCACGGCCTGCACAGGACGCTGCAGGGCGTCGGCCTGGGCGGCGGCATCGAGTTGGTTCCATTGCAGACGGTTCATGCCAGCGACCGCTCCACGCTCAGTACCTTCAGCCCCTGCGCACCGGCGCGCTCCAGTTCTTCCAGGCGCTGCCAGGTGAGTGCGCCGTGGCACATGGTCTGCAGGCGCAGGTGGCCGCCATCATCGGGCAGCTGTTCCAGCGGATCGGCATCGGGAAGCAGGCGGGTCAGTTCGCTCACGCGTTCTGCGGCGGCGCGGAACATCAGCAGCTTGCTGTCCTGCTGCTTGACCACGCCGTCCAAGCGACGCAGCAGCATGGCCATCAGGCCCGCGCGGGCATCGTCGGGGGTGCGCACCGGACCGGCCAGCACGGCTTCGCTTTCTAGCAGGGTTTCGACCGGCTTGAGCTGGTTGGCGGCCAGTGTCGCGCCGCTGGAGACCAGGTCGCAGATCAGGTCGGCGGTGCCCAGACGCGGCGCGATTTCAACCGAGCCGGAGAGTTCCACCACCTGGGCATCGACGCCCTGGGCGGCGAGCCAGTCGGTGAGGATCGCCGGGTAGCTGGTCGCGATGCGCTTGCCGGCAAGCTGCTGCACGCCCTGCCAATCCCATTCCTCGGGCACGGCGAGCATCAGCCGGCACTGGCCGAAGTTGAGCCCGCGCAGCGCCTGGTAGGTATCGGGAAGGCCGATCTGACGGCGCGCGGCGGCCTGTTCGTCCAGTTCGTTGCGGCCGACGATGCCGAAGTCGCAGACGCCATCGGCGATCAGGCCGGGAATGTCGTCATCGCGCACCAGCAGCAGGTCCACCGGCAGCGATTCGCCGTAGCAGAACAGCTTGTCACGGCTCTGCCGCCAGCTCAGGCCGCAGGCGGTCAGCAGGCTGCGGGCGGGCTCGGCCAGGCGGCCACTCTTCTGGATGGCGATACGCAGCCGGTCGCGGGCCGGGGCGTTCTGGGTTGCACTCATGGGGGAGGTCTCTACTCGGATTCTGGGGTGGCAGACGTGACGGCGATGGCGGCGGCATAGCCGCGATGCCCATGCTCGAGCGAACGGGCGACGCGCCCGGTGGTGGTCACGCTGACACCGGTCAACTCATGGATTTCGCGATACGGCACGCCCTGCTGCAGCAGCGGCACCACCTTCCAGCGGTCGGCCAGGGCCTCCAGCTCAGCGGGGGTGCACAGGTCACGCAGAAAGGCGGTGACCTGTTCAGGTTCAGTCAGGCCAGCAAAGGCCCGCGCCAGGCACTCAAGGTCTGCCTGGGGGTCCTTCTGGCGGGGGTCGGGGCGTGTTTTCATCGTATCAATGTAATAGCGTGTTATTACATTAGCGCAAATTCGGCCTCATGCCAAATCCTTGCCTGCCCCGTTCACCTGGACGTAGAGCCGGGCTTGCCCGGCTGCTGTTGGATTCGTGCGAACAACCCTCGGCTCACGGAACTCCTGGATTGGCGGGTCGGGATAGCCGTTCCGGGGGACGGCGTGAATCCCCCTCCGGGGCCCGGCCCAGCCGCTGGCGGCTGGGCGTTCAGCCGCACGCGAGGCAGTGCCTCGCAAGCAGCGCGCCTTCACCCCTGGAGCCCCGGTCGCGGCATCCATGCCGCTCACGCCCCTCCAGCCCACCCCGACCTGCCATCGACAGGCGGTCGGTGGCCACCAAAGATCAAAACCACGCGGTCACCACGCCAATCGAATGGCTCGGGATGCTGGCCCGGTAGCGTCGGTCGACAGACGACGGCCGTGAAATCCCCAACATCCGGTAACGCATGACCCCATATCGAAATCGCCCTTGATTCGCCATTTCGTTGCAGATCGAAATCAGAAAGCGCCTGCCGGCCGGCCACCGCATGATGCCGCCCCCCCCTAACGCCCTGGCTGACAGATTCAGCCCATAACGCCGCTATGCGCATCGAGCCGACCAACGCTTCCCCCCATGCCTCGCAAACCGCTGCCAAAAACAAAGGCAACGCTCCCTCAGGCCCCGCCACGTCGGTGTGCAGCGTAAAAAACCAGCCCTCACAAGCATCAGCTGCGACTGCGGAGTTGCCAAAAAAGGAGCCGTCTCCCTACGGCCATCTACTCCTACTCCCCTGCGAAATGCGTCATGCAGTATTCGAGAAGTTGAGCATCCATGACCTGGCAGTCCTCGCAAAGACGTCAACCGCCTTGCGCGCTGACTGCGTCGCCGTAGCCCTCTCCAACGACGCTTCAACGCTGAAAGCGCATTGGTTCGAAGCAGCCCGCCAGAACCGCACAGAGACGATCGAGCTGCTTTTGGCGGCTGGTTTCGACCGCAACACCCTGGACAGCGATGATCGAAACGCAGTGTATTACGCAGCACTGAAGGGAAATCTGGAAGCAACTGTGATGCTTCGCGACGCTGCACAGGACGCTGAAGGCATCACCACGCTCGATGGAAAGCCGGGCGCGTCGCGCCTGCTTCACTATTTCGCCGGCTGGGGAGACTCTACCGCGGTGAAGACGTTGGTTGCCGCAGGTTGCCATCCAGACTCTATCGACCGCGGCGAGACAGCGCTGATGGCCGCTATTGAAAGCAAGCGTCCCGACTGCGTACGCGTGCTGCTGGAAGCAGGGGCCAATCCGAACGGAGCCAATGAACGCAATGCTGAAACTCCGCTTTCTTCCGCAATTGCGCGTGGATGCAACAAGATCGTTGAGATGCTGCTTGCTCAACCCGGCATCTATCTGAGCAATCCGGATAGCGGGTGGTTGGATCCCATGGCTAGAGCGCTGCGATTCGGCATGTATGACAAGAAACAGCCCAACATCCTGATGCAGCTTAAGCAGTTCGATGCCAGTCGGGAACACCCGGAAGCTGACAGGTGGGTCAAAGCGGCCGTAGAGGGCGACCTTGCAACGTTGTCTGAGCTCCTTACGAGCCACGGTGTCAAGGCCATTGATGCACACTCCACGCGGTCAGCCACCGCCCTCTGGTACGCGGCCTCGCATGATCACTTGGGTGCCGTCCACACGCTGATATCGTGGGGAGCGAACCCCGGCCTTCACGACGGAAATGGTGAAACAGCACTCTCGGCAGCTGTATACAAAGGTTTCGCCCGGGTAGTCGAGTACCTGTTGAAGTTCCCTCAGGAGCTCGACATGCTCGATGCTTCAGGCACTAGCCTCCTCCACCACGCTGCACGCAATGGAAGGTCGGACATTGTCGAGATGTTGAGTCGCGCCGGCACCAATCTGAACGTTCAAAGCGTGAAGGAGCTAGATACTCCCCTGCACTATGTCGCGTGGCATGGACATACGGACATGGTGAAGTTGCTCTTGCGGCTGGGTGCCGATCCGCATGCAAAGAACGCGGATGGGAAGTCGCCGCTGGATCGCGCTCACCAGTCGCGTTCACGCGAAACGATTGCCGCGTTTGAAGCGCATTTGAAGGCTGCGGGTCTGTAGCAGAACTCGGGTATCACAATCCATCTGGGCCATCCGGTGCCCGGTCGGGCGGTTTTGGTGGATTGAATGCGTTACCGGGCGTTGGCGGTTTCACGACCGTCGTCTGTCGACCGACGCTACCGATCCAACACCGTGAACGGGTTTTGATTGTCGATGGCCACCGACGCACTGTCGATGGCGGGTCGGGATGGGCTGGAGGGGGCGTGAGCCGCATGGATGCGGCGATCGAGCTTACAAGGACGTTCTTGCAGCGTCCCCCGGAACGCCCGTCCCGAGCCGCCAAACCGTGGATGCCGTGAACCGAGGGTTGTTCGCACGAATCCAACAGCAGCCGGGCAAGCCCGGCTCTACGGATGGCGTGCAATCAAGCCGTGCCAGCAACGCCGGAAACAACAACGGCACCGTCAGGTGCCGTTGTTGTTTGGAACATTCAACACATGCCTCACGCCATCGCGCGGGTCTGTTCCAGTTCTACCTGCAGGGCGCTGGCCAGCTCTTCGCGGGCGACTTCGAACTGCTGTTCGCGCAGCAGGTCCTTTACCGCCACCACGCCGCGGGCAAGTTCGTCTTCGCCCACCAGCACCACGAAGCGGATGCCCGCCTTCGCAGCGTACTGGAACTGCTTGCCGATCTTCTTCGGCTCCATCTGCACTTCGGTGTTGATGCCACCGGCGCGCAGGCGACGGGCCAGGTCCAGCGAACCCGGCAGGCCGTTGTCGTCCATCAAGGCCACCAGCGCGTGCACGCTGCTGTCTTCGATGCCCGCAATCAGGCCGGCCTCGCGCAGCTGCCAGAACAGGCGGGTCAGGCCGATCGAGATGCCCACGCCAGGCAGCTTCGACTTGCTGTAGTGGCTGGCCAGGTCTTCATAGCGGCCGCCCGAGCAGATCGAGCCGATCTGCGGGTGGTCGGTCAGCGTGGTTTCGTACACCGTGCCGGTGTAGTAATCCAGGCCGCGCGCAATCGAGAAGTTCAGGCAGTACGCCGTTTCCGGCACGCCCAGCGCCTTCACCAGCTCCAGCACTTCGCGCAGCTCGGCCACACCCACCTTCAGGGTGTCGCTTGCAGCCGCGTCGGCGACCAGCGCGTCCAACTGCGCCAAGGCATCGGCGTGGCTGCTCGAACGCACCGCCACGAAGGCCAGAATGCGTTCCACCTGCTCGGCCGGAATGCCGAAGCCTTCGCCGGTCAGCGTTTCGCGCACGTAGTCCGGGCCGCGCTTGTCCAGCTTGTCCACTTCGCGCAGCACCGCCAGCTGGCGCTCGCCATCAGCCACGCCCAGGCTTTCGAAGAAGCCGCGCATCAGCTTGCGGTTGTTCAACTGCACCGAGAAATCGCCGATGCGCAGTTCCGAGAACACCGCGTGGATCACCGCCAACACTTCCGCGTCGTAGCGGGTGCTCAGCGTGTCCTTGCCGATCACGTCGATGTCGCACTGGTAGAACTCGCGGAAACGACCGCGCTGGGCGCGCTCGCCGCGGTACACGCGCTGCATCTGGTAACGACGGAACGGGAAGGTCAGGTCGTGCTCGTGCTCGGCCACGTAACGGGCCAGCGGCACGGTCAGGTCGAAACGCAGGGCCAGTTCCGGCAGGCTCTTGTCGCCGGCTTCGGCCGCATTGGCCAGCGCACCGGTGGACTGCACGAAGTACACCTGGCGCTCGGTCTCACCACCCGACTTGGTCAGCAGCACGTCCGACAGCTCGAACACCGGGGTTTCCACCGGCAGGAACCCGAACCGCTCATAGTTGCGGCGGATGACGTCCAGCATGCGCTGGAACGCGATCTGCTCGCGCGGCAGCAGTTCCATGATGCCGGGCGGCGTACGGGGCTTGATCACTTGCGGAACTCCTGCTCGAAACGTGGGGGTGTGCGGACCGCCTATTGTAGCCGCAGCGGGCCTTCAGGCCCCAGCCAGCGGCTGTAATCCGGCTGAACCGCCGCATGAAGTATCATACGGGGGTCTCGTTCACTGGCTCCACATGACCCGGCCCCACTCCGGCACCGCACTTTCCGCTGTAGACGACCCCGCACCGGGGTGTTCGGCGCTGAAAGACTGCCTGCACTGCTCGGTCCGCCATCTGGCGGTCTGCTCGGCGCTGTCGCCGGATGAAGTGCAGGCGCTGGAACGGGTCACCGTGTCGCAGCCGCTGCCGCTGGGGGCCACCCTGGCCCGCGCCGGTGAGCCGCGCCAACATGTCTATACCTTGACCAGTGGTGCCCTGCGGCTGGTTCGCACTCTGGCCGATGGCCGCCGCCAGATCAGCAGCTTCGTGCTGCCCGGCGACTACCTGGGCCTGACCGGTAGCGACCATCACCGCTACGACATCGAGGCCATCGCCGACAGCCGGGTGTGCCGGGTGGCGCTGAGCCAGATGAAGGACCTGCGTGCGCGCTACCCGCACCTGGAGCGCAAGCTACTGCAGCGTGCCTGCCAGGAGCTGGACGCCGCCGCCGATGCCGCGCTGGCCCTGGGCCGGCTGCAGCCGGCGGAGAAGCTGGCCGATTTCCTGCTGCGACTGGCGGCGCGTGAGGCCCCGCTGGGCGGGAATGCGCTGCGGGTGACCCTGCCGATGGGTCGCGGTGATATTGCCGACCATCTGGGGCTGACGATGGAAACGGTGAGCCGTACGTTTACCAAGCTGCGCCAGTCGGGGCTGATTGCCCTGCCCCATCTGAACACCGTTGAGATTCTGGATCAGGACGGGTTGCGCGAGCTTTCGGCAGACGAAGGCTGGGCGTAAAGGCACCTTCGGGGCTCACGCGTGCTATAAAAACGACGCGATGTCGTAGAGCCGGGCTTGCCCGGCTGGCCTTTTGCGCGCGAACTGCAGCCGGGCATGCCCGGCTCTACATCAGCGATTCACCGCAATCACACGTAGTGACGGGCCATGCCCGTCAAACGCTCACCCCAACAACACCTCACGCAACGCCGCATATTCCGGCACACACGGCTCCGCCTTCGCCGGCCGCTCCAGCAGTTCCGCCAACGCCGCCGGCACCTGCAACGGTCGCCCGATCAACGGCTCCACCACCGACTCAAACTTCGCCGGGTGCGCGGTCGCTGCCACTGCCCAATGCCCCTGCACGCCTTCAGCCCGCAGCTGCTCCAGCAGATGCACCGCCGTCGCGGTATGCGGGCAGAACACCTCCCCCGCTTCGGCATAACGCCGGGTAATCACCTCGCGAATCGCCGCGTCATCCACGGACTCACTGCGGAACGCCCCGCGCAGCGCCACATCATCCTCCCCAAACAGCCAGCGCAGCCGCTCGAAGTTGCTCGGCGCACCGACATCCATGGCATTGGCCAAGGTCGCCACACTGGTCGCCGGACTGTACGCCGCACCATGGAAGAAGCGCGGCAGCACCGCATTCGCATTGGTCGCCAGTGCAATCTGCCCGATCGGCAGGCCCATACCACGCGCCAGCACTGCGGCCATGGCATTGCCCAGATTGCCGGTCGGCACCACCAGGTTCAGCACTTCGCCCGTAGCCGCATGGTGATTCAAAGCAGCATCAGCGTAGTAACTCATCTGCGGCAACCATCGCCCCAGGCTGATGCTGTTGGCCGAACTCAACGGAACCTGTTTCTGCAGCTCCTCGTCGCCCAGCGCCTGCTTCACCATCGCCTGGCAGTCGTCGAACGACCCAGCCACGCGCAGGGTGTGGATGTTGTCGCCAAAGCACCCCAGCTGATGCGCCTGGCGCGGCGACACCCGGCCATCCGGATACAGCACCACCACACGGATGCCAGGCTGGCGATGGAACGCAGCCGCCACAGCCGCGCCGGTATCGCCCGAGGTCGCCACCACAATGGTCAGCGGACGGCTCTGGTCGCGCTGCAGCCGCGACAGGCTGGCGGCCAGGAAGCGCGCACCGAAGTCCTTGAAGGCAGCGGTGGGACCATGGAACAGCTCCAGCACGTGATCGCCGGGCGTGGACAGCGGCACCAATGGAGCCGGGAAAGTAAACGCCTGTTCGCACAATGCGGCTAGATCACTCTGCAAGCCATCGCCGGCAAAGTACGGGGCAAGCACGGCTTCGGCATTGGCAGCCAGGCTGCCGCGCGTCGACCATGCCTGCGGCTGCGGCCGCACTTCCGGAACATACAGCCCGCCATCGGGCGCGAGACCGGCCGCCAGCGCCTGGCTGAGCGACGCGGCGGGCGCGGCGTGACGCGTAGAAACGAAATTCATGAAAAGTCCTGAAAGTAGAAAGACGAACCCGTGCTCACAGCAGATGCGCCGCCGGCGCGTTCAACGGCGACACCCAGGCCTGACTGTCGAAACCGGCCTCGGCGAATGCCTGCTGCACCGAAGCACGTGCGGCTTCCGCCGCTTCGCGCTGCTCAAACCAGGCAAACACGCTGGGGCCAGCACCCGAGATGCTCGCTCCCATCGCGCCGGCTGCCAGCGCGGCATCGCGGGCAGCTTCGAAGCCAACGATCAGCACAGCGCGGCGCGGCTCGACCAGCACATCGCGCAGCCCTGCCCGCACCCGCGCGGCATCACCGCTGTAACAGCCGCTGATCACCAGCGCCAGGTTCGCGCTCTGCGCCACAAATTCAGACAACGCATAGTGCCCCTGCAAGGCAGCACGTGCGCGGCGTGTTTCCAACACCGCATCCGGATGCACCAGCAGGCTGTGCCACGCCTCCGGCACCGGCAGTGGCACCAGCTGGTCGGCCGTGCTCAACACCAACCCGCCGAGCAGCATCGGCCCCAGGTTGTCGCCATGCCTTCCGCCGCTGGCTACCGCCTCACCGGTCAGCGCGAACGGATACAGCGCCTCCCGAGACAGCGGCGCATCCAGCAGCGCATTGGCGGCCACCAGTGCCGCCACGCAGGACGCCGCCGATCCGCCCATGCCCGACCCGAGCGGGATGCCCTTGTCGATCTCCAGCTCGAATCCGAACGGCAACCCCTGCGCCTCGCGCAGTGCGATCAATGCCGCACCGGCGGTGTTGGCGGCGGCCTCCAGCGGTAGATCGACCGTGGTGCCACGAATCGCCGCAATCCGCACCTCTGGCTCGGCAATGCGCCGCACCGTGACGGTGTCGCCCACACCGGAGATGGCATGGCCAAGAATGTCGAAACCCACCGCCACGTTGCCAACCGACGCCGGTGCAAACGCCTTCGCAATGTCGCCTTCGCTCACAGCCGCGCCCCCTCGCCCGCCGCCACGCGCAGCACATCGGCAAACACGCCGGCGGCGGTCACTTCCGGGCCCGCACCCGGCCCTTGCACCACCAGCGGGTTGTCGCAGTAACGGCGCGTGGTGAACGACACCACGTTGTCGGTGAGGCGCAGGTTGGCGAAGGCATGGCTGACCGGCAGCTCCACCAGCCCGACCTGTGCACCTTCATTCGACAACCGGGCCACGTAACGCAGCACCGCGCCGCGCGCCTTTGCCTGTGCCAGACGCTCTGCAAATGCGGCATCCACACTGGACAAACCGGCCAAGAAATCGGCCACGCTGGATTCGCGCAGGGACTCCGGCACCAGGCTTTCCACCTGCACCTGCTCCAGGCTCAGTTCGCGTCCGGCTTCGCGGGCCAGAATGACCAGCTTGCGCGCTACGTCCACACCGGACAGATCGTCGCGCGGATCCGGTTCCGTGTAGCCGAGCCGGCGTGCTTCGGTCACCAGCTGCGAGAACGGCGCCTGCCCGTCGTACTTGTTGAACAGCCAGGCCAGCGTGCCGGAGAAGATCCCATCAATGGCGAGGATCTCATCACCGGTATCCACCAAGTCGCGCAGCGTGGTGATCACCGGCAACCCTGCGCCCACCGTGGCCTCATAGCGGAAGCGCGCGCCACTGGCTGCCGCTGCCTCACGAATGGCGTGATAGCGCGCCAGCGGACCGGCACCGGCCTGCTTGTTCGGGGTCACCACGTGAATGCCCGCCGCCAGCCAACCGGCATAGCGTTCGGCCACTTCGGCACTGCCGCTGCAGTCGATGATCAGCGCATGCGGCAGATGAGCCGACTGCAGATGCTCGGTGAATTTGTCCAGATCGGACGCTTCGCCCTGCCCGGCCAGCGCCGCGCGCCAGTCGCCACTGAGACCACGCGGCTCCAGCCGCATGCGGCTGCGCGACGCCACCGCGCGCAGGCGCAGGTCCACGTTGGCGCGGGACAGCAGCCCGCCATGCGTGGCCAGCAGCTGGTCCAGCAATGCCGCGCCGACGTTGCCCGGCCCGATCACCCCCACCGAGAAGGTCTGCGGCGACAGCCAGAAGCCCGCATGCGCCGCGCGCAATGCCTTGGTCGCCTGACCGCTGTCCACGGCGACGGAGATGTTGCGCTCGGATGAGCCCTGCGCAATTGCCAGAATATTCACCTGCGCACGGCCCAGCGATTCAAACAAGCGCGCGGCTACGCCCGGCTGCCCGGCCATGCCGTCGCCCACTGCTGCCAGCACGCTGACGTTGTCGGTCAGCTGCACGCGCTGCACCTGGCCCACGCTCAGTTCATGTGCAAAGGCCTGCAGCAGCGCTGCTCGTGCTGCCGCCGCTTCCGCCTGGCGTACCACGCAGCAGATGGAATGTTCTGACGACCCCTGCGAGATCATCACCACCGAAACGTGTGCATTGCGCAGCGCCGCGAACACACGCTCGGCGGTGCCGGGTACGCCGATCAATCCGGTGCCCTCCAGGTTCAACAGGGCCAGGTCCGGGCTCAGGGTCAGCCCCTTGATCGGACCGCCCACGGTGCGCTCGCCGGTGATGCGGGTGCCGGGGTGATCGGGCTGGAAGGTGTTGCGGATGATGATCGGCAGGCCACGCTCGATCGCCGGCGACATCGTCTGTGGATGCACCACTTTCGCGCCGAAGTACGCCAGTTCACAGGCTTCGTCGTAGCTGAGCGATTCCAATTGCACCGCTTCGGGTACCACACGTGGGTCGGCGGAGAGCACGCCATCCACGTCGGTCCAGATATGCAGCTCATCAGCATTGAACAGCGCCGCGAAGATCGCGCCGGAGTAGTCGCTGCCGTTGCGGCCCAGGGTGGTGATGCGGTCGCGGCGGTCGCGCGCGACAAAGCCGGTCGCCACCACGCGTGGCCCCGGATTCGCTTCGCGCCATTCGGCCAGCCGCAGCGCGCTCTGCTCCCAGTCCACGTCCACGCCCAGCTCGCCGCGATCCACCACCAGCACGTCGCGCGCATCCAGCACCGCGCAGTCGTGGCCGATGCTGCGCAAGTAATGCCCCAGCAGGTGCGCGGAATACACTTCCCCCAGGCCCTGCACGCGGTCCAGCACTTCCGGCGGCAAACCGCCGATCACGCCCAGCGCGGCCAGCACTTCAGCCAGATGATCGAAGCGCGCATCCAGCCACTCCACCGTAGGACCGGAATGCTCGCCCAGCAGCGCCACCGCCGCAACGCGATGGCGTGCGCGCAGTGCATGCCAGTCATCGCGCCACTGCGGGGCATCTTCGGCGGCACGTTCGGCCAGTGCGATCAGCGCGTCGGTAACGCCCTTCATTGCCGACACCACTGTGACCTGCACGGCCTCGTCGCGGGCCAGCAGCAGCTGGGCCACGTGGCGGTAACGCTCGGCGTCGGCTACCGAGGTGCCGCCGAACTTGTGCACCACCGTGGCGGTGGCGACTTTCAGCGGCGAAAGCGGCGCGGAAGCAGCGGCGGCGTCAGAAGATGGAGCGGCAGCGATGGACATGTTGACCTCGTTTGAGGCCCCGCGTCATCCAGGCTGAAGGGGATTCCCCGCCACCTGGTCTGGTGCGGGGCCGTGGTTTTCGGAAGTTACGCGAAGACGACGGACCGCACCGGACGAGTGGTACCGGTGGTAATGGTGGTGGTGCCGATGGTGCGACCAGACGTCTGCGCGCCGCCGATAAGGGCGGTGGTGAGCAGAGCAGCGGCGGCGGCGATCAGGACCATGCGCCAAGAAAACAACGCCGCCGGGCAGCTTGTCAAGTGTTGCGCCGCAAAAATCCAAACCTGCCGATCTTCACGCAACGTCGTTGAAAACGTTACGAATGTGACCATCCATATCGCACAACGCTTTCACCCTACATGCTCCGCCACCGCACGCGGCGGCCGGTGTGCATGCGCACACAGCAGCACCCCCGACACCAGGCAGGCAATCGCCAGCAGTTCCATCAGCGTCGGCCAGCGCTGCTGCCACGCGAACCCGTACAACAGCGCAAACAGGGTCTCAAAGACGATCATCTGCCCGGTAAGGGTGAGCGGCAGGTTCTGGCTGGCGCGGTTCCAGCAGGCATTGCCCACCACCGAGGCCACCACCGCCACGCCGGCACTGATCACCCAGAACCACACCCAGTCCGACGACACGTGCACCGTCGCCGAAGGCAACACGAACGCACTCGGCACCAGAAGCAACGCCAGCCCGCCGGTGGCCACGCCGGTCAGCAGCGACCAGTCGTGCCCGGACAGGTCCGGCCGCCGGGCCAGCCAACGGCTGTTGCCGATGGAGTACAGCGCCCACGACAACAGCGCCCCGAACGCGCACACCAGTCCCAGCAGACGCCGCCCCACCGAGCCTTCCGCATGCTCCGCCTGCAGCGCCTCATAGCCCACAAGCGCCACGCCCAGCACACATAACGCCAGCGCCGGCGCGAGCTGCTTCAGGGGCACCGCGCCTTTCTCGCGCACGCCCACCAGGGTGACCACGACCGGAATGAGCCCCACGATCAGCGAAGCCGCCGCACCGCCGGCCCATTGCACCGCGTTGGACAGCAGCACGAAATACACCAGGTTGCCGGCAAGGCTGAGCCACAGCAGGCCCTTCCATTCGGCCGCACCGATGCGCGTACGCAGGTCCTTCCAGCGCGGGGCCAGCAGGATGATCGCGATCAGGCCGTAGACCAGATAGCGGCCAGCCGACAGCTGCACCGCACTGAACTGGCTGAGCACGGCAGGAGCCAGGAACACCACGCCCCACAGCGCGCCAGCGGTGACGCCGTTGGCAATGCCAACGCCCATTGAACGGTTCATCTGACTACAGGGCTCCGGGTGGGGGGAGCCGGGAGTTTAGGGGGAGTGGCGGGGGGATTTCTTGACCCAGGCTATTGCGGTGGGATTATCGGGTTGCCGGCCAGCGGCCGGCACTACCGTCGGGCGATCAGGCATCCGGTAGTGCCGGCCGCTGGCCGGCAACTCGCAATGCCCGATAAAACCGCCGATATTCCGCCGGGGTCATGCCCCATTCCCGCCGCAAAGCACGCGTCAACGCGCTCTGCTCCGAATACCCCGCACGCTGCGCGATCTCCGCAATCGATGCGTCGCTTTCCACCAGCTGCGCCCGCGACCAGCGCAACCGGCATCCGCTCAGCCACGCCTGCGGGCTCAGTTCAAACGCCTGCTGAAACAGCGCATGCAATCGGCTGCTACTCACCCCCACCGCAGCCGCAATCCGCGCCACCGGCCAATCCTGCCCCGGTGCCTGCGCGATTCGTGCACACACCGCCTGCAGGCGCGTGGCCGTGCCCGCCGGCGAAAACGCCTGCAGCAGCACCGGCAACTCGCGCTCAACCACTGCGTCGTCCACCGCCTCGCCCGGCAACATCGCCAGCCGCCGCGCCATCGCCCGCACGGGGGCCGGCAACGCCAGGGTCGGCAGCGCGTTCAATCGCTCCAGCGTGTGGTCGTCGAACATGTCTGCCGGGCAATCGACAATCAGGAACCGGTCGTGGGCCGTCGCCGTCTGCGCATGCCCCGCATGCGGAGCCACGAAAATACCCTGCAGCACATCCAGCCGGCTGCCCCGCCCCTCCAGCTCAAACGACAGCTCGCCCTGCAGCGGCACCACCCACTGCGCCACATCGTGCCGGTCCACCGAAGAGGACGGCCCATAACGGCGCAGGTTGAAGGCAGCGGACGACATGACAGAACGTAACGAAATCCAGAAGGAGCAACCAGTCTGCGCCGCCAGCCGCCCCGCCGCAACGACGACTCGAGGTCCCGTAGAGCCGGGTCTTGCCCGGCTGCTCTTCGCGCAAACCACACCCCACTCTGTAACCTCCCCCAAAATCCCCGATGCTATATTCCAAACCGTCCCGTACAGCAAAGGAGTGCCGAAATGAAAAAATCCCGCCTCCCCGCCCTGCTAGCCCTGGCCCTCGCCGCCACCCCGCTCGCCAGCGCCGAACCCGCCACCACCCCACTCCCCTCCAACTCGCCCAACCGCGTGGCCCCGGCCCCGAACTGCATGGACGCGCGCGGCCTGCGCGAAATGAACCAGGTGAGCGACACCCACATTTCCCTGCGGGCCGCCGACCAGTCCACCTGGAAGGTCACGTTCAAGGAAAACTGCCCCGGCCTGATGGCATCGCCCAACCCGCAGATCCTCGCCGAGGAAAGCTGGGTCTGCGGCACCGGCCAGGAACGTGTAGTGGCCGATGGCAAGGACTGCGGCATTGCCTCGGTTGAACAGATGACCCGCAAGGAGTTCGCCGAAGAAGCACGCCAGGCCGACCGTGGCGGCATTGCCACTCTGGCCGCCGTGAACGTCAAAGAATCCAAGCGCACCCTGCGTGGCTCCCCCTCGTACTGCTTCGATACCCGCCACGTGCGCAGCTACGGCGACAACATCAAAGGCTTCACCGTGCAGACCAATCCCAAGCGCTCCGGTGGCAACAAGGAGTATGTCGTGGAAGTGGGAGCCAACTGCCGCGCTCTGATGCATTCGCCCGCCATCCAGTTCCGCTCGGGCTTCGGCACCAGCCTGATCTGCGGCAATCCCGGCGACGTGGTGGTGATGACCTCGCAGGTCAACGCCCCTGGCGGCGGCGATGCGACCGGCGAAGATCTGTCCTTCATCAACCGCAGCTCCGGCCTGCCGCGCGCCTCCATGGGCATCGGCGATCGCTGCGATGTGCTGGCGGTGTATCCCGCCGGTTGAGCGTTTACGCTTATAGCAGACACACAAAGGCCCCGGCAAAACCGGGGCCTTTGCTTTAATGCACCGAAAAAATCAGTGCTTCATTGCATGCTTGCGGTCGCGCATCACCGCGTGGGTCTCCTGCACCTGCGGCAGCAGGCGGGTGACTTCCTGGCGGGCAGCCGGCGGCAGATCGTTGTCGGTGGCCGCGTCCTTGAACGCCTTCAGCAGACGATCTTCCGACTCTTCCAGCTCGGCCACATAGCCGTACTGGGTGTCGCCCAGGGTCGCGCGGACCTTGCCATAGAACTGCTGCATCGAACCGACCACCGTGCCGTGCTCGGCCGGCTTGCCACCGGCGGCAGCGACGGTGCTGCTGAGCGAGGTGACGATGTTCGACTTCACGCCCGCAATGCGGGTGAACAGTGCAGACAGTTCCGCATCTTTCACCTTGCCGGCAGCTTCGGTGTAGAAGTCCTTGCCGTCGCGGGCGATTTCGATCAGGTCATTGAGGGTGCTGGTGGTTTCAGAATGAGTGCTCACGTAATTCAACTCCTGCGTTTTTGGAATGACCCGTGTCGGGGTGGGGCCACTCTTCCGCAGTTGGAATGAAGTGCGCGTGACCTCAAAATCACGCGCTGTACGCGATGTTTGCGCGGCGCAAAGCCAATGTAATTTTCGCGTGTGCAAGTCGGCCATACAGTCACCAACGCCTGAAGCATTTACGAACGCAAGCTGTCTGGCCCGAATGCTTCATCAACCCACAAAACGCCCATTCAACACTCTTTCCGACCCCTCAACAGGCACCCTCAACACCCACTCCAACGGAAACACATCCGCGCGCTCCATCCCCAATGCCTCAGCAAGCGCCACATAATCCGCCTCCGCATCAATGAACTCAGCAGAAGGCAGGAACAGATACTCCCCCTCCACCAGCAGCGCCGCATGCCCCACCGAAGGCCCCTCCTCCGTGTTCACCTGCAGAACGCCAACCAACTCCCGGCCGCCCGGCGTAACAAAGGAAGCCGCCACAGAAAGCGACAACCGCCCCAATGGCACCGACGACTGCTCCAACGGTGTCACCCAGGTCTCATCCTCGTCCTCCCCCAGCGCCTGATCTCCTGCATCGGAAACGAACTGCCAGATCGGAAACCCCACCAGATCAGACGGAACAAGCTCATCAATCGGCTTACGGGGCAACGAAACATCGCTCATCAAGAACCTCCGTCGTGCAAGGGGAGCCCATGTTCCACCGCCCGCACTGACACCACAACCCCACGGTCATCGCCCTTCGTTGACATCAGGAATGGGACGATCACGACACCGCCCCACGCCGCAGCCCCCAATGCAGCAGCTCGAAACCCGCCACGTCACAGCGCACGCGCAGGTGCCGAACCCCGGCCAAGCCCCCACCGCACCGGAACCGCCGGTCGAAGCCCCACCGCCGGAAGAACCCACTCGCGAAGATCCGCCGAGCGAAGCACCGCCGGAGCGCGACCCGCCCCCATCCAAGCCGCCGCTGGAAGCCCCAGTGCCGCCAAAGGAACGCGCACAAACGCGCTACGTCTTCGCGCAAGGCCGCTGGCAGCATCTGGACAGGGAAGCGCTTCCGCTTTACGCCGCAACGGCCTGACGGCCTGCTCATCTTCGGCCTCAGCGAACCGGGCACCTGGCCACAAAGTGTGGCCGCGGCGTGCGGCACCGGTAGGGTCGCACGACAGTCGACCGCCGATAACCGCTCAACACGCGATAGGGCATGACCACCAAACGCAGGCGCGCCTCCAACAGGCGCCGCGAAAACCTCAGCCCTTCACCCGCCTGATCGAGCGGACATAAATGATGTCCTCCGAGCACCCAAACCCATCCACCCTCCGATCCCCGATCTCAAACCACATCATCTCGGGCATGCTCAGGACAGGTCGAAACTGCAACTCGCCGGACAGAACCACCGCCCTCTGATTCCAGCGCCGACGGTTGCGCACCACCTCTTTCGGCAGCGCCAGATCGTAGCAACGCCCATCGTCGGCCTTGATCAAACCCAATCCGCCGCCGCCATGGCCACCGGTGAAGACCTTCACCACCCCACGCACCTCCATCACCTCTTCCCCATCGAAGGGGGATGACGTCTCCAGGAAGGTCTGGCACCCAGACGCAGACCCGCAGATGGCAGCAATGACCAGCAGCTTCCGTACGCGCATGGCAGCACCTTCAGAGTAATTTGCACGACTGGGTATCACGCCGACGCGCTCCGCTTTGGTAGGGTCGCACGACAGTCGACCGCCGACAACGGCACAACGCGCGGTGGGGCATGACCGCCAAACGCAGCCGCCTCCCCGAAGCCGACCATACGCCGACACACTGACTGAATCGAGCTCTGCAGCAGCATCCCGTATAGTCTCTTCCTGGAGTACACGCGCGGCACGAAATGCCACCCCATCAAGGATCGAGGGCAATGAACAACATTCATCCACAAGAACCTGGAAGGCGTCACCGCGCCGGAATCAGCATGACTGTCCTGACGATACTCGCTTCGGCGCTGGTATCAGGTAGCGCATTTTCAGCACCGTCCTACATTGAAGACGATGTCGCCACGAGGGCATACATGCTGGATGCCGGCGTTTCGTTTGAGGAAGCCAGAAGCCGACTTCGAGTTCAGGCAGAACTCGATCCACATATCGTAAGGCTCCGCACGCAGTATGCTGAACGCATTGCGTTTCTTTCCATCGAGGCACACCCCGATCAACACCTGCGCATCGGATTGAAGGGTGCTGCAGTTGAACCTGACCAAGTGATCACCGTTGACGGGACCCCGGTTAGGGTCCAGTTTGAATCCGGCCAGCCGTATACCGGGCAGGAATTCAGTCAGGTGCTGGCGAAAGCAGCTCCCGTCATCTACACACTCATCCCCGACGTCACGGGAATCTCGGGCCAACCGGAGCGCCGTGCGATCGAGATCCACATTCAAGGCTTCGATACCGATGTGTACGAACCTGCAGTCAAGGAGCTCGAGGCAATGACGCGCCTGAAGATTGAGTTCAGGCCAGGAATGTCCAGATCACGCAACCTTTGAAAATGACGAAGAGACATTGCTGGTGCAGGTGCCGGTGCTAGGCTGGGCTGGGCTGGGCTGGGCTGGGCAGGTAGGGTCGCACGACAGTCGACCGCCGATAGCAGTTCAACGCCCGGTGAGGCATGAACACCGAATGGAATCAGGTCTCCGGTAACTGCATGCACCAAAGCAGCGACATAGGTCATCGGCAATTGCGTGCAGATCCAAGGTCTCGCGGCGGGCACCTCCGTGCCCTGCTGTCATTCGACGCTGTCGTCGCGATGCTGGTCGCACTTGCCCTGCAGATCACCTTCGCTTTGTTCCTGCTTCTGCACGATGCTCCGAAGCTTGCTCAACGTGAGGCAGATGAGTTCCGCACCGTTCTGACTTGGGTCGAGCGGCCGCTCTCCTCCTTCCCGCCCGTGCGCCCGCCCCCTCCAATACCCAGAAGCCGCCCCAATGCAACGATTGGGCAAGCAGAGCGCACGGTATCTACCTCCCCGGCGGGCGAGCAGTTCGTCGAATCGACGACGTCTGACGACCCAGCGCCCCCACTGGTCCTTACCCTCCCCTCAAACACACCGCCGGGGACATTCGACTCGCACGCCTTCGGCAGGTCCAAGTCCACTCCTGCATATGTTCAAACCCGATTTGCCAAGGCGTGGACCCCGGACGGGGAGGCAGTGCAGAAGACATGGGCCCATCGATCGCGAGCCGCTCAATTGCTGCTTTCTGCGACCGGCGCGCTGGATCTACCGTGCACAGATGAAGAGAAGCGACTACGCAAGCCTCGCTGTGCGGGCGCGCAGTATGACGGGGCAGAGTAGCGCTTTGGTAGGGTCGCACGACAGTCGACCGCCGATAACGGCTCTACGTCCGGTAGGGCATGAGCACCAAACGCAAGCACATCTCCGGCAGACGTCCATGCGTTAAAGCACCGACAAGGGATATCGGCAGGCGTCTTACGACCGCCTCTACCAAAGCCCACCACGCCCGCCCAGGCCTTCATCGCGCAGCGTCTAGGTCCCCACCCGCCCATACCGCCCAGGCGCAACCCCCACCCGCCTCACAAACGCCGCACTGAACGTCACCGCGCTCGCATACCCCACCCGCTCCGCCACCTGCTCCAACGTCAACGCCTGCGACCGCAGCAACTGCTTCGCCAATGCCATCCGCCACGCCAGCACATACTCCATCGGTGCAACCCCAACCACCTGGGTAAACCGCGCAGAGAACGAAGACCGCGACAACGCCGCCTCCGCCGCCAACGAAGCCACCGTCCACGCATGCTCTGGCTGCTCATGAATCGCCCGCAGCGCCCCCGCCAGCCGCTCATCGGCCAACCCATACACCAGCCCCGCCCCATCGGAGTACTGCGCCGCACTCCGCAACGCCTCGATCAGCAGCAGCTCCAACAGCCGCTCCAGCACGACCTCACGCCCTGGCCGCGCCGAGCGCGACTCATCGCCCACCATCTCCACCAGCGTCGCAAGCCGTTCCACACCGCGTACATGCAAGACCTGCGGCAGCAACGACACCAGCAATGGCGCATCCGGCGATTCAAACTGGCAGTGGCCGATCTGCATCAGCACCTCAGCCGGACCATCCTGCCGCCCCACGCGAAACCATCCGTCCCCAAGCCGAACCGGCAACTCGGGCACGGCGTCCACGCCCGCCCCCGCACTGCAATTGAACAGCGACCGCAGCGCAGGTACCAGAACGAAATCCCCCGCCTGCAGATGCAGTGGACGCTGATCGTCCACGGTCAGCCGGCATTCCCCTGCCAGCAGCGCGACGTAGAAGGGCTCGCCCTCACCCTCGCGATGCACGCACCACTCTCCCGCCCCCTCCACTCGCTTGGAGAACCGGGCGGTGGGATGCAGCAGGGAGACAACCTGGGCCAGCGGATCTGCCATGTCCGGACGATCTACGAAAAATAAGAGATCACTCAGCATATACCGTCCAGCCCCAACCGGTGAACATGGGCCTCGCCCACTCATCAAGGAACCCCGGGATGCCCACCGTACTGATCACCGGCACCTCCTCCGGCTTCGGCCTGGATACCGCCAAACTCTTCCTCGACCGCGGCTGGAACGTGGTGGCCACCATGCGCACACCGCGCGAAGACCTTCTGCCGCGCTCTGACCGCCTTACCGTGCTGCCCCTGGACATCACCGATCCAGACAGCATCAGCCGCGCCATCGAATCCGCAGGGCCGCTGGATGCTGTGGTCAACAATGCCGGCGTAGGTGCGGCCGTGCCGGTGGAACTCACCACGCAGGAAACCGCCCGCACGCTGTTCGAAACCAACACCCTCGGCACCCTGGCTGTCGTCCAGGCCGTGCTGCCGCAGATGCGCGCCAAGGGCGAAGGTGTGATCGTCAACGTCACCTCCTCGGTCACGCTGAAGCCGCTGCCACTCGTGGGCGTCTACTCCGCCAGCAAGGCCGCAGTTAACGCCCTCACCGAGTCGCTGGCGATCGAGGTGGAACCGTTCGGCGTCCGCGTGCGGCTGGTACTGCCCGGCCGTGCTCCAAGCACCCAGTTCGGCTCCAATGCCCTCGTGCGCCCTCAGGCGGAAGACACGTCCGCTTACAGCGAACTCGCGCAGCGCGTGTTCGCAAGCTTCCGTGACAGCAGTGGTCCGATCACCGAAGGGCAGGACGTGGCCGAAGCGGTGTGGCGCGCGGTGACCGACTCGAGCGCACCCATGCGGATTCCCGCCGGGAAGGACGCAGAAGCGTTGATGCCCAAGGCCGGATGAGCGCAGCGCGGGTAGGCCCCTACCTGCCCGCGCTATTAAACTGGAGCCTGACTATCGTTCCTCGCACCGAGAACAAGGCACCCGATGTCCCCAGACGTCATCAAGATCGCAGCAGCCGTCATCTCCCGCGATGACGGCAAAGTTCTGGTGGTAAGAAAGAAGGGATCACACGCCTTCATCCAGCCCGGCGGCAAGATCGAACCCGGCGAAGACCCCATCCAGGCCCTGTGCCGTGAGCTGGACGAAGAGCTCGGCCTGAACATCGCCCCCACCCTGCCCGTCTTCATCGGCACCTTCAGCGCCCCTGCAGTCAACGAACGCGGCAGCACCGTAACCGCGCAGGTCTACACCTTCAGCCACACCGGCGAGGTCCACCCCAAGGCAGAGCTGGAAGAAATCGCCTGGATCGACCCGAAGAACCCCGGGGATCTGAAACTCGCTCCGCTAACCCGCGACCACATCTTCCGCGCGCCCCAACTGCGCTAACCCTCCGCGAACGCGCCTCTGCCTGCGAACGCCGACCTTGCTTCCGTCCACACGCGCACGCGAACCTCGCTTTGGTAGGGTCGCACGACAGTCGACCGCCGATAGCACCGCACCACCCGGTAGGGCATGACCCAAAAACGCAGCCACCGCTCCGCAACACCCGCGCGCCCAAACACACCCACGTCACAAACAATTGACCTCGCCCAACCAGCGCTCGGGTTTCAATGCTCACAACCCCACATCCCGTCCGCCCATGCCAACCACAGGTCGATTCAACATCCTGCACGCGCGGGCACCAGCCCCCACCTACCCCCACCAATGCGCAAACGTGCAGCAGTTACACGCAGAATGTCTCAACTGCAGCACCACATTACGCGCGCACCCAGGCAAGGGCCTGGAAACCCTTGACGGCGGGGTGGTCATCACCTGTCCCAACTGCGGCTCACGCCAAGGCGTCAGCAATCAACTCTTCGCGGAAGTGACAGACAAGACCTGAATAACTCAGGGGCTCTCAACCGGCATCTTGAAGATGCGGACGAACCAGCGCAGTAAGTTCCGCCACGGCAGGCACCACAACACCCGACTCACTGCGGTGCTTCTCAATCATCGTCCAATCCGCCACGGCGAGCGCATGCAACTGGTGCTGCTCAACCGGGATCCAGTGCATGGACCAGTAAGGAAAGCGGCGCACGCCACCATGACCACGCGCCAGCTCTGCCACGTTCTTATGGCTTTTAGCGTTGATCAGTCGCGAATACACGAACTCGATGCCGTCTTCAGGCCCTTCGATGTACTGCAGGAACCGACTGCCGTCGAACAACAAAACGCCCGTAACGCCCGCCAACCGATTGTGGTGGGACGCGTCTCGGACCAGAGCGTTGAGGCGGTCAACAGAAATGCCGTCAGCAGCGTCGCTGCGATAGGCGATGGCACACAGGGGCACAGTTCGCCTCTTGGTACTGCTAGATAGGTAGCAAGCTTAGCAGAACGAAGTAACGCGATGGGACCGACGTTCCATACGGGCGCGGATAAAACAAGCGCGGCCAACGGCCGGGCTTCTGTCCCCCTAAGGGATCAAGCTCACTCTTCTTCCTCGCTACCCTGCTGACCAGAGCGCTCGCGCTTCTGATCCTGCTGTTGCTGCTGCTGGCCCTGGCGCTGACCTTCGCGATCCTGCTGGTTCTGCTGCCCTTGTTGGTTCTGCTGATTCTGCTGATTCTGGTTGGTCATGATCTTCTCCGAACTCGGCGTCACCATGAGGCCGATGGGACGACTCTGCGCTCAAGGCAGTGAGTCTGATGTGCCGGAAACAGGTCCATGCACAGACATGGAGCGCACCAAGGTAAATCATTCAGAACAAACTAGTAGCCATGCGTACCGGATCGTGCGTCTGTCGTGCTGGAAATGGGAGTGCTCGCACATCGGCGCACGGTGCCCCCGATTCGATCCCACATGCGCGCGCGAACCACGCACCGGCAACGCTTCATCGGATTCGCCTCTGCTTACGGGCACGGGAAACTGCCTGATAAACCGCCGACGGCTCCGCTGCCCCACGCGCACGCGGAAATCGCTCCGGTAGGGTCGCACGACAGTCGACCGCCGATAGCAACTCAACGTTCGATTGGGCATGACCAAAGAACGCAGAAACATGCCAACTCAACGACCCCGCCCACCGACTCAGCCCAGCGCCGCCAGACAACACCACTTCACCGCCGGCCAAGCTTCTCCTCAATGATCTCAAGGACTTCCTGATTATGATCAAGGACTGCTCGAGTGAAGTCAGACTGACTCCGTGTTGTCCGAGCGAACACCTCAATCACATCGCGAGCCTCCTCATACTGCTCAAGCCGCATCAGGGACTCAACGATTCCTGACGCAACATAAGGATCGAGTGGGCGTGTTCGCTCCAATGAGCGGTACGCCCTCAAGGAAAGAACGGCATCTCCAGTGCGCATGCCTATCCCGGCAAGGAGAAGCCAGATGCCCTCCGTCTCCTGCCCTTGCTCCACAAGGTTCAGAAGCTCAAGGCGCGCCCCTTGCAAATCCCCTTCATCAAGCATGTCCTTTATATGATCCAGGTTCGCTGAAGCCATGCATTCAATCCTTTACATACCGGCATCGGGAAGGACCGCAACCTACCATAGGACGCGCGACGCAACCACAGAATCACGCGGACGAGCTGCGCTTTGGTAGGGTCGCACGACAGTCGACCGCCGATAGCACGTCAACGGCCGGTGAGGCATGACCAACCAGCGCAGCCCGCTCAAGCCTGCGGCCACATCGGATTTTAAGTCCGCCGGCCCTCTGCAAACCCATCTCTCAGCCCATCTCCCACCATCGACTCCGCCCTCGCCCCTTCCGTCGGCCGGCCTCTTTGATCATGGCGGCCCACTGTTCTTCAGCCGTACGCGTGTCATTCAATAGAAGATGCCCAAAGCTGGGCGTGATCTTGGTTGGGTCAGGCCGGTCGAAGACCGGGGCGACAAAGGCGATGTCTGATGTGTCCATAGGTCAACGGTAGCCCGGGGCCGACGCACAGCCTGAGACCAGACAGGACCGGCGCAGGTATCAACGTGTCACCCTAGCGACAACGATCAAACCCACCCGACCCGTAACTCAGCCTCCGCAACAACAGCCGCGCGGAACTGCTCCACATGCCGAAGAATGCGACGGGCACGTTCCACTTGTGCACGCGCCTGAGTGAAAGTGATCTGCCTGTCCAGCCGATAGTCACACGTCTCTCGGAAGACCCGCGACGCCTCAAGGGCGATACAGACGTCTTTCTTCACAGCCTTGAGACCACCCAGTCGAGGATTCAAAGACTCCGTCTTCCATTCACTTATCCTGCGACCGAGTTCGCGATGCCCGACATGCCTGGACCGCTCGTCGCATTGCTCCGACGGAGGCAGAAGGTCCGCGAGCCAAAGCAAGCCGTGATACGCAGCGTAGTAAGCGCGGCTGGAAGCAGCCCTCAACTCGACCTCGGTTGCATCTGGACCAAGCAACCCCTGAGAGAACCTACTCAGGTCTCCAGCATCAATCGCCACGAGCTTCTCCTTTACACGCCAATACAGCCACGGCTATCACCCCATCCATTAGAGCTTTGGGTTCATCGCCAGCCAACTCACCATAGAGCCTCCACTCCGCGTCCGAGACGGACTCAACGTCTCCGATGACCATGAACGACACAAGGACGCTCGGGGGACCTTCGCTATGAACTGAAGTCTCCGTATGAACCCCCTGTGGCGGATAGCCCCATGCCCTCAGCAGAGAGATCGCCTTGGCAACAATAGTGACGACCTCTTCGTCACCTACCCTTGTCTCATCAAGGATCTCAGCAATGCTCGTCTTGATCGCGAAGATGGGATGCGCACTTTGACCATCGCGGTCAGTCGGCTTAGCCGGAAACTCGAGAAGCGAAACGTCACTTGTGCACGGGTCCTCCCCGCCATCTTGCAGCTCCCTCTGCAACCGGCCAGCCTCGCGGAACCATCCATTGAAGCTGAGCAACCGCCCCATTTCCTGTTTCCAGGCGACGGGAAGGTCTTGGCCAGCCAGGAACGTGTCATACAGAAGCCTCGTCCGGAAGACCTGGCCCGAGATCGCCGCTACTTGAACTGCACACCGCAGGAAGCGCATCTCGCAAGCCGCCATCTGTAGAAGTCGGTCAAAGAGCTCAGCTGAAACCTCGTGATCGCCCCGAACCGCCGCAAGAACCGCTTTGATCTCAAGTGCGCCCATGGGATCCACCGCCATCAGCTTGTCAGCGTCAGCTGCCAGCCTGTGCAGCTCGAACTCACTTGCGCTAGCGGCACCCAGGAGATGGATGGCCCGATGGCGAAGATCGCTATACGTTGTCTGGGGGGCGGCTTGTGCCACGTCATCTTCTCCAGTTTGGGGCTTCACCCCATCAAACCCCGGGAGCGCGATTGTCGCTTCATACGTATCGGGGTCGATCTGCAGCACATTGCAAATGACCATGGGACCCAAATCAGCCCACCACAGAACCTCACGCAACCGCTTGAACCAAAAGGCCAAGACGCCACCAAGTTCTGATTTCTCAACCTGCCCCACGCCCACCAATACGCTGGCGCAATCAACCCACTTGCCTGGAATCGCGTCGAAAATGCAGATGGCGCACCGACTCCAGAGACTCGCGACCTTAGGCTGTTCCCCGATTGACGGCATACACACTGCGCGCCATGCGCACACCGCCAACCGGGGTGGCTAAGCCGTTAATGTCAGACCTTCATGTTGCGGAGGATGATGCAGTCCTCCTTCCATTCAATCGCCAGCCGGCTGCCCACCTCCCAACCAACCCGGGACATCCACATGCCGCGCAGCCACAGGCAGGAGATGCGGTTGCTGGCCAGGTTGCGCTTCCCGGTCGGATCCTGGATTGCCCTCACCCGGAGGGTGTCGGGCTTGGTGAAGTAGAGCCGGCCCTTGGGCTTGTTGTCGCTGCCGCTACCGCCGTTGTTATCAGAGCTTGAAACTGTCATATGCAACCTCGTCAAGAGTGTTCCCCCTCGTCGAAATGACGAGGGGGTCGGGAGGCTGACAACCGTGCATAACAACGGCGCGACGTATTTCCTCGGAGGTGTTCTATTCCGCCACCCTCCCGACGTACGACGTTCAAGCTTGTTGTTATGCGGAGCTGTCAGGCTCCTTGGACACACCTTGCGAGATCACTCACGCGAAGTGAAGCAGGCGTCCAAGAATGATATTTCGGAGGCGGCGAGAAACGCCAATCATGAGACGCAATCGAGCCAATTTTGAACGAGAAATCGCCAAATAGCGTCAATATTGTCACATCCCTGCCAAAGATCAGTTGCATCAGACGGCAATTCGACGCTGAACTACGGATGACGTAATTGACCGCAACTGCGATCGCACCTCGTCCGAATGCAAAATCAACCAGTGCGGGACAAAGCAATCCACACTGGTCGCAGGGACTCTCTCTCGAACAAGGCGGCAAGTGGAGACCGAGCCATCCACTGCAGATTGCCAGTCAGCCACAGATCCACCCATCAGCAATATTAAAGTTCTTCAGGCGCATCGCGCGTGGAGAGTCTAGGTGCCGCGACCCTGGGAAGCTGCCTCCCATGGTTCAGCGCCATCCTATCAACTTGGCTCAATGGATGATTCTGGAAATGCTCCCGAAATGACGCTCTCAGGGAAGCACTTCCAGTGTCGTTCATTAACCTGGGCAAGTCTTCGCAATCGTAAGCTCGTATGGAATATCGGCTAAGCTTATCGCTACGACGCTTCACCATTGCCCTCGCCTCGGCACTCAGTTTTCCTGACGTCCAGAATTCATACTCCCTGCTGCAATCGTTGTAGCGCATGTCCTGACTCACAACCGCATCGATCAGCGGAACCCTGTTTAGCAGCCAATGCTCAACAAGATCATCAGGCACAAGGCCACTAGGCCTGTAACCCTTGCACTCAATGAACCTCGCAATTCTCCTGCGGTGAAAAACAACAACATCAACCTCTGCGGCGCGCCCCTCCAACTTGAATATCTCATTTATCTGGATGTAGTCATGCGGCGCAATCATTCGCTGAACTTCAGCGACCAGGTACTCGAAGAGAGCACCGCGCAAGTTGTTGGCCGCGCCCTCGATATGATTCAGCCTCCTAAAAATCTCATCGAGTTTTGAGACATTCCCTTCTGTCGGCACAACTTCTTTCAAAATTTCTGCCAGGTTCCGCAGACTTCTAGCAACCTCAGCGCCAAACAATGCCTCAACCGTAGCTGCGACAATGCCACGCTCTCTCGCCAACCTGAGTGCATCGCCGTCAAAATCATCCGCGATGAACATCTGTAGGCAACGCCCTATGTTTGGCATCGCTCTAACGGTGGTGCATTTATTGATAAAAGGCTTTAACGTCGCTACTGAGACCCTGCTACCGGCAAGTACGTCACAGACCACGAACCCTGGCTTTGGCTTGCCTCCACTCTCCCCCCAATATGCCAAAGGACCCAAGTATGAAGGACCTGTCATGTCCCAAAGAAACGGTCCGACCCTAGGATCATCGACCGATTGCTCGTCTCTTAACTGGATTTTTTCATAACTTGCGAAACCCAATTTTCTGGCCCAATCCTTTACCGCGTTGAGGAGCAGCTGCTCAGACTTTAGCCGAGCCTTCATTCCTGCAATCTCATGCGCGGATGGCTGCGCTTGATGAATTAGCTCTACGCACTCGCCTATTCCCGAGACCTCAAATATTCGAACCAGCTCAGCCGCGCGTAGCCTTTCGAGAACAACCCGCCCAGGGATTCGCCTCTTCTGGGCAACGGGCGAGCCGCAAGCGATGAGAAAATGCCTAACTGGCATCATTCCTGACCTTCCCACCAGAGCAGCCAAACCGGATCCGTATGAGGCGGAATGCTCCAAGAGGCACTCTATGAGTCTTTCCCAAAAGAGCGGAGAGCCATAGTGTTTCTGTAGGTAAACAAACCTTGCCCGTTTTGGAAGCGGCAGGTGGGCCAGCTTCTTGATTGTCTTGGACCTAGAGATTAGCTTTCGAGCCAACACCGAGCTGACGTTCAACTGCTCAACGAGCAGCGCAGCCAGTTCCGGGCTCGAGCAAGGCCCAGAGTTGGCTAGTACAGATGAGGCGCGGTCCCTTTCCATCTTCACTCGAGCCACCTTGTCACACGGCGCTATTTATAACACTTAACTACGTGGAGGGTGTGCAGCAGCAACGGCTTGCGAGAACCCTACTGGTACGTAAGGCTAACGGAGGCACTTCGGAGGGCTCAACGTTGCTGGCCTGTCACAATGCACGATGGAATGCCACTGTCAGAGTGAGGCGTGAAACTGACTGAGGTCTCAGCGGCTCGCGGCGGCCGCTACAACTTCGACCCCCAATTTCACTCAAACTTAACATTTAGGGAATTCGGTTTGGGAGTTTGACAAAACACTCAAACTTTGAAAGCATGGCGCCATGAGTACGGTGATCACGTCGCCAGGGGCCTTCATTCAGTCCCTGATCGCAGAAAGGGCCTGGACAAACAGGGCGTTCGCACTTGCTTGCAGTTTAGAGGAGAGCGAGTGCAGTCGCCTCATCAGTAATAAAAAGCCTGTTACGGCAAAGATTGCAATCTTGCTGGAATCGGTGTTCTCCGTACCAGCAGAGGAATTTCTCGTCCTCCAGGCACGGCACGAACTGCATAAGGAGCGCCTGAAGCAGGTTCCCCATCAGCCAAACAACAAGCGCGGGCTGTTTTTGGCGGAGTTGCCGATATCTGCAATGATCAAACGTGGTTGGTTGGACGTTGATTCCGCAAGAGACAAGATCGGAATTGAGCGAGAGCTTGATCTATTCTTTGAAGTCAAAGAAGGCGAAGAGATCGACCCTGTCCCCCACGCCGCGAAACGCACGCAAGTTTCCGATTTGGCGACTCCAGCTCAGCTTGCATGGGTGTATCGCGTAAGGCGCATGGCACAGGACATGATCGCCCCGCAGTATTCACCCGCCCGTGGAGCGGATCTCGTCGAGAAGTTGAAACTTCTTCGAGCATCCCCCGAAAGCGTACGCCATGTACCTCGCCTGATGACGGAACACGGCATCCGATTCGTGATAGTAGAGACCCTACCCTCTGCAAAAATTGACGGCGTCTGTTTTTGGCTGTCACCCACTGCACCGGTTATTGGGATGACGCTCCGATTTGATCGAATCGACAACTTTTGGTTCGTCCTTCGACACGAGATCGAGCATGTTCTGCTCGGTCACGGCACGGCGGGGGCAATCATCGATTCAGAACTCGATGGGGAACCCGGCGGACTGGGGACCGGAGTTGCTGAGGAGGAGCGACTGGCAAATCAAGCAGCGTCTGAGTTCTTGGTTCCCAGTGTAAAACTTGAAGCGTTTGTGGCACGCAAGGCACCTTTTTTTGCGACTCGCGACATCATTGGATTCGCAAATCTTCTAGGTGTACATCCAGGGTTGGTGGCCGGACCGCTTCAGCGGAGAATCGGTCGCTACAACCTTTTTAGAGAGCACTTGGTCAAAGTGAGAGACGCGGTTCTGCCAAGCGCACTGGTTGACGGCTGGGGAAGTGTGGCCCCAATTGATTAGCGAGGACTAGTATGGCTACGAAGAAGCAACAGATGCAGAGCATCATCCGCTTGTACCGTGAGAAAACAGGGGTCACCTCAATCAACATGCATGAGGTGGCAAAGTTTGCTGCAGCGATGGGCTGGCCACTTCCCGCTCCTAAGAGCGCCCTTGACCGGCTCGCGGAGCAGTTCTCGGGCGTCGCTCGTGATGAAACTCGTAGGGATGAAGTTACGGGGCGTCCGTATCGAGCAAACGTAGCCGTTACCGAGTGGCACGAGGGAACCCAGACAACATTGTGGACCGACATTGATGAAGCCCCTCGCAAAGTTGCCCACAAGTCATTTGTTCAAAGAAGGGAGCAAATGGTTGGCGATGCCGTGCAGCTGACATTGGACGTTGATCGCTGGAATCGCGTCCACGTGAATGAAGAACCGATCAATATGCCGCTAGATTTTGCATTTGACGTTGAACTCCGCCTCAGCGCCAACCAAGCAAATGACGATGCGGCGTGATTTCGCCGTAGTTTGGTGACCCCGGCCCGATTCGAACGGGCGACCTTCCCCTTAGGAGGGGGACGCTCTATCCAGCTGAGCTACGGGGCCATGCGGGCGGAAGCATACCGCCGATGCGTGACGGGCCGGCATTGCACCGGCCCCGCATATAAGGATACCTGCATTCAGCGAGGTGACCAAGGCTGGCCACCCCGCAAGCCCGCCGGAATCAGCAGATATCCAGCTCCGGGAAGCCCTTGACCAGCTCGTCCACGGCCTTGATCTGGGTCAGGAACGACTCCAGCGCGGCCAGCGGCAGTGCGCTGGGGCCGTCGCAACGAGCATGGTCCGGGTCGCGGTGGGCTTCCAGGAACAGGCCGGCCAGGCCCAGCGCCATGCCGGAACGGGCCAGTTCGGCCACCTGACGGCGGCGGCCGCCGCTGGCTTCGCTGCCGGCGTCGCGGCGCTGCAGGCTGTGGGTGACGTCGAAGATGGCCGGCAGGCCGCCGGTGGATTCGATCATCTCGCGGAAGCCGAGCATGTCCACGACGAGGTTGTCGTAACCGAACTGGGAACCGCGCTCGCACAGGATGATGTTCTCGTTCCCGGCTTCGCGGATCTTGCTGACGATGTGCTTGATCTGGGTGGGGCTGAGGAACTGCGGCTTCTTGATGTTCACCGCCCTGCCCGTTTCGGCAATGGCGACCACCAGATCGGTCTGGCGGGCGAGGAAGGCCGGAATCTGCAGCACGTCGACCACTTCGGCCACGGGGGCGGCCTGGGCCACTTCATGGACGTCGGTGATGACCGGGATGCCGAACTGGCGCTTCACTTCTTCGAAGATGCGCAGGCCTTCTTCCAGGCCGACGCCACGGAAGGACTTGATCGAGGAACGGTTGGCCTTGTCGAACGAGGCTTTGAAGACGTAGGGAATGCCGAGCTTGCGGGTGACCGTGGTGAAGTGTTCGGCCGCGTGCAGGGTGGAATCGAGGTCTTCCAGGACGTTCAGGCCGCCGAAGAGGACGAACGGGAGACGGTTTCCTACGGTTACGCCTTCGGCGACGGTGACGTTCATTCAGGTTCCTGGGGGATGTTCAGAAAGGGATTGTAGCGGGTTGGATATGGGGGCGGTTTTTGGGGATTGCAGGGGTGATGGGTTGGTCGCGTAGAGCAGCCGGGCAAGCCCGGCTCTACGGTGCACCGCGAATGTCTATTGGCGCGCTGCGTCATGGAGCTGCAAAGCAGACTGATAGAATGGTGGGTCTGCACCCTTTTCGATACGCAACAGGAGTTTGCATGTCCTCTGCCCTGCTCAAGGCCCTTGGCCTGGATGCAATCAATGCTGGCACCTACCTTGGCAATGGCGAATGGTCCACGGCCAGCGCCGGGGTGATCACGCCGGTGAACCCGACCACGGGTGAAGCCATCGCCCAGGTGCATGCCACCACCGAGGCTGACTACGAAACCGTGGTCGCCCTCGCCCAGGAAGCCTTCAAGGTGTGGCGCACCACCCCGGCTCCGCGCCGTGGCGAAGCCGTGCGCCTGTGTGGCGAAGCGCTGCGCGCCAACAAGGACGCACTGGGCTCGCTGGTCGCGCTGGAAATGGGCAAGAGCAAGCCGGAAGGCGACGGTGAAGTGCAGGAGATGATCGACATCGCCGACTTCGCCGTGGGCCAGAGCCGCATGCTGTATGGCTACACCATGCATTCCGAGCGCCCGGGCCACCGCATGTATGAGCAGTACCAGCCGCTGGGCCTGGTCGGCATCATCAGTGCGTTCAACTTCCCGGTCGCGGTGTGGGCGTGGAACTCGTTCCTGGCCGCCATCTGCGGTGACATCTGCATCTGGAAGCCGTCCAACAAGACCCCGCTGACTGCGATTGCCTCGATGCGCATCTGCAACGAAGCGCTGCGCGATGCCGGCTTCCCCGACATCTTCTTCCTGATCAACGACGCCGGCACGGCGCTGTCGGAAAAGCTGGTGGAAGACCGCCGCATTCCGCTGATCAGCTTCACCGGCTCCACCCAGGTGGGCCGCACGGTGAACGAAAAGGTCGCGCGTCGCCTGGGCCGCTGCCTGCTGGAACTGGGCGGCAACAACGCCATCATCCTGGACGAAACCGCCGACCTGAAGCTGGCCGTGCCGGGCATCGTGTTTGGCGCGGTGGGTACCGCCGGCCAGCGCTGCACCACCACGCGCCGTCTGATCGTGCACGAATCGATCTACGACAACGTGCTGGCCACGTTGAAGAAGGCGTACAAGCAGGTGGAAGGCAAGATCGGCGACCCGACCGATGCCGCCAACCTGATGGGCCCGCTCAACAGCGACAGCGCGGTGCAGCAGTTCCTGGCCTCGATTGAAAAGGCCAAGGCCAGCGGCGGCACGGTGGAAACCGGCGGCACGCGCATTGATCGCCCGGGCAACTTCGTGCTGCCGGCGATTGTCACCGGCCTGAAGAACAGCGACGAAGTGGTGCAGCACGAAACCTTCGCGCCCATTCTGTACGTGATGAAGTACAGCACGCTGGACGAAGCCATCGACATGCAGAACGGCGTGCCGCAGGGCCTGTCGTCGTCGATCTTCACCCAGAACCTGAAGGCGGCCGAGCGCTTCCTGTCGGCGGCGGGTTCGGACTGCGGCATTGCCAACGTCAACATCGGCACCTCGGGTGCGGAAATCGGCGGCGCGTTCGGTGGCGAGAAGGACACCGGCGGTGGTCGTGAGTCGGGTTCGGATGCGTGGAAGGTCTACATGCGCCGCCAGACCAACACCATCAATTATTCGGATTCGCTGCCGCTGGCACAGGGCATCAAGTTCGATCTGTGATGGATACGGGTCCCCGCGAATTGGATTTCACCGGCCGCCGCGTTCTGGTGGCCGGGGGCAGCAAGGGCATTGGCCGGTGCATGGCACTGGCCTTTGCGCGCGCGGGGGCCCGCGTTTCGGTGTGCGCTCGTGGCGAGGCCGGGTTGGCCGCGCTGCGGGGGGATGCCGCGCAGGCCGGTGTGGATATCCACACCGTGTCGGCCGACCTCGGCCGGGCCGAGGACATCCAGCGCTGGCTGGACGCCGCTGCCGAAGCTCTCGGCGGCATTGATGTTCTGGTGAACAACGCCACCGGCTACGGCATGGCCGACGATGAGGCCGGCTGGGAGGCCAGCCTCAACGTGGACCTGATGGCCGCGGTGCGTACCTCACGCCTCGCCTTGCCCTGGCTGCGGCAGGCCACGGATGCCTGCATTCTCAACCTGGGCTCCATTGCCGGGATGCAGCCGCGTCCGGGTGCCGCACCTTACGCCGCTGCCAAGGCGGCACTGATGCACTACACCACCTCGCAGGCGCTGGGCCTGGCACCGGACCGCATCCGGGTCAATGCCATTGCCCCGGGCTCGATCGAGTTTGCCGACGGCCTGTGGGACCGCCGACGCACGGAAGACCCCGCCCTGTACCACGGCACGCTGGCGAAGATTCCGTTCGGCCGCTTCGGCGCACCGGAGGAGATTGCCGATGCCGCCCTGTTCCTGTGCTCGCCACTGGCGCGCTGGGTCACCGGCCAGACGCTGGTGGTGGACGGCGGCCAGGTGCTGATGGGCTGAGACCTGCGTCGGATTTCCGGCGGTTTTGATGGGCTAAACCCCGGTCAGGCTCTATCATGTAGGTCCTGCCATGGAGGACCCGGATGAACCTGCCCGTACGTCAGACCAACACCATGGCCCTGATCAGCCTGATCGCCGGCATTCTGGGCTGGAGCGCCCTGCCCGCGCTGGGCAGCATTGTGGCGATCATTACCGGGCACATGGCGCGCGGGGAAATCCGCCGCAGCGGGGGCACCCAGGAAGGCGACGGCATGGCCCTGGCCGGCCTGATCATGGGCTACCTGATGGTGGGGTTGTGCCTGCTGGGCATTCTGCTGTTCGTGCTGTTCATCGGCGGACTGTTGTGGATGGTCCCCAACTATTCATGAGGTGCGCATGAGCCCTTCCGACGCGACCGAGCGTTTCAGCAACCGCGTGGCGGACTATGTCCGCTACCGCCCGGGCTATCCGCCGGCACTGCTGGACTGGCTGCACCACGACATGGGTGTGCCCACCGAAACCCTCGTGGCCGACATCGGGGCCGGCACCGGCATCTCCACCCGCCTGTTCCTGGCCGCCGGCCACCCGGTGATCGCGGTGGAACCGAATGCGGCCATGCGCAACGCCGCCGACGCCTGGCTCAGCCCGTACCATCTGCGCCTGAAGCTGGTGGACGGCACCGCCGAAGCCACCACCCTGGCCGACGACAGCGTGGGGCTGGTCAGCGCGGCGCAGGCCTTCCACTGGTTCGACATGGAGGCGGTGCGCGCGGAATGGCGGCGCATCCTGCATCCGGGTGGGCAGGCGCTGGTGTTCTGGAATTCACGCCTGCTGGATTCGTCGCCGTTCCTGATCGGCTACGAACAGCTGCTGCTGGAGTTCGGCACCGATTACACCGAAGTGGCCGAACGCTACCAGGACGACGCCACCATGAAAGCCTGGTTCGGCAGCGGTTTCCGTGCCATGGCCAGCTTCCCCCAACGTGCAGCACATGGATGCCGACGGCCTGCGTGGCCGGCTGCTTTCTTCCTCGTACGCACCGCCGCCGGAGCATCCGCGTCATGCGCCGATGCTGGTGGCCCTGCAACAGCTGTTCGACGCACACGCGGTCGACGGTCGCATTGCCTTCGAGTATCAAACCCGTGCCTTCATCGGCACGCTGGACTGACTGGACCCTATGTATTCGCTTGCCCGTCCCCTGCTCTTCTCGCTTGATGCCGAACGCGCCCACGGCCTGACCCTGAGCGCGCTGGACATGGCCTACCGCACCGGCACCACGCCGCTGCTGGCCGCCCGCTCCGCGCCACTGCCTACGAATGTGTTCGGGCTGCGCTTCCCCAACCCGGTTGGCCTGGCCGCCGGGCTGGACAAGAACGGCGACCACATCGACGCACTGTTCGCGCTCGGGTTTGGCTTCGTGGAGATCGGCACGATCACCCCACGCCCGCAGGAAGGCAACCCGAAGCCGCGGCTGTTCCGGCTGCCGGAACAGCAGGCCATCATCAACCGCATGGGCTTCAACAATGCGGGCGTGGACGCGCTGGTGCGCAACGTGGAACGCAGCCGCCGCCGCACCGGGCTGCTGGGCATCAACATCGGCAAGAACAAAGACACGCCGAACGAAAATGCATTCGACGATTACCACCACTGCCTGCAGAAGGTGTATCCGCTGGCCGACTACATCACGGTGAACATCTCGTCGCCGAATACCGCCGGTCTGCGTGAGCTGCAGGAAGAAACCGCGCTGCGCCAGCTGATCTCGCAGCTGCGCGACAGCCAGGAAACGCTGGCCGCGCAGCACGGCCGCCGCGTGCCGATGCTGGTGAAGGTAGCCCCGGACCTGAGCGACCGCGACATCGACGCCGCCGCCCGCGTGCTGGGCGAATTGAACGTGGACGGCGTGATTGCCACCAACACCACGGTGGACCGCAGCCTGATCGCCGGCAGCCCGCTGGCGTCGGAAGCCGGCGGTCTTTCCGGTGCACCGCTGATCAGCCAGAGCACGCTGGTGCTGCGCCGCCTGCGCGCGCGCCTGCCCGAATCGGTGCCGCTGATCGGCGTCGGCGGCATTCTGTCCGGTGCTGATGCGGTGGCGAAGATGGCCGCCGGTGCGGCGCTGGTGCAGTGCTACAGCGGCCTGATCTTCCGTGGCCCGGCGCTGGTGCATGAGTGCGTGGAAGCCATCCGCCGACGACGCGAAGCCCCCAGCCGTGGCGCGGTGGCTCCCCTATGAGTGACGCAATGCCTGCCATGACCGCCTGGACGCTGACCGAGAACGCCTCGCTGAAGGCGCTGAACACCTTCCACGTTGATGCCAGCGCCGAGCGCCTGCTGGAACTGCACGACGTCACCCTGCTGCCGGAAGTACTGGCCCTGCCCGAGGTAGCCGGCAAGCCGCTGCTGGTGCTGGGTGCCGGCAGCAATGTGCTGATTGCCGACGATGTGCCGGGCACCGTGCTGGTGTTCGCCAACCGCGAAATCACTGCGCTGGAGCACCGCGCCGACCACACCGTGGTGCGCGCCGGGGCCGGGGTGAACTGGCACGGGCTGGTGATGTGGTCGCTGCAGAACGGCCTTTCCGGGCTGGAGAATCTGGCCCTCATTCCCGGTACCGCCGGTGCCGCGCCGATCCAGAACATTGGCGCGTACGGCGTGCAGGTGGATGAGTTCATCAATGCGGTGGAAGCGTGGGACCGTGCCGAGCAGGCGTGGGTGCGACTGGAGGCCGATGCGTGCCAGTTCGGCTACCGCGACAGCCTGTTCAAGCACGAGCCGGACCGCTACCTGATCACCGCCATTGAACTGCGCCTGCCGCTGCTGCACGACCTGCGCGTGGGTTATGCCGGCATTGCCGAGGAAATGCAGGCGATGGGTGTGGAACTGCCGGTGGCCGCCGATGTTGCAAACGCGGTGATTGCGATCCGCCGCCGCAAGCTGCCCGACCCGGACGTGCTGGGCAACGCCGGCAGCTTCTTCAAGAACCCGGTGCTGCCGCTGGACCAGGTGAACGTGCTGCTGCAGCAGTACCCGGATGTTCCGGTGTACCCGGCCGCGCAGGACACCCACCGCAAGGTATCGGCGGCGTGGATGATCGAGGCCTGCGGCTGGAAGGGCTACCGTGACGGCGACGCCGGCGTGGCTCCGAGCCATGCGCTGGTGCTGGTGAACCACGGCAACGCCACCGGCGGCCAGCTGCTGGATCTGGCCCGGCGCATTTCCGCTTCGGTGCTGGAAAAGTTCGGCGTGCCCATTGAACCCGAGCCGCGCCTGATCGGCGCACAGTGGTGAGCCCCGCCCCACCAGCCCTGCCCGCCCCCACTCCCATGCGGGCGGCGCTGCTGATGCTGGGCAGCACGATGGCGTTTGGCCTGATGGCCATCGCCATCCGCTATGCCACCGCGCACGTGCCCACCCAGGAAGTGGCGTTCTTCCGCAACGCGTTCGGGCTGGTGGCCTTGCTGCCGATGCTGCTGCGTTCGGGGCCGAAGGTGTTCCGTACCCAGCAGCTGCCGCGTTATCTGCTGCGCAGCCTGATCGGGCTGGCCTCGATGCTGTGTGCGTTCTGGGCGATTGGCCATCTGCCGATTTCGCAGGCGATCTCGCTTTCGTATGCCACGCCGCTGTTCGTGACCATCGCCGCGGTGTTGCTGCTGGGCGAAGTGGTGCGCGTGCGGCGCTGGGCCGCGGTGGTGTGCGGTTTCATCGGCGTGCTGATCATCGTGCGCCCGGGTGCGGATTCGTTTACGCCCGGCGTGCTGGTCGCCGTACTGGCCGCCTTGTTGAGCTCACTGGTGGCGATCCAGATCAAGCAGCTCACCCGCGTGGACGGTGCCGACACGGTGGTGCTGTACACGTATGTGTTCTGGGTGCCGCTGTCGCTGGTGCCGGCGCTGTTCACCTGGGTGTGGCCGACCGGCATCGCCTGGGTATGGCTGGCAGCCACCGGCGTGCTGGGCACCGTGGGCCAGTTGCTGTGGACCCGGGCGCTGCGCCTGGGCGAAGTCTCCGCGCTGACCCCGATCAGCTTCATGCAGTTGCCGCTGGTGACGCTGCTGGGCTGGTTGCTGTTCAACGAAACGATTGACCGCTACACCGTGATCGGGGCCAGCATCATCCTCGGTGCCAACGCCTATATCGCCCACCGCGAGGCGGTGCTGGCCCGCCGCGCGGCCTCCAACGCCGCCACCCAGGCCGCCCATCCGGAATAACGGCGGGAACACACGGTGCTGAAGAACCCCGTAGAGCCACGCCCTGCGTGGCTTCGCGGTGCTTGGTACCCAGGCTCTCTGGACGACATGTGCCAGAACTCGCAACTCTTTGCATGTAAACCGCCAAATCCGACGCCCTAGACTTCCTACGCGAACCATAGCGTCAGGATTGTCGTCCAATGCGCATTACGCAGCTTGAAACAGATGAGGCCATACAAGTGGAGCTTGGCCGACGCGTCTCCAGCCTTCGTCTGTCCCAGAACATGTCACAGGAACAGCTCGCCACCGCTGCCGGGGTATCCAAGCGGACCGTCCAACGTCTTGAACGGGGTTTGCCAGGCCAATTCACCAATTTGATCCGATGCATGCGGGTACTCCAACAGCTTCACGCGCTCGACGCCCTGTTGCCGCCGGATTCGCCCAACCCTATTGACCTGTTGATGCGCCGAGGCCGAGTCAGGCAACGCTCCAGAGTGGCCGTCACTAAGCCAGCAACCGGGCCGTGGGTATGGGGCGATCAGAAGTGAGTAGCTGGACGCCTCCTCGCCAGCAACCACCCCGGCAAACTGTAATGTCGTTCGCGTCACTCTAGGTCTGAGCGGAATTACACGAATTTGATGATCGAAGCCAAACAACGTCTTCAGGATCAAACACTTGAAACACTGCGACAGGATCTGAAGGTGGTGCTGCAATCGTTACGGAACATCCGGGTGTAACATTTCAACATGAGCATCAAGAAGCCAACCTCCAAGAAGGCGACGAAGAAGCCGGTAGCCAAGACCAGCCGAACGACTGTTCGCGCCGCACCGTCTGCAGCAATGGGCGCGAACGTCCTGATGCTGGATGACTTTGAGAGCCAGATTCAGAAGTTCTACAGCATGTCCAAGAAGCACGCGGTGGAGGCGGCAAAGAAGGCGGGCATTCTGACGCCAACGGGACGCCTGAGCGGTGCCTATAGGTGAGTAACGGCCCTTTGGTCGTTGCTTATCATGGGTGCGACATCACAACGCGTGATGCCCTCATTACGGGGAGGCAGCAACCGAAGATCAGTGCAAACCCGTATGACTGGCTGGGTCCTGGCTTTTATTTGTTCGAGGGTGACCCGGAACGCGCATTGGCCTTCGCGCGGACCGCCGCTGAGAATCCGGAATACAGGTTCACCGCGCGCCCGATTGTGACACCAGCGGTAGTAGGCTGCGTCTTCGCGGCGCACTCTTGCCTTGACATGACAACCCGCAGGGGCCGCGCGGAGTACACGGTCGCCCTCAGGCAGCTGGAACTCGCCGCACGCACAACCGGTGCAAAGATGCCCGTCAACAAACCCGCGTTTGAAGGAGATACGGATGTTCTTCTCCGCGGGTTGGACCGCGCTGTCATAAAACGTGATCCACGCCAATCGACCGAAAGAATTCCAAGTTGTACGCGGTGCATTTCGGCAAGGTATAGAGCTCTCACCCAGCTCAGGCTTTCACAGCAACAGCCACATCCAGCTCGCACTACTGGATCTAGATTGCGTTGTTGGCTGGTTCCTTCCCCAAGGTGCCATCTTATTGAGACATGCGGATCTGCGACAGCGCGTCCACCAAGATGCAGTGATCTCACCCGTCACCCGTCCGTCGATACGGTGTAGGTTTCCCACCTATCCAGCTCTTCTCCCAATGCCCGAAGCTTCGCGCGCACCAACTTCAGCGCGTCACTCCCCAACAGCAGGTGCGCGGGAGGCACTGAACTATCGATGACCGCAAGCATCGCGCGCGCGGCCTTGCGCGGATCGCCCAACTGCTTCCCACTGACCTCCTGACGCCGCTGGCGGATCGGATCGAACAACGCGTCATAGTCGGCAATCGCGCGCGGAGACCGCACCATCGAACGCCCCGCCCAGTCGGTGCGGAATGAGCCAGGTGCCACTGCAGTCACGCGGATACCCAGCGCGGCCACTTCCTTGCCCAGCGCCTCGCTGATGCCCTCCAAGGCAAATTTGCTGCCGCAGTAGTACGCAATGCCCGGCATGGTGATGAACCCGCCCATCGAGGTGATGTTGAGGATATGCCCCTCGCGACGCGCACGCATGTGCGGCAGGACTCCCTGCATCATCGCTACCGCGCCGAACACATTGACCTCGAACTGCTGCCGCATTTCTTCCAGTGGGGATTCCTCCAGCACGCCCTCATGACCGTAGCCGGCATTGTTCACCAACACGGAAACGGGACCGATATCCTTTTCAATCGCATCCACCAGCGGTGCAATCGCAGCGGTGTTGGTGACATCCAGCATCCGTGCAAAGGCGCGCCCCGGGCCCAGCGCTTCGAAGTACTGCACAGCTTGCGCGGTACGCACGGTGCCAACGACGCGATGCCCGGCGGCAAGCGCTTCCACTGCCAGTGCACGACCGAAGCCGCTGCTGACGCCGGTAATAAGAATGAGTTTCGAAGGTGACATGTTGGCCTCGGGGGATTCGGGGAGGAGTGCATAATAGAAATGCCAAATCCGCGCCATAAGGCCATACAGCCTCAATCTATTGCCTATTCCTATGATCCGCCCATCCTCGAAAGCGCCCTCCCCCATGACTGGAGACCTGCTGCCCCTGGCTCCGCTGGTGCAGGCGCTGGCTCCGCACGAGGGCTACACCCAGACAGCATTGGACAGCGTGCGCCTGCTGCGCTCAGACCGACCGCTGGCAAGGGCCCCGGTGCTGTACGACCCGGGCATCGTCATCGTCTGCCAAGGCCGCAAGCGCGGGTACTTCGGTCAGCAGACCTATGTGTACGACGCCGATCAGTACCTGGCGGTTTCGGTGCCGGTTCCGTTCACCATGGAAACCGATGCAAGCGCGGACGAGCCTTTGCTGGCCGTTTACCTGCATCTGCAGTTTCCACTGGCGGCCGAATTGATGCTGGAGATTGACCGCCACGGCGGGCCACCGGCGAATGCCGTACCGCAAAGCATGATGTCCAGTCCGATCGATGCGCCGTTGCACCACGCCGTGCAGCGACTCCTGCAGGCGCTGGCGTCCCCGATGGATGCCGCAGTGCTGGGGCCGAGCCTGCTACGCGAACTGTACTACCGCATGCTCACCGGGCCGCAAGGCCATACGTTGCGCGCCGCGCTTGCCCAGCAGGGCCACTTCGGCCGCATCGGCAAGGCGCTGCAGTACCTGCACATGACATATGCGCAGCCTTTGACTGTAGCCAAGCTTGCAGATGAGGCCGGCATGAGTGCACCTTCCTTCTACAGCCATTTCAAAGCTGTAACGTGCGCTTCGCCCATGCAGTACCTGAAGTCCACGCGCCTGCATCAGGCGCGTCTGCTGATGGTGCGCGAAGGAATGACCGCCGCCGCCGCTTGCCACGCTGTTGGCTATGAAAGCACGTCGCAGTTCAACCGGGAGTTCAAGCGGCTGTTCGGGTTGACGCCGGCGCGAGAGGCGCGGCGCATGCGCGAGGCATTTGCTGTGCCTGCGACGCCGGGTGCGGTCGGGTTCGTGTCGTCGCATTGATTGCGGTGCGATGACGCGCATGGCGCGTCACTACCTCACGTTGCCCATCGACAACAGGAAGGCCCCCAGGGCCAGTGCATAAGCAGCAACCAGGACCAAGCCGAGCCGCTGATTGCGATGGTCTTCCAGGACCGCCGCTACACCTGCGCATCCCAAGGAGGCCAACGCCCCTGCAACAAAGAGCTGGGCTGCGGCGAGCATCCGCGCACCGGCACCACTAGTAAGCAGCAACCAGGCCGAGGCCACACCGCACAGCAGCGACAGAGCCAACAGCACCATCCACAGCACCTTCATCAGAACGATCCCTCCGTTGGGATTCCCCGGCCGCGAAAAGCAGCCGGGGAAGTGAAGCTACTGTACCCGCACCGACACGCCTGAGAATGCGGATTCGGCGCTGAGAATGAAGTACACCGCATTGCCAACCAAGGCGGCAAAGCGGATGGTCTCAGAGTTTCCCGGACGCGTCGAATACACGTCATGGGATTCGCGTGAAGCAGGCCTTCCATCGGCTCCATACAGCGACACGTTGCCACTTCCGCCGTAGCTCAGCACGCTCAGGCTTGTCTTGCCGACCGGAAGCGGCACGCGGAACGCGATCACATCGCCGGCAGCTCCACTGAGTCCTGTCACGGTTTCGCCTGGAGCGATGCTCCGAATTGCGGTGCCATTGGAAGCGATTTGAGTGACAACACTGTTGTAGTCGCGTTCGTTGCCTACCCGTGTGGCGGTTACGACGGCCTCCGACGTTTCCAGCAAGCCGGACTCATCCGGAATGGCATAGGTCACTAAAACCTCCGCCCGCTGCCCTGCGCCGATATCGACCGTTGCAGGCTGTACGCCAGTCCCGAAACCACTGTCAGCGACAACGGTCAACTGGAATTGTCCAGCCGGCCCAGCATTCTGCACTTGATACGGGACCACTACGGCATGTCCTGCAGCACCTTCAACCGGGGTCTGCTCCGTTCGACGAACGCTCAGAGTACTTGCTGACCACACTGCAGCATGTACCCGGGCGAATGCCTTACCCTGGCTGTCGACACCGCTCGCACGCACACGAAACGCGTTGTCAGGCACTGGCACATATCCGACGTAACTATCGGGGTCCTCCATCGGCATCTGCTTTGCCATCTGTATGGGGAACAGAACATTGCCTGCCAGATCAATCGCCTCGAATGTCACGTTCGAGGCCGCCCCAAAGACAGACGCCGAAGCTAGCGCGTCTTCCCCAGCCACAGGGAATCCGCCGCGCGGGAACACGCCTCCGTGGATGTCAGCATTGACTTCGACGAAGTCGAACAACGGGAACTGAACAGTGCCCATGCCCCCCGCAGTCAGCGCATAAGGCCCATTGCCGGAGACGGATACCGTCCAGACGCCTGTGGCCGGGGCGGTGATGCGTGCGGTGTAGTTTCCGTTGAAACTCCTGATCACGACACCGCTGCCGGAACTCACCGGGTTTCCCTGCGGGTCGGTCAAGACAACGCTGTGATTTGCAGGCACGTCATTCGGAGGTACGGAAAGCGCAACGGTCAGCTCCTGCATGCCGCTTTCGACTGGAAGACTGTGGCGATCCACGCTACCACTGGCCAACACCCTGCTGACGTTAAGCACCTCGCCTCGCCCGTAGCCCATTGCGGGGATGATGGCGTCAGCAAGCTGCGAAATCTGCGCAGGTTGGACGCGCATCACCTGGCCGCCCGTTTCGCTCGCCAACCGGATGTAACCTGGATCCGTAGGCGAGCAGCTTCCCGTCAACGCAAAGTTGATCTTTAGACCCTTGGATTTGGCCAGCGCCGTAAGTGCGTTGAGCTTGTCACGGTCCTTGGACGTGGCGTCGGTGAAGACCCACACATCGGCACCGAAGGACGCGGCATTTGCCGCCGTCAGGATGCCTGAATTGGTAAGTTCAGGGCAGTCAGTTCCGCCACCGTGTAGCGAAATACCGTTGATGTGGGCAAGGAACTGCTGCGGGTCCACTGTGATGATGGCGGGGTCCACGTCGGGATCCCCATAGCTGACCAGCACATAGTTCTCTGGTGCAAGCTCAGGGTTCTGCGAAGCAGCCTGGACCATCTGCCCGACCAGATTCTTGGCTCCAGCGATGCTGGCCGACATACTGGTCGTATGGTCGATAACTGCCACAAAGGACGAGCGCACATTGAAGAACTGACGCAACGCATCATAGTCATTACCCAACTCATCAACGATGCCTTGGACAAACTCACGCGTTGCCTTCTCCGCCAGGCTGCGTGCCATCCCATGCAGCGGATTCTGCGCAACGCCCTCTGAAGCAGCGTCGTGCGCACTTAGATCCTTGTTGATGCCCATGCAGGTGGGGCGATAGTTGCCGTGAAAACACTTGTTGGCGGGTAGCTGATCCATGTCGCAGCCGAACGTTTCCCGCGTACCGAGTCCGACAAAGTAAGACGTGCTTAGCGCCCCGCCTGCGCCGGCTGCAATGGCATTTGGATTGCCGGGACAAGGGGCTACCGATGCGGGAACACGCGGAATTACCGATACTCCGAGCCGACGGTCAATGTCGGTGTTCCCCAACTCTACCCAGGTTCCGTGGGAGTAATAGTCTTGGATCGTGTGCAGCGCCTTGCCCAAATCTTCACGTATGATGCGGGAACCAGGACGTGCACCACTTGGCAGTGAACCGGTCGTTCGCGCGGTCTGAATGATACGTTTGCGCAGCTCGATGATTCGTTCGCTGGCAGCCGATACATCTTCATTGGTGAAGTGACGCTCCGGGCTGAACAGTGCGGCGGAGCCATCGATGATGTCGTCGACTTTACGGTTCTCATTGGCAATGTGTTGCAGTGCGAGATCGTCCCACTGGAACACCATACCTGCGCCGGCATGACCTTGAATCTGCGCCAGTTCTGATTTGGTGATTTCGGCATGCACACTGACTGAGAATGCATGTGCGCTGTTGGCTGCCTGCAGAAGACTCAAACTGAGGGCCACACCGAGAGCGGCCACTCTGGGCCGCGCGATACTTGTTCGCTTCATTGCGTTCTTCCTGTAAGTAGGCGGCTTCCCTTTCTTCCAATGCATTGGCCGCGTCAATGCGACAGCAGTATTGCATCGCCGCAACGCTGCAATCTGGTCCAATGACGGTTCTGGGGATCAAGTCACAACTTCACGGTGAAGATCACGTGAAATCGGCGAGTCGTTGTTTTCTACCCGACTTCCCCTCTCACCACATCCCAGCTCCGCGCGGCCGCATCCACCACATTGTTGGGCGCGAACTGGTCCTGCATGTAGCGCAGTGCCTGCAAGCGCTGGCTGGGCGGACGTGCCGCCGCACCCGGTTCCAGCAGCAGGTCGTGGAACTCCTGGATGTCGTGCAGGATGCGCCAGTGACGGTAGCAGGCCAGCCGGACGGGGTCGAGCGTGACAGGGCCGTAGCCTTCCGAGAAGCCCGGCGGGTCGTCGCGGCCCCAGCGGCCGCCGACGCCGGCACCGATGAACATCAGGTCGCACTCGCGCGGGGCGCGCAGCATGCCGTCCCAGTCGATCAGGCACAGCCCCCCATCAGGCCGCAGCAGCACGTTACCGGCGTGTACGTCACCGTGGCAGAGCACTTTGCTGGTCGGTTGCCCGGCCAGCCGCGCGCGCAGCTTGACGCAGCGCTGCCAGACATCGGCAATCAACGGGCGGTACAGACGCCAGCTTTGGCGGAACCGCTCCGCCAGCGGGTCGGAGATTGTCCAGTGGGTGTCACCGCTGAGCAGCCACGCCCCCACGCGCTCCACCGCCGGCTCCTCTTCCAGCTGCGGCTGGGCCAATGGAGCCAGCAGTGCGGCGGGCACGTCGGCCTCGTGCACGCTGCGCAGCACCTGCCCGAGCCGGTGCCACTGCTCCCGTGAGAGCGCAGCTTCAAAGCCGGATTGGCCTTCGATGTAGGGGAACAGGGTCCATTGCAGGCCGTCGGCGAGTACGGCGGGTGCACCGTTGCGGGTGATATGCGGGGCGGCGACTTCGGCCAGCTGCAACTCGCTACGCAGGTACTGCAGCACGTTCCAGACGGCATCGCCCACTGCATAGCGGCGGCACTTCAACCACCAACGTGCGCCGTCCTGGGCGACGATCTGGTACACGGTGGCACCGGCGTCGGCACCTGCCGGACGCTGCACGACCTGTTCGGCATGCACGTCGTACGCCTGGGTCAGGACGGCGGTGATCTGCGCGACGGATAACTCCTGGGGGTGCCGCATGTGTTTCCAATTGAGACGTGCTTGCAGCGACTATCTCAGAATCACTCGATGGCAGGTAGGCAATCCGTCACGAACTGCCGGATGGTGCGGGCCTTCGGCCGTCGCGGACATCTAACTTGGCTTGGGGCCTTGGCCGTCCCGGACGTCTAGATGGTGGCGTAGAGCCACGCCCTGCGTGGCTTCGCGGTGCTGGACGCGCCCCAGCCACGCAGGGCGTGGCTCTACGGGGGATCATTGCACCGAAGCGACGCAGAGCGTGATCATTTCAACGCATTCAAGCCGTTGCCCACGCCTGCAACTCACGCTGCAACAGCGCCTCCACTTCCTCCCGCTGGAACTGCGTCGCAAACAACGGCACCGCAAACACGTAATGCACGCCCTCGTTCTCACGCCGGATCACGTAGGCCAACTGCAAGCGCGCCAGCGCATGACGCAGCTGTTCCGGATCCACCTTCACCCCGGCGGCGTCAAAGCCGGCCAGCAGCTGCAGCAAGGTAACCCCCTGCGCCCCACCCGGCCCCAGCTGCGCACTCGCAATGCGGTACACCACGATGCGGTCAATCCGGCACGCCACCGGGTCCGGACTCAACCGGGCCCAGCCGGCCAGTGCGTCGAACACCGGTTCGGCACTGAGCGCGGCATGCAGCTGCGCCGGCTCGATCACCCGCTGGCCGCGCGCAAGCTGGCCGAGCAGGTACTGGCACACAATCGCGACCAGGTTGGCACGGCGACCACAGGCGGCCACCAGCCGCTGCGGCAGGTCCGGGTTGGCGAAGTGCACACCCAGCCGGCCCATCGGTTCGGTGGCCAGTGCCTGGCAGGCCGCTTCCTCCAGCCCGCCAATGTGGATCACCTCACCGAAGTTGCGCAGCGGCGAGGCGAAGTCCAAGGTCACCGCTTCATACAGGTCCCAGAATCCGGCCAGCATGAAATGGCAGCGACCTTCCTCGCTGAGCGCGCGCAATGCAGCCAGCTGCGGGTAACCGTTGCCCGCCTCGGCACGCAGGAACAGATCGGTTTCGTCGATCAGCAGCAGCACGCTGCGGCCCTGCGCGCGCTCGGACAGGGCCGCGACCAGCGTGTCGATGCCGGTGTCTTCAGCCAGCCCAAGCTCCAGTGCCAAGCGCGGCGTCAGTCGATGGTCGCGCAATGCCACGTACTGGCAGTGTACGCGCGGGTGCCCGTCGAAGCGGCGCTCAATCGCCTTCATCAAGCTGGTCTTGCCCAGCTGCCGCCCGCCGACCAGCAGATAGTTGCCAGGCTCACGGTTGAGCACGCGCGCCAACAGCGATTCGCGACCGAAGAAGGCGTTGGGCCGAGTGATGCCACCGTGGGTCTGGTACGGGGAAATGCGGGTGACCTTCAGCTGCTGCGCCAGCAGACTCACGAGTGTGTCCTGCGCGCGCGGCTGCAGCAGCCAGCGCGTCTGGGTCACCTGGTCGAGGCAGACACACAGGTTGGCCGGATCATCGGCGTGCTGCATCAGCGCCGCTTCGGTCGCGGTGGAGAGGCTGACCACCAGCACCACGTCCTGCCCGTTGGGCAGGTTGCGCAGCTGCTGCACGATGGCCTCGCCGCTCAATGCAGCGTCGGGCAAGTACAGCCACAGCTTCTCCAGCGCGATCGGCAGCGTGGGCGGCAGCGTCCATTCGCGCACGGTGCCGTTCAATGGCCAATCGCGCGCGGCGGCGTCCACTGCACCAATCCGTGCCGCCAGCTGTATCGCGCGCGTGCTGGGCGTGGCCTGCACGAAACGCAGTGCATCGCGCCAGCGGGTGCTGGCGATGCCGGCCTGCTGCAGAACGCGGTCACGCAGGCGCAGCCAGCCGAGCTGGCGGTCGAAGGTGGGCAGGCGCTGCAGTGGATGGTCCAGCAGCGTGCGTGGCTCACGCGCGACGTCGGCGACTTCCGGGCGCAGCTTCCACCACACCACCAGCAGGCCCATCAACGCCAGTACGCTGAGCACCAGTATCAAGGTCAGCCACTGGCCCGCCGTCCACGGCTTGTTGCTGCGGCAGTCCATCGCCAGCCAGCGCGACGGTGGCGAGGGGTCGCCGGGCTGGCAGGTCCAGCGCTCGGTGCGCGGATCCAGCGTGTGCTCCAGCACCGTGCCGCGCAAACCACTGTTCTCCGGGAAGCGGTTGGTGAAACGCAGGCGCAGCACGAACGGAGCTGGCAGCTCGGCCGACAGTGTGGCTTCGGCCGGGTCGTGTACGCCCGGCACGTGGACCTCGTGTGGCCACTGCCCGTCCATCAGCCAACGGCCGTGCGCTTCTTCGCGCAGCAAGGTGGTATCGATGCGCGCGGACTGCATCAGCATCATGCTTTCGCCGTCGTGCTTGACCTTCCACAGCACCCACGGGTTGATCCACGGGGCGATAAACAACGTGCCGAAAAAGCCGATGAACGACACCACCAGCGCCAGCTTCACCCAGCGCCAGGTGCTCCATCCTTCAAGCGCGATCATGCCGGTTGGGCCTCCAGCCCTTCGTTGACCTGCTGCACGGCCAAGCGGATCGCTTCGCAGCGCCACTCCAGCCAAGCGCCGTCTGCATGGCTGCGTGCAGCGAGCAGGTTTTCCCAGTAGAACTGGCGCAGCAGCGGGTCCATCAGATACGGGCGGGCGGGTGCAATGCGTTCGCGCGACAGCCAGTTGCTCACCGCCGCGCGGGCGGCAGGCTCGCGCAGGATCGGCAGCAGCGCCTCCCACAGGCGCGGGTGTGTCGACAGGGTTTGATTGAGGGCGGCATCGTCCAGCGCCTCACCGCCCGGCCCCGCCAGCAGATTCAATGCCGCCTGCGCGAGCAGCGGGTGCCCACCGGACACATGCAGGGCACGCTGCAGAACGTGCAAGGGCAAGCCGGTGGCGTGCCGTTGCAGGTCATCCACGCTGAGTTCGGGCCACCCTTCGGTGGCGGCGATATTGAGCAGCGACAGATCGCCGCCCTGGTACTTCAGATCGGCCAGCGCCGCACCGCCACAGATCAGCAGGTGCAGCTTGCCGCTGTGCATTTCGCTCAGGCTGCGCAGAATGCCGGCCAGCACATCGCGCGGACCGGCCGCGCCCTGTTCAAATCGGCTGACCAGACAGAACAGCGGACCCGGCTGCTGCAGCCGGCGCGCCAGTGCAACTTCAAAGCCGGCATCAGAGCTCACCCCGTCCAGCCCGCACTGCGCGGCCAGCAATGCGAAGTAGTCCTCGTCGCCCTCGCCTGCCCGGAATGGCGGCTGCAGGTGCAGCACGCGGTCGGGCCCGTAGCGACGCGCCGCCTCGGCCAGCATTGCGGCGCGCTCGGGCGGCTGACCCCAGTGTGCCTGGGTGAGCAGCAGCGCCACCGGGTACGGGCGCAATTGCTGCAGGCGATCGAACAAGGCGGTGACCGCAGTTGGCACCGTCAGCGGTGGCGGCGACTGCGCCAGTTCGTCCGCCCCTTCCGCCGGGAACTCCGGCTCGAATCCCGCCGACTGCAGCAGTGCATTCGATTCTGCTTCGGTCAGGCGCAGGTAATTGGCGCAGGCCAACACCCGGTCGCGGTGGCGGCGGCTGGGGCGCGAGGTACCCGCGCGCCAGTTGTTGACCGCCTCGCGGCTGATGCCGATTTCGCTGGCGACGCCGCCTGCACTGGCCCGGATCCGCCGCATGTGGCGGGACAACAGGTCCGAAAACTCCGGAACGGGCATGCAGACAGACCAGAAGGGTGAAGGTGTGCCCACCCTACCGTGGCCGGAAACCGTGTCAACCATCATCGCGCGGGCCTCGTGCTGCCTGGATCAGGCGGCCGGCAGGGCCGGCTCCCGGGGCACGATCAGCTTGCGGGTGAGCAGCAGGTGGACGACGAAGGCCAGGATGGCCAGCATGCCCAGCGCCACGCACAGGCGGCCCAGTACCGCCCCCAGCCCCTGCATGCCCTGCAGGCGGTCGGCACGTTCGAAATTGGCCGGGTTGCTGCGGGCGTAGGCGATCTGCACCTGGGCATCTTCTTCCAGATACTGACCCGCGCTGTCTTCAGCGGTCATGAACTCGCCCTTGTACGGCACGCCGTTGGCTTCGAAGGTGTAGCTGAAGTGGTACTTCAACGTAGTGCGGCCCTTGCGGCGGCTTTCCTCGATGTTGCCCAGCTTCACCGGGGCCTGCACCATCACCGCGTCCTTGAGGATGGCCTGGGCCTGGTTGTGGCCGCTGATCGCCGAGGTGACAAAGACGGCGGCGGCGATGAGGTAACCGACGATGCAGAGCCAGCGCGAGACGCGGACGAAACGGGTGTGGGAGGCGGCTGAAACGGGAATGCTGATCATGTGGTTCCCCTGGTGGATTCAAGGCCGGCAGCGATGTGCTGCGGCGGTGGGGAAAGTGTGGGGATTGGGGGGGCGGGCTTGAATCCGTAGCCTGTCAACTTGGCGGGATGGGCGGTTGACGATGCGTCAAGTTGGGGTGGGCGGGCCGCGTCGGCCCAATGTCATGCGCGGGATTCACTGTGCCCGGGATGCCCTGAAGTCTTCTGCGGCCTGATCTCCCGGGATGACTCGGATCGCTCGGATCGCTCGGATCGCTCGGATCGCTCGGATCACTCTGATCGCTATGATCGCTATGATCGCTCGCACGATCGTGACATGTGGGACCGGTAGGGTCGGTCGAAAGACGACCGCCGTGAACGCAGCACCAACCGGTAACGCATGACAAAAAACGAAACCGCACTTCAACGAAACATCACTCGATAACAGGCAACACCTGAAGCAACCTCGCCCCAGGCAATGCCGCATCCAACTCCTCCAATGCACTACGCACGGCCAATGACGCCGTGGCTGCCTCCCGACAGAACGCCAGCGCCAACCGCCCCGGCCGCCCGGTTCCTATAAGCGCATCGTCAAGACCGGCCTTGCCAAGCTCTTCAACCAACAGAGCAGGATCCTCACCTTCGGCGACCAGATAGATGAGGGTGAACTGGTGTTCCATGATCTTGCTCCCATCAGAAATAGATTGAACTGGACTGCGTGGATTCTGGTCCATGCCGCAAGAGTGAACATGTGATCGCGGTATCAAATTGCATCCTATGCAACTGGTTGCGGATCGCCTTTTCGCCACTGATCATTCGTCACCGGGCGCTGTGAGCGTCACTGCGGTCGTCTATCGACCGACCCTACCGCGAACCTCGCTCATCTCGTGCATCTCGCGCAGCTCTCGCATCTCCCGCGTCACACGCATCTCTCGCATGTCTTGCATATAGCGGACACCACGCGCGCCTGGAGCTCCGCTGAGGTCGCGCAATGCGGCTGCATCGGTCACTGTGACGTTTTCGGACACTGAGAGAAGAACAAGCACTGCAACAAATTGCAAAACGCTGAAATCTCCGTACGTCCATTTTCGACCTCACAGTGTCGCTTCCTCAGCATTTCGCCCATTTATGGAACCGCAATCACAAAAATTCCGCGCCGTTTGCGACGTTCGCTTAGCATTGTCAACGCAACGTAGGAATTGTCTGAAAACAGGGGGCTTTTCTTTCGCCGCGAATCTGCGCATTGTTCGCCGCGAGTGTCGAAGCTCAAAGGTGGAAATACTGTTGTACGTCCCAGGTCGGGAGGGTGGCTAATACAACACCCTCAAACGGGGGAAATACGCCCACCACTGCCACCGTGGCTTCGAACCTCCCGACCCCCTCGCCTTCCCGGCGAGGGGATTTTCCCGATGGAGGCTTTTCCATGCCGAAGCTCTGGGCCGCTGTGCCCAACCTGCAGCACTTCCCTTCTCCGCATTGCCCGCATTGCGATGAGAGCGCGTCACTTTCAGTAGAGCACGACACGCCCCCGCCGTTACTCAGAAGCAGCGTCGCACGACTGACCGTCGAGGCGTCAGCGACGTCCGTGTTGATCACGGTGGACGGCGCGCTCGAGCGGTTGACCACGATCTCGGCCCGAGGATTGCAGACCGAAATCTGCTTCGCGGACGGCGAGACCGACATCTCGCGCTGATGGGCGAGGCGTGTCGATACGCCCCGCCCGAGAATCACCTGACCCTATGTAATCCCGGGTGCACGCATTGCGCCCGGGCGAGGATTGGAACGATGACCCAACTGGATCTGCTGGAAGAATTTCAGGACGCCGTACTGGCCGAAGGACACACTGTGGCCTACGTGTGGCGCGACCTGATGGAGATGTACGTGGAACTGCACCTGGACCCCATCTCTGCCGAAGCCATCCGCGAGTTCGGATTGACGCGATGCGCCGCCGCCTGGTCCCTCTGCCCCAACCACCCGTAGCGACGCGCCATGCGCGTCGAAACCCCGGGTCGTTCGATGACCCGAGCATACCGACCAACCGGTAGGGTCGCTCGACAGACGCCCGCCATGGACAACGCCGCGTGCGGTGGGGCATGACCCTAAAACGACACCGCAAAGCCGGCCATAGGCCGGCCTCAGAACCGCTTGAGCCGGCCAACGGCCGGCGCTACCGCAGCGCTCAATCCCACGCGTTACCGGGCGTTGAGCTATTCACGGCAGTCGTCTCGCGACCGACTCTACCGCCCCATCGTTCCGGACTGGAACCGGGTTCCTCGCGGCTGAAACCAAAACCGGCTAACGTTCGACTCAGGCGCACGCGAGAAGGATCCTGACGATGCACGGCTACCCGCCTCCCCCAGTACCAAAGAAGCTGAAGGAGATGCTGGCGGATTACCCATATCTGATTGAGAGGCTTCAGCAAGTACTGAACAGCTCCGCCGAAAGGTCTCGCCGAATCCCGCTTATGCCTTTTGACGACGCCATATCGGCGCTCGACGGACGGCTCAGCACCTTCCTCTACGAAGCGCGCGACGAACTGACTTTGGCAGAGGCCGGTGAAGACAAAGGGATGATTGATGCTGCCAAGCGGAAGAAATCAGCCGTATCCATGGCTGGGGTCAATCAACTCTGGATCACCGATGAACAATTCCGTGCATATTTCCTTACCGGTTTCACATAACCTATGCTTGATCTCGCACGTTTCCCCCCTCCCAGACTAGCGGCAAAATGGCGTCAGTCTGGGCACGCTGCCAGCCAAGCCCCGCTGCCAGCGAACTAGGCCTCTCAATTCCACATTTGCACGAAATGGATTCTTCGCATGTCTCGACCTTCTTTGCCCCCAGTCCCCATCAAGCTGCGTGAAATGCTTGCGCTCTATCCAGACCTGATCGAGCGCCTTCAAGACGTACTTCTGTACTCGGCCGAGCGCTCCAGAAAAATCAGGCTGATGCCGTTCGACGATGCTGTCTCAATGCTGGAAGGCCAGCTCGAGGAGTTCATTTCAGATGCTCGCACTGATCTATCGATGGCCGAAGCAAGCAAGGATGACTCAGCCATCGATCTCGCTAGACAGAAAGAGTTGGCAGTCTCGATGGCTAGACAGAAGAGACATTGGATCACCGATGAAGCGTTGGCCAACTACTTCGGGAAGGATTTCTCATGACCTCCCCCGATACGCGACTTAGCCCTCAAGAACATCAGAGAATCCTCGCTGACAGCATCATCCCCAGAAGCGGCCTCTTGGAATCCAGCCCAAATGAACGTCCTCGCGCCATTATTCTTGCGGGACAGCCTGGGGCTGGAAAAGGTGGCCTGACCAGCTCTGCTGAGGTTGAGTTTGCCGGAAACTCTGTCACATTGGACCCTGACGAGCTACGTAGCTATCACCCAAACGTACAACGCTTTCGCGAATCAAACCCCTACCTCTGGGCAGGCGACACTCACGAGGACGCAAGCCAATGGAACAAGGAGCTTCGAAGCGCAGCCATTGAAGGAAGGCGCAATCTTGTCGTAGATACCACGCTGGGAAGTGGCGACGGTGCAGTAAACCTAATTAATGATCTGAAGGCAAAGGGATACGACGTTGAGGTTCGCGGGCTGGTAGCGCACCGACTGGAGAGCGAGCTGGGCGTCGACAACCGTTTCGCGGGTCAGCTCGACAAGCTAGGTTTCGGCCGTTACGTCCCCGACTCCGTCCGCCAGCATGTCTACGAGGCTCTCCCGGGAAACCTGGACAAAGTACACTTGGAGACAGGCGTACAGATCCGACTCTTCAATCGGCAAGGCGAAGAGCTCTACAACAATCGTCAAGATTCAAGATTGCCCGGAACTGCGCTCGACGCAGAGCGGGATGCCCGCCTTCGGGACCCAGCCCTGACGCACACGCTTCGCGATGGCTGGAAGGCGATGCGCAACTGGCATCAAGATCTCCCAGACACAGTTCAACACAATACAAAGGTTTCTCCGAACGCCGCTGAAGCACTTTTGATTCAGAGATCAGAACTCAAAGTCGCCGAAGCCGTTTCCCGCGAAACCACCACCGCGATCCAAGTGGATCACGAAGTCCGCGTCCGTCCCAACATGATCCGTGGCGCGGCCATCGGCGGCACCGCCGTCACCGCTGTAGAAGCCGTCACCGAAGGCCGCAAGATCGCCGACCTCTATGGGCGCGACAATCCGGTCGGCGCGCAGGCCGCCATCGTCGACTTTGGTGCACGCAGTGTCGGCGGTTTCGCCGGTGCCGTTGTCGGGGCCAAGGTCGGCACTCTGGTCGGTATCGAATCCGGTCCCGGGGCCATCGTCACCGGCCTCATCGGTGCTGGCGCGGGCGCAATGGGGGCCAGCGCTGCGGTCGAGTGGATCGAAAATTACCAGATCAACAACCAGCGCGACGCCACGGGAAAGCTATGGACGTTCGACCCAGAGAACCCGGGCGCGGGCTGGACCCGCACCGAGCGCGAGGTGATTGGCAGCGTTGGCACCCTGGTGGACCGGCCCATCTACGGCCCCACCCAGGAGTTCACGGCTGATCCGGCCTTGGCACAGGAACTGAACTACAAAGCATCCAGCGAAGCCATCGGTCTGCGACTGGGTGAACCTGATCGTCCCATTCCGCCTTACAGCATTCCAGGCGACTCCCGCGATACACCCAGCATCTACCCCGCCTCATGGGAGCGGAATCCTGAGAGCGGCGTGTGGCGTCGCGAGGTGGTGGTTTCCGAGCTGGAGCACGGCATGAAGAACGTGCAGGTCGAGTTTGCAGACCCGCAGAAAGCCAAGCATCTGGACGAGTATGCCGCTGGCATAATTGCCTACAACGCCTCTCGCAGCCCGGCTGCCATGGCGAAGACCTTCGAGGACACCCACGCACAGCTGGGCTGGCAGCAGCACGGCAAGGTGCCGGACGCGGTGACCTGGGCGCGCAACCACACCGATGAGGTATTGGCCTCCGATGGCCGCACCTACCAGCGCGGCAAGGATGGCGAATGGACCCACGACGGCGTGCTCTGGGACTCGAAAGCCAATGGCAATATCCGTGACGAACTTGACGCCACCTATCTACAGGTCCAGACGCACTATGCGCGTACGGCGGATGCACCGGCACAGGTGTCGTCGGTAGCCCAGAACAGGCCTGATGCAGTTACACCGCTCGCCACTGCTGCCGCGATGCCGGTCAACGATATGCGCCAGCCGGGACATCCGGGCAACCGCACGTACATGCAGATGATGGACCGCGTTTCACTGTTTGACTCGCAACAGGGTTTGCCAACCGGCGAGCACAGCCAGCGGTTGGCGGCATCGACAGCCGTTATTGCCAATCGTGAGCGCCTGGACCCGGACCGCACGTTCGTCGAGAAGTCCCCGCAGGGTGAGATCGCCTTGGTGGAGCGCCCACGGCCCGGTCAGAGCGGTGAGCGGCGTTTTGAGATCGATATTCGGGCGTTGTCTTCGCGTCCGATCGAGGAGAGCTCGCGCGAGCTGGCCAATGATCGTTCACCGCACTACCTCAATCCGCCGGCTGCTGCACGGACCGTGGAGCAGGAGCTGGCGTTGCAGCGCATGGCCTCTTCGGACAAGGCGATGTTTGAGCGGATTCGGACCGGCACACCTGCTTCGGTGGCCGACGAGGCTGTGGTCAGTGCGGTGACCGCCAGCAAGCAGCGCGGGATTGATCAGGCCGACAAGATCAGCGCGGTAGCGATGGATGGGAATCGATTGTTTGTGGTCGGCAACACACCTGGGTTCAGGGCAATGACCGATGTGTCGCAGCCGCAACCGGAGTTGCAGCGCGGTGTGGAGCAGTTGCAGACGCAGAACCAGCAGCAGTCGCTGGATCAGCAGCGGCAGCAGAGTGAGGAGCAGCACCGGTCGGCCAGCAAATCTGCGGCGATGTCGATGTGAGGTACCGGTAGCGCCGGCCGCTGGCCGGCGTTGCCGTTTCGGTTCAGGTCATGCGTTAAAGAACGTTGAGGGGTTCATTGCGGTCGTCTGTCGACCGTCCCTACCGCACTTCATTCATCGCGCTCCATTTCGAGAATGGATGCGCCAGCATTGCGCGGCGTAGCCCAGGACGAACACCGCGAAGCATCCGAGCAATGTTTGCAGCACTACCGGTGCCATCGGTGCAGCTGCAATGGGATGCGATACCGGCAGGCGGGTCAGAGTTTCATTGGTGCCCGGCACCAGTGACAACAGGAAGCTGAAAGACAACGCAAACGTGGACAGGTAAGGCGCGAGTCTGCCCAGCCAGCGCATCCGCGTGGCGAGTACGCCGCCGAAAGCGATCAGCAGCACCACCACACCGAACGCGTGACCAGGATTGAGTCCTCCGGTACTCGAAACGGTGAAGGATGACAGCACAGACAGTACGAGGCCGACGAGGTAGATCCTGCCCGACCTGGTCGCTGGATCGATCGCGCGGTGGCGGACGAATCCGTACGCGCCGGCCACCAGGGGGATCAGGCTGAGCGCGGTGTGTAGTGTGCCGAGCGTGGAAAGTGCATGGCTCATTGGAATCTCCAGCTGGGTTGATCTATACCTACTAGTAGGTAGGGTGATCATTCGAAGAAAAGGCCCGCCAATGGCAGGCCCGTCGTGGCTTTAATTTGCCGGAGTCAAACGCGCGATCTGGAGCTTTGCCAGCGCTGCAAAGGTGTCGGCGTCGCCAAAGCCACGTGCCGCGAGCATGGCACCATGGACGGCGGCCATGAACGCCTTGGCCTCGTCCTCCGCACTGCCCTGCAACCGAAGTTGGCCCTGCGTAGCGCCCTTCTCCAGGGTCAGTGCCAGCCACCCGGTCAGGTCCTCGAAATGCCCGCGTACCTCGGTGGCGATTTCCGGTGGAATCAGCGGAAGTTCCGCAGCCAGCATCGCGCAGATGCAGAACGATGACGTGCCTCCCGCGATACAGGCCGACCAGTAGTCCACATACGCCTGCAGTTCACGGAGGGGATCGCCCAACTGCCGATCCAACAGGGCCAGGCCATTCCGGGCCTCAGCGCGGTAGAGCACCACGACCGTGCGCACCAGTTCGGCCTTGCTGGGGAAGTGGTGGTGAATGCTGGCCTTGCTGATGGCGACCCGCTCGGCGATGTCGGCGTAGCTGAAGCCGTTGTAGCCGCCGGACTCGAGCAGGGCCCGGGCGTGGCTGACGATTTCTGTGGCTTTGGGGGAGAGTTCGGGCTGCATAGTTGCCACTCTACTAGTAGGTAGATTTAAGGTCAACCCCGACACTCGCACTCGACGCACTGCGTTTATTGCGTACACAATTCCGCACACATTCCAGTCGGTGAGCGGTATGGCCATCTCAGCACGTGACGTCGTCTCGTTATCCCAGGCCCGGGCGAATCTCTCGGAGCTGGCTGAACAAGTGAAGGCCGGCGCAGAAAAAATTGTGACCAAGAATGGAGAAAGCTACGTGGCCATCATCGATGCGCAGCGCCTCGACTATTACCACCAATTGGAGCGGGAACGCATCCATCTCCTGCTGCTCGAAGACGCAAGCAGAGGTCTGGACGATGTGGCGGCAGGCAATGTGGAAGATGCCCTCCCCGCCCTTGAGGCCATCAAGCGGCGGCGCGCTGAATCCAAGAGGTGACCGGCGTTGAACGTTGCGAAAGACGGATGCATCGTCAGGATCACGGCCAACTTCAAGCGAAATCTTCGTGGCATCGAGGACTTTCTTGACGCGAATGAAGCGTTGGCTGGGTTCGACGCATTGCTTGAAGAACTCACCACTACTGTCATACCGAATCTTCGCCTTTTCCCTGCCATGGGACGCCCCTTGCTGGATGTCCCTGCCCGCTCGGTAGAGGCAGTACAGGCAGCGTCTCGATTGAGAGGGCGCGCGACCCCGGTATTGGAACACGGCTCAGTTCGCGAGTACCTGATGGCGGACTACGTGATGCTGTATGCCTGTATGCATGGTGAGGTGCAGCTTCTTTCCATTCGTCATCATAAGAAGCTGTCGTTCGACGTTGCCGGTCATTGGGTTGGACGCTGACCGTCGGTACCGTTTCGTTTCAGGTCATGCGTTACAGAACGTTGAGAGGTTCACGGCGGTCGTCTGTCGACCGACCCTACCCCTCCGAAACAACAAGGGCACCTTTCGGTGCCCTTGTCATTCAACAGCAGGTTTATTCCCACTCGATCGTCGCTGGCGGCTTGCCGGAGATGTCGTACACCACGCGGGAGACACCGCGCAGTTCGTTGATGATGCGGTTGCTCACGGTGCCGAGGAAGTCGTACGGCAGGTGGGCCCAGTGCGCGGTCATGAAGTCGATGGTTTCCACTGCACGCAGCGCGATCACCCACTCGTACGCACGGGCGTCGCCGACCACGCCGACTGACTTCACCGGCAGGAACACGGCGAAGGCCTGGCTGGTCTTGTCGTACAGATCGGCCTTGCGCAGTTCGTCGATGAAGATGGCATCGGCCTTGGCCAGCAGTTCGGCGTACTCACGCTTCACTTCGCCAAGGATACGCACGCCCAGGCCCGGGCCCGGGAACGGGTGGCGGTAGACCATGCTGCGCGGCAGGCCGAGCTCGACGCCGAGGCGACGCACTTCGTCCTTGAACAGCTCGCGCAGCGGCTCCACCAGGCCCAGCTTCATGTGTTCCGGCAGCCCGCCCACGTTGTGGTGGCTCTTGATGACATGGGCCTTGCCGGTCTTGCTGCCGGCCGACTCGATCACGTCCGGGTAGATGGTGCCCTGCGCCAGCCACTTCGCGTTGCTGAGCTTGTTCGACTCTTCGTCGAAGATGTCCACGAACAGGTTGCCGATGATCTTGCGCTTGGCTTCCGGATCGCTGACGCCTTCCAGCTTGGCGAAGTAACGATCAGCCGCGTTGACGCGGATCACCTTGACGCCCATGTGCTCGGCGAACATCGCCATCACCTGGTCGCCTTCCTGCCAGCGCAGCAGGCCGGTGTCGACGAACACGCAGGTGAGCTTGTCACCAATCGCCTTGTGCAGCAGCGCGGCAACAACCGACGAATCGACGCCACCGGACAGGCCGAGGATCACTTCGTCATCGCCGACCTGTTCGCGCACGCGGGCGATCTGGTCTTCGATGATGTTGGCGGCGGTCCACAGGGTCTGGCAGCCGCACACGTCGACCACGAAACGACGCAGCAGGGTCTGGCCCTGCAGGGTGTGGGTCACTTCCGGGTGGAACTGCACGCCGTACCAGCGCTTCTCTTCGTTGGCCATGGCGGCAACGGGAATGCGGTCGGTGGTGGCGGTGATGGTGAAGCCCGGGGGTGCCTGGGAGACGTGGTCGCCGTGGCTCATCCACACATTCAGACGCGGCTCACCGCCGTGATCGCTGAGGCCGGAGAACAGCGCATCGGGGTTGATGACGTTGACTTCGGCATGACCGAATTCGCGCTGGTCAGCGGCTTCGGTTGCACCGCCCAGCTGCGCAGCCAGGGTCTGCATGCCGTAGCAGATGCCGAAGATCGGCAGGCCGCTGTCGAACACTTCCTGCGGCGCGGCGGGCGCGCCCGGCAGGGTGGTCGATTCCGGGCCACCGGAAAGAATGATGCCCTTGGCACCGAACGCGGCGATCTCGGCCGGGTCGTGGTCCCACGCCCAGATTTCGCAGTACACGCCGATCTCGCGGATGCGGCGGGCGATCAGCTGGGTGTACTGCGCGCCGAAATCGAGAATGAGGATCTTGTCGTTGTGAATGTTGGTCATGACGCCCGGCAATGCAGTGGTGAATACGAAAAGCGATGTGTGCAACCGATGGCGGATAGAGAAAGAGGAACGGGAAGTGGCTTCCTCGTTCCTCTTTGCTCACCGGCGCATCAGGCGCGGTAGTTCGGCGGTTCTTTGGTGATCTGCACGTCGTGGACGTGGCTCTCACGCTGCCCTGCCCCGCTGATCTTGACGAACTTGGGCTGGGTGCGCATTTCGTCGACGGTGGCACACCCCACATAACCCATGGTGGCGCGCAGGCCGCCCATCAGCTGGTGGATGATGCCGCCGACCGGACCACGGTACGGCACGCGACCTTCGATGCCTTCCGGCACCAGCTTGTCGGCGCTGGACGAATCCTGGAAGTAACGGTCCTTCGAACCCTTTTCCATCGCGGCCAGCGAACCCATGCCACGGTAGCTCTTGTACGAACGGCCCTGGAACAGTTCGGTTTCGCCCGGCGATTCCTCGGTGCCGGCCAGCAGGCCGCCGACCATGATGGTGGAGGCACCGGCGGCGAGCGCCTTGCCGATGTCGCCGGAGTAGCGGATGCCACCGTCGGCGATGAGCGGAATGCGGTCCTGCAGGGCTTCAGCAACGAGGTCGATGGCGGTGACCTGCGGCACGCCGACGCCGGCGACGACGCGGGTGGTGCAGATCGAACCGGGGCCAATGCCGACCTTCACTGCGTCAGCGCCGCTGTCCAGCAGTGCCAGCGCGGCTTCGCCGGTGCAGATGTTGCCGCCGATGACCTGCACCTGCGGGAAGTTCTTCTTGACCCAGCTGACGCGGTCGAGCACACCCTGCGAATGGCCGTGCGCGGTATCGACCACGATCACGTCAACGCCGGCAGCCACCAGCGCTTCGACGCGGCGATCGGTGTCACCGCCCACGCCGACGGCCGCGCCGACCAGCAGGCGGGTCGCGATGTCCTTGGCGGCATTCGGATAGTCGGTGTTCTTCTGGATGTCCTTGACCGTGATCAGGCCACGCAGTTCGAAGGCATCGTTGACCACCAGCACCTTTTCGATGCGGTTGCGGTGCAGCAGCTGCAGCACTTCGTCCGAGGCCGCGCCTTCCTTGACCGTGACCAGGCGGTCCTTCTTGGTCATGATGTGGCGGACCGGATCGTCCAGCTCGGTTTCAAAGCGCATGTCGCGGTGAGTGACGATGCCGGCCAGCAGGCCGTCGCTGCCCACCACCGGCACGCCGGAGATGTTGTGTGCGCGGGTCAGCGCCAGCACATCACGGATGGTGGTTTCCGGGCCGACCGTGATCGGGTCGCGGATGACACCGGCCTCGAACTTCTTGACCTTGGCCACTTCGGCGGCCTGCTGTTCAAGCGTGAGGTTCTTATGGATGATGCCCATGCCGCCAAGCTGGGCCATGGCGATGGCCAGGCGCGCTTCGGTGACGGTGTCCATGGCAGCCGAAAGAATCGGCAGTTTCAGCTTCAGGTCGCGCGTCAGGCGCGTTTCCAGGCTGACGTCCTTGGGCAGGATCGTGGAATGAGCGGGGACGAGCGAGACGTCGTCGTAAGTGAGTGCTTCAGCCTGGATGCGCAGCATCGGCATACCCGAGATGTGGGGAAGCGCGACATTTTACCCTGATTTGCGCCCGATGGGCAGGGGGCGGATGCGACGCTGTGTCGCGTCCGCCCACACGGTTCAGGCGGCCGCTTCGGCAGCCTCGATGGTGTTCTGCATCAGGGTGGCCACGGTCATCGGCCCTACCCCGCCCGGCACCGGGGTGATCCAGCTGGCGCGCTCGGCGGCGGCCTCGAAGCCGACGTCGCCGACCAGGCGGCCGTCGTCCAGGCGGTTGATGCCGACATCAATCACGACCGCGCCCGGCTTGACCCATTCACCCGGCACGATGCCCGGGCGGCCCACGGCCACCACCAGGATGTCGGCGTTGCGCACGGCCTGCTCCAGCACGTCCTTGGGGGTGAACTTGTGGCAGCTGGTCACGGTGCAGCCGGCGATCAGCAGTTCCAGGCCCATCGGGCGGCCCACGTGGTTGCTGACGCCCACAATGGTGGCGTTGCGGCCACGCACCGGCTGGTCGGTGTGGCCCAGCAGCGTGGTGATGCCACGCGGGGTGCACGGGCGCAGGCCGAATTCACGCAGGGCCAGATGGCCCACGTTCTCCGGGTGGAAGCCGTCCACGTCCTTGCGCGGGTCGATGCGATGGATCAGGCGGCTGGCGTCGGGAATGCCCGGCAGCGGCAGCTGGACCAGGATGCCGTGGATCTTGGGGTCGGCATTGAGCTGGTCGATCAAGGTCAGCAGCTGGGCTTCGGTGGTGCCGGCGGGCAGGTCGTAGTCGAACGCTTCGATGCCCACCTTTTCCGCCGCGCGGCGCTTGTTGCGCACGTACACGGTCGAGGCCGGATCGCCGCCCACCAGCACCACGGCCAGCCCCGGGCGGCTGCCACCGGCGGCCAGACGGGCGTCCACGCGGACCTTCAGGCTGTCCAGCAGGTCTTCGGCGATGCGGCGGCCGTCCAGGATGCGGGCGGAATGGGGGGCGACGGACTCGTTCATCGAATGCGGGGGCGTGAAGCGGCGGGGAGCGTATTGTCCCCGATTAGGGCGGTGCGGAACACCGGTCATTCCTCCTCTTCGGGGACCTCGTCGGCGTTCAACGTCCGCGCCTTGCGCTTGGGTGCGGTGAACGGGGTCGGCGTGGGCACGCCGGGCAGCGCGCTGCCGAACACCATGTGCGCGCCGGCGCGAAGGTCGCCACCGGCCATTTCCAGCTCGAAACGCTCGGCGTCGCGCTCGCGGATCTGCTCGGCGATGTCGCGTGCGTCGTCCTCATCCGCGCCCAGTTCCATAAGCGCGGCCTGGCCAAACATCAATGCGCTCTCGAAGGTTTCACGGATCTGGTAATCCACGCCTGCATGGATCAGGCGCAGTGAATGTTCGCGGTCGAAGGAGCGCACCAGCAGCTTGGCCTGCGGGAATTCGTGCGACACCAGTTCAACGATGCGGTCGGCATCCTCTGCGTTGTTCACGCACACGGCGATCGCACGCGCACTGGCGGCGCCGGAGGCATGCAGCACGTCCAGGCGGGTACCGTCACCGTAGTAGATCTTGAAGCCGAAACGCTCGGCGTTGTGGATCATGTCGACGTCGTTGTCGATGATGGTCACGTCCACGTCGCGGGCCAGCAGCGACTGGCTGGCGACCTGGCCGAAACGGCCGAAGCCGATCATCAGCACGCTGCCCGACATGCCTTCGGCGGTGTCCACGCCATCCAGCGACACTTCGCGTGCGGGCATCAGCTTGTCGTGCAGCAGCACGAACAGCGGCGTGAGTGCCATCGACAGCACCACGATCGCGGTGAAGTTGGCATTGACCTCCACCCCGATCACGCCGGCGGCGGCTGCGGCAGAGAACAGCACGAAGGCGAACTCGCCGCCCTGCGCCATCACCACGCCGCGATCCAGCGCCTGGCGGTGGTCGCTGCCGAGCAGGCGCGCGACCACGTAGATGCACACGGCCTTGGCCAGCATCAGCGCGAGCACGCCGGAGACGATCAGCGGCCAGTTGTTGGCGACCACAGTGAGGTCCTGCGCCATGCCGACGCTGAGGAAGAACAGACCGAGCAGAATGCCGCGGAACGGCTCGATGTCCGCTTCAATCTGGTGGCGGAACGTGGATTCGCTGAGCAGCACGCCGGCCAGGAAGGCGCCCATTGCCATGGAAAGACCGCCGAGCTGCATCAGCAGCGCCGCACCCAACACGACCAGCAGCGCGGCGGCGGTCATCACCTCGCGTGCCTTGGCGGCGGCCAGAATGCGGAACAGCGGATTGAGCAGGAACTTGCCGACCAGCACCAGGCCGACGATGGAGCCTGCGCCGATGGCGATGCTGATCCAGCGCGAGCCTTCGCCGGGCTCGGCGTGCACCGGTGCCATCAGTGCGACCACGGCCAGCAGCGGCACGATCAGCAGATCTTCAAACAGCAGGATGGAGACGATCTTCTGCCCCGAGGGCAACGCGATGTCACCGCGCTCGGCCAGCAGCTGCATCACCACGGCAGTGGACGTAAGCACGAAACCGGCGGCACCGATGAAGGCCACCGGCAGCGGGAAGCCGAACAGCATGCATACACCGGTGAGCACCGCGCCGCAGACCACGATCTGCAGCGTGCCCAGGCCGAAGATCTCCTTGCGCAGGCTCCACAGGTGCGAGGGCCGCATTTCCAGGCCGATCACGAACAGGAACATCACCACGCCCAGTTCGGCGGTATGCAGGATGGCCTGCGGGTCGGAGAACCAGCCGAAGCCGAAGGGGCCGATGGCCAGGCCGGCGGCGAAATAACCCAGCACCGAGCCCAGCCCCAGGCGCCGGAACACTGGCACCATCACCACGGCCGCACCCAGCAGCGCGACAACTTTCACCAGTTCACTGCTGGCACCTGCTTCGACCGCCATGCGGTGTATTCCTTGAATCCCCGATCAGCCGTCACGATAGGACAGATTGACGCAGGGACATAGCAACTATCGAGGGGTTGTTTGTGCCAGAAATGGAACGATAGTAATTCTTGAAGGCTGGTTGTTGCGTAGGGACACGCCATGCGTGTCCGAACGTGGCCCGGATTCCCATGGACACGCATGGCGTGTCCCTACACCACCTCAGCCTGCACAGAACGCGGCGTAATCGATATACCCGGGAAACACGGCGTCCGGCGCACACAACGGACATCCCGGGTCCGGACGCAGCCGCACTTCCCGGAAGCGCATGCCCAGCGCATCAAAGCTCAACAACCGGCCCACCAGCGGCTCACCGATTCCCAGCAACAGCTTCAGCACCTCGGTCGCCTGCAGCAGGCCGACCATGCCCGGCAGTACACCCAGCACTCCGGCCTCGGCACAGTTCGGCGCGAACTCCGCCGGCGGCGGCTCGGGGAACAGGCAGCGATAACAGGGTGCGTGCCCGCGCTGGCGACCGGCGTCGAATACGCTGACCTGGCCGGTAAAGCGCTCCACCGCGCCATACACCAGCGGCAGTGCGTGCTTGATGCAGGCGTCGTTGAGCAGGTAGCGCAACGGGAAGTTGTCGGAGCCATCCAGCACCACGTCCACGGCTTCCAGCAACGCGTCGATGTTCTGCGAGGTCGCCCGCGCCTGCACCACTTCCACGTCAAGGTGCGGATTCAGGGCCAGCAGACGCTCGCGCGCGGAACCGACCTTGGGCTGGCCGACGCTGGCCTCGGTGTGCAGAATCTGCCGCTGCAGGTTGCTGCGGTCAACGACATCGTCGTCGACCAGACGCAGGTGCCCTACCCCGGCAGCGGCCAGATAGAAGGCGGCGGGCGAGCCGAGGCCGCCAGCCCCGAGCACCAGCACGCGCGCCTGCTGCAGGCGGCGCTGGCCTTCCGCGCCGACCTGCGGCAGCAGCAGGTGGCGGGAGTAGCGTTCGTTGAAGTCACGTTCGGCGTCGGACTGCAGCGGCTGCACCATGGGCAGGCCGGCGGTGCGCCAGGCGGTGGTGCCGCCGGCGACGGAGGTGACGTTGGGGTAACCCAGGGCGAGCAGGTGCTCGGCGGCGGCCAGTGAGCGTCGGCCGCTCTGGCAGATGAGCAGAATTTCGCGGTCGTTGACTGGCAGGTGGGCTGCTGGGTTGGTTTCGAGATCGCTCTTGGCGATACCGACAGCGCCCTCGGCCATGCCGGTGGCGCGTTCGTGGGTTTCGCGGATGTCGATCAGGAGCGCGCCTTGGGTGTGACGGGCGCGGGCCTGGTCGGGCGGGATTTCGGGGGCGGTCATTGCGGCATTATCGGCCGTCGGGACACATGGGGGAAATCCGTAGGGACACGCCATGCGTGTCCTTGGGAACCCCGTGCCACGTTCAGCCACGCAGGGCGTGGCTCTACGTCTGGATCAGACAGTACGCGGACACGCATGGCGTGTCCCTACGCGTGGTTCCCACCGCCGGTCGCACGCCCGGGATTATTTGCCCTTGACGTGCTTCATCAGGCGGCGCTTGCGCGCGATCTGGCGTTCGGTCAGTACGTTCTTCTTGCCTTCGTACGGGTTGGTACCCTCGCGGAAGATGAACTGCACCGGGGTGCCGATCAGCTTGAAGCGCTTGCGGAAGAAGTTTTCCAGGTAGCGCTTGTACGACTCAGGCAGGTCCTTCAGGCGGGTGCCGTGCACGATGAAGGTCGGCGGGTTGGAGCCGCCCGGGTGCACGTAACGCAGCTTGGACACGTGGCCGCGAATGGCCGGCGGCGGGTTCGACTCGTACGCCATTTCCAGCGCCTTGTTGACCTCGCTGGTGCTGAACTCGTGCGTGGCCGAGGCGTGTGCCTGGTGGATGGCGCGGAACAGCTCGCGCAGGCCGGAGCCATGTTTGGCCGAAATGCGCACGTTCTCCGCCCACGGCACGAAGCCGAGCTTGCGCGAGACCAGCGTTTCCGCCTGCTCGCGCTGGTAATCGGTCAGGCCATCCCACTTGTTGATCGCCACCACCAGCGCACGGCCGGCATCGAGCACCGCGCCCAGCACGCTGGCGTCCTGGTCGGTGACGCCTTCGCTGGCGTCCAGCATCAGCACGGCCACCTGGCACTGCTCGATGGCCTGCAGGGTCTTGACCACGCTGAACTTCTCGACCACTTCATCCACGCGCGATTTGCGGCGCAGACCGGCGGTGTCGATCAGGCGGTACTGGCGACCGTCGCGCTCCAGGTCCACGGCGATGGAATCGCGCGTGGTGCCCGGCACTTCCGAGGCGATCATGCGTTCTTCGCCAAGGATGCGGTTGACCAGGGTCGACTTGCCCACGTTCGGGCGGCCGACGAAGGCAATGCGGATGCGCGCGGGATCGTTGTCCAGCTCTTCGCCGCTGCCCTCTTCCGGCAGGCGCTGCACGACTTCGTCGAGCAGATCGTCCAGGCCCTGGCGATGCGCGGCCGAAACCGTGAGCATCTCGCTGAAGCCATAACGCGAGAACTCCGAGCGCACCGCGTCTTCATCGGTGCCATCGATCTTGTTGATCAACAGCAACGTGGGGCGCGACAACTTGCGCAGCCAGCTCAGGATCTCGTCATCGAGCGCCGAGGTGCCCTCACGGGCGTCGACCACGAACAGAATGAGGTCGGCTTCACCGGCGGCCGCGCGGGCCTGGCGTGCAGTCGCACCGGCCAGGCCTTCTTCGTCCTCGGCGATACCGCCGGTGTCGACCACGAGGAAATGATTGTCCTCGTCCAGGCGACACACACCATAGTTGCGGTCCCGGGTGACGCCGGGCTGGTCATGGACCAGGGCGTCACGGGTACGGGTCAGCGCATTGAAAATGGTGGACTTGCCGACATTCGGCCGTCCAACCAGGGCGACCAAAGGCAGCATCGCGGTAACTCCTTAGTTTGCCAACCGGAAGGCGGTCAGCTTTCCATCAACGTTCTGCACCAGCAGAATCCCATCGGCCACCACCAGCGCGCCCCGAACCGGGTCACCGCCGGACTTGGCCCGGGCGGCGAACTGACCGTCGTCGGTGCGCAGCCAGTGTACGTAGCCCTTGTAGTCAGCGACCACAACGTAATCGCCCTGGATGACCGGACCGGTCAGGGTGCGCCGGGCCAGCCCGGTCTGCGACCACATCGCGGTGCCGCTGGTCTTGTCCAGGCTGAACACGCCGCCCTTGGCGTCGGTGACGATCACGTTGCCCGAGGTCAGGGCCACGCCGCCGGCACCGCCGTGGTCGCGCGCCCACAGCGGGCGACCGGTCGGGCCTTCAATGGCCATGGTCTGGTTCTTGAAGCTGCTCACATAAAGCGTATTGCCTTCCAGCACCGGCGCACCGTCCACGTCGGACATGCGCTCCAGTTCGGTGCGGCCTTCGCCGTTGGCGACCATCTGGTCCCACACGGTGCGGCCGTCCTGCATGCCCAGCGCGGCCACGCTGCCGTCATCGTTGCCGATGAACAGCACGCCCGGGCCGGCCACCACCGGCGCGTTGCCGCGCACGGTCAGGGCGGGCAGCTCACGCGGGTTGAACCACTTCTGGGTGCCGTTGGAGGCATCGAAGCCGGTGACGCGACCGTCGTTGCTGCGCACGAACACGATGCCCTGGGCAATGGCCGGGGCCGAGATCACTTCACCCGGGACCTTGGCGCGCCACTTTTCAGTGCCGTCGTTGGCATCCAGCGCAATGACCTCGCCATTGAGCGTACCGATCACCACCAGGCCTTCGCCCACGCCCGGACCACCGGACAGACGCAGCTTGGGCTGCTTCTTGACCTTGGCCGGTTCGTAGGTCCAGACGGTCTTGCCGGTCTGCAGGTCCAGCGCCTGCACGCCACCATAGATGGCGGCGGCGTAGACGCGGCCATCGGCCACCACCGGGCCCTGGCGCACGCCGATGCGCTTTTCGCCCTTGCCGACGCCGGTGCTCCAGATCTTGTCGACCTTGAGGGTCGGCTCGAACTTGACCAGCTCAGCCGGTTCCTGTGCCTTCTTGGCTTCTGCGTCCTTGCCCGCGAACCAGCCCTTGACAGTGCTGCAACCGGACAGCGCCACACCCATCAACACCAGGGTGGCAACGCGCTTGATCATGACCATCTGCTTCATTACGCCGACTCCGCAGGATCGGTGACCGTGCCACCGGCATCCATCACCTTGATTTCCAGCAGTCGCCGCTGCGGCGCCGCCACGTCCAGCGTCTTGAGCGCCTTCTCATACTGACCGCGCGCTTCGTCGCGCTTGCCGGCCGCCATCAGGGCGTCGCCATGGATTTCCAGGCTGGCACTGTCGCTGGCCGAACCCAGCTGCTTGATCGCCTCGTCAGACTTGCCGCCGGCGATGAGCAGGCGGGCAATGCGCTGGTCGATGGCGGTCTTGAATTCCGGCTCGGCCTGGATGCCGCGCAGGGTGGCCAGCGCCTCGTCATTCTTGCCGGAATCGACCTGGGCCTTGGCCAGCTGCATTGCCGCCAGGTCCGCATACAGCGAGGACTTGCCGCCTTCCAGCGCCTTCACGCCTTTGGCTGCTTCGTCCAGCTTCTTGTCCTGCAGCTGCTTGAGCACCACCTGGTACTGCACATTGGCGTTGGCCAGTTCGTTGCCCTGCTGCTTCTGCCACCACTGCCAGCCGGCAATGCCGCCAATGGCAATGGCCACACCGGCAATGATGCTCACACCATTCTTCCGCAGCCAGCCGCGGACGCGTTCACTTTGTTCGTGCTCGTCGAGCAGGTCGTCGATCGCCATGCGTACTCTCGCCCCTGCCCGTCAGGAGGGACCATTTGAATTGAATTGGAAATCGCAGCTCAGTGTGAAACTGGAGCCACGGAGCCGTCAGAGGATACCGTAAAGCGTGCCACGTTGGCTCGCTGGTACGGCGAAAGGTCGACGATAGCGCCGCCCTGCTGAACCTCGACCGCCGACGCGTTGCCCAGCACCATGCGTGCCACCTGGCCGGGACTGAAGCTGCGCGACTCGCCGGATTTGATCAGCGCCTTTTCCACCGTGGCACCGTCCGGACCGGAAATGTCCACCCAGCTGTCGCCCTTGAACTGCAGGCTGAGGGTGCCGCCGGTGGCGGCAGGCGTGGCGGCACTGGCGGCCGGACGCGGCACCGGAGTCAGCGAGGCCAGGTACGGCGCAGACGGCTGCGACGCCGGGGCCGCCGCGGCCGGAGCAGCGGCTGCCGGTGTGGCCGGCTGGTCACCACCGGTCACGGGAACCGCCGCCGGAATGACATCCAGCGACGCGGTATTGGGGGTGCTGCTGCCGGTGTCGAAGTGGCCACGGGTGGCGAACCACACCGGCACTGCCAGCACGGCGGTGATCCCGACGTAGAGGGCGCGGCGACCCAGACTTTCGGCAATGCGGCGCGCGCGCGGGGTGTGGGTGTGGCTGACCAGCTGCGGTGGCACGACCGGACCAATGTGGGCCTGTTCCAGTGCGTCGCCGAGATCGATCTTGAGCAGGCGCGCGTAACTGCGCAGCTGGCCGCGCACGAAGACCGGAGCCCCCAGGCGATCCCACTGCTCGGCTTCGAGCGACTTCACCACCTGGACCGGCATGCGCAGGTCTTTCCCCACCGCTTCGAGGGACAGTCCGGCCGCTTCGCGCGCCTGACGGAGTCGTGCTCCGCATCCGGCCGCAGCGTCAAAAGCGTTCACAGTCTGGTCGTCAATCACAATGCTTCAACCCCGGGAATTAGGAGCCGCGTCGTGCGGAAATTCGTCGCGAATTCGCTGCAGATAGCGACCCGATGCCACTGCGTCGCCCAGCTGCGCCTCGATATCAGAGGCAAGTTGTAACACGGAACGTGTGGCCGGTGCAGCCGACAGACGACGTTGCACGAAGGCCCGGGCCTCGAAAAAGCGCCCCTGGGTGTACTCGTTGCGGGCCATCGTCTCCAGGGCAAAGGCATTGTCCGGGGCCAGCGCCAGCGCCTTGCGCAGGTCACGTACCGCGCGTTCGGGTTGCCCGGCGCTCAATGCACAGCTCCCGGCATTGGCCAGGGCCGCCGACGGGGTGGGATAGCCGGGTGACGCCAGGGCCTTGTCGAAATAGGGCAGCGCTTCGGCGGGGCGACCTCGCCCACACAGCCACGCACCATAATTGTTGAGCGCATCGCCCCGCTGCGGCGCGACCTCGACCGCCTTGCGCAGCAGTTCGCCCACGTCGGCGTCGCGCCCCTGCGCACCGGCCACCTGGGCAAGCAGCAGATAGACCTCGGGACGGCTGCCATCCAGCTTCAGCGCGGCCCGGCCACGCTTCTCTGCCAGCGGCAGGTCACCCAGGCGCACCGCTTCGGCGGCCAGGGTGACGTTGTTGTCATAGGCCACCCGGCGACGCGTGTCGGCGTCATCACGGGCGGTGTATTCCGGAGCCACGCCCCGGATGTCATCAGGAATGGTCATTCCCTGCTTGCCACAGCCGGCGAGTGCCAGCGCGACGAAGACAACGGCTGGCAATCGAAGGTCAGGCAGCGGCATTCCGGTTTTTCCCGCCCTGCAGGGTCTTGTTGAATTCGGCCTGTCGGCGCGTGCGGTCCATCACCTGGCCCTTGAGCTGGCCACAGGCGGCGTCGATGTCGTCGCCACGGGTGCGCCGCACCATGGTCAGCACCTTCGAGTCCAGCAGGATCTTCTGGAAGGCGCGGATCTGGGTGTCGTCCGAGCGCTCGTAGCGGGTGCCCGGGAATGGATTGAACGGAATCAGGTTGACCTTGCCCGCATTCGACGTCTGCACGGCGTTGTCGAACTGGCGCATCAGCCGCGCCAGCTGGCGGGCGTGCTCGGGGGTGTCATTGATGCCGCGCATCAGGGTGTATTCGAAGGTGACCGATTCGCGGCGCTTGTTGGCGCGCAGGTAACGGGCACACGAAGCCATCAGCTCGGCGATCGGGTACTTCTTGTTGAGCGGCACCAGCGTTTCGCGCAGCTCATCATTGGGCGCATGCAGCGACACCGCCAGCGAGACATCGCTTTCGGCGGAGAGGCGGTCGATCTGCGGCACCAGGCCGGAGGTCGAGAGGGTCACGCGCTTGTTGGCCAGGCCGTAGCCCAGATCGTCGCGCATCACGCTCATGGCGCGCACGACGTTGTCGAAATTCATCAGCGGCTCGCCCATGCCCATCATGACCACGTTGGTCAGGCGGCGCTGCTTGTGCGGAATATTGCCCAGATGGCGTGCCGCCACCCACACCTGGCCGATGATTTCGGCGGTGGACAGGTTGCGGTTGAAGCCCTGGGTGGCGGTCGAGCAGAACGTGCAGTTCAGCGCGCAGCCCACCTGCGAGGACACGCACAGCGTGCCGCGGGTTTTATCCGGGATGTAGACCGCTTCGATCGCATTCTTGCCGTCGGTGCCCATGGCGAGCAGCCATTTGTGGGTGCCGTCATTGGAGGGCTTCTCGAACAAGATGTTGGGAACGACCACTTCGGCGTGTGCGTGCAGCTTGGCACGCAACGCCTTGCCCAGATCGGTCATCTGGTCGAAGTCGGTCACGTAGTGATGATGGATCCACTTCATGACCTGGTGGGCACGGTAGCGCGCTTCGCCGAGGGTTTCGGCGAAGAAGCGCTCCAGGCCCTCGCGATCGAGGTCGAGCAGGTTCTGTTTGCCAGCAGTCGGTGCGGTTTTCGGCAGCGGCTGGATGGCGGGGGACTGTACGACCTCGTTCACGGCATTACTCTCAGCGCGAGACCACTTCGGTCGCGGCGAAGAAGTACGCGATTTCAATCGCGGCATTCTCGACCGAGTCCGAGCCGTGGGCAGCATTGGCATCGATGGAATCGGCGAAGTCGGCGCGGATGGTGCCCGGCGCAGCGTCCTTCGGATTGGTGGCACCCAGCAGGTCGCGGTGGGCCAGCACGGCGTTCTCGCCTTCCAGCGCCTGGATCATCACCGGGCCGGAGATCATGAACTCGACCAGCGCGTTGAAGAACGGACGCTCCTTGTGCACGGCGTAGAAGCCTTCGGCTTCGCGGCGCGACAGCTGCTTGTACTTGGCAGCCACGACCTTCAGGCCAGCCTTTTCAAAGCGGGCGTAGATTTCGCCGATGACGTTCTTGGCAACCGCGTCGGGCTTGATGATGGAAAGGGTGCGCTCCAGCGCCATGGGAGGTTCTCCGTTGGGCGGGCCACTGATCGACCCGAGAGTAACATGAAAAAAACCCGCGTCAAAACGCGGGCTTAGCCTATATACGTAGCGCAATTCTACAACGTCCTCTGGCCTGGCGCTACGCCGTGGTGCCACGCCATGCGTGGCAACCGCTGGAAACCTGAACAGCGGGACAGACCCTGAACGCCAGCGAGATCCTGCTGCGCCGCAGCATGCCAGCGCGCCCGCCCGGGTCTAATATCAAACAATCGTTTGATTGAACCCTGCCCGACCCATGGCCAAGCCCGCCCACTTCTCCACCAAGGACCGCATTCTCGGGGCCGCCGAGGAGCTGTTCGCCCAGCACGGCTTTGCCGGCACCTCGCTGCGCCAGGTGACCAGCCAGGCCGACGTCAACATCGCGGCGGTGAACTACCACTTCGGCTCCAAGGAAAACCTGGTCAACGAGGTGTTCCGTCGCCGCATGGACGAGATGACCACCGCCCGCCTGGCCCAGCTGGACGCTGCCCACCGCGATCACCCCGGCCAGCTGCGCCCGGTGCTGGCCGCCTTCGTGGAGCCGGCGCTGGCCATGGCCCAGGATCGCCAGAGCGGCGGTGCCTTCGTGCGGGTCATCGCCCGCGCCTATGCGGAAAAGAATGACAACCTGCGCAAGTTCCTGTCCGACCACTACGGCCACGTGCTGCGCGACTTCGGCAAGGCCATCGCCGCCTGCGTGCCGGAGCTGAGCAAGGAAGAGCTGTACTGGCGGCTGGATTTCCTGGCCGGGTCGCTGACCTATGCCATGGCCGACTTCGGGCTGATCAAGCGACCCGCAGGTGTCACCGAAGCGGCGCATCGTGCCCATGCTGCCCACGAACTGATCCATTTCGCCGAGGCCGGCTTCCGCGCCAGCGCAGCCGCCTCCCCCGCTCCCACCCCGTAACGCCGGGCCCGCGCCCGTTCCCCCGTAGAGCCGGGCTTGCCCGGCTGAACCGACCACCAAAGGCTTATCGACATGTCCAATTCCCTGCTAGTCCGCCGCGCCGCCGTGCTGGGTGCCGGCGTCATGGGTGCCCAGATCGCCGCCCACCTGACCAACGCCGGCGTCGACACCGTGCTGTTCGACCTGCCCGCCAAGGAAGGTCCGGCCGACGGCATCGTGCTGAAGGCGATTGCCAATCTGGGCAAGCTGAGCCCGGCCCCGCTGGCCAGCAAGTCCTACGCCGAGGCGATCACCCCGGCCAACTACGAGACTGGGCTGGAGCAGCTGAAGGACTGCGACCTGATCATCGAGGCCATCGCCGAGCGCATGGACTGGAAGCAGGACCTGTACAAGAAGATCGCCCCGTTCGTCGCCGACCACGCGGTGCTGGCCTCCAACACCTCGGGCCTGGGCATCAACAAGCTGGCCGACGTGCTGCCCGAGCAGCTGCGCCACCGCTTCTGCGGCGTGCACTTCTTCAACCCGCCGCGCTACATGCACCTGGCCGAGCTGATTCCGGCCAGCACCACCGACGCCGCCGTGCTGGAAGGCCTGGAAAGCTTCCTGGTCACCACCCTGGGCAAGGGCGTGGTGTACGCCAAGGACACCCCGAACTTCATCGGCAACCGCATCGGCGTGTTCTCGATCCTCTCCACCATCCACCACACCCAGCAGTTCGGCCTGGGCTTTGACGAAGTGGACGGCCTGACCGGCCCGCTGGTGGGGCGCCCGAAGTCGGCCACCTATCGCACCTCCGACGTGGTCGGCCTGGACACCATGGCGCACGTCATCAAGACCATGGGCGACACCCTGCCCAACGACCCGTGGCATGAGTACTTCAAATCACCGAAGTGGCTGGACGCGCTGATTTCGAAGGGCGCGCTGGGCCAGAAGACCGGTGCCGGCATCTTCCGCAAGGTCGGCAAGGACATCGTCGTGCTGGACCTGGAAAAGCAGGACTACCGCGCCGCTGACCGCACCGCCGCACCGGAAGTGGTCGAGATCCTGAAGATCAAGAACCCGGCCGAGAAGTTCGCCAAGCTGCGCGAAAGCCAGCACCCGCAGGCGCAGTTCCTGTGGGCGACCTTCCGCGACCTGTTCCACTACAGCGCCTATCACCTGGCCGACATCGCTGAAACCGCGCGTGACGTCGACCTGGCCATCCGCTGGGGTTACGGCTGGTCGCTGGGCCCGTTCGAAACCTGGCAGGCCGCCGGCTGGAAGCAGGTGGCGCAGTGGATCGCCGACGACATCGTGGCCGGCAAGAGCATGAGCAACGCCCCGCTGCCGGACTGGGTGTTCGACGGCCGCGACGGCGTGCATGCCGCCGAGGGCAGCTTCAGCCCGTCGCGCAACGCCAAGCTGCCGCGCTCGTCGCTGCCGGTGTACCAGCGCCAGCGCTTCCCCGATCCGGTGCTGGGCGAAACCTTCAGCCCGGGCGAAACCGTGTTCGAAAATGACGGCGTGCGCATGTGGCACGACGGCGACGGCATTGCCGTGGTCAGCTTCAAGACCAAGATGAACACCGTGTCCGACCACGTGCTCAACGGCCTGCAGGAAGCGATCAAGCGCGCCGAGCAGGGCTTCCAGGGCCTGGTGATCTGGCAGCAGAAGGAACCCTTCTCCGCCGGTGCCGACCTGGCCGGCGCGCTGGGCCTGCTGCAGGCCGGCAAGGTCGACCAGTTCGAAGAGATGGTGCACAACTTCCAGCGCACCAGCCAGGCGATCAAGTATTCGCTGGTGCCGGTGGTAACCGCCGTGCGCGGCCTGGCCCTGGGCGGTGGCTGCGAATTCCAGATGCACAGCGCCAAGAGCGTGGCCGCGCTGGAAAGCTACATCGGTCTGGTCGAAGCCGGCGTCGGCCTGCTGCCGGCCGGTGGCGGCCTGAAGGAACTGGCGGTGCGCGCCTCGCAGGCCGCCGGCCCGGGCGGCGACGTGTTCGCCGAACTGAAGAAGACCTTCGAAACCGTGGCCATGGCCAAGGTCTCCAACTCGGCGGTCAACGCCCAGGAACTGGGCCTGATGCGCCCGACCGACAAGGTGGTGTTCAACAGCTATGAAGCGCTGTACATCGCCAAGGCCGAAGTGCGTGCGCTGGCCGAAGGTGGCTACCGTCCGCCGCTGCCGGCACGTCGCATCCAGGTCGCCGGCGACGTCGGCATCGCGACCTTCAAGATGATGCTGGTCAACATGCTGGAAGGCCGTTTCATCAGTCCGTACGACTACGAAATCGCCGTGCGCATCGCCACCGTGCTGTGTGGTGGCGAGGTGGATCGCGGCACCCTGGTCGACGAAGAGTGGCTGCTGACCCTGGAGCGCAAGCACTTCGTCGAACTGGCCCAGCAGGAAAAGACCCAGGCCCGCATCGCGCACATGCTCAAGACCGGCAAGCCGCTGCGTAACTAATAGAGAGATCACCGCAATGACCAAGCAGATCCAGGACGCCTACATCGTCGCCGCCACCCGCACCCCGGTCGGCAAGGCACCCAAGGGCGTATTCCGCAACACCCGTCCCGACGACATGCTCGCCCACGTGCTCAAGAGCGTGGTCGCCCAGGCTCCGGGCGTGGACGTGAACCGCATTGATGACGCCATCATCGGCTGCGCCATGCCCGAAGCCGAGCAAGGCATGAACGTGGCCCGCATCGGCGTGCTGCTGGCCGGCCTGCCCAATACCATCGCCGCGCAGACGGTGAACCGCTTCTGTTCGTCGGGCCTGCAGGCCGTGGCCATGGCCGCCGACCAGATCCGCCTGGGCAACGCCGACCTGATGCTGGCCGGCGGCACCGAGTCGATGTCGATGGTGCCGATGATGGGCAACAAGATCGCCATGGCCCCGAGCGTGTTCGACAACGACCACGTCGCCATCGCCTACGGCATGGGCATCACCGCTGAAAAGGTGGCCGAAGAGTGGAAGGTGTCGCGCGAGGAGCAGGACGCCTTCGCCCTCGCCTCGCACCAGAAGGCCATCGCCGCCATCCAGGCCGGTGAGTTCAAGGACGAGATCAGCCCGTACGACGTGCGTACCCGCACCCCGGACCTGGCCGACGGCCGCCGCATCATTACCCGCGACCGCATCGTCGACACCGACGAAGGCCCGCGCCTGGATTCGTCCGCCGAAGGTCTGGCCAAGCTGCGCCCGGTGTTCCGCAACGGTCAGTTCGGTGGCACGGTCACCGCCGGCAACTCCTCGCAGATGAGCGACGGTGCCGCTGCGGTGCTGCTGGCGTCGGAGCAGGCGGTGAAGGACTACGGCCTGAAGCCGCTGGCCCGCTTCGTCAGCTTCTCGGTCGCCGGCGTGCGCCCGGAAGTGATGGGCATCGGCCCGATTGCCGCGATTCCGAAGGCACTGAAGCAGGCCGGCCTGACCCAGGACCAGCTGGACTGGATCGAGCTCAACGAAGCGTTTGCCGCGCAGTCGCTGGCGGTCATTCGTGATTGCGGCCTGGACCCGTCGAAGATCAACCCGCTGGGCGGTGCCATCGCCCTGGGCCACCCGCTGGGTGCCACCGGCGCGATCCGTACCGCCACCCTGGTGCACGGCCTGCGTCGCCGCCAGCAGAAGTACGGCATGGTGACGATGTGTATCGGTACGGGTATGGGCGCTGCGGGTGTGTTTGAAGCGCTGTGATTGATACGTGGGTACCACCAACGGTCGGTACCTACCAATGCCTGCAACAAGAACGGGCGGCCTGCGGGCCGCCCGTTTTCATTTGTGCGTGGTTGCCGGCCAGCGGCCGGCACTACCTCAACCTTCGTCTTCCGCCAGCATCTGCGCCAGCTTCTCGCGCGCCGGCTTGCCGAGCTTATGGCTTTCTAAGGCGAAACGAATGGTCGCCTCTACCAGGCCCAGATGGGTGCCGCAGTCAAAACGGGTGCCTTCGAAACGATAGGCATCCACTTCTTCAGTCTGCAGCAGCGTGGCGATCGCATCGGTCAGCTGGATCTCACCACCGGCACCGGTGCCGGTCGCTTCCAGCAACTCGAAGATCTTCGGGCTGAGCACGTAGCGGCCGACCACGGCCAGGTCGCTGGGGGCGTCTTCCGGCTTGGGCTTTTCCACGATCTGCGAGATGCGCCCCTTGCGGCCATCGAAGGCTTCAGTGGCGACAATGCCGTAGCTGGCGGTGTTTTCGTGCGGTACATCTTCCACCGCAATGACGCTGGCACCGGTGGCCTCGTTGAGGTCCGCCATCTGCTTCAGCGCGCCATCGCCACGGTTCCAGATCAAATCGTCGGGCAGCAGCACCGCGAACGGTTCGTCGCCAACCACGGCCTTGGCACACAGCACGGCATGCCCGAGCCCCAGCGCTTCGGCCTGGGTCACGAACACCGCGCGCACGCCGTTCGGCAGCACGTGCCGGACCAGCTCAAGCTGCTCCTTCTTGCCGGCGCGCTCGAGCTTCTGCTCCAGCTCGTAGGCTTTGTCGAAGTAGTCGGCGACCGCGTGCTTGTAGCGGTTGGTGATGAAGATCAGGGTGTCGCACCCTGCTTCGATGGCTTCATCGACGGCGTACTGGATCAACGGCCGATCAATGATCGGCAGCATTTCCTTGGGAACGGTCTTGGTCGCGGGAAGAAAGCGCGTCCCCAGTCCTGCGACCGGGAACACCGCCTTGCGGATACGCTTTTGGGTCACTGCCTGTTGGCCTCTCGTGCCGGAAAGGGCACCACATTAGCCGACTCGACGTGATTTTCTTGTTGCAGCGGCGAGAACTCCGGCATCGTCGCGAACAGAATGCTGTTGATCGCATCGGTGTCGTAGTTGGCAATGGCTTCGCGCAGGCGCGGCACGTTGCCCAGCACCTGGTCGCGCGCGAAGGTACGTACCCCCGCTTCCAGGATCTTCGGATGCGCGGTGGGGCGGTAGTCTTCGTCGGAATAGAACAGGGTTTCGTGCAGCTTCTCACCCGGGCGCAGCCCGGTATAGATGATGGCGATGTCTTTGTAGGGCTGCTTGCCGGCCAGGCGGATCATCTGCTCGGCCAGCACCCGGATCGGCACCGGCTCGCCCATGTCCAGGGTGTAGATCGCGCCGTGCGATGCCGACGCGGCGGCCTGCAGGATCAATTGGCAGGCCTCGGGAATGGTCATGAAGTAACGGGTGACTTCCGGGTCGGTCACGGTGACCGGGCCGCCCTTCAGGATCTGCTCGCGGAACAGCGGCACCACGCTGCCGGCCGACGCCAGCACGTTGCCGAAGCGCACGGTGACGAAACGGGTCGTGGAGGTCTTCTGGTCCAGGCTCTGGCAGATCATTTCCGCGTAGCGCTTGCTGGCACCGAGCGCATTGACCGGATCGACCGCCTTGTCGGTGGAAATGAACACAAAGTGCTCAATGCGCGCCTCCACGCAGGCCCGCGCCACCGTCTCGGTGGACAGGATGTTGTTGCGCACCGCTTCGCGCAGCTGGCGCTCCAGCACCGGCACCTGCTTGTAGGCGGCGGCATGGAACACTGCATCGACCGGCGACAGCGACAGCGCATGGCGGATCACCGCCGGGTCGCCACAGTCGCCCAGCACCGCCTCGACCTCCAGCTCCGGGAAGCTGCGCTTGAGCTCCGCCTCAATGGTCAACAGCAGCAGCTCGCTCATTTCCAGCAGCACGATCCGCCCTGCCCCGTGGCGCGCGCACTGGCGGCACAGCTCCGAACCGATCGAACCGCCGGCACCGGTCACCAGCACCGTGCGCCCGCCCAGCCAGCCGCGGATCAGCGACCAGTCCGGCAGGATCGGCTTGCGGCCCAGCAGATCTTCAATGGCGACTTCCTTGAGCTCGCCGGGCAGCGAGTGACCCAGCAGCACGTCGTTGATCTTGGGCACGGTGCGGAACGGCACGCCGGTGCTTTCGCAGATGGCCACCACGCGCTGCATGCCCGCGGCATCCAGCGAGGGAATGGCGATCACCAGCAGCTTGGCGGCGGTTTCGCGGACGATCGAGGGCGCATCGTCGAGGGTCCCGAGGATCGGCAGGCCCTGCAGCTTGGCCCCCTGCAGGTGCGGCGCATCGTCCAGCAGGCCCACGGGCTCGAAATCGCCCGAGCGGCGCAGGTCACGGACCAGCGCCTCGGCCGCCTGGCCGGCACCGAGAATCAGCACGCGGCGGGCGCTGGCGTCGGTCTGCAGCGACTGGTAGTCCTTCCACGCGCGGTACAGCAGGCGCGGCGCGCCCAGTAGGGCCGACAGCGCGAACGGGTAGATCACCAGCACCGACATCGGGACGCCGGCAAAACGCTTGTAGGCCAGCACCACCACGATGGCGAGCAGGCCAATGAAGCTGGCTTTGAAGATGTGCAGCAGGTCGGCCACGCTGGCGAACCGCCATAGGCCGCGATAAAGACCCACGCGCCAGAACACGATGGCCTGGATGACCAGCACCAGGGAGGTGTCCACGTTCCAGAGCGGCAACGACGGTGCCTCGGCCAGCATCGAGTAGCGGCCGGCGTGCAGCAGCTGCCAGCAGGCCCAGACCATGAACAGGTCGTGGACCACAATGGCGGCGCGTGGAAGCAGACTGGTGAAGCGGTCCTGCCAAGGCGTCATAAAATCGAGGAATCCTGTTAGTGGCGCATTCCTTTGCGCAGGAGTAGCCAAAGACCGGTCGCGAGGGTCAACCACGCGAGGGCCACGGCAGCCTCCCACCTCGGCTGCAAATTCGTGCAAGCATTAAACACTGTAATACTGAACAGACCAAAAACAAAGTACATCCCGGTCACAAAAGTGTGGCTTTTGCCACTTTTGATCGCGCGTTGATAGACATGCTGGGTGTGGGGCTCGGTCCAGCGTTGTCCCGAAAGCATGCGGGACAAGAGTGTGAAGCCTGCGTCCACAAGGAAGGCGGTCAGCGGGACCAGCAGCAGCAGCCAGGAGATATCGGTCGCCACGCTGCCCAGGCATACCAGTGTCGCAATCGCATAGCCCAGCGCCCCGCTGCCCACGTCGCCCATGAAGATCCGCGCCCGGGGGAAGTTGAACGGCAGGAAACCCAGGCAGGCCGCAGCCAGCACCGCCCCGGCCAGGGCCAGCGGGCCCGGCAGCACGCAGGCAAAGGCAATCCCGGCCAGCACCGCCTGGGTGGTCGCAATCCCGTTGATCCCATCCATGAAGTTCCAGATGTTGATCAGGGACGTCGTGAACAGCAGTGCCAGCAGGGCCTGCAGCGGATTGTGGGTGGCCTGCCAGACCAGGCCGGCCACCAACGCGGCCGCCACGACATGAACGAGCAGCCGACGAACGGCGGGTAATGGCCGATGGTCGTCCCACCAGCCAATCCCGGCCACCAGCACCAGGCCCACGCTGAACACGGCCAGGGTGACCCAGGCGTCAGGCCAGCACAGCGCGGCGACCAGCGCCGACAACAGCAGGGTCAGCACAATGGCAATGCCGCCGCCGCGCGGGGTCGCCACGACGTGGCTGCGGCGCTCGCCGGGCTGGTCCATCAGGTTGCGCCGCAGCGCGTAATGGCGCGCTCCCCAGGTGAGCGCCGCCGAGGTTGCCAGCACCGCCAGCAACCCCAGTCCCCCGATCAGGGCCATGTTTCAGAGCACCGCGTAGTTCAGCAGCGGCTTGACCGTACCCCACTCCTTGCAGCTCGGGCACTGCCAGTGGTGGGTGCGTGCGCCGAAACCACAGCGGGTGCAGCGGTAGGCGGGATTGCGCACCAGCAACTGGTCGGTGATGTGCTTGAGGTCGTGCAGGGTGGCGGTCGAGTCAGCCCCTTCGGCCAGGGTCAGGTCGATCAGGGCGGACTCGCCACGGACCGAAGGACGGTCCTTCAGCTGGCGGCCCAGGTAGGCGCGCGCCGGCGCGACACCCTCCTGCTCTTCCATCAGCTGGGTCAGGGCCAGCACCGGGGCAATGCCGCGGTAGTGTTCGGTCATTTCCGACAGGAATGCGCGCGCGCCGCCCAGATCCCCGACCTTCCGGTAGTTCTGCATCAACGGCTGCAGCACTTCGGGCAGATACTCGGGGTCGTTGCGGGCGGCGCGCTCGAAGGCGCGCACGGCGGCTTCGGCATTGCCGGAGTCGGTTTCCAGGCGGCCTTCAATGATGCCCGCGCGCACCGACATGGCGTCGGCCTGGTAGGCACGGGCGATGGCTGCCCTCGCCTCGTCGATCTTGCCTGCACCGCGGTAGCGCTCGGCCAGCTCGCACTCGAACTGCCCGACCAGCTTGCCCATCGGCTCGCCGGTGACTTCCTCGTAACGGGTGGCATTGTCGATCGCCTTTTCCCAGTCGCGTTCGGCCTGGTAGATGCCGATCAGGTGCTTGAGCGCCTGCGGGGCACGCTGGTCGATCTGGGCCAGCTCGGTGAACACGGTTTCGGCGCGGTCAAGCAGGCCGGACTTCATGTAGTCCTCGCCCAGCGCCAGCAGGGCCTGGACGCGCTGGGCGTCACTCAGGTCGGTGCGGTTGACCAGCCCCTGGTGCAGGCGGATGGCGCGGTCGACTTCACCGCGGCGGCGGAACAGGTGGCCCAGCGCGACCTGGGTTTCAAAGGTTTCCTTGTCCAGCTCGGCAATGTGCAGGAACAGCTCGATGGCCTTGTCCGGCTGCTCGTTGAGCAGGTAGTTCAGGCCACGGAAGTACGTGCTGGACAGGCGGCTGACCTGGTTGTCGCCGTGGCGCTGGCCACCGCGCCGGCCGATCACCCAGCCAGAGACTGCTGCCAGCGGCAGGAACAGGAAAAACCAGAACCACTCGGAGACGAATTCCATCGGCGCTCAGCGTCCGTCAAAAGAAGAAGTAGAGGGTGCAACGGGTGCGGCCGGCGTGACCGGAACCGCTTTCTGCGCCTTGCGCAGTTTGGAGTACAGCGGAATGACCATGCCCACCAGCACCAACCCGGCCCCGATCAGCACGCCGGCCAGCAGGGCCACAGTGATTGCCAGCCCGGTGCTGGAGTGGATCTCGGTGAAACCGAGCTTGAGGGTCATTTCCTGCGAATTGAGGGCACCGACAATGAGCCCGGCGACCAGCACGGCCAACAGGATCAACAGACGTGCAACTTTCATGTGGCAGCTCCCATTCCGTTAGGGACCAAGAGTAGCGGACCGGCGGTCCGCTCTACCAGCCTGCGGCGTGGCAGACGTACAGACTCAGGCGGGGTCGCCTTCCAGCGGAACCACGGCGCTGACGCGCTCGCGCAGTTCCTTGCCCGGCTTGAAATGCGGGACATGCTTGCCCGGCAGCGCGACCGATTCACCCGTCTTCGGGTTGCGGCCCAGGCGCGGCGGACGGTAGTGCAGCGAAAAACTGCCGAACCCGCGGATCTCGATACGATCGCCGCCGGCCAGCGAGCCCCCCATCATTTCCAGCAACGACTTTACCGCCAGATCGACATCGTCCGACTTCAAATGCGCCTGCCGGCGCGCCAGGATTTCGATCAGCTCGGATTTGGTCATTGCGGACTCGCTTCGAGGGATTCCAACCCTGAAACGGCCCGGACAGGTGTCCGGGCCGCTCAGGAAACTACTGCAACGGGTAAGACCGATTACTCGGACTTGTTACCGTTCAGCTGTGCACGCAGCAGCGCGCCCAGCTGGGTGGTGCCGCCCGAAGCCGACTGGTATTCCTCCAGCACTTCGCGCATTTCGGCGTCGTCCTTGGCCTTGATCGACAGCTGCAGGGTACGGCCCTTGCGGTCCATGCCCACGAACTTGGCTTCCACCTTGTCGCCGACCTTCAGGAACTGGGTCGCATCGTCAACGCGCTCATTGGCAACGTCGCGAGCCGACACATAGCCTTCGATGCCGTCAGCCAGTTCGATGGTAGCGCCCTTGGCGTCCACTTCCTTGACCACGCCTTCGACCTTCGAACCCTTCGGGTTGGCAGCCATGTACTGACCGAACGGATCCTGCTCCAGCTGCTTGACGCCCAGGCTGATGCGTTCGCGTTCCGGATCGACGGCCAGGACGACGGCGTCCAGGTTGTCGCCCTTCTTGAAGTTGCGGACCACGTCTTCGCCGGTGGTGTTCCAGCTGATGTCGGACAGGTGCACCAGGCCGTCGATACCGCCGTCCAGGCCGATGAAGATGCCGAAGTCGGTGATCGACTTGATCTGGCCCGACACCTTGTCGCCCTTCTTGTGGATGGCAGCGAAGGTTTCCCACGGATTGGCGGCAACCTGCTTCATGCCCAGCGAGATGCGGCGACGCTCTTCGTCGACGTCCAGCACCATCACTTCAACTTCGTCACCGACCTGCACAACCTTGGACGGGTTGACGTTCTTGTTGGTCCAGTCCATTTCCGAAACGTGCACCAGGCCTTCCACGCCCGGCTCGATCTCGACGAACGCGCCGTAATCGGTCACGTTGGAGACCTTGCCGAACACGCGGCTGTTGGCCGGGTAACGACGGGCGATGTTGTCCCACGGATCTTCGCCCAGCTGCTTCAGGCCCAGCGAAACGCGGTTGCGCTCGCGGTCGAACTTCAGCACGCGCACGTCCAGCTCGTCGCCGACGTTCACGACTTCGGACGGATGGCGCACGCGCTTCCATGCCATGTCGGTGATGTGCAGCAGGCCGTCGATACCGCCCAGGTCCACGAACGCGCCGTAGTCGGTCAGGTTCTTGACCACACCCTTCAGGATGGCGCCTTCCTGCAGCTTGTCCATCAGCTGCTCGCGCTCTTCCGAGTGCTCGCTTTCGACGACAGCGCGGCGCGACACCACGACGTTGTTACGCTTGCGGTCCAGCTTGATGAGCTTGAATTCCAGCTCCTTGCCTTCCAGGTAGGCCGGATCGCGCACCGGGCGCACATCGACCAGGGAACCCGGCAGGAAGGCGCGGACATCCTTGATGTCCACGGTGAAACCACCCTTGACCTTGCCGCTGATGCGACCGGTGATGGTTTCGTTCTTTTCCAGAGCTTCTTCCAGCTCGTCCCACACCATGGCGCGCTTGGCCTTCTCGCGCGACAGGACGGTTTCACCGAAGCCGTTTTCAATCGCGTCAAGGGCAACCTTGACCAGGTCGCCTTCGGCAACGTCGATTTCGCCAGCATCGTTACGGAACTGCTCGATCGGCACGATGCCTTCAGACTTCAGGCCAGCGTTGATCACCACCACGTCGCCGCGGACTTCCACGACGGTACCGGTGACGATGGCGCCCGGCTTCAGCTTGGCCAGATTGGCCTGGCTGGCTTCGAACAGTTCGGCAAATGATTCGGTCATTAGATTTACTCTGTTGGACACATGGGCAGGGGTTCCCTTCAAGGGTTCCGTGTACTGCCCGCCTGTTGGTCGACCCCGGAAACGCAGGTCGTGTGTTAAGTAGGAAAACCGCCACGCATCATTGCGGGACGGAGCTTGTGACGCTTTACATTGGTGCGACTACCGCCGATGCACTGGCGGCCTCCTCCTTGCAACGGATCAGGCACCCGAAACCGGAAGCAGATCCAGAACCCTGGCAACGACTTCGTCGATGCCGATTCCACTGGTGTCGATGACGACGGCATCGTCTGCCGGCTTCAGGGGCGCCACGGTGCGCTGGGCATCACGGGCGTCGCGGGCCATGATCTCGCGCAGGAGGTCATCAAAGTTAACAGAAACCCCCTTGTCTTTCAACTGCTTATGCCGGCGCTCGGCGCGCTCCTCGGCACTGGCGGTCAGGAAGACCTTGAATGGGGCGTCCGGGAAGATGACCGTGCCCATGTCGCGGCCATCGGCGACCAGCCCCGGCTCGACCCTGAATGCGCGCTGGCGCTCTTTCAGCGCGGAGCGGACCTCCGGGATGGCGGCGATGGCCGAGGCCAGCGCACCGGTGGTTTCCAGGCGCAGCTCGTCGGTGGCATCGGTCTCATTGACCATGACACGCAGCGCGCCGTCAGCGGTTTCGACGAAGCGGACCTTGGTATCGAAGGTGCAGCGGACCAGCGCCGAGGCATCGGAGGTGTCGATGTCGGCCCAGCTGGCGGCCACGCCCACGGCGCGGTACAGCGCCCCCGAATCCAGGTAATGCCAGCCCAGCCGACGTGCGACAATGCGGCTGACGGTGCCCTTGCCGGCCCCGGAAGGACCGTCGATGGTAAGCACGGGGGGATGCGGATTCATGGGTTTCCCTGTGTGATGGACCCCCCATTCTAGCCCCTGCCCGACCCCTGCCGAGACCTTTTTGGTGCAACCACTTGAAAGGATGGAGAAAAGGCCGGTAGAATGGCGGGCTTGAACGAGCGTCACCTGCCGATTGTCATCTGCATATCGCGGCCGCGCTCCACCTGAATCCACGTTTACGCCGAGGTATGCAATGAAAGTCCTGTCCTCTCTGAAGTCGGCCAAGTCCCGTCACCGCGACTGCAAGGTCGTCCGTCGTCGCGGCAAGATCTTCGTGATCTGCAAGTCGAACCCGCGCTTCAAGGCTCGCCAGCGCTGAGCCCTGGGCGGGTCACGGCCACCGGTCGCGGCCTACCTGAATGAAAAACCGCCTCCGGGCGGTTTTTTATTGCCGTTTTTTGTTGTAATCGCAGTTCTTGACCACTGGGGAGTAGATCGAGATGAAGCGTTACCTGTCCACCCTGCCGTTGCTTGCCCTGCTGGCCTGTGCCAGCGCCCATGCCGACACCCTGCTGATCGACCGCACCAAGGAGCAGCCTGCTGCGATGGTGCCGGTGCGCGGCCAGACCGCCAGCCAGGTGCTGGCCACGTTCGGCGAGCCGAGCGAAAAGCTGGAGCCGCGTGGCGGCCAGAAGCGCCAGTGGCCGACCATCAACCGTTGGGTCTACCCGCAGTTCACCGTCTACTTTGAAAAGGCGAAGGTGATCGACGTGGTGGCCAACAAGGCCAGTGCCGAGGAAGTCGGTCCCAAGCCGCCGATCCGCTGACCCTTTACTGCCCGCGCCCACGCGCGGGCGACTACACCGAGACCATGAACGAACAGCTTCGCTTTCCTGCCGAATGGGAATCCCAGTCGGCCATCCTGATCGCCTGGCCCCACGCTGATACCGACTGGGCTGACCGCCTGGCGGACGTGGAAGAAACCTACATCGCGCTGGTGGCGGCGATCACCCGCTTCCAGCCGGTGCTGATCATCGTGGCCGACGATGACCTGGAAGCCTATGCGGACGCGCGCCTGCGCTCGAACCGCATCGACATGGAACGCGTGCGGTTTGTCACGGCGCAATACGACGACACCTGGCTGCGCGATTCGGGCCCGATCACCCTGCGCCGCGCCGACGGCGGCTTCCGCCTGCTGGATTTCCGCTTCACCGGTTGGGGCGGCAAGTTCGAGGCGAGCCTGGACGACCAGTTGGTCGGTGTGCTGCACGGCCAGGGCCTGTTCGCCAACGCGGAACTGCAGAGCATTCCGTTCGCGCTGGAAGGCGGCGGCATTGAAACCGACGGTGAAGGCACCCTGCTGACCACCTGGCAGTGCCTGCACGAACGCCACCCGGACCGTGACCGCGCCTCGCTCAGCGCGGACATGGCCAGCTGGCTGGCGCAGGACCGGGTGCTGTGGCTGGACCACGGCTACCTGGAAGGCGACGACACCGACGCGCACATCGACACGCTGGCACGCTTCGCCTCGCCGGACAGCATCGTCTACCAGGCCTGCGACGACAGCACCGATTCGCACTACGCCGAACTGCAGGCGATGGGCAACGAACTGGCCGCACTGCGCACCACCGCCGGCCAGCCGTACCGCCTGTTCCCGCTGCCGTGGGCACGCCCGGTGATCGACGAAGGCCGCCGTCTGGCGGCGTCGTACGCGAACTACCTGATCCTCAACGGCGCAGTGCTGATGCCAGCCTACGGCGACGAAGCCGACAACGCCGCCCGCGACGTACTGGCCCAGGCCTACCCGGACCGCGAAATCGTGCAGGTCCCCTGCCGTTCGCTGATCTGGCAGAACGGCAGCCTCCACTGCATCACCATGCAGTTGCCTGCGGGTGTGTTGGCGGGCTGACGTTTCGTCGGCATTCGAGTTGCTACGTAGCGCCGGGCTCTGCCCGGCGCTTTTGGTTTTGGGCGAACAGCCCTCAGCCGCTGGTCTACGTGTCTGGGGCCAGCGGGTGGGGGGTACGGGACACGCCTTAAATCTCCCGTTAGGCTCGGGCGGCACATCCATGTGCCTTCACGGTCCCGTACCCCCCACCCGCCGGCCCCTCGATACATGGTCGGTGGCCATGGGAAATGCCATGGCCACGTGCTTTTGATCTTCGATGGCCACCGACGCACTGTCGATGGCGGGTCGGGGTGGGTTGGAGGGGGCGTGAGCCGCATGGATGCGGCGATCGAGCTTACATGGACGTACTTGCAGCGTCCCCCGGAACGCCCGCCCCGACCCGCCAAACCAGGGAAACCGTGAACCGCCGGCTGTTCGCACAAATCCAACCGTTGGCGCGCATTCAACCGACAACACGCGGCGCTGACCCATCCGCGATAAACTGCGTTTTTCTGCCCGCAGGACCCGCACCGGATGAGCCCACGTCACCCCCTTACCGTCGCCCTGGTCCAGGAGCGCAACCATGGCGATGCCGAGGCCAACCTGGCTGTGATCGAAACGCGCGTGGCTGAGGCCGCCGCGCAGGGGGCCAAGCTGGTCCTGCTGCAGGAACTGCATAACGGCGCGTACTTCTGCCAGCATGAATCGGTGGACGAGTTCGATCTGGCCGAGCCGATTCCCGGCCCCAGCACCGAACGCCTTGGCGCGCTGGCGAAGAAGCATGGCGTGGTCATCGTCGGCTCGCTGTTCGAGCGCCGTGCCGCCGGCCTGTATCACAACACCGCCGTGGTGTTCGAAAAGGACGGTACCCTGCTCGGCAAGTATCGCAAGATGCACATTCCGGACGACCCGGGCTTCTATGAGAAGTTCTACTTCACTCCCGGCGACATCGGCTTCAAGCCCATCGACACCTCCGTCGGTCGCCTTGGCGTGCTCGTCTGCTGGGACCAGTGGTATCCCGAAGCCGCCCGCCTGATGGCCCTGGCCGGGGCCGAACTGCTGCTCTACCCCACCGCCATCGGCTGGGATCCGGACGACCAGCAGGACGAACAGAACCGCCAGCGCGATGCCTGGGTGCTCAGCCACCGCGGCCATGCCGTGGCCAACGGCGTGCCCGTGCTCAGCTGCAACCGCGTCGGCCATGAACCCTCCCCGCTCGGTGCCTCCGGCATCCAGTTCTGGGGCAACAGCCACGTGCTTGGTCCGCAGGGCGAGTTCATCGCTGAGGCCGGTGGCGATGCCACCGTGCTGGTCTGCGAAGTCGACCTGCAGCGCAGCGAACACGTGCGCCGCATCTGGCCGTTCCTGCGTGACCGCCGCATCGACGCCTACGGCGACCTGCTCAAGCGCTACATCGACTGACCCCACAGGACCCCTGCCCCGTGACCGTGCACCTGCGCGACGCCCGCGACGAGGATATCGTCGCCATCACCGCCATCTATGCGGTGGAAGTCACCGACTTCGTCAACACCTATGAGTACGAAGTCCCCGACGCCACCGAGATGCAGCGGCGCATGCACGATATCGTCGGCCGGGGCTTCCCCTACATCGTCGCCATCGTTGACGGCCAGGTCGCCGGCTATGCCTACGCCAACACCTACCGCGCACGCATCGCCTACCAGTGGACCGTGGAAAACTCGGTCTACGTCGATGCCGCATTCCAGGGCCGGGGCGTCGGCACCGCGCTGATGCAGGGGTTGATCGACGCCTGCGTCGCGCGCGGCTACCGGCAGATGGTGGCGGTGATCGGGGAACCTTCCAACACCGCCTCGATCAAACTGCACGAGCGCTTCGGCTTCCATCTGGTCGGCGTGTTCCGTGGCCTCGGTCGTAAACACGGCCGCTGGCTGGATACCGTGCAGATGCAGCGCGCGCTCGGCGATGGTGCCGACAGCGCCCCCTCCAATGAATGACGCAATGACCGACATTACAACCCAAGACAGTGGCGACAGCCTGTTCGCCGGGCAACCGGTCAAGGTCGTCGAACGCGATGGCGTGCGCTACACCCTGCTGGGCACCGCGCACGTCTCCCAGGCCAGCGTGCAGGCCGTCGAGAAGGCCATCGAAAGCGGTCGCTTCGACGCCGTGGCCGTGGAACTGGACCCGCAACGCCTGCAGGCGCTGATCAACCCCGACGCGCTGGCCAAGCTGGACCTGATCGAGGTGATCCGCAAGGGCCGCGTGGCGCTGTTCGCCGCCAACCTCGCCCTGGCCGCCTACCAGCGCCGCCTGGCCGAACAGCTGGGCATCGAGCCCGGTGCCGAGCTCAAGCGCGCGGTCGGCCTGGCCAATGAACGCAACCTGCCGGTGCACCTGATCGACCGCGAAGTCGGCCTGACCTTCAAGCGCGCCTCGCAGCGGCTGGGCTTCTTCGGCAAGATCAAACTGGTGATGGGTCTCGGCGCAGGCCTGTTTGCGTCGGAGGACGTGGGCGAAGAAGAGATCGAGAAGCTCAAGCAGGGCGACATGCTCGAAGCCAGCTTCGGCGAGTTCGCCAGCGAAAGCCCCGAGCTGTACGAAACCATCATCGGCGAGCGCGACCGCTACATGGCCACGCGCCTGCGCGAAAGCCACGACCCGGCCCAGCGCGAAGTGCTGGCGGTGGTCGGTGCCGGCCATCTGGCCGGGCTGGCGAAGTATCTGGAAAGCGATACCGAAGCTCCTGGTGCGCTGCGTGAGTCGCTGGAAGCGGTGCCGCCGAAGCGCAACATTCCGTGGATCACGCTGGGCATTCTGGCCATCGTGATCACCGGCATCGCGGTCGGTTTCTATCGCGGCGGCCTGGGCATGGGCACCGAACTGCTGGCGACCTGGGCCCTGTACACCGGCGGCCTGGCCGGGCTGGGCTGCCTGCTGGCCGGCAGCCACCCGCTGAGCATCCTGACCGCCATTGTGGTCGCACCGTTCAAGCCATTCCGGTTGAGCATTCCCACGGGTGCGTTCGCCGCGCTGGTGGAAACCCGGCTGCGCAAGCCGGCGTACGAGGACTTCCTGAAGCTGCGTGATGATGCGCAGACGCTGAAGGGCTGGTACCGGAACCGGGTGACCCGGGTAGTGCTGACCTTCATGCTGACCAACCTGGGCAGCATGCTGGGGTTGTGGCTGACCGGCTTCCAGGTGTGGAACAAGGTCGCGTAATCGGTAGTGCCGGCCGCTGGCCGGCAACCACGTGGTCCTTCACGCATCCGGAGGTTGACGGCCAGCGGCCGTCACTACCGGGTACGTGATCAGGCCGGCTCGATGACTTCCTGGGTGCCCTTCGGCGGCAATCCCCGCGCCCGCCGCACGATGCGGGCCACGCCGATGCTCATGTCATCGAGCATCGCGTAGATGGTCGGCAGGAACAGCAGGCTGACCACGGTGGAGAACGCCAACCCACCGGCGATCGCACGCGCCATCGGGTAGTACGGCGGGCCATCACCGAGCAGCTGGGTGTCGGTCAGCGAGATCGGAATCATCGCCAGGATCGCCGTACCCATGGTCATCATGATCGGGCGAAGGCGCTCGCGTGAGCCTTCCACCAGCGCCATCGTGCGGGCCATGCCGCGCCGTCGCAGGTTGTTGATGTGCTCGATCATCACGATGCCGTTGTTCACCACCACGCCCATCAGCACCAGGATGCCGATGAAGGACATGATTCCGAACGCGGTACCGGTGAGCCAGAACAGCCAGAACACCCCGAAGATCGAGAACAGCACGCCGCTCATGATCGCCGCCGGGAACAGCAGCGATTCGAACACTGCCGCCATCACCACGTAGATCATCACCAGCGCGATCAGCATGTTGAACATCATCTGCTGCATGGCTTCATCGTCGTCGCCGTAATCGCCGCCGTCGAAGGTGAAGCTGTAGCCGGCCGGGAAGCTCATCGGCTTGAGGATTTCCTCCATCGCCTTGCGACCTTCCGGCGCGGTGACCTTCTCGGCCAGGTTGGCCTTGATGGTCAGCGTGGTCTGCCGGTTGGTGCGGCCGACGCGGGTGGCCGAGGGCTTGATGCTGACGTCCACCAGGCTCAGCAGCGGCACCGAGCGCCCGTCACCGGTACGCACGGTGTAGCTGGCCAGGTCTTCCGGGCTGCTTTGCTCGGCACCGGCGAAACGCACCCACACCGGCACTTCGCTGTCACCGCGGCGGAACTCGCGCAGCGGCGCACCACGCAGGGCGAGGCCCACGAAGCTGGCGACCTGCTCGGCATTGAAGCCGAACGCGGCCGCACGCTCGCGGTCGACATGGATGGACAGCTCGCTGCCCTTCTCGCCATTGTCGATGCGCACGTCGCGCAGTTCCTTGCGCTGGGCCAGCAGCGGCACCACTTCCTCGCCGATCTCCTGCAGCATCTGGGTGGAATCCCCCACCAGCTGCACCTGCACACCCTGGTTGCCGCCACCACCGCCATCGCCGCCCTGGTTGCCGACGATGTAGTCGGCCCGCGCCGAACGCGGCAGGCCCTTGCGCAGGCTCTCCTGCACCGCTGCCATGTTGCCGGCGTGCTTCTCGTCCAGGGTCACGATGGTGCTGCTGCCTTCCTGCTCGCTGTACCAGGAATACACCTGGGTGATGTGCAGTTTTTCGCGGTTCTGGTCCAGGTACTGCTCGACCCGGGCCACTTCATCGGACATCTGCGCGCGGGTGTACGCCCCCTTCCAGTTGTAGCCGATGAACACGTCGGTGCCACCCTCACCACCGAACATGTCGATCTTGGTCAGCTTCATCGGCACCAGGCTGATCAGCACCACCATGATGATGCCGAACACGCTCCAGCCGCGGTGCTCCAGCGTCCACTGCAGCACCTTGGCGTAGCGGCGCTGCAGCCGGGCGATCACGCCGGTCTGCGAATGCACCAGTTTCGGCGTCTGCATGCGTGCGGACAGCATGGGAATCAGGCTCACCGCCACCAGCCACGAGGCCAGCAGCGACACCGAGATGGTGATCGCGATCTGCGCCATGAAGATGCTGATGTTGTTGGTTTCACCGAACAGGTTGGGCACGAACACGATGCAGTGGCACAGGGTGCCGGCGCTGAGCGCGATGGCCACGTTGCGGGTGCCGATGATCGACGCCAGCCGCGGCTGGTCGGGCATGCGCTCGCGTTCCTGGTAGATGCTCTCCACCACCACCACGGCGTTGTCGACCAGCATGCCCACCGCCAGCAGCAGGCCCATCATGGTCAGGATGTTGAGGGTGACCCCGGCGAAGTACATGAAGCCGAGGGTGATCACGAAACAGATCGGGATGGCCAGGGTGACCATCAGCGTGGACGGCCAGTGGCGCAGGAAGAAGAACAGTACTGTCACTGACAGCAGCAGGCCGACCGCACCGGCTTCGGCCAGTTCCAGCAGCGACGAGGTGACCGTCTTGCCCTGGTTGTTGATCACCTTGATGTTGACGTCACGCATCGACGGCTGCTTGCGGATGGCCTCCACCTCGGCCAGTGCCGCGCGCGAGACTTCGACCAGGTTGGCGCTTCGCTCCTTGTAGATGTCCAGGCCGACTGCCGGGTTGCCGTCCAGTCGGCGGCCGTAGGCCATGCGGGTCGGCTTGAGCCGGATGTCGGCGATGTCGCCCAGGCGCAGGCCCTTGGTGTCGATCACCAGATCGCGCAGTTCCTGCAGATCGGTGATCTCACCCACCGGCTGGATGCGCACGCGCTGGCCGTTGTCGTCGATCTGCCCGGCCGAGATCGAGAAGTTCAGGGTGCGCAGACGTTCGTTGAGCTCGTTGATGCTCAGATTGTGCGCAGTCAGGCGGTCGGCGTTGATCGCGATCTCGACCTCGTTCGGCGGCGCGCCCGAGATTTCGACCCGGGCCACGCCGGGAATGCGCTCGATGCGTCGCTTGAACTCGCGGTCCAGCATGTCGTACGCGCCGGTGAGGTCGCTGCTGCTGGCCAGGCGCACCTTCAGCACCGGTTCGTCGCTGCTGGACCACTTGAACACGTTGTAGCGCTGCAGGTCGTCAGGCAGGTCGTCACGGATCGCATCGATGCGTTCGCGCGCGTCGGACGCGGCAATGGCGATGTCGCGGTCCCAGTCGGTGAACTCGATGAAGATGCTGGCCCCTTCCGACGTGGCCTGGGAGCGCATGCGCTTGATCCCGGTCATCGTCGCCAGCGCTTCCTCGGTCGGGCGGATGATGGTGCGTTCCACCTCTTCCGGGGTCGAGCCGGTGTACGGCACCTGCACGAACAGGAACGGCGCGGAAATGTCCGGCAGCGCCTCCAGCGGCAGCCGGAACGCCGCGATCAGCCCCACCACCACCAGTGAGACGAAGCACATGATGGTGGTGATGGGACGGCGGATGGAGAACTCGGCGACGCTCATGCCGGCTCCTGGGCGTTGCCGCCGCTGATCGGGCCTTCGGCCGCCTGCGCATGCTGGCGACCGCGTTCGCGGTAATAGGCATCACCGCGACGGTCCAGCAGGTCATACACCACCGGAATCACCAGCAGGGTCAGCAGGGTGGACACCAGCAGGCCGCCGATCACGGTAATCGCCATCGGCGAACGCACTTCCGCGCCCTCGCCCATCGCCACGGCCAGCGGCAGGAAGCCGAACAGCGTGCACAACGTGGTCATGATGATCGGGCGCAGACGCGAGCGTGCCCCTTCCACCAAGGCTTCGTGCTTGGCCACACCGGCCTCGCGCAGCTGGTTGACCTTGTCGATCAGGATGATCGCGTTCTTGGTCACCAGTCCCACCAGCAGGATCAAGCCGATGAACACCACCACCGAGATCGGCTTGCCGGTCAGCATCAGCGCCAGGATCGCGCCCACCAGGGCCAGCGGAATGGTGAACAGGATGACGAACGGGTGCAGCAGCGATTCGAACTGCGAGGCCATCACCAGATACACCAGGAAGATCGCCAGGCCGAAGGCGAAGATCAGCGAGCGTGCCGATTCGGCGAGCTCTTCGCCCTGCCCGCCGATGTGCATGCCGACGCCGGCACCCAGCGGCTGCTCAGCCACCATCGCCTGCACTTCCCGCACCGCACCGCCCAGGTCGATGTCGCGCAGGTTGGCCGACACCACGGCAACGCGGGTCTGGTCGGCGCGATGGATCTCACTGGGACCGTTGGTCGCGATCACCTCCGCTACCGCGTCCAAGGTGACCGGACGTGCACTGCCCGGATTGACGATCAGCCGGCGGATGCTCTCCACGCTGGCGCGGTCGCCTTCCTGGGCACGCACCAGCACGTCGATCTTGCGATCGCGGAAGCTGTAACGCGTGGCCACGTCGCCGCGCACCTTCTTGACCACCACGTCGGCGATCTGGCGGGTGGTCAGGCCCAGCGCACCGGCGCGTTCCTGGTCGAAGCGGATCTGGATTTCCGGGAAGCCTTCTTCCACCGTGGATTTGACGTCGGCGTAGTGCGGGTTGTCGCGCAGCATCGCGGCCAGGGCCTGGCCCGCGCGCTCCAGCGTGGCCATGTCCTGGCCACGCAGTTCCACTTCCAGCGGCGTGGAGAAGCTGAACAAGGCCGGGCGGGCGAAGTCGACCTGCACACCGGGGTGGCCCTGCATCGAGGCACGCAGGCGCTCGGTGATCTCCGCTTCGGTCTTTGCACTGCCACCGCCGGCCATCACCACGGTCAGCTTGCCGATGTTCTCGCCACTCTCGGTGGGATTCGCATCCAGCCGCGTGCCGCTGCCGCTCACGCCGTACAGCGACGCGATGCTTTCGTCCTTGGCATGCGCCAGCTGCAGCTCACGCACCAGCGCGTCGGTCTGCTTCAGCGGCGTACCGGCCGGCAGCTTGGCGGTCATTTCGAAGCGGTCCTGGGCCAGCTGCGGAATCAGGTCCGCGCCCAGCATCGGCACCATCGCCAGCGTTGCGACGAAGGCCAGCGCGGCGAGGCCCAATACCTTGCCGGGGTGCGCCAGGGCGCTGGGCAGCAGCTTCAGATAACCACGCTCGGCACCGGCATAGGGCTTCATCGCCACGTCGCTGGCTTTGCGCATCACCGGACCCACCACGGCGGTCAGGCCGCGCCACACTTTGACGATCACCCAGGCCACGCCGAACACACTCCAGCGCACCAGCGCGCCCAGCCCGCGGCGGCTGCCGGCCACCGGCTTCAGCCAGCGGCTCTGCGGTTGCCACGTGCCGTGCGGGGCTTCTTCCGGGAACGCCAGCGGCGGGCGGCCCTTCAGCGAGCTCAGCATCGGGATCAGGGTCATCGCCACCAGCAGCGAGATCGCAATCGCAATCGCCACGGTCAGCGCCTGGTCGCGGAACAGCTGGCCGGCGATGCCGTCCACGAACACCAGCGGCAGGAACACCGCGATGGTGGTCAGGGTGGAGGCGACCACGGCCATGCTCACTTCGCGGGTGCCGGTGATGGCCGCCTGCAGAATGCCGAGGCCGCGCTCACGCGCCTTGGCGATGCTTTCCAGCACCACGATGGAGTCGTCCACCACCAGGCCGGTGGCCAGCGCCAGCCCGCCCAGCGACATCACGTTCAGGCTCAGGCCGAGCTGGCCCATGAAGAAGAACGTGGTGATGATCGAGACCGGCAGCGACAGGCTGATCACGAACGTGCTCCAGCCATCGCGCAGGAACAGGAAGATGATCAGGATCGCGAGCAGGCCGCCGATCACGGCGTCCTTTTTGACGTCGCTGATCGCGTGTTCGATGAAGCGCGACTGGTCTTCAATCGTGGTCAGCTCGGCATCGCCGGGAATCTGCGCCTTGATCTGCTCCAGGCGCGTGCGCAGCGCGGCCGCCGTGGCCACGGTGTTGGCATCGCCTTCCTTGTAGATCGCCAGTTCCACCGCCTCGCGACCGCCCAGGCGGATGATCGCTTCGCGCTCCTTGAAGCCCTGGCGCACGGTGGCGACGTCTTTCAGCCGCACCGGCACGCCATTGGCGATGTTGGTGGAACTGCTGCTGGACGCGCTCTGTGCGGCCGAGGCGGCGGCAATCGCCGCATCCGAACCGGTGGACGCGGCAATCGCGAACATCTGCTGCATGGCCGCATCGGCAGCGCTGCCGGTGCTGCTCTGGGTGGTCACCAGCAGGTTGCGGATGTCTTCCAGGTCGGCAAACTGGTTCACCGTGCGCACCAGGAAGCGCTGCGAGCCCTCCTCCAGACGGCCGCCGGAAATGTTGATGTTCTCTTCCTTTAGCCGCTTGATCACGTTGTCGATCGGCAGGTTGAGCTGGGCCAGCTTCTGCTGGTCGATGTCGACCTGGATCTCGTCTTCCAGACCACCGCCCACCTTCACCGCCGCCACGCCGGCCACCGGTTCCAGCTTCTTCTTCAGGTCTTCATCGGCATAGCGACGCAGCGCGGTCAGCTGGCGCACCGCGTCGGCATCCGTGGCCGGGTCGGTCTTTGCCGCGATCACCAGGCGCATGATCGGCTCGGTGGACGGATTGAAGCGCAGCAGCACCGGGGCCTTGGCCTCCAGTGGCAGGTTCAGCGCTTCCATCTTGTCGCGCACCTCCAGGCTGGCCTGGTCCATGTTGGTGCCCCACGCGAACTCCAGCACCACGTCACTCTGACCGGTGCGCGAGACCGACTTCAGCTTGCGCAGGTTCTTGACCACGCCCACGGCTTCTTCAACCGGTTCGGTGATCAGGGTTTCAATTTCAGTCGGGGCGGCACCGGTGTACTCGGTGCGCACCGTCAGGGTCGGATAGCTCAGGTCCGGCAGCAGGTTGACCTTGAGGTTGCCCAGCGCGATCAGGCCGAACAGCACCAGGGTGAGCATGCACATGAAGATGGTGACGCGGCGGCGGGTGGCGAATTCCACCAGGCCGCCGCCGGTGCCCCGGCCCTCATCGGCCGGGTGCGGTTCACTGCCGTGGTCATGCCCGGGCGAACTCATTGACGGTTCTCCGCCTTCTTCGGCGCGGCCTTGGCCACGGTGGCGGCCGGCTTCTCACCGATCACCTGCACCGCGGTGCCGTCACGCAGTGCCACCTTGCCGGCGGTCACCACCTTGTCGCCCACCGCCAGGCCTTCGCGGATTTCCACCCACGGACCTTCGGCGTAACCGACCTTGACCGGCACGCGTGCGACCTTGCCGTCGCGCACCCGGAACACGGCCGGGTCGCCATCGTCGAGCAGGGCCAGGCGCGGCACCACCAGTGCGTCGGCGCGCTGGTCGTAGTCGATGCGGATGCGGCCGAACATGCCCGGCTGCAGGCCGGCCGCGTCTTCGCCGAAGCCGCTGACCACGCGGAAGGTGCCGCTGCCGGCGTCCACCACCGGTGCGATGCGGTCCACGGTGCCGGGGAACGACTTGCCGGGCAGCGCATCGGCGACCAGGGTCACCGGCTGGCCCGGCCGCAGCGTGGCCAGTTCGCGTTCGGGCACGTTGAGCGTGGCTTCCAGCCGCGAGTTGTCGACGATGCGGAAGATCGGTGTGTTGATCTGCACGAAGTTGCCGGTCTTGATCGAGCGCGAGGCGATCACGCCGGAGATCGGGGCCACCACCGTGGTGTAGGACAGCTCCAGCGTGGCCAGCCGGTACTGGGCGCGCGCGTTTTCCAGGTCGAAGCGGATCTGGTCGACGTCGGCGGCACTGACCATCTGCTGGCCGATCAACTTCTGCGCGCGCTGGTAGTTGTTCTCCAGCTTGCGCATCTGCGCTTCGCTCTGCGCCACCGCGAGGCGTGCGCGGTCCGGGTCCAGGCGCACCAGCGGCTGGCCGGCGCGGACCTGCTGGCCTTCCTCGACCAGCACCGCCAGCGCCACGCCGGAGGTCTTGGCCACCACCTGCGACTCGGCGCGCGCTTCCAGCGCGGCGGTGCCGGTGTAGCTGGCCGCCACCGCG
>NZ_DAMDFR010000006.1:0-111379 GCF_032103445.1 Stenotrophomonas sp.
CGCTCGGGCATGCTCCCCCGCCCCTTCCAGGGCGGCGGCCCAGCAGCGCTGGGCCAGGGTCAGCACCGCGGCCGGCACGTCGGGTTGGGCCGCCTCGCGGGCGCGTTGGCGCAGGCGTGTTCCCACGCTTGACCACCAGGTGTCCAAGTGACGGGTCACGGTATTGGGCGAGCCGGTGCCCAGGTGGGCGCGGATGCGCTCCACCGTGGGGCGCTCGCCGCCGGCGACGAGGTCATCGGCGGCGTTATGGACATCCAGTTCGGTCAGGCCGCGGGCCATGGGAGTCTCCGGTCAATGAAACGGCGGGTGGGGGCCGCTACTTCCGATAATGTAGAATTATCGGAACAACGACACCGAATCTGTAGTGAGGATCACATAGTACATATGAAAGTCGTCACTTCATTGACCGTCGATCAGCTCCCCACCCTGCCCGACCCGTCCCGGTTGTCGGCTCAGGCCGCCACCGCCGCTGAGCAGATTTTGGCTGCTGCGCGCAGCGCCAACACCACCCGCAGCTACCGCACCGCGCTGCGCTACTGGGCCGGTTGGTGCCAGGGTCGTTACGGCCGGCCGCTGCAGCTGCCGCTGCCGGCGGCAACGGTGGTGCAATTCATCGTCGACCACGTGGCCCGCGACACCGCTGAGGGCGTGCGCTGGGAGTTGCCGGCCGCACTGGACAAGGCGCTGGTGGCGGCCCGATTGAAGAGGCGCCCCGGACCCTGGCGATTGGCCACCCTCACCCATCGCGTCTCGGTGCTGAGCAAGGTCCACCAACTGCAGCAACTGGCCAATCCCATCGACAGCGCCGAGGTGCGTCAGCTGCTGGCCAGCGCCCGCCGCAGCGCGCACAAGCGTGGCGAACGCCCGCAGAAGAAGGCGGCCATTACCCGGATCGAGTTGCAGGCGCTGCTGGCCACCTGCGGAAACGACCTGGCCGGCCAGCGTGACCGCGCCCTGCTCTGCTTTGCCTTTGCCAGCGGCGGCCGCCGTCGCAGCGAAGTCGCCGCGGCGACGTTGGCGCACCTGCGCCCGCTGCCCGAGGGCGGATTCGTCTATCGGCTGGATCAGGGCAAGACGCTGCAGGATGGCCCCAAGGTCGGCGGCAGCCCCGATAAGCCGCTCGTGGGCGCGGCCGCCGTGGCATTGCAGGCCTGGCTGGAGGCGGCCAAGCTCACCGAAGGGGCGCTGTTCCGTCGCGTGTGGGGGACGCGGGTGGGTCCGGCACTGAGTGATCGCGCCATTGCACTGATCATCCAGCGCCGCGCTAAGCAGGCCGGTCTAGACGGAGACTTCGGCGGGCATAGCCTGCGCTCGGGCTTCGTTACCGAGGGCGCCAGGCAGGGCGTGGCACTGCCTGCGCTGATGGCCATGACCGATCATCGCTCCGTTGCGAGCGTAACCGGCTACTACCAATCGGGTGGAGCGCAATGCAATCCAGCGGCACGCCTGTTGGACGACGTTTAACTGGCCGTAGCTGGGCGGCCCATTGAGGCAACTCTGGCGCTATGCACTGTCCTGCCATCGCCATTGCAATGATCCCAAGCGTGTTGCGCCGTGTCGTGGCAGGTATGATGGGGCGTCGGTCACATTTTTGGGGGAAGTGTGGGTTGCGCTGATATGCAGGAAGCAGATGAGAGCTGTGGCAAGACTGCAGCCGCGCCGGAACAGGCGAAGCTCGCGCCGGACGAACAGACGGTCGGATTGGTTCTCCCGCTCTATGGCTACCATCAAGGCCCCCACCCTAGGGCTGGCCGACATGTCGGTTTGCGCAGATCGCTGCGAACTGCAGTGGTTTTGGGCACGCTGAGTGATCACACCGTGCTCGTCGCCGACGAAGAGGATGGACGCGTCTACCGCACCTCATCGGCCAGTTTAGTCACGGCTCGCCAAGCTGTTCGCCTAACACTTAGTGAGCATCTTGAGGTCGCCAGGCAATTGGCCCTCAAGGGCAATCGCTATGGCATTTCCATTCTGGCGGCCCACTTTCGTGGCATCAACGGCACTGCCTATGCCAGCCCGGCGGCCTTCGCCTGGTGCGTCCGCGCAATGTGTGAAGGCCACATGTTCAGGAGCGCAACTGCTGAGGTAGAGGCCTGGATTCAGGCTCAGATCGAGGCCTCCTCCGATTTAGGAGACGCCCTCCCTCCTCCCGCAGAGAGCGGTGAGATCGAGCTATGGTCTGGTAAGCCGGCGGAAGCGCAAGCTGCCACAGATGCGACATCGCGCTCACTTGAAAGTGCGCTGCAGCTCGGCGCCGATTCAATCGCCAAGGCCGACGGAGATTTTGAGCTCCAGCGAACGTACGCAGATAGTCACGGCAGCAGACTGGCGATCGACGTTCAGTCCGGCCTTCAAGTGGTCGTGCTGGGCCCCAGCAATGTCGAATCGGCAGAGGGATTTGTCGATGTCTTGTTTCTAGACAATCTCGAGGCTTGCGCCCGTCATGCTAGTGGCCTGAGTTTCGGTGACGACACCATCGATCCGGGTTGGCTATGGGAAGTGGTCACCGACTCGGCGCGTCACGGCAAATCTCCGCTCCCCATCGCGCTTTGGCTGGCTTCCTCGGATATTGGCCCCTCCGGTCAAGCGGACGCAAGCTTGGAGCGATCTTTAACGCGGATCTTCGGCGCCGCTTTTGCAGCCAGGCAGTGGGCGAATGATCGGCCTGCGCTCGCGCAGAAATGGATACGGCTCGCCCGAGAGTGCTGGCGATCTCTGCCTAAGGTGGAGCAATCGCGCGTCGCGGCTGCTATTCCTGAACTGGTATCGTCGCTTTCGAAGCGGCGGGCTCCAAGTCCCGCGGCCCCACTCCGAGCAGCTTTCCGCGCAACGATCGATGGGCTGCTGACGCGGCACCCCGTTCCTTTGATTGCGCGAGACAGGCCGCCTCCGCCGAGTGCAGCGGTAGAGATCGAGGGCATTGAAGCGGTTGATCTTGTGATCGAGGCGAATGCTGCTGCGCCTGTCATGGCAGTGCCGCGAGCAAGCAACGCTCAGTCTCGCAGACGGGTGGGCGCGGTTAAGTTTGGCAATTCACAGCGCGTCCTGCGCTTTGATTTGTCAGACCACGCACTGTTGGCTTCCGAGTGGGCCTTGGTGGACAAAGAGTCGGCCCATCTCGATGCGGTGACGTCGGCTCTCAGTTGGCTAGAGGCTCGAATGGGACTGAGCCTGCCCAAGACATGGCGAGAAGGGGCACACGAGATTGAGCGCCAAGGCGTCACGCTTCAATTGGAATCGGGTGAAGGCATCTTTGCTTTCCGGCTGGATCACCCTGACACGACTCACCCAACCCGGTGGTGGAGGATGGAGGCCACTGTCCTCGCGGGGATGGGGGGCGTCGGCGGCATGGTGGGCGTTCGCCTAAGCGCACGAGACCTGGTGTCCCTTCCGGCACCCTCTAGGACGGTTCCAGCTATTGTCCGTGAATGGGCCCGCTCGCCTGGGCTGGGTATCGCTGGTGCGCCCGCTGGAGCCCCTACATTCGTCCGTGATGAGGAGGGTATGTCGCGCCTGCTTGCCGCCGTCCAAGACAGCGGTCGCGACGCACCTCTGTGGGTAGTAGCCGCTCGCTTTGAGCTGATCAAGCCGCTGCAGGCTCTGGCCAGAATGTATGTCGTTGAGCCGGCGATGTGGGCCCAATATGCTACCCATTACGGTGCGCTGGCTCCGAGCACGGTCCATGTGTTTCAAAAGGCTGGCGGTACCAGGGCACACGTCGACATAAGCAAGGGACAGGGACTGGAGCAGCTACGTGAGTTGACTCTCCAAGCTCGGCACCGCCCTGAGGTTCCTGCGTTTCGAGACATTCGGAACGCCATAGCCGAAGCCAGGTTGCGTGCGTTGAGCAACGGGAAAGACTCGGCACTCAACGACGCCGTTCTTCCTCCGCCAGTTCCAACCGCTGAAGACATTCGGGCTTTGATTTCCAGGGAAGTCAGGGACTATGAAGAGTTGCTGCAAGTGGCCGAAGACGAGCGAAACGCTGCGGTCGCAGACCGAGACTCCGCCCTGCACGATCTGCAAACAACGACCGATGAGATAGTCGAGCTCAAGCGGCGCCTGCACAGCGCACAACTGCGGCTGGGATCTGCAGCTCCCACTGATGAGCCGACAACAGAGCGGGCCGCACCTCCGGCCACACTGGAGGGGCTCGCGGAGTGGGCAATCTCGCTGCGGCCTCGGGTGGTCTTCCCGGAAAAAACGCTCCGCTCTGCCAGCCGCGTGGCCCATAGCGAGACCGCGCTGATATATGCCTGTCTGGAACAACTGTCTGAAAGCTACTGGCGATCACGCTGGGCAGACGACGAAGCGAGTCGTCGCCAAGCGCGCGACGAGTGGGAGGAATTCCTGAAAGAGAATCGACTGCGGTTGTCCGGCGTTGGTGTTATTGCAGCCCGCCACTTGGGTGAGTATCGAGGCATCGTAGGCGGGTCGACCTACACCATGGACATGCATGTTGCAGGTAGTAACGCCCACGATCCGCTCCGCTGCCTGCGGATCTACTGCTACGTCGATGAGCTCAATCGCAGGGTGGTCGTAGGCCATTTGCCTACGCATCTGACCAATGCCTTGACCTAGCTCAGCCGCCCACAGACAGGCCCTGACGATCTTCGCGCATCCATTGGGCGACTTCGTCGGGGTTCCCCACGATGACATGCTGCCGAGCCGCATCGGGGTGAATCTCCAGCGAATCGAGATTCAGGTGGCGCAGCGTGTAGAACAGCATTGCTTTTCGGCAGGGAAGAATCAGCACGTCATCCTGCATCGCATAGTCCCGGGCCACCGCCGCCCGCTGGTTGGGCGTCAGCGCGGGGTGCGGGATTAGCTGAACCCCGACCTCCGTGAACCAGCCAATGTCGTTGCTTGGATCGATTGCGGGGGAGTCGGCATGGATCGTGTGGATCTCGAAGCGCCCGATGGCGAAATCCCGGAACATTAAGCGGGTGTGGCAGTAAGCCCGGACGTGCCATCTGAGGCCATCGTAGCCAAGCGCATGCGGGGAGATGGTCAGGCTGAGGGGCGCGTCCTCGTCCATGGACTGGTAACGGCCCTCTAACCTGTCGCCGTCGCGGATGGCTCGCACCCACGTGGAGATCTCCGTTGCCGCAATCGGGCGCGCAGGGGTGCCGACAATGCCGGTCAACGGCACATAGCCGATGAAGCTCTCATCTCGTGTCAGCAGGCCGCGCTCCAGGCCATACAACTCGAATAGGTACTGGCTGGACGTCGCGCGGCCGCTGACCGGCAGAAAGCCTGGCTGCGCACGGTAGGCCCGCGCACTCGGGTCGTACTCCATGTTGCCTGGCGCGATCTTGACGTACTCAGCTAGGTCAGAGGACGCCTGGGGGACGGATATGCCAAAAAAATCAATGAGATCGCGGCGATTCAAGCGACCGTCGTATTGCAATCGAAGATCGATGAAGGCTATACGCCGCGCTTGCCCCCAACGCAGCGAATGGGTTTCTGAAGACATGGACGCCTCGGTTTTGGGATGTCTAACGATAGCATCCGTACAGAAACTTGACACGCATACAAACTACACGGATAGTATGTATGCGGGTGATGTGCGGCCCTGCTTCGAAAGCGCGCTACCCACCCTTGAGCTGCCTCCGGGCTGCGGGGGAAGGACGTGGCGCGTTCCATCCAGAAGAGGAGAAGTGTTCATGCGTATTGAGATTTACCAGGACCGCGCCGGCGAATGGCGGTGGACGTTCTATGCCAGCAACGGTCGCAAGATTGCGGACTCCGGGGAAGGGTATGCGAGCGAGTACAACGCGGTGCGCGCAGCGCGGCGTCTGAAAGAGCTCGCTCCGAGCGCCCCGATCAAGCGGCGCGACGGCACCGTGCTGAACGAAAGCGCGCGTTCGGGCTTGGGGCCGGATCCGTTCTAAGACGGCAGCCTTTCGAATCTGCGCCATAGCAGCCCCCCCCCATGCCACCTGAGCGGACTCTGCTCTGGCACCGGGGGGGCATTCGCGGCGTTTCCCACCCGGTTGGGTGCGGGCGCCTCGCACTCGCAATCGCGGTGCCCTGCTCCCCTCATCGTCGGAGATCGGTCTATGGAACATGAGTACGCTGTCTTGGGCGGCTTCAACCGTGCCAATGTCGGCAAGTGGGTAATGGGGGCCTCTGTCGGGCTGGCCGCGGCAGTGAGCGCCTTGGCCGGCCTAGTTGTGGCATTGGTTGTGGATTTCGGTGTGGAAATGCCGCGACTGGTGCTCTGGCCGATCACCGCCGGCTCGATCTATCTACTGCTGTACGCGCTCTTTGACCGGTGGATGTGGCGGATACCGCGCCTTTCTAGGTGGCTGCGCGTTCCCAATCTTTCTGGCACATGGGTCTGCCACGGGCAAAGCCTGCATGCTTCTGACGATCGCCCCCTCCTGGCATGGGAAGGCGAGGTCGAAATTGCACAGAGCTGGGACAAGATCCAGATTCGCCTCAGAACGCGCCAGTCCGTCTCCAAAAGCCTGTCGGCAGCGCTGATTTATGACTGCACAGATGGCTACCGCGTCCTCTACAACTATCGCAACGACCCGGGCATCGGCGAGCCTGAACTCAAGGGGCATCGCGGCTGCGCAGAACTGCTGTTCCGCGCCGACCTGACCGCTGCCACCGGTGAGTACTTCAACGGCCACGGCCGCTACACCTACGGAACCCTCACCCTGACCCGAAAGGAAACCACGACACCATGAGTGCGGACATCAACAAACGTTTGCGTGCGCTTGACGCGCGGCGCCATGGCTTCGATCGGAGCTCAGTCATCTTCGACTCCGCCTCCGGGTTTGAGGCACGCGCGCACCTGAGCGAGACCTATCAGAAACGCAGTAGTGGGTACCATACGCGCTATGCACTGGGCGCCATGCAAGCAGTAGCCGCCAGCTACACCGCCCTGAGTGTTGCCGAGGCCGAGCGTGTGCAAGCGCAAATTGCAACGCGATTGGACCGCGATGGGCTGAGCTGTACGTTCCGTCTGCAGGGCTCCGTTCCGGGCAACATTCATATCCGCGGCGTCAGTGATGTCGACTTCCTGGTTCTGGAGCAGCGGTTCCATCACTACGATGCGACGGGGGTCTTGGCGCTGGCTGGGCACTACCGTAACCCGTACCTGCCGTCAGCCGTCGATACATTGCTCGATCTGCGTCACCGACTGGAGGCGGCGCTGAAGGACGCCTATCCGGCGGCGGAAGTCGACTGCACAGGTGCCAAGGCCATCCGGCTGTCGGGTGGATCTCTGCGTCGCGAAGTTGATGTTGTGCCAGCTTCATGGAATGACACCGCCGAGTATCAGCGGACACAGTCCGAGGACTTCCGGGGCGTCAACATCCTCGACAAGCCTGCGCGTCAGTTGATCCACAACCTGCCCTTCCTGTATCTGCGACGCCTGCGCGAACGTGATGACGAAACGTGGGGCGGGCTTAAAAAGGCCATTAGGCTTTGCAAGACACTGAAGGCGGACGCCATCAGCGACGGAAAGAAAGTTGAAATCAGCAGCTATGACATTGCCTCTGCACTGTGGAACGCTGCTGCTGGAACTCTGCAGGCGGGTATCGTTAAGGAACTCAGCATCCTCGCAGCAACGACCGACTACTTCGTGTATCTGGTCGCCAATCCTGCTTACGCGAAGACGCTTCAGACCCCAGATGGATCGCGCAGGGTATTTGACACCCAGGTCAAATTGGATGCCGCGGCGGTGCTCGCGCAGGAGCTGCTGGAGCTCTCTCGCGCCGTCAGTGAGGAACACGCCCCGCGCACAGCGCACGCCAGCCTGCAAAACGATTGGCTAAACACGCTCAAGCAAACCTCTGTGCCAGTTGTCGATTGAAAGCGTACCGCGTGGGAATGAAATCCCACTGACCTGAGCAGGTCGATCGTTGACGCCCCGCGAATAGCAACGGGGGCACTCAACAGGTTTGGGAAGTATCGGGCGCATGAGGTAGATTCCTCACGCTGGCGCCTGCGGTACAAAAGTATGCCACGCGCACGCCCCCCCCTCCCTCACGAGAGGTCCGCGTCACCACCGCTTGGCCTGGCTGGACGTTGAGGCCCGCATGCCAGGAATGCTTGATGGCCGCAGTTTTGCGGATTGGTCGCTGTTGCTGGCGTGGTAACGCAATGCGCGCGGGTTTCCCGTCAGTTCTGCCAGTGACCCTCAGCCCTTAGATTGAGGTACTGGAGCATCTCAAAGTCAGTTCGCCTACTCGTCAGATAGTATCGAACGACGCGACCGGCAACGTGGTTCTTCATGCAGCCGCCGGCGATCTAGCGTCAGGGCCGCCTGGCACACTCAGAGAAGGATGTCTGGCGTGATGTCCGTGGGGTCATCGCGCATCTTATCGACCCGATTGAGAATCCGCTCCCTTTCTCGCCCCAGAGCGATGACATACGCTAGATCCTCCTGTCGAACGCGGCCCCTGTCGCAATAAGCACGGTTCTTCTGTTGGTCCAGACGCAGGTGAATAGGGCAGCTTTTGCTGGCACCCGGCTGATGCAGCGCCCAGTTCGGAGAACAGCGGAATTGCTCATACAGCACCGATTGCCTGTTGGAACGGTCGATCAGTGAATGTAGACGGGCAAGGTTTGCAATCCACGCCTCAAACGAGCTTATGTAACTGGACGCCGTTGCGTGCAGATCTGGCAACCGCATAGGGACCTCAGAGCGTCGATGCCCAAGGAGACGATCCATGCGAGACACGCTCATCCGCTCGGAGATCTCGCGAAGCTCCTCGCGCCGCTGCAGTAGCCATACGGCGTATGCCTGGCCTCTACAGCATAGGTGCGGCCTTAGAGTCACTGGAGCCCATCTGTTTCGCTGAGTGCGGCCGCCGCCTACTGTTCTCATGGCATGGACTCGGCAGCTGGAGTGTCCCCTGAGATAGGTGCGCCTAATTTGACGTGCAATGCACCTAAGAAGCTCCTCGTACGGCCTGATGGCAGTCTCGTGATCATCGGCAGGAAGGGGTAGCAAGAGTGCGGTCTTTGGCCGCTGCGTGAAGGAGGTTGGTGTTGGCAACAGCGCGTTGCGTACCATCGTGTTCGGGAGCTGGATCAGTGCGTACCAGTAACTGCCTGCGTTGCTCACAGCGTGATTCCCGTTCCAGCGTATTGTCGTTAGACCGCTGTGAGCCCTCTGGCAACCGGCGAGCGAGTCATTCGCGGTCCTGAGCCACTGGTGCAATTTGTCTAGGGTTCGCGCGTATGACGCAGCCTTGCGAGCGGTCAATTCACCGGAAACGTCGGACTCCAGCAAGGTGCTCCCGCATGATTTACATGTGAATCCGTGCACCAGAGTCCCTTTCGTGTCCAAAGCAATTCCACAGGACGGGCAGCCGGTCTTCAATCTCACTCGATGCAGGACGCAGCGAACAAATCGGTCATCTTGTTGATACTGGTAGTGTCTCCCAACTTGGATGCAAGCTGGACAGTAACGAAGAGCTTCAGCATCCAACCATCTGATTCGCTCACCCAGGACTGACTGAACATCGCGCAGCTGCTCCGAACAGTTGGGCGGGCGCTGCTCGTCAAGCCTCTGCTCCGAGAGATACACGGTGGAGCGCGAAAGCAGAAGGCACCAGTCCTGGCGACCATTCATCCACTTGGCATCGAAGCCGTTGAATAGTTCCAGCGTCTGGATGACGGTCCACGAGGAACAGTAGGCATCGATCAGAGCTCGACTCCATGCAATCACGGCGACCTCCGTGCGCGGCCTCTCCCGATTGCCGTTGCAGCCAGCACGGCAGGCGTCCTGCTCCGATAGCCTGAGTCAACGATGGCGCGCTCCCAAACTTCCCGCGAAATATTCATCCCTTCAGCATCGCTGCCCTCACTATCCTGCCCCACCAACATCAGGGCCTCAGCCACCCATTGCATGCTGATTCCCTCTTGGTCAACTGCACCTCCGGACTGAGAGCGAAACGCGTCGTACAAATCTGTGGCGCTGCGCGCCAAGCGGAATCCATTGGCATGTGCATTTGGCCACAAGTACTGTGTATAGGACCAGCCCGATCCACGGGGGTACTCAGTCTCGTCATCACATGACTTAAGGACCACGTGCAGATCTGCTGCATCTTGCAGACTTCTGAACTCAACAAGCTCCGCCATGAACCTGATGGTCAGATCTGGCATCTCGGCCATGAAGCGTTGATGCATCGTGCACAACTGACTCTGACCGAACAGTACGACAGTAACCTTTACCTCATGCGTGTTCAGCCAGTTCACCATGCGCTTGAGCCAGCCCAGGTCCTTGACGTGCAGGTTCTGCGCTTCGTCAATCACCAGAAAAAGGTGTCTGCCAGCGACTGACATGGCATAGAGGGCTCGCAGCAACTGATCGCGCTTTCCCGCGAGGGAACGCAATGCACGTGGTTCGAAGTCGATTGCGGAGAGCATATCTTCGATCAGAGCACCCTCAGCGGCCACGTCCTTGGACGAAGGCTCGTAGATCACAAAAGCCGCTCCCGGGTACTGGGTAGGGGCCAGCTTTTCCAGCGCAGAGATGCAGGAGGACTTGCCGCACAACGGGTGCGCCCAGAATGCTATTGAGGAGCGAAACCGTTGCGCTCGATCAAAGACCAGACGAGCCACCTCTTTGACTGGCGCGGTGGGAAGAATGGCCGCTGCCATGAGCAAGGGGTGCCGATCCCGTAATGATGGATAGGTTGCCTGGATTGCGGCAATGCTCTCGTGGCTCGTCATTGTTGACCTCCTCACTTTCCGATGATGGAGAAGTCGATGTCTCTAGACTTGCGAACACGGGACGCCAGTGTCTGCGTATTGACACGCTTTCCGGCGTTCGTAGGCGTCTTGCTCGGCGCGTACCCCTTCCTCTTCTCCTCGGCCAGGACAGTCGCCGCGTGCGTTGTACGGGGCGCTCTTGCGCAAGTATCCAAGGCTTTCTGAGCTAATTCTTGAAGCTCCACGCCAACGATGTCGGCAAAGGGCGCGTCCCGAGCGCCTTCGATCTTGGATCTGAGCAGTCTTCGGAGCTCTCGGGAGTGCGGATACCGCCACCGCGCGCTCAGTGGCACGAGCTCACCAAGCTCCCGTCCGTCACCTACATATGCATGAACACGTGAGATGTCGTAGGGATCTGCATGGAGCGTGACCGCCTGCCCAATCAGATCCCAGCGCGTGGCCAGGATGGGGGATCCGTACTCGACGCTCGCGTAGCTGACACGAGGCAGTCTGCCCTTCTTCTGGGACCCCCTGACGGTGGCTGAGGCCACATCCACTCGAAGCGGAGGTGTCAGCACGGGACGCGGCGGCCCCAGTGGGGCCAAGCAACCGGAGCCAGGGGCGTAGTACTCAAGCATTTGGTCAGTGGGACTGCTGCCGTAGTTGGCCTCTGTAGGCGTTGAGTTCCAGTGCGCAACGGCCTTGGCCGTTTCTTCCATCAGCTTTTCAAGGGTCACCTTATGCCTGACCGCTTGACGTTCCGGCTGGTTGCGCCGGGGGTCCGTTGGGCTGTTTCCCGTGGTCGCTGGTGATTGCTGAAAAACACTCGATGCCATCCAGCCAAACACTCGCTCGACGAGCGAACGGCGTTTCGGTCGCCTAATTGCGCCAAACGAGATCGCAGCGCCAGTTTCCGCTCTGACCCTGTCGGCTACTGTGTCTGATAGGTGCGCGAGCGCGTTGTCTACAAAGAGGCTGCCAAAACCAAGGCGCAATTCTGGATCGCCAGCTTCTACTGAGAGAGTGGCTTCCAGTGCGTGTTGCAGCTGGTTCGATAGGCACTGTCCAGCTGACGCATGATCGATGCACCTGAGGAAGTCGGAGCTGGAAATTGTCCGGCGGACAACGATGTCCCAGCCCAGAATGAAGTTGGTGAACCTATCGGCGATGACGATAAGCGTCATACGACGGCTGGGAACGTACTTGATTCCCTTTGGAGTATTCACACCCACGGCAAAGATGATGTCGGCCGTATGCTCGTCAGCCTCTACTATCTCAAATGGCGCCAGGGCAATGGGCCCCTCGGGTTGTTTGCCCGGCCTCCTTGAGCGCTGCCGGCACTCTTCGCCGTACTGCAGGGATGCAACCTTCTCGTGGTTTGAATTGAAAAATTGCTTCACGTAAACCCAGATTGCCTCTCTGCCATACCGGCCGACACAGAACGGCCATTGATTCTTGCCCAGCCCGGCATCACGACAGAGGTTAAGAAAGATCTGATGTGCCTCCTTGTTGGTGATCCGCCCCCGCTTTTCCCCGTCTGGAGTGACGCCAGTGGCGAGGTACTTGTCCAGGGCGAGGTGCACATTGGGCTGCGAATCAAGTAATGCTGACAGAGCGCCCGTATAGCCGCCGAATGACTGGCTTGGCATCGCGCCTACGGGCTTGATCCGCGTTGGCGCTTGCGTGCGAAATCCCTTGATGAGGCCGGCCCAACCTGCAATGCGGCCATCGTCCATGACCGCCACGCATCGATTGAGGTACCGCAAGACTTCAGTTCGCTCGATCCCGAATTGCGAGGCAATCTCGGCAGTTCGGACGCCGCCTAAGTACGCAACTAAGGCTTTCCGTCTTTGCTCAAACAGCGCCAGATCAGCCGGGTCCAACTGATTGGTTTCGCAAGCCGGCCACTCACGATAGTTCGCAAGATTTGCCGGAAGCGTTCTCCGGTTGAACTTAGATTGAGCGGTCATGTTCACACCTGAGCAGCCTTGTGTGCACAGACCATGGATGTGCATCCATATCCGAGCCGATGGATCGAGCGCGCAGCGCAAGAACCGCAGCTCCCACCACCGCTGCTGGGTGCCTTGAGTTAAGTCCTCGTATGACCTCTCCTAAGGTCAACTTGCCGCGTCGCCGAACCGCCGATTCGACTTCCTTTGCCAAAGAAGTAAGATCCGAACCGCGGCACCGGTGAAAGGCAGATATTGCCGCCTGCCAGTTGCGGATCCTCATCTTGGCCTGACCCAGCTCACGTGTGCTCAAGACGGAGACTGAATATCCAAACTCCGTGCCCAGTGCTTCGATATCTCGCCTGGCTCTGTCCGATCCATCGTCGATCATCCGAGCCTGAATAGAGCCATCAGTCAGGGTAGTAAGCGCATCAAGGCAGATTGAGCCGCTGCCTAGAGACACCTGTATCAGTTGCTCGCGATACTCTGCGTCACGGACGCTTGCGTCGCCTTCGCAATAGAAGAAGAGCTTCATCCTCAGGTCACCACTCAGCGTCACCTGGCACTCCGCCATAGGAGACTGCAGCGTCCAGAGGTTAGCCGAGTTGCTTGTCCGAGCTTGCCTCACACCTAGTCGGCGTTGCCTGGCCTTGGTCGTAACACTCATTCGCGTGCTCCAAATAGACCTCTCTGCGGGGGGCAGTGGTCTGGGCACCTACGCAGATGCATTCGGTCTCGGTGGTGCGTCATGGTCAACGCGGGCCTGAATCGCTGCCGAAAGCAGCGTCAGTAAGCATCGCTGACATGCTCTGGACGCTACTCCTGAAAGGCTGGGGGTGCAACCGATCCGAGAGTCCTGTCAGACCCCAAGCTGAACTAGTAACAAAAATACCTGCAGCTAGCGTACAAGTAACACATTTACCCCTGGGCGCTCACCTATTCAGCTTGTTAGGGATTGGAGGTCTGCGTCTGTAGACTGTTGAAATGAAAAGACTTCGAGGTAACACGAATACGTGCTCCATCATGGATGCCGCCTGATTCGAGGTGCGCGGAGCCGCGTAGGCTGGGGGATGAATGCCGCTCGAAGGTCGTGGGGGCACTGTGTCAGATGTCCGTGGACCAAGCACAGCAGTCCAATCCCTGACGTGCGCCCTCCCCCAATCCTCCATTTCCCTGGTTCGACTCCAATACGAAGCCTTGAATCCAAGTCGTTGGCGCACATGTTAGGCGAGGGGTCGCCAGGGTTGCACCGTGCGCATGCGCAACTACCTGCGCTTCTGGACAGCCAACTGGCCACGCGATGCACCAGTAGGCCCACGGAGGCCCCCGCCCTGCCCGATTGAAGACTTCACGGGTATCGCCGACACAAACTTTAGGGTCCTTCAAGCCGCCAAGAGATGCAGTACGGTTGATATGTGACGATGGGTCTCAGTCAATACAATCGATGTAGTGAAAGCATCAATACGACCGGGCAAGCAGCAAATGCATGGCTCCCAAGTGCAGACTTAGCCAGCTCCGACGGGCTGGTTATGCGGTCGGTGATGCCTCCAGCCTGATATCTCTGATGAAGAATCCATACAATCCTGAACCTCAAGGGAAGAGATGAGCTTATACAGCAAGATCCTACAATTAGACACAGCGGGCAGCTTCGATTTCTACACCACTGTCATTTCGCTAGATGCAGTGGATCCGAGATCATTTGAACGGCTGCGCTTGCGAAATAGTACGCCTGTTTCGCCTACCGCTCCGACGATGGATGACTTCATCATGCATGACGCGATCATGCCGTTGATTGCGCACGAATACACCCATTTTATAGACGCCACTTCGACTTGCTGGGGTCTCTATCACCTATCATTGCTCGACAACGCCTATCGCGCCGCATTGGGGATGAGGGAAGGCAATTTTCATCACCTAAAGACGCTCCACGACCATCTGAGGGGACTTCGCATTCCGCTCTACTACAGGACGATCGAAAGGACGGCACCTCGGACGCTAGAGTGGCGCTACCAGGTGACAATTGGCCGAAGGTTCACGTCCAGCGGGCATCTCGATAATGCCCCACCCATTCTCTTCTGTAGTTTCTACAATTCTGAAGGAAAACGTCTGGCTCGTGCTCCCATTTCCACGTTGTCCTTGCTTGAAACTTCGGCGATGGCGCAGGAGTTGCAGTCCCGATACTCAATGCTGAGTTTGATTTCAGGGCCAGAGGCGATTGTCGAAAAGCGGAGGCAGAACGATAACGTGCTGCGCCATCTCTACGATCACACCATCACAGAGTACTCGGTGTGCGCGCACTTGGTTGCCAATTATCAACAGTGTACTGACATCATATCGGGATACGTTCTAGCCGGAATGCTTTCCAGATTCGTTCTGGACTTCCCGTGGAAGGGGTATCAGTTCTTAGCCAAGTCGCCGATCATAGGGGCGCTATTCCAAGGTCCGGATGCGAAGATATACGAGGATGCCATTCGACAGGGCTTAGTTGTGGGCGATGGCGGCATATTATATTACCTTCTCGTCCACACCCTTCCCAAGGGTGCGGCCGAGAGCCGCGTTTCCATGGTGGACGCACTAGAATCCACAGTGCATGCGTGGGGCCTCCAAATGGATAAGCTACGAGATGACTCTCTTGCCGAAGGGCAGAAGTTCGCTTCACATGTTTTAACGAGCCCTAGCCCCGCCTTGCGGGAAATAGGAATGGCTGGCTACAAGAATCAAATTTCCATTGGGCAGTCTGATCTAAAGCTCGATTTTTGTTCCCTTCAGTTGCCGCAGGCAATGTTTGGGGACTGCGAGAGCTATTCCGTATTTGACTCTCCTGGAAATGCGCTGGGGAAGATTTCAACCGAGTTCTTCTTCAATGATCTGTATCCACTGGAGCGTCGAACAGAGGATTTTGCTGAAGCCTGTGTCTAATAAGCATTAGTGGAATCCTGGGGAGGGCTGAATCACCACCTTCCCCGGAACGGTGAGGATGCTAAATCTAGTGAGGGCGTTGACGCTCAAAGCGATAATTGAAGGCACGCCGATCTGGACGCAATACTAGGTTGGTTAAGCAGTGTTTTGAGATTCGGTGATCCTTGAGTGAATTACCGTGCGGGGATGCTCTGCACTCGCCACATTGAGAATGTCTGCTCACGCTGGAGCTACTTGCTCATGGCTTGGTAGTGTTCCGCGTACCCGCACTCTTCAAAAATTAGCCTCAGACCTTCCTTAAATACATTGTGATCAAACTCCTTTATGTCGAAAATGTTTTGACCCAAGGAGTGAGACTCTCGGTTCATGTACCTGTAGAACGCCGTGAATTTGTCATTCTGCAGGGCGGGTTTTTGGAAGACGTTATTGAAATCTCTTTTTTGGACAAAATTGAAAAAGTATTCGACTATATTTCGCATGCAGTTGGCAATCAGTGCAGGCGGCGATGCCGGGTCCCTTATTATTGACCAATAGGACTGGTAGTCATTCTGGATCTCCTCATACTTCATTGGAAGCACAGTGCTTCCGCTTGTATTCTTAAAAATTCTAAATAGGCTCTGCGTCTCCGCTCGCTTTTCTTTGTTAGTGTGAGTCAGCTCGTAGAAGAAATAGAGGCTATGGGTGAGAACAAGTACCTGCGCGTATGCCTTGTCATTAATGAAATATCTCTTGATCAGCTGCCCAATGTTGAACACATAGAGGTGAGAAAGGCTGGAGATGGGATCATCAATCACGACCACTTTTGGCTGAGGCACAGAAGTGGCCGTCCTCTGCCCTCTGCAAAGCTCCATAAAGTACAGAAAACTAATAACGGTCTTCTCCCCCTCGCTCAGCGAGTGAAATGCATTCGCTTGATCGCCAGCCCTGGAAACCCGGTAGAGAGCTTCCCCGTATGGCACTACGGAGAATCCATCGATACCAATCTCCACCAGCCCAGCGTTGATGCTTTCAATTGAATCTTCAATGTTCACTGTCTGCCTTCTCAGGGCAGCAAGCTTGCCATTAGAGGCTGTAACATCAGCTTCGATCTTGGCAGCATCTTGACTTATTCTGTTCGCCTCATCTTTGAGATCTGAGGCTGATTGCCGGTAGGCAGAGATCGTCTGATCATAATTCCAGCGCATCAGCACCCAAAAACGCGACCTTAGGTCTTCCCGAGTTTTCTTCTTGTTCGCAAGTCTGTCGTTATGCCCCTCGATCAACACGTTCAGGCGGCCGATTAAATCATTGGCCAGGTCAACGGCGGACTTAGTGTCGGTGAGGACAACTGGCGTGCCCGGGGTTCTAATCTTGTTGCCAATGTGCAGAATATTCTCGCGAATTGACGCTTTCAAGGCATCGCTGGCAATATTCCAGTCCTCAACCATTTTTTTTGTGGCAAGCGCAGATTGCGAAATATCCTGGAGACTCAGAGCGGAGGTTAGCGTCTCATAGCGGACTTTGATTGACTCCAGTTTCTTAACATCTTGATCATAGCCATCGTCGAAGACTTGGCGAATGGAGTCGATGATATTTTTAGTGATCGTCTCTTCCTGGCAGAACGGGCAGGCTTGAGGATCGTCATCAACTGAAATGTACTGGAGCCCTTGCTTCACCCAGTCAGAATTACCAGCTTTAGTGATGAATTCTGCAACTGAACCCTCTCGGCTGCCGACTATGATCTTCGACCAGAGGGGATCCCCTTCAATAGTTAGCCAGTCAGCCGAAAGGATCGGAATTGCCGCTAATGGAGTTGCACCCTCGCCTTCAATGGAGGACGCCTCGGCCTTGAGGTCGTCTATCGTATAGCTAGGTGCATTTTCCGAAAGCGGTATTCCTATAATGTGTTGGAAGTGAAGCTCTTTTCTCTTAAGGTTATCCAGGCAAAACTCCAGAACGCGATCCCCGCCTGTGAACTTCGTCTTAATTTCCCATACTTTTCCGCTTGCCTTGGTCTCTTCTTGACCTAGTTTGGCCGCGTTTCCAGTGGCCAGCCTTGAATTCTCCTGCTGCGCGGCCAGGTGCTTCTGCAGCTCTCTGGCCTCGGCTTCAATCTGCTGGAGTGCAACCTTGTTCTCCTTAGAGAGGGTGAAAATTCCCCTTAAACTGTCTTCTTCGTAAAAGTAGTCTTTAAGGAACCTTTGGTTGTACACCAAAATTTCACATGGCTGTTTGATTTTAACACTGCATTTAGCAAACCGAGGATCGGTTTGGTTGTACAGAAACTCAGAAATGGTGCTCTTGCCCGCGCCATTAAGTCCATAAATTAGAGACGTCTTATTGGAGGGCGAGAGAGTAGACTTGGACTTGTAACTGGCGACGCCATCTATGGTCAATTCCGTGATCACAATCCAACTCCTGAGTGCTAAGTGGCTTTGCGCCAGCTCTTTTGGTGGGAATGAGCATAGGCGAGTCAAGGGCCGCCTGCTAGACCGATCTTACACGCCACCCGTCAACGACGCCCAAGTTGCCCGAGATTGTTCCCGGTTTCTGCACGGCCCCCTCTCTGGTCTCTGCTCCGGCGACCGCCGGCACAACACTAGGTGGTCGCGCACCTTCTGAATAGTGCACCACCCTCAAGCGGCCTGCGATGGCGGACGCAACTGCTACGTCGCTACCGATAGAGTTGCGCCGCCAGACTGGCGGAATATACAGGAGCGGCTTGTCGCGCCAATTCGCGCGTAATCGCCGAGATTGAACAGTCTGCCAGCTTTATCGCAGACCTAACCTTCATGGGGCTCGATCTGGGCGGCGAGGCAACCATTGTGATTCGAATTCTCTCTACCTAGTACCTTTCTCTTTGAGAGTACCGATGTCGGCCGATGCGCTGGCCGACATCGAGGCTTGCAAGTTACTATCTAAACGGACACTGCACTCAATCCCCCTTCTTGTGCTTGTGGGGCTTAAGGGTGCGCGTGTTTCCGGGAATTTCTTTGTTGTCGCGCTGCCGCCTGTCCGGCTTGCCGGTTGACTTCGCGATACGCTTTGGACCTGGCTTGATGCCCACAGATGCTCTCCTTATTGTTCAAGGGTGAGTTTTAAACCTGCGTTGCAACATCATCTGATTCAGCCCGCTTGCTACCGACTATTTCAATCCAATCGGTAGCACTTCGAGCACTTCGGATGGTAAGCCTGAGGTGGCAGAACAACAAGGGCGCATGTCGTCGCGTCACTCGCCCTTTGCTGCACTCTCGATCAACCGAGCCGTAACATCCGGGTGCGACACCATAACCACGTGCGAAGCCCCGGCAACAACCTCGGTCTTGTTCGAATGCGCACGATCAGCCATGAAAGCAATCGCCTTCGGCGGAATGTTCAGGTCCTTGTCGCCATACACAAACCAGCTAGGGATCGAGGTCCACGCCGGCTTGCCAGATGCCTCGTTCAGCGCAGCATCCGTAATCGGCCGCTGAGTAGCCGCCATCAACGCAGCCTCCGCCTCCGGCACGTCCGCAGCAAACTGATGGTGGAACTTGTCCTGCAGGATGTACAGGTCGTTCCCACCCGTGGTCAGCTTCACCGGCGGCGCAATTGCCTGCCCCAACGTGCTACCCGGGAACTTGGCCGACAACCCAGCCGCAGTCTCACCCGCGGCGGGCGCGAAGGCGCTCACGTACACCAGCGCCTTGACATTGGCGTGGTCCCGCGCCGCCTCCGTGATCACGCTGCCGCCATAGGAATGGCCGACCAGCACCACCGGGCCCTTGATGCTGTCCAGGGCGTTGGCCACGTAAGCCCCATCGCTGGCAACGCCACGCAACGGATTGGCCACGGCCAGCACCGGGTAGCCGTCCTTCTTCAGGATCCGGATCACGCCGTTCCAGCTGGACGAATCGGCAAAGGCCCCGTGCACCAGCACGACGGTGGGCTTCGGGGTTTCAGCAAAGGCGCTGGGGGCGATCACGGTCGCAACGCCCAGGGCGAGTGCGGTAAGCAGGTTCTTCATGGTGTTCTCCTTTGTTTCGTTGGGAATCAGACGGGGAAATCGCAGGTAACACTCAGCTCGCGCCACTGGGCGAGTTCTTCAAGGCGTGTGCGCTCGACCTGCTCGATGGCCCGCACGGCGTCGCTGCCGAGCGCAAGGCGCAACGGCGGTGCGTCCATGGCGGCGATCTTGAGAATGGCTTGGGCTGCTCTCGCCGGGTCGCCCGGCTGGCGTCCGCTATAGGCGCGCTGCATGCGGGCGGCCGCGCCCACGACGGCGTCGTACTCCGGGCGACCCTCACTCAGCGAGGTCGAGCTGCCGGCGAAGTCGGTGCGGAAGCCGCCCGGTTCGACAATCGTCACGTGGACGCCGATCAACGCCATCTCCTGTGCCAGCACTTCGGAGAAGCCTTCCACGCCCCACTTCGCTGCTGAGTAGGCCGCGCGGCCAGGAGCACCAAGGCGGCCGCCAACGGAAGAGACCTGGATGATGTGGCCACTGCGCTGTTCGCGCATCAGCGGAATCGCAGCCTTCGTCATGATGACCGTGCCGAACAGGTTGGTCTCAATCTGCCGGCGGAAGTCGTCCAGCGTGATCTCCTCGACGGAGTTGATGTTGCCGTAGCCGGCGTTGTTCACCAGCACGTCCAGTCCACCGAAGGCATCAACGGCCGACTGGACGGCATGCTCGGCCGCGACCGGATCGGTGACATCAAGCGACACCGCCCTCACCTGCTCTCCATAACGGTCCACCAGATCCTGCAGGTCGATGGCGTCGCGGGCGGTTGCGACCAGGCAGTGACCCGCCTCCAGCACGGCACTCGCCATTGCCCGGCCCAGGCCGCGTGAGCTTCCAGTGATCAACCATCGTTGTGACATGACTGCGATTCCTCATGTTTACGGGCGGCATCTAACCAGCGCCACGGGCGACTGGCGATAACACGTAGGTATGTAGGGCCCGGAGGCAGCGCGGATTAACCAACACCAGGCATACACCAAGATGTAGGGGCCTATACCTAGGGACTATTTGAATGTCGGGTTTCGGCGAATAGCGTTCACCGGCACGGACGGCAGCTTACGCCGCGAAACAACGGTTACCAGTCCGGATTTGTAACGAACTGTAGCCTCCGCCTGGTTGGACAAGATCGCTTACGAATCCAATGGATTATCGATACGCAGGCGATACATCAGCGCTGTGAAATGGCTTCAACGCCGATGCAGGCCGCACCTTCCCGCATCACCGGCGCGATTCCATCCCCTTATGGAGAACGCGATGTCGATGTTCGAACCCGAAGCCGTCCCCTCCCCTGCACGCCGCCGCCTGCTGGGCACCGTGGCCGTGGCGACCGCCACCGCTGCCCTGCCCGGCTTGCTGCCTGCTGGCACCGCGCAGGCCGCCAGCCCTGCCGTCACGCGAAAGGCTGTCGGCACCAGTGAAGCGATCCGTCCGTTCCAGGTGCATCTGCCCAAAGCCGACCTCGTCGACCTGCGCCGCCGCGTGCGCGCAACCCGTTGGCCAGATCGCGAACTGGTGGCCGACGACTCGCAAGGCCTGCAGCTGAGCAAACTGCAGACCCTGGCGAGCTACTGGGGTGGCGGTTACGACTGGCGCAGGCTCGAAGCGCGGCTTAACGCCCTCCCCCAGTTCATCACAGCCATCGACGGCGTGGACATCCATTTCATCCATGTGCGTTCGCGCCACCCGGGCGCACTGCCGGTGCTGCTCACGCATGGCTGGCCCGGCTCCATCCTTGAGTTCATCGGGGCCATCGGGCCGCTGACCGACCCCGTGGCCCATGGCGGGCGCGCGGAGGACGCCTTCGATGTGGTGATCCCGTCCATTCCCGGATACGGCTTCTCCAGCATTCCCACCGAATTGGGTTGGGGCCCGGAGCGCGTCGGCCGTGCCTGGGACACCTTGATGAAGCGCTTGGGCTACGACCGCTACGTGTCGCAGGGCGGTGACCACGGTTCGGTGATCTCCGATGCGATGGGCCGAAATCCCCCGTCTGGCCTGCTCGGCATCCACCTGACCATGCCCGCCACCGTGCCCGCCGAGCTGGTGCCCGCCATCAACAGCGGTGCACCCGCGCCAGCCGGACTGGCTGCGGACGAGCTGCGTGCCTTCACCGCGCTCAGCCAGTTCTTCGGCCGCAACGCCGCCTATGGGGCCATGATGGTCACGCGGCCGCAGACGATCGGGTATGCGCTCAACGACTCGCCCATCGGCCTGGCCGCGTGGATGTACGACAAGATCGCGCAGTGGACGGACAGCAACGGCATGCCCGAAGCCGTGCTCGGCCGCGACGCCATTCTGGATGACATCAGCCTGTACTGGCTGACCGGCACCGCCACCGCCGCGGGCCGCTTCTATTGGGAAAACAACAACAACAACTTCAGCGCCTCCGCGCAGAAGACCACCCATATCACCGTGCCGGTGGCCGTATCGGTGTTCCCCGGCGAGATCTACCGCGCGCCCCGCAGCTGGACCGAGCGCGCCTACCCCACGCTGTACTACTTCAACGAAGCCTCCAAGGGCGGCCATTTCGCCGCCTGGGAACAACCGCAGATCTTCGCCAACGAACTACGCGCCGCGTTTCGCCCGCTGCGCTCCTCGCTCTGATCGCCAACCCACCAATTTCGTAACAGGAGAACGCCCATGCATTCGTCCACCCCGACCTCGCGCAAGACCTCCCGACTGGCACAAGTACTGATCGCCGCCCAACTGCTGCTGGCCGGCAGTGTTGCCGCTGCCGCCCCCTCCCCTGCGCCTGCCGCCCCGAGCTCCCACGGCGCCCTGGTCGCCAACAAGCACGTCGATGCTGGAGACCTCAACGTCGGCTACGCCGAGCTGGGCCCGGCCAAGGGCGAGGTGATCATCCTGCTGCACGGCTGGCCGTATGACATCAACGCCTACGCCGAGGTCGCCCCGCGACTTGCGGCGCAGGGTTACCGCGTGATCGTGCCGCACCTGCGCGGTTACGGCAGCACGACCTTCCGTTCGGCGGACGCGCCGCGCAACGGCGAACCGGCGGCGCTGGCCTCTGACGTGATCGCGCTGATGGATGCCCTGAAGATCAAGCAGGCCAATCTGGCTGGCTTCGACTGGGGTGCCCGGTCGGCCGACATCGTGGCCGCATTGTGGCCGGAACGGGTGAAGTCGCTGGTGTCGGTCAGCGGCTACCTGATCGGCAGCCAGGAGGCCGGAAAGAAGCCCTTGCCGCCGGCAGCAGAGCTGCAGTGGTGGTACCAGTTCTACTTCGCCACCGACCGCGGCCGTGATGGCTACGCGCAGAACACGCATGACTTCGCCAAGCTGATCTGGAAGCTGGCATCGCCGAAGTGGCAGTTCGACGACGCCACCTTCAACCGCAGTGCGGCCGCGCTCGACAATCCGGATCAAGTCGCCATCGCGATCCACAACTACCGCTGGCGCCTGGGCCTGGCCGAGGGCGAGCCGAAGTACGCGGCGCTGGAGCAGCGCCTGGCACAGCTGCCGTCGATCAGCGTGCCGACCATCACCATTGAAGGCGATGCCAATGGTGCGCCGCATCCGCTGCCGGGGGCCTATCGGGCCAAGTTCACCGGCAAGTATGAGCACCGCACCTTCACCGGCGGCATCGGCCATAACCCGCCGCAGGAAGCGCCGGTGGAGTTCACGCAGGCCGTCATCGACGCCGCCCACCTGTAAGGAGCACGCCATGAAGCCTTTTCGTGTTGCTGTGCTTTCAGGTGTCGCCGGTGTGCTGGCGCTTGGCGTTGGGTACATGGCCTTTGCCGATGCGCCGGCTGGCCCGGTCTCACCGATCTATGGCGTGAGCTTGCCCGAAGGCTACCGCGACTGGCCGCTGGTCGCGCCCGCCCAGGAGGCTGCGCCGCTGGATGAGCTGCGCGTGGTGGTCGCCAACCCGACGGCATTGAAGGCCTACCGCGAGAACGTCCGTCCCTTCCCGGACGGCAGTGTTCTGGTCAAGTTGGCGTGGAAGCATGAGCAGTCGCCGGACTTTGCGCCGGCTTCCATCCCGGGCGCGGCCACCACCGTGCAGGTGATGGTGAAGGATTCCAAGCGTTACGCTGATAGTGGCGGCTGGGGGTATGGGCGTTTCATCAATGGGCAGCCTGCTGATGAGGCACAGCATCAGACCTGCTTTGCCTGCCACTCATCGCGGGTCAAGGATTGGGATTACGTATTTACCCGCTACGCGCAGTGACGGAATCGGCGGCACTTTCATGTGCCGCCGACGGCATATTCACTCTGTGATGAGCGGCATGAACTTCTCACGCATGATCTGCATGTACTCCGCCTCCGAACTCGACCTCCTCGCGTCAACCAACGGCTTGATGTCCTCCGTCGCCACGTAGCGCAGCCGTGTCGTGCCGTCAGTCACTGCGTCGAAGATGACGTTTGCGACGTCTGCAGACGTCGCAAGCCGGTTGGCGCGCAGGCCCGCAAACACCTGTTCGGTCCCGGCGACGAATTCCGCGTAGTCTTCTGGCGCAGCGGGAGCCTCTGCAGCCTCCTGAGCCAGCCGCTCAGAGAACTTCGTGTCGAGCACACCGCCGGGCTCCACGATCTTGACGACGATCCCCTGCGACAGCAGTTCGTACGACAGCGACTCGGAGAACCCCTCGAGCGCGAACTTGCTGGCGTTGTAGGCGGAGATCATCGGTAGGCCGAAAACACCCGCACCCGAACTGACGTTCACGATGACGCCTTTGCGACGGCCGCGGAAGTGCGGAAGGACGGCGCGGGTGACATCCATGACGCCAAACACATTGACGTCGAATTGTTCTTGTATTTTCTTGCGGGGCAGCGATTCGAACACGCCCCAGAGGCTGAAACCCGCGTTGTTGACGACGGCATCGATGTGGCCGAACCGGTCGATGGCCGTGTTCAATGCTGTCTGAATGCTTTCCGGATCCTGCACATCCAGATGTGTCACGATCACGTTCGGTAGCCCGTCTAGTTCTGTGGCAGCGGCGGTGTTTCGCATCGTGGCAACGACATTGTGGCCCTTGGCGGCGAAGAGCTTGGCGCTCTCCAGGCCAAAGCCAGAGGAAGCACCGGTGATGAGGATGTTCGACATGGAAAGTCCTGCGTGGGGGTGATGCAGACAATCTAGGTTCGACTCCTCGGACCAACAATACGCCGTGCATTGCATGCACCCATGAAAGAAACAGGACAATGGCAAGACCCGATATAGCCAACCTCAACGCGGTACTCAGCGTGGCGCGCCACCGCAACTTCAGGCGTGCTGCGGCGGAGCTCGGCATGTCGCCGTCGGCCGTCAGTCATACGATCGCGGAACTGGAGCATCGCCTGGGCATTCGGCTCTTCAATCGCACTACGCGTAGTGTGTCGCTGACGCCCGCCGGCGAGGAGTTCACGCGCAGGGTGGAGCCTGCATTGCAGGAGCTCGCGATGGCGCTCGACGCGATGAACGTGCACAAGGAAACACCATTCGGCAGGATCCGAATCAACACGTCCGTCGGCGGTGCCCAGGTGCTGCTGGCTCCAATCCTGTTGCCCTTTCTGGCCCTCCATCCGGAGGTTCAAGTGGAGCTGGCACTGGATGATGGCCTGATCGATATCGTCGACCAGGAATTCGACATCGGGGCGCGCTTGATCGAAAGCGTCCCCAAGGACATGGTTGCTGTGTTGTGCAGCCCGCCCCTTCGGCTGATCGTGGTGGCGTCACCAGCTTACGTCGCCGCGCATGGAGCGCCCCAGGTTCCGGAAGGCCTGCTGGAACACGCATGTTTCAGGATGCGATTCCCCAACGGTGGCGTCTACAAGTGGGAGTTCTCGAAAGACGGCGTTACCAAGGAAGTGGATGTGCCGGGACAGCTCACCCTTTCAGGTCATCAGGATCTCGCGCTGCAGGGTGCGCTGGCCGGCTACGGCATAGCGCTGGTGGCGGAACACATTGCACGCCCCCATCTCAATCAGAACGCGCTCGTGACGCTGCTTGACGACTGGACACCGCCGTTCCCCGGGCTTGCCCTCTTCTACCCGCCGGGCCGACCGATGACGGCAGCGCTGCGCGCATTCATCGAGTACGCGAGGTCGCCTGATCACTGGCCGGCGTAGGTTTCGGCGTAAGCTTCATGCACGGTCTGCACGTCCTCCTGTCCTTCCGCTGGAGAAGCTACATGAACGCCTTTATTCCCGCCTTGCTGTGTATCGGACTACTGAGCGCGTGCCAACGCGAAGAGCCAACGGCAACCGACGAGACGCCAAAGGCCGTGCCGCCTGCGCCCACTTCTTCGCTGGTGCTGTTTGGGAATGGCTACCCGACCGACGGGGCACCCTGTCGCCGCGTCGGCGAGAGCGAGGCAACGTCGCAGTGGCTGGATCACACTGCAGATCTGGTCGGCTGTCCCGATGCCGCGTCGGCCTCTGCGCTCGGCGGCAAGGTCGTCGCCACGATTGAAGGTATGACCGTGGTCTCCGTGCCTCATGGGTCGCCTGCCGCCACGCAAGCGGCCGACGGCACCAGCGGCCCGAAGCCTTGATCGTCGGCGGCTGATTGCCCTTCATGCTGGTTACGGCCCTCGGGGCGGCGATGCCGCCGCCCCGTCTACCGCCTGATCAGTCGGCCGGCACCAGCTTCCACCGTTCTCCAGTGGCCTGGAACCGCACGACGACCTTCGAAAGTGCCTCCGCTGACGGATTCGCCGCCAGCACCATCAGTTCCTGCCCGGTGCCCAGGTACATCCGCCTGCCCGGCTCCACCCCAAGATCACGGATCCAAAGCCCGCGCGTCTTCATGCACGGCACGCTCGGGCAGTTGGGATAGGTCTTGACGCCTTCATGGGTGAGCGCGTTGATCATCACGCTCTTCGGTGCGCGCCAGAAGCGCCTGCGGAATTCGCGCTGCTCGTCGGTCAGGTTGGCCCAGTTGTTGTCCATCATCATGGCTCTCCACTTGTGCTGCTCCCTCGCCAGGATGGCGAGGGAGCCGGGAGGTTAAGAGCCGTGATTAGCGGTGCGACGTTTTTCCGCGAGGGTGTTGTATTGCGTCACCCTCCCGACACAGGTCGTCCAACATGCAAAAAATCAATCAGGGCTCTTAAACCCGAGGCACACCATGCGACAGATGTGAGGATAGCGGAATTCTCGGAGTTTCAATCGCTCGCGATGCATGGCTGCGGTGGTGTCGCAAACAATCCATTCCTTCCGAACTGGAGCAAAATTCCGCTATTCATGCGGACATTGATCACAATCCGGTTTTCGCGGTGCAACAAACAGTACACGGCACCCGTGCGATACAAGTAGTGTCGCTTTCAGCACCAGGGGCGCGTGGTGTTCAATGCACTTGCCTCCCGCAGCAGTTACATGAAGTATGGCTTGTCGCCCTCACTTCCCGGCTTGTTCACGCCCAGGTTCTCACCGATATGTCGCTCTGGGTGCAGGATGACCTCGCTGATCAGGTCGCCCACGCTCCTACGGGAGACCACGGTGCCCTTGAAGGGCCGACCCTTTTCAGTGATCTCGTAGTCCACCTCGTCTTCGTCAGTCAGCCAGGCGGGACGGAGGATCGTGTAGTCCAGGCCAGAGGCTTCAATGGCATCAGCCGCGCGGCGGAACGGCTTCAGATCCTCGCCGATGATGGCGTTGTTCCATTTGCCGAACGCACCGGGAACTTCGTTATAGATGCCCAGCGAGAGAACGAAGATCAGGCGCGTGACGCCCGTGGCTTTCATGGCCGAGATCACGGCGTCAGCCTGCTTGTCCAAATCCTCACCGGTCAGGTTGGCGTACACGATGTCCTGGCTGGCTACGGCTTCCTTCAGCAGATTCCTGTCCAGTACGTCTCCGATGACCACCCTCGCATTCGCCGGCTCTTTGCCGGTCAGCTTCTTTGCGTCACGCAGCAGTAGGGTCTGCTGCAGGTTCTTTTCAGCGGCAAGCGACGTGATCACCCATTGGGCAATCTGACCGCTTGCGCCCAGAATGAGCACATTCTTCATGATGACAACCTTCCGATCTCAGAGATGGGTCTTGAAGAACGGAACGACCTGGGCCATCGCGATTCCAACCGGTTCCGGTTTGTCATACAGGTCGTAGTGTGACCAGCCTTCAGCGACGACGATCTGCTTGTGCTCGGAAGCCGCACGGCTGTAGATCTCCCAGCCATCGCGATAGGCACCGAAGCCGCCGGGCTTGCTTCCGATCACCACCATCAGTGGCTGGGTCAGCAGCACTTCGTCGTTGAGGAAGGCATCCCAGCCCATCGCCGCGCCGGTGAAGGACATCAGCTGACGGGTGGCACCGTTGGGTTGCTGACCGCGCGCGGTCTTGTAGTACTCGGTGGCTTCCAGCACATCAATATCCGTGATGCCGGCGGCGCTGCCCGCTTCTACCGAGTCCGGCAGCAGGTTGGCCGCGGTGCGCTCGGCACCCTGCGCCTGCGCCGTGCGCATGTCGGCGATGTTTGCGGCCATTTCGCGTGGCTTGAACTGTGCAAAACCCTCGCGGATCAGCCGGCCGTAGTTCACGCCGGTGATAGACACCAGTGCCTTGAGGCGATGGTCGGTGATGCCCGCATGGACGGTGTAGGCACCGCCGCCGCAGACGCCGATGGCACCGATGCGACCGGGGTCCACGTACGGCAGCGACTGCAGGTAGTCCGCGGCGAAGCGGATATCCGAAACCCGGATGGACGGGTCTTCTATGAAGCGCGGCTCGCCGCCGCTGGCCCCCTGGAAGCTGGCGTCGTGCACCAGCACCACGAAGCCCTGCTCAGCCAGGCCCTTGGCGTAGACATTACCCGCCGTCTGTTCCTTGCAGCTGCCGATGGGGTGGGTGCTGACAATGGCCGGGTACTTCCTGCTTTCGTCGAAGTCAGCCGGGAGGTACAGGTCGGCGGCGGTCTGCCACCCGAGGTTCTGATAGCTGACGGTCTTGAGGGAAATGGTGCTCATGATGTTCTCCCGGCTCAGATGCGGCTCTGGAAAAATGAAGCCAGCGCCGAGGCGGCTTCGTCGACGTACTTCGGCACGTCGTACAGCGACATGTGGTTGGCTCCTTCCACCACGTGAAGGGCTTTGTCCTTGCTTGCCGCCCGCGCCAGCAGGTCATCGCTCATCCACTTGCTACCCGCCACGCTGCCGGCCACCGCCAGGATCGGCTGGGTCAGGAACGCTTCGGCCTTGTTGTAGGCGTCATAGGTGATGATCTGGTTGAGATTGCGGGTCAGCGCAAAGCCCGGTGCATTGGGATGTTCGGCGCGCGGGGTGTGGTAGTACTCCCATGCTTCGCGCAACTCGGCATTGGGCGCATCTTCTTCGCGCAAGGGGGCCAGCGGAATGGTCGCGAACTCGCCAGAGGCCATGTCAGTGGTGCGCGCATTGGAGCCGAAGTCAAGGTAGCCCATGGCATCGGCGTCCTTTACGGTGTTCTCCCAGCCGTTGCGGAACATCTGGCCGATATTGACCGCGCTCACCATGCCCAGCGCCTTGATGCGGCGGTCGTTGATGGCGGCGTTGGCGCTGTAGCCCGCTCCTGCGCAGATGCCCATGGCACCGATCCGGGCCGGGTCGACGTACGGCAGCGTGGTCAGATAATCGATGACCGCGCTCACGTCTTCGGTGCTGATGTACGGGTTCTCCAGCTGGCGCGGCTGGCCGGTGCTGGCACCCTGGTAGGAACGATCGAAGGCGATCGTGACCAGGCCCGCTTCGGCCAGCTTCTTCGCATACAGGCCAGCGGTCTGTTCTTTCACACCGCCGCCCGGATGGGACACCACGACCGCGGGGTGCTTGCGGGATTCGTCAAACCCCTCCGGGAAGTAAAGGGTGGCCGCGGTGGTGACGCCCTGGCCGTTGAGATTCTTGAAGGTGACGTTGCGCATGTGCGTGCTCCGCTGTGGTGTTGGATGGCCGGTGCGTGTGCCGACGAAGCCATCCTATTGACCGCATTGGGTGTAATAAATAGTCTTCCGGAGACATGAGCCGTAAGTCGAGCTAAACAATGCCCATCGAGCCCTCGCTCGTCAGCGCGCTGACATGGTTTGCCCACATCGCCCGGCACCGCAGCTTTACCAAGGCAGCGGCGGAGATGGAGATCACCCGGGCGGCCCTCTCCCAGCACCTGAAAGCACTGGAAGAACGGCTGGACGTCAGGTTGCTGCACCGCACCACGCGCAACATGTCGCTTACAGAAGAGGGGCAGCAGTTGCTGGACGTGCTGCAGCCGGCACTGGCCTCAATCGAGCGGGCGGTGGAAGGGTTGGGCGAAGTCCACTCCGAACCCTCCGGCGTGATCCGGATGAACAGTTCGCGGATCGCTTCACGCCTGTTACTGGAGCCGCACATGGGCGAATTCCTGGCGCGTTACCCCAAACTGCGGCTCGAGCTGATCATGGATGACGGCTTCTCCAACCTGGTGGCAAACGGCCTCGATGCCGGCATTCGGCTGGGTGAGAGTCTGGATGAGCACATGGTGGCTGTTCCTGTCACGCCGCCGTTGGAGATGGCGATTGTGGGTTCGCCAGCGTACTTCGAACGGCATGGCATGCCGGATAGCCCTGCGGATCTGATCGGTCATAACTGCCTGGCTTACCGTTTCACGTCCAGCGGCACAATCGACCACTGGACGTTCACCGCTCCCGAGGGCCCCGAACGGAAGCTGGTGTTCGAGCCGCAGGGGAATGCAGTGTTCAATGACGATGACAGCATGCTGCGGGCGGCGCTGCAGGGCGTGGGACTGATCCGTCACATCGACCTGTGCGTCCGCGAGCACCTCGACAGCGGCGCGCTTGTGCGCGTCCTGGCACAGTGGTGCCGACCGTTCCCGGGCTTCTTCCTTTACGTCCCGTCACGGGCCCAGATGCCAGCGAAGGTGCGGGCCTTGATGGATTTTCTGGTGGAGCGGCGCGAGCAGTTGGCCCCTGCCCCGTCCCGGCGTGTTGCCACTGAGGATCGGCGGGTGAGGGTCAGGCATGGTAGTCGGCGACGGCCGGTGGAGGGCGGCTGAGGATTGCGCCATGCGTGGAGGTGCCTTCAGTGAAGACGCGCTTCTTCTGGGCCGAGCGGTGCCTTTGTAGAGCCGGGCTTGCCCGGCTCTACGGTGGGCCGATGGCTGTTCAGGTCTGCTGGTCTTCGAGGGAAGCTTCCAGGAGACTCACGTAGGTATCCAGACGGATTCGCATGCCGATCAAAAGCCAGCCCACTGCATAAAGCAGTACCAGCGCGAAGATCAGCACCCCAGCAACCAGACTCACATCGAAGCCACCGGCCCAGTCCCCCCACTTCCAGTTGCGAAATTGGAGGTAAAGCGCAATCAGTACAGGGAACGGCCCCAACTTCTGGAGTCCGCCGTACATCAGGCCGGTGCGGTCGATCATTCCTGTTCGAAGCTGGCTGGCGTAGCGAAGCCGTTGCTGGCGCTCTGTCTTCGGGAACTCTCGCAGGAGAGCCACCAGTCTCCTCCAATGGTTGAACTCGTCATCCATTTCATGAGCGTGAGAAAGACGTGGCTTTCGGTATTGGCGCCCTTCCCTGCTCAGCATCAGCGCAAAGGAGAGAACAAACCCAGCTACCTCAACGACGAGGCATAGCCGAAGTGCGGTCACCATCCAGAGCGCGGGCTGCATGATTTCCGGAAGTGAGGCAATCGCGAGCCCAATGCCCGTGGCCACGAGACCAACCCAGAAGGATGCGCGTTCCACGCGCGAAGCTTTGGGATAGATCGTCGTCGAAGAGAGCGCCTGCACCTGCTCGTACAGCCAGGAGAAGGTCAGTTCGGGTTGGGGCGCCGGGGCGATAGGTCGTGCGCTGTTGGCGACCTGCATATCCATTGCGGGTGATTCCTTTGGGGCTCTTGGGGCGGTGACCGTGTGCCGGTATCGTGATGACTCGAATGAGTTGCCAGGCAGCGGCTCAGTAGCCAAGTACCTGCAGACGTAGAACCATCTCTCCAGGCTCCTTGTCTGGCAGAAGATCGAGATTTACCAAGACTCCACGATCTTGTGAGCCGAATGTAGTTGCGAAAGATCCACTGTGGATGTCCAGGTGCTTACCTATCGCCGGCTTTGAAGCCAGGCAATTAAGAATGCGCTTGGCGTTGGCACCCGCAAACTCCGTGGAACTGTGCTCGATCAGGTAGGCGCACAGCTTTTTTCCGGGGTCATAGTCGTTGTGCTCACAGGTTTTTGAGCCCATCACGAGTTGGCCGCCTTCTTCACGGGCACCCCAGAACGTGCGCAACGTGATTTCCCGTGTCTCATCTGGCTTCACCGATGTCATGAAGCCTTTTAGCTCGGAGCAGTATTCGCCCGTCTTTTCGTGAGCGTAGGCCGTGACGCCGGGAGTGATCAGAACCAGGGCGAGTATCAGATTGGAGATGACTTTCATCTGCTAACCAACGCCTGAGTTAAGCCTCGCCTCGAAGCGGCGTCGGCGTGAATGAGTTGATGACCGGCTTTCCCCTGATACGCCTGGATGTTAGGGCGGCCGGCTCCGGCTAACAAGCCGGCGTGTCAACGGTGAGCCCAAAGACGTTCCGGGTCGTAACTGTAATGATATGCAATAACATTACGTGATAGGCTGCTCGGCCCTCCTTCCCACGCGAGTGCCGCATTGACCTCCCCTACCCCCGTCATCGACGTCCGCGCCCTGCAGGTGGCGTTTTCCGGTAAGCCCGTCATCAATGACCTGAACCTTCAGGTTGAGCCCGGCAGCATCTATGCCCTGCTGGGCGGTAATGGGGCTGGCAAGTCCACCACCCTCTCGGTGTTGCTGGGCTTCCTGAAGCCTCAGGCTGGCGAGGTCCGGGTTGCCGGGGTGACGCCCTGGGAAGATCCGGCCCGTGCCCGGAGCCAGCTGGCATATCTGCCGGAGAACGTCGCGCTTTATGAGCATCTGACGGCGGTGGAGAACGCGGATTACCTGCTTTCTCTCAGTGGAACTGCGGTGAGCCGCGATGGGCTGGTGGAGGCGTTGCGTGCTGCCGGGCTGCAGGAGGCGGCGTGGCATCAGCGGCTTGGGCGGTTCTCCAAGGGTATGCGGCAGAAGGTGGCGATTGCCATTGCTTTGATGCGGCAGGTGCCGTTGTTGCTGCTGGATGAGCCCACTTCTGGGTTGGATCCGGGTGCCAGTGCGGACTTCCACGGGCTGCTTGAGTCGGTGCGGGCGCGGGGTACGGCGGTGCTGATGGTGACGCATGATTTGATGGGGGCGGTGGAGGTTGCGGACCGGATTGGGGTGTTGGAGCGTGGGTCTATTGCTTATGCCTCCGTGCGGGCTTCGTTTGATCTGCCTGCTTTGCATGCGCATTTTTCTGGCAGGGCTGGGGTTGCCGGCCATGGGCCGGCACTACAGGGCATTGCGTCATGACCAGGCAGGGCGTGGTGACCAGGCCTCGCGCCGTGAGCGCCTGGGTTCTGGTAATGCGCAATGAGCTGCGTGCGATGTTGCGGGACCGTACGGCGGTTGCGGGCATTGTGCTGCTGACCTTGCTGGCGGTGGCGGCCACGGTGGTGTCTTCGCACCATATGCAGTCGGCGGCGGAGTATCGGCAGCGGCAGCAGGCGGCGGCGCAGGAGGCGTTTGACGCCCAGCCGGACCGGCACCCGCATCGCGTGGTGCACTACGGCCACTTTGTCTATCGGCTTCCCTCCGCGCTGGCGGCGTTTGATCCCGGGGTGGATCCGTTCACCGGTAGCAGCATGTTCCTTGAGGGCCATCGGCAGAACACCGCCAACTTCGGTGATGTGATGCAGAGTTCGATCCTGACCCGCTTCGGTCAGCTCACGCCGGCCTTTGTGCTGCAGATCCTGGCACCGCTGGTGTTGATCTTCCTCGGGCACGGCGTCCTTGCCCAGGAGCGTGAGCGCGGCACATTGCGTCAGTTGATGCTGCAGGGGGCGTCGCTACGCGCGATTGTGGGCGGCAAGCTGGCTGCGCTTTGGCTGGTGTCGCTGGTGTTCATGCTGCCGGCGTTCATCGGGCTGGCGCTGCTGGCGGCGGCACCCGAAGCCTCCGGCGTGGTGGCGTCCGTGCTGATGATGGGCTATGTGCTGTACCTGGGCAGCTGGTGTGCGGTGATTGCTGCTGCCTCGGCGCTGCTCGCACGCCGGCGCGATGCGTTGCTGGTGCTGGTGGCGGTGTGGGCCGTCTCTGCCCTTCTGGTGCCGCGCGTTGCACCGGATGTGGCCTACGCGGCCTACACGCTGCCCGACCGGCTGCAGACCGAGGTTGGCATCGGTCGTGACCTGCGGGCGCTGGGCGACAGCCACGATGCAGATGATCCCTATTTCTCTGCTTTCCGTCGGAAGGTGTTGGAACAGTATGGTGTGTCGCGAATTGAAGACCTGCCGGTGAACTACAAAGGCTTGCTGGCGGTGGAAGGCGAACGGGTAACGTCTGCCCTGTTCAACGACTATGCCGGACGTAGTGCCGAGGCGCAGCACAAGCAGAACGAGCTGGTGGGCAGGTTCGCGCTGCTCAGCCCGTCCATCGCGCTGCGTCAGCTTTCGATGGCGGCGGCCGCGACGGATCTTTCCGCGCACCTGCGATTCCTCGATCAAGCCGAAGCGCACCGTTACCGCCTGGTCCAGCAATTGAACCAGCTCCAGGCCGATGGCGTGAGCTACGCCGACGATACCGCCAAGGACGCCGGTGCCGACCAGCGCAAGCGCGTGGATAGCAGCCACTGGCAGGAGATTCCGCACTTCCAGTTCAGCCCGCCGGCGTGGACGACCGTGTTGCACAGCCTGTTGCCGGGCCTGCTGATTCTTCTTGGCTGGCTGCTGGCCACCCTGCTCGCGCTCGCCGTGAGCGCCCGCCGTCTGGAGGTGGCGCGATGAAACTGTGGAAGTGCGAATTGACCCTGCTGCTGCGCTCCAAGGTGGCCGTGGCCGGCCTGGCGTTGCTGGCGGCGTTGACCGTGGCCAGCCTTATCTCCGGCGTGCAGCGGATCGACAGTCAGCGTGAGGCCATCGCCCGGATCGCCGGGCTGCAGGCCGAAGACATGGCCGCATTGGTCGCGAAGAATGGCGCGTCGCAGGATGCTGGCACGGCCGCTTACTACTCGTTCCACCCGACCTGGAACCCGCCGTCAGCGCTGGCGTTCGCGGCGGTGGGCATGCGTGACGTGGCTCCGTTTGTGTTACGCGTGCGGGCACTGGGGCTGGAAGCGCAGATCCACGATGGTGATGCCTTCAATCCGGAGCTGGCTTTGGCCGGGCGGTTCGATTTCGCTTTCCTGCTCACCTTCCTGGCCCCGCTTTTCGTGATCGTGCTGTTCCACGACCTGCGCTCGGCTGAGCGTGAGTCTGGGCGGGAACGGACGTTGGCCAGCCTGCCGGGTTCGCTCACCCGCCTGTATGGACGGCGTGCGGTGGTGAGGGGTCTCGCTTTGAGCCTTTGCCTCGGCGTTCCGTTTGCGGTGGTGGCGATCCAGCAGGGTGTGCCTACCTTGCAGATGGTTGGCGTGCTGGCGCTGATGGTGGCCTACCTCGCCTTCTGGGTGGCTGTGGCACTGCTGGTGGCGTGGCGCAGCTGGGCGTCGAGCACCAATGCTGCGACGCTGGCGGCGGTGTGGGTCACCGTGGCGCTGGTGCTGCCGGCGCTGTCTAACGTGGCGATCGAGCGGGCCATTCCGGTGGAGCAAGGGGCCGAGATTGCGCGCGCCCAGCGTGAGGCGGTGAACGGCGCGTGGGATATTCCGCGTGAGGACACCATGAAGCGCTTCTATGCGAAGTATCCGGAATGGAGCGACTCGGCACCGCTGGGTACGGCGTTCCATTACAAGTGGTATCTGGCGTTTCACCAGAATGGGGATGATGCGGTCGCTCCGATGAGTGCGGCGTACCGCGAGGGGATCGAGAAGCGCACGAAGGCGGCGAATTCGCTGGGCTGGTTGCTGCCCCCGGTTGGGCTGCAGGCGGCGCTGACGCGGATGGCGGGTACGGATATGCAGGCGCATCTGGCCTATCAGGACCGTATTCGGGCCTATCACGGGGAGTTGCGGCGGTTCTATTACGGGTTCCTGTTCGGGGACAAGCCGTTCCGGGAGGAGGATTACGGGCGGGCACCGGAGTTCAGGCCGTAGGGTTGTTCAGCCACGCAGGGCGTGGCTCTACAGGTGGGGGTGCTGGGATTTCGTAGAGCCGGGCTTGCCCGGCTGCTCTTGGCGTCGGGCGTCCCAGTCCCAGAACACGCGCTCAAAATCGGCGGTGCGCTTGAAAAAGTAGTGATAACGGCTTCTCTGCAAAGAGCAGCCGGGCAAGCCCGGCTCTACGTTGCGGCGCAAGCGGCGTCGGTTGCGGCGCGAGTGCGACGCTGCTGGTTCGGGCGGCGTCGTTTGAGGCGCGAACGCGTCGTTTGCGGTTCGAGCGCGACGGTTACGTCGCTGGCGCGTTACAGAAACTCGGCAGAAATCTGCTCTAGGTCCCTGGGCGTGATGCCGGAATGTTCGGAAAACACGGTGTCTGCATTCTCCGGTGCCTCCACGAAAGTACCGCGTGCCCGGATGTGCAGATCAAAGAGCGTATGCAGGTCCAGCTTGCGCAGCTGGGTGAGCGCCCGCAGCATCAGCGACACCCCTGCCAGATTGTTCTGCACGTTGTTCTGCCAGCGTGGCCGGGTCGTCAAGGCGATATCGGCCCAGATCATCTCCCGCGCTTCGAGGTCGAAGATCATGGGAAGGCAGAACGGCGTGTCGGATGACACATCGAAACGGTCGACTACGGTAGCAGGATCGTAGGGCTCGCCGGAATCAGGATGGTGCCGCGCCATCCAGCCTGCATAGCACTCTGGTAGATCACAGAAGGCCTGGCCGGTGAAATTAGTGATGCAAACAACGATGTAGCGCACACCAAGGCGTTTGCAGCGCTCAACGTCTATGTCGATGAACTCGCTTGCCCCCTTAGGTGCATCAACAATGTCGCCACTGTGAACTGCGCCGAAGTTGCGCAGATTGTAATAGGCCAGCGTGTCTACGTAGCCGTAATCTTCTGCGTACATGGCCGCAGACAGGTCAATGTCTACCCGGCCACGCGCATTCCTCCACCAGGTGAAGAATCGGAGCGTGGGCGAGTCATCGATTGGCACACGGCTTCCGCGAACAATCGTGCGCAGAGCTTTCGAGGCGGAGCGCTGTGAGAACGGTGCCAGATAGCGGACCAGCGCTGGATCCAGGTAGCAGCGGCCCAACGGGGCCAGCGTCGCGAACCGGGTGACCAGCGTTCGGTCACATATGGAAACCACATCCGAGATCGCACTGGGATCGAGCGGCTGCAATGCGTCTGCGCGCGCAAAGGCATTGGCCACCTGCCCCTTCGGAAAGAACACGCGCAGCCCCGGATCATTTCGGTGACGGAAGTGCGTCAACACCTGCAGCAGCACCGGGGTGGACACCTTCGGTGCCACGGCGGCAAACGCCTCCATCACCTGGCTGCCGCCGCCAAGGCGCAGCAGCAAATCGAGACGCCGCGCAAGCTCCCCCGGCCGCGACTTCAACAGCTCCAGCGCACTTGAGGGTCCATCTCCCCACCCAGATTGCGGTTGTGCACTGCTCGGCATCGCGAGCGCGACTTCTACACGGCTGTTGAATCCGCGCTCGCGTCGGCCGTTACGCAATGCCGAGAAGGCCGCCGAGGTCGTCGGGAAACGGCCCGTGTACTCACCGGGGTGCAGGCGCTCGCCGAGGCGGATCCAGCGCCCCTCCCAGCGCTGCATGTCCTCAAGGATTGAGGGCATGCGTTCGAGCCACCCCAACAAGCGCGCACGAACGGAGCGCGGCAACCGGCCAAACTTTGCTGGCTGCGCCAAGGACACGTCGCCGCCATTCATGGCCACGGCGATGCGCAGAACATCGGTGGCGGTTCGAATGCTCGGATCCAGTTCAACCGGATCGAGTCCTTCCCGCAGCATCGTGCCTGCGATGACCGCAAGATTCTCCTTGCAGGCAATCATCTCCGGCAGCAGCCGGGTGATGGACTGGCCGTACTGCACTATGAAGCTCGCAACGTCTTCGCGGTCCTGTTGCGAATAAGGGGTCTTGGATTGTGCCAGCCGGGTGAAGACGGCCGTCAGGTCATCCTTGGTGCCGAGGCGCAGCGGCCGCAATTTTGGCTGCTCCTTCGACGGTGAGCGATGCTCACCATCGGGAAGCTCATCAACCTGACCCCAATAGTGCCTCAGCGCGTTGAGATAGAGCTCTCCCTCGGCCAAGGCCATGACCTGGGCAGGAAAACCTGGATACAGGGGGCTGAAGACCCGATGGGCACCCAGCATCTCCTTGAGCTCGCGCTGCAAGCGACGATAGAAGCGGGTTGCCTCATCGGCTCCCAGTGAACCTACCCGCGCCTCCAGATCGGGCGCGAGGCCATAGCCATAAGCGGCCAGGTTACGCTGGATGGTTGCAACCACCTCAACGGGTGTTTCGCCATCACCAGGCTCCAACACAACCATCGATCTACGACGAAGAAGGATTTGGAGCATGGCGAGAAGAATAGAAAGGCGGAGAGCGGAGACCCTATTTCAGGAAGGTTAGAAGGAAGGACCCCCATAGCCGCCTTGGTGTCAGAATAGCATTGGATGGGTTGATCGGGTATTGAGAAGCGGACTGCGGAGGTTCTCTGGAGTACAGGCCGTAGAGCCGGGCTTGCCCGGCTGCTTTTGGCATCCAGCGCCCCGGTCTGGTCATCACGCCGATACCCACGACATCCTTGAATGTGGTCGCGTGTCGAGTTTTCCGCGAAGAGCAGCCGGGCAAGCCCGGCTCTACGAAGCCGATCATTTCACCGAGCGGCGGGCAAGCAGACTCGGGGCAACCAGTACAAACCACCCGGTGGCTCCGTAGTTCTACGGTGGACCGATGAGATCGGCGGCCGGAAAGTGGAACCGCACAGGTGGCCCCCCTCCCCCACCTCTGGCTCCACGATGGCAGATCTCCGCGATATCAAAGAAGCCCTGGCACTCGAGCCCCTTTCATTCCTCGGGCTGGGAGTCAGCGTGGGCGACGCCCTCGCCGGCCTGGTGGCGCTGCTGGTCACCTGGCTGCTTGCCAGCATGGTCCGGCGCGGTATCCGGCGCTATGGAGCCCGCCATCCGGACGCCAACCAGGCCACGCTGTACACGTTCTCGCGGCTGCTGCACTACATGATTCTCGGTTTTGGTGCCCTGGTGGCCCTTCAGGTGGCGGGGGTACCGCTCAGCCAGTTCGCGGTGTTCACCGGGGCCATCGGCGTGGGCTTGGGCTTTGGGATGCAGGCTATCTTCAGCAATTTCGTGTCCGGGCTGATCCTGCTGTTCGACCGCTCGTTGAAAGTGGGCGATTTCATCGAGCTGGACAAGGAGACACGAGGTGTCGTGAAGTCCATCGATATCCGCTCCACCCTGATCACCACCAACGACAACATCGATGTACTGGTTCCCAACTCGGAATTCGTGACCAAGCGGTTGGTCAACTGGACGCACGGTTCGCTCAACCGGAGGATCCGGATCGCGTTCTCGGTGGATCTGGATGTGGACAAGGAACTGGTGAAGAAGGCCGCGTTGGACGCGGCGCTGCAGGTGCCCTTTACCCTTGCTTCGTCCGGGCCGAAGCGGCCGCAGCTTTGGCTGATGGGCGGCGAAGGGAGTTCGATGGACTACATCCTCGCCGTGTGGCTGACCGAGGCGGCGTCGCGGCGGAACTCGGCTGTGCGGGCGGCGTATCTGTGGGAGCTGGACAGTGCGTTCAAGCGGCATGGGGTGGTGAATGCCCTGCCCCGTAGTGAGATTCGTTTTTCGCGGGCGTCTGCGCGGTCGTTTGAGGATACGTTTGAAGGGCAGGAAGCGGCTTCTGTGAACGACGCGAAGGAAGAGGCGCAGATGGCGGCGGAAGAGGCGCAATCACGGATGTAGAGCCGGGCTTGCCCGGCTGCTTTGGGGCTTTTAGATGGCGTGATCTGGGGAATCATGCGCGGAAAGCAGCCGGGCAAGCCCGGCTCTACGCCATATGTAACGTTGTGTGTTACATATTGGGCGTCGCACCTTTTACCGAGCCCCATGTCCACGTTCCAAGACGCCACCGCCGTCAGCCGCTATCAAGAGACCGCCCAGGCCAAGGTGCCTGGAATGGCTGCCCTCCACCGCATGACCCACGTGCTGCTTACCGAATCCGTCCCGGCGGATGGCGAGGTGCTGGTTCTAGGTGCAGGCGGCGGCTTGGAGCTCAGCGCCTTTGCCCAGGCGCATCCTGGCTGGCGCTTTGTCGGCGTGGACCCCTCCTTGCCCATGCTTGCGCTTGCTCGGGAGACGCTGGGGTCCGAGGCTTCGCGCGTTGAGCTGGTGGAGGGATTTATCGAGGACGCACCGCTTCGTGAGTTCGATGGGGCTACCTGCTTGCTGACACTTCACTTTCTCGACCGTGAGGCACGGCTAAGGACACTGCGGGAGCTGTTCCAACGGTTGAAGCCCGGCGGTGTGTTGGTGGTCGCCCACCACAGCTATGCGCCCGAAGAGAGCCTGCATTGGCTTCGTCGCTCTGCTGCTTTTGCTTCGGCAAGCGGTGTGGTGAGCGAACAGGATGAGCTGGGGATTGCTGCGATGGCAGCCAAACTACCGGCGCTTTCCGCGGAAGATGAGGTGGCGTTGCTTGAGGCGGCTGGGTTTGTGGAGGTGGAGCTGTTTTACGCTGCGCTGAGCTTCCGGGGTTGGGTGGCGCAGCGGCCGCCTGCTTAGACGGTGCGGCGCTTCTCGTAGAGCCGGGCTTGCCCGGCTGCTCAACTACCGCCCGCTGACAGCACTCCTGCATTCCGCTATCTTGCCCTCGTCAATGGAAGGATTCGCATGGCGCGTAGAAGCAGCAGGAATGGATTCTCGGTACTTGCCGGTCTTCCGTGGCCTGCAGGCATTCTCGCCGGCGTGTTTGGCTTCCTCGCCATTCGATACCTGCCGGCATGGTGGTTCTCTCGTGGCGGACAGCTGACGCATGGCATGGGGAGTGAGTTGGGCGAAGCGCTTTCGCCCTTGGCTTGGGTATTCCTGGCTTTCTGCTGGATAGCTGCCCTCGCCTCCTACCTCGGTGCACGCCGTCGCCGCCGCCTGCTGGAAGCCACCAGTTCGTTGGAAAGCCTCGCGTCTCGCAGTTGGCATGAGTTCGAAATGCTGGTTGGCGAGGCGTTCCGGCAACACGGGTACAGCGTGGAGGAAACGGGCCTGGGTGGTGCCGATGGTGGTGTTGACCTGATTCTGCGGAAGCAGGGCCGCAAGGTGCTCGTTCAATGCAAGCAATGGCGGCGGCGACAGATCGGCGTCAGCGTTGTACGCGAGATGGTGGGCCTGCTAGCTCACCACGGTGCGGATGAAGTGATGATTGTGGGTATCGGTAGTTTCACGCGCGACGCTCAGGCATTTGCGGCGGGGAAGCCGGTTGAGCTGATTAGTGGCGAGGCGTTGCTGAGGATGATTCAGATGGCGCAGCAATCACGCACTGCCAACTCTGAAGGCACGCGTCGAGTCGATCCGGTGTTTGCGCCAGAAGGTGATGCTTCCGTTCCAGTGCATTCCTGCCCGCGATGTGGGAGTGTGCTTGTGCAAAGAACCAATGGGCAGACCGGGGAGCGGTTTTACGGGTGCAGTACGTATCCGCGGTGCCGTGGTACTGCGGTGATCAGCTGATGGATTAGCGGCGGTCGGGTTTGTCTGGCTTTCGGTTGGGTGTGCAGCCACGCATGGCGTGGCTCTACAGTAAGCAGCTCAGTGTTCCGGTGAGCCACGCCTAACGGTCAAGCCAGCGCTTTCGAAAAGCTTCCCTGCCCGCCAGCTTGCGGGCGTCCGCGCGCCGTACGATGCGCAGGTCCCAGCGATAGAGCAGGACCGCCAGCGGGACGCATGACAGCAGGTAGATCCCCATCCACAGTGGCTTCGGCACTGACATCGCCGCAAGTGCATTGATCAATGGCATTGCATAGAGGAGCGAAAGCCCGGAGCTGAAGAGCAGCCAAACTTGAAAGAATAGATAGCGGGTTGCCCCTCGCGTCCAGCGATTAGGGCTGTCAATGGATTCAGTTGAAGTCCGGAGTGCCGCAACCCGCAGGCGTGTGAAGCTGCCGAACATGCCGCAGAGGATCATGTTGCCTGCATAGACTGCGTAGATATAGCCAAGACTCATAGCGGGCGATCCATGCGTTTTTGGGGTGTAGGCCGAGGGTGTGGCAGTGCTGCGCACGGGCGGAGAGTGCGGTTGTGGGGAAGAGGTTGTCAATACGGAACTGTGCCAAAAAGTAGAGCCGGGCTTGCCCGGCTGCTCTTGGCGGTCTTGAGGGGCGTGGCGTGGGGATCCTTCGGCGAAAAGCAGCCGGGCAAGCCCGGCTCTACGGAGCAGATTGCGCCTGTTCAACCCGCGCGTAGAGTTCGCTCACCCACTCCACGAACACACGCACCTTGGTGCTGAGCTGACGGCTCGGGGCATAGGCGATGTACACGTCCAGTGGTGCCGGCCGCCATTCCTGCAGCACAGGCACCAGCTCGCCGCGATCAATGGCCGGCCGCACCATGAAATCCAGTGTATGAATCACGCCAAGTCCGACCAGTCCCGTCGCCAGATGGGCGTTGCTTTCATTGACCATGACCGCACACTCGGGCGCGACTTCCAGCGGCACCCCGTCGTCCAGGAAGTGCAGCGGCGGTGCCCTGCCCGTGTGTGCGGAAAAGTACCCGACTACCGGGAATCGAGGTTCAAGCAACTGCTCCGGGTGCGTCGGTACCCCGTAGCGTTCGAGATACTCCGGGCTGGCGCAGGTAGTCCAGTCCAGGCGACCGATTCTGCGCGAGATCAGCGCACCGTCGTCCGCAGTACTGCGGATGGCACAGTCGATGTTCTCCCCGATGACATCCACGGTCCGGTCGGTCACGCCCAGATGCACCTGGATGTCCGGATAGCGGGCGCGGAACTCGGGCAGTGCCGGAATCAGCAGCCCGCTGGCGGTTGAGCCGCCGGTGTCCACACGCAACTTGCCCTTGGGGCTGCGTTGCGCGCGCCCCAGGGTGGCTTCGACATCATCCAATTCCGTGAGTAGGTGACGGATGCGCTCGTAGTACGCAGCCCCGTCGTTGCTGACGCTTACCCGGCGCGTGCTGCGCTCCAGGAGCTTGACCCCAAGGTGCTTCTCCAGCGCGGTGATCGACTTGCTCAAGGTGGCATTGGGCATCTGCAACGATTCCGCTGCGCGATTGAAGCCGCCTGTCTCCACGACACGGGCGAAGGCGCGTATTGCCTGTAAGTGGTCCATGCCGGGCTCCGGGTGGGTAGCTTATTATTCACCCCGGGAAATAAAGAATCAACGAAACCTGTATTTATCTCCGAATGGCACCCCAATAGAGTGGCACCCATCGCGGCATTCGCCGTCCACTCAAGGCAAAGACATGCAAACCCAGGAACTCGTCAACATCCACACCACCAAACACGCCGGCAAGATCGCCCTTGTTACCGGTGGAAGCTCGGGCATCGGCCTGGCCACGGCCAAGCGGCTTGCGCTCGAAGGGGCAAAGGTCGTCATCAGCGGGCGCCGCCAGCCGGAGCTGGATCGCGCCGTCGCCGAGATCGGGCATGGTGCGGTTGCCGTCCGCGGTGACATCGCGGTGGCTGCAGACCTGGATACCCTGATGGAGACCATCCATGCAGCGCACGGTCGACTGGACATCCTTATTGCCAACGCCGGCGGCGGTGAATTCACTCCGCTTGATGGCATCACGGAAGCGGGCTTCGACAAGTACTTCGGCATCAACGTAAAGGGCACCTTGTTTACTGTGCAGAAGGCGTTGCCGCTGATGACGGCTGGCGGTGCCGTGGTGGTGACGGGTTCCATCGCGGCCAATCAGGGCGTGCCCGCCTTCGGTGTGTATGCGGCCACGAAGGCGGCGCTGCGTTCGTTTGTGCGGACCTGGGCGTCTGACCTCAAGGGTCGGGATATCCGGGTCAATCTTGTGGCACCTGGCGTGGTGGTTACGCCGGCTTACAAGTCCGAGCTTGGCATGAGCGACGCGGACATCAGTGCTTACCTGGCTGATATTGCGCAGAAGGCTCCGCTGGGTCGTGGTGGTAGCCCGGATGAGATTGCCAAGGCGATGTCGTTCCTGGCGTCGGAGGATGCGTCTTACATCACCGGTGCGGAGCTGACGGTTGATGGTGGTTTGACGCAGGTTTGACCGGCGCCGCGAAGCCACGCGTGGCGTGGCTCTACAGGGGGGCGGCGCGGTGCTTTTGTAGAGCCGGGCTTGCCCGGCTGCTCTAGGCGGCGAAAAGCAGCCGGGCAAGCCCGGCTCTACGTCCGAGGTCGTGGGTGGTTTGCGAGGTTGCCCAAAGTGACCGGGCGTTTGCGAAGGGAAGCCGATGGCGCAGCCCGGCCCACATGCTACGCTGGGCTGTTGCGTCCACCCTGCTGGCTACCCATGACCGCTTCGCGTAAGCCCCGCTTTGATTCCCCCAATGCCGGAGCTGCCTTCCGGACGCTTTGGCCACTGCTGGGGGTCATGCTGTTCTTTCTCGGCAGCGGCTTCCTGGCCAGCAAGAACATCAACACCATCCGGGAAGGCAGCGCCGAGGTCATCCGCTCCCAGGAGACGATGACTGCCCTGAGTGACGTGCTTTCAGCGGTCCAGGATGCCGAGACCGGCCAGCGCGGCTACCTGCTCACCGGCAATGAAGCCTATCTGGAGCCCTACGAGACTGCACTCCGGGACGCCACCGCCCAGCTGCAGGCCATGGAGCGGGCGCTGGGGTATGACCCGGCCCAGACCGAACGACTGAAGCTGTTGGCCCGGGGAGTTCAGGCCAAGCTGGAAGAGCTGCACGAAACCATCGAACTCCGGCGCACCCAGGGGTTCGAAGCCGCCTTGACCGTGGTCAACTCCAATCGCGGCAAGGCCGCCATGGACGACATCCGGGCCCGCCTGACTGCCATGCGCACCATCGAACTGGACAAGCGCGCCGAACGCCTTGCCGAGATGGACGCGGCGTACCGCGCAGCGCTCACCACCGGCGCGGCCACCGCCGTGCTGGGCATCATCCTGACCACTCTTATCGCCTTCCTGCTGCGTCGCCATGCCCGGGCCCGCGACCGCAGCGCCTGGCTGCAGCAGGGCCGGCTGGAGTTGACCACGGCTACCGGCGGCGATCTGGACAACGACGTGCTGGCCAAGACCAGCCTCGGCTTCCTGACCCGCTACACCGGTGCCGAAGCCGGCATGCTGTTCGTCCCAACGGACGCCGGCTTCCAGCGCATCGGTGCGGTGGGTACCACTTCGGTGGTCGACATCATCGAAGGCGGCGCGGTGCGCCCGGCCGAGTCCCTGCTGGGCCGCGCCGTGGACGAGAAGCGCGTGCTGCTGGTCTCGGACGTTCCAGCCGGCTACTTCACGGTCGGCTCGGGCCTCGGTCAAAGCCAGCCCCGCCATCTGGTCATCGCCCCTGCCCTGCACGAAGGCGAAGTGACCGGGGTAATAGAACTCGGCTTCTTCGGCGCAGTGCCCAGCGAGGTCATCGAACTGCTGGAGCTGGCCTCCGGTGACCTGGCTGTCGCACTGCGCTCGGCCGCCTACCGGGCCAAGCTGTCCGAACTGCTCGCCCAGACCCAGGCGCAATCCGAAGCCCTGCAGGTGCAGAGCGAGGAGCTGCGGGTGTCCAACGAAGAGCTGGAGGAGCACAGCCGTGCCCTGCGCGCTTCCCAGCATGAGCTGGAGGAACAGCAGGCGGAACTGGAACAAACCAACAATCAGCTGTTCGACCAGTCCCTGCAGCTGGAGGAAGAGCGCGACAAGCTCGCCCGCGCCAATGCCGGCATCGTGGCCGAAGCCAACAAGGTGCAGCGCGCCAGCCAGTACAAGTCCGAGTTCCTGGCCAACATGTCGCACGAGCTGCGCACGCCGCTGAACTCTGCGTTGATCCTTTCCAAGCTGCTGGGTGACAACCGCGACGGCAACCTGACCGAAGAACAGGTGAAGTTCGCGCGCACCATTCATTCCTCGGGCTCGGATCTGCTGAATCTCATCAATGAGATTCTGGATCTTTCCAAGATCGAAGCCGGGCATATCCAGGTGCATGCCGAGGCCTTCAGCGTGGAGAAGCTGCTGGCCGACATTGCCACCCTGCTCCGCCCGGTTGCTGCCGAGAAGGGTTTGACCCTCAACGTCTCCGTGGCCGACGGCTGTCCGCCGGTGATCGAGTCCGACCGCCAGCGCCTCGAACAAATTCTGAAAAACCTGCTGTCGAACGCGCTCAAGTTCACCGAGAACGGCGGTGTTTCCGTGACAGCGTCGGCGGCGCGCGATGGCCTGGTGGTGTTCTCGGTGACCGACACCGGCATCGGTATCGCTCCGGAACAACAGACGCGCATCTTCGAAGCGTTTCAGCAGGCCGACGGCTCGATCAGTCGCCGTTACGGTGGCACCGGCCTGGGGCTGTCCATTTCCCAGGAGCTGGCGCGACTGCTGGGCGGCCACATCGCCGTGGACAGTGAGCTCGGCAAGGGCAGCTGCTTCCGGGTGCTGGTGGCAGGTCGGCTGGTCACTACAGAGCACTCTGTTGCCCCATTGGCAGAGCGCATTCCGGTGCCGGCGCAGGAGACCCGCCCGGTGCCCGTTGCCACGCGCAACAACGGACGCGGACTGATTTTGATCGTCGAGGACGACATCGCATTCGGCGAAATTGTCCGCGACCTCGTCACCGAAATGGGCTTCAGCGCGCACCTGGTGCACAACGCCCGCGACGCGCTGGCGGCCACCCGTGCGGAACTGCCGCACGCCATCGTGCTGGACATCGGCCTGCCCGATCAGTCGGGGCTTTCTGTGCTGGATATCCTGAAGCACGACATGCGCACCCGGCATATTCCCATCCACGTGGTGTCCGCGATGGACCACTCGCACAAGGCGCTGTCGCTGGGTGCCGTGGGCTATCTCGGCAAGCCGGCCACGCGCGAGCAGCTGGCCGGCGTGCTGGATTCGCTGGAGCGCCGCCTCCTGCAGCGACCGCGTCTGGTGCTGGTGGTGGAAGACGATGCCGTCCAGCTGGACGCCGTGCGTGAGCTGTTGGCCGGTGCCGATGTGGAAACGGTGGGTGCCGGCTCTGCATCGGAATGCCTGGAGGCACTTTCGCAGCACACCTTCGACTGCATGGTGCTGGACCTGACCCTGCCCGACGCTTCAGGTTTCGAGCTGCTGGAACTGCTCAGCGAGAAGAGCACGTACGCCCTGCCCCCGATCATCGTCTACACCGGCCGGGTGCTGTCGCCTGCCGAAGAGATGCGCCTGGGCCGCTACTCCAGCTCGATCATCATCAAGGGTGCCCGCTCGCCGGAGCGCCTGCTGGATGAGGTCACCCTGTTCCTGCACCAGGTGGTCAGCAACCTGCCGGAATCCAAGCAGGGAATGATCCGCGTCGCCCAGCGTCGCGATAGTGCGATGGAAGGCAAGCGGGTGCTGGTGGTGGAGGATGACGTGCGCAATATCTACGCGCTCATGAACGTGCTGGAGCCGCAGGGCTGCAAGGTGTCCATCGCGCGTAATGGCCAGGAGGCGGTTGACGCGCTGAAGGCGGCCGTCGATGGGCCGAACGCCATCGAACTGGTGTTGATGGACATCATGATGCCGGTCAAGGATGGCCTGACTGCCACCCGCGAGATCCGCCAGGATGCGCGCTTCCGCAACCTGCCGATCATTGCGCTCACGGCAAAGGCGATGCCGGATGACCAGCAGCAGTGCATCCAGGCGGGGGCGAATGACTACATTGCCAAGCCGCTGGATGTGGACAAGCTGCTTTCGCTGGTGCGGGTGTGGTTGATGGCGTGACACCTTGGGGCTGGCGTGGTTGATGGCCTTGCACCGTAGAGCCGGGCTTGCCCGGCTGCTCTTCGCTGGGCAATCACCAGGCCACGGGCTTGTTCCGTTGACGCAAGAAGCAGCCGGGCAAGCCCGGCTCTACGAGATATTCCCCGCTTCTTTTCATAAGGAAGTCTTATCCGTTCGATAAGTCTGCATCAGGGCATGCGTGGGTGGAAGCGCTTAACCTCTGCGGTTTCTCCCCTCTCATTGCGCTTGTCCTATGAAAATGAACAGCATTGTCTGGCCGGAGGGCTACGTCCCCGGCTACACCGAAAACTTCGTCTCGAACGAAATCATCGTGCTCGGCCTGGAAGCAGCTGATGTCTGGCCGCTTCTGGAGCAGCCCGGCATGTGGCCGACGTACTACGGCAATTCCGCCAATGTCCGCTTCCATGACCAAGGTGGCCCCCTGCTGCGGAACGGCGATCGCTTCTACTTTGAAACGTTCGGCTTCCCTGTGGAAGCACAATGTGTCGAGTACGATGCCCCCGCCGCCGGGCAGCCTGGCCGGATCGCGTGGCACGGGTGGGCCGGCGAACCGGGTACCGCTGACCGGCTTGACGTGCACCATGCCTGGATCGTCGAGGACCTTGAAGGTGGCCGCGTCCGAATCCTCACGCAGGAAACCCAGAAGGGGGAACCCGCCGAGGCGTTGCGTGTGGCCAAGCCCAATCCCATGATCAATGGGCATCAGGATTGGCTGGATGGACTGGTGGCGGCTGCTTGGGCTGCCAAATCGCGGGGGTGAGTTGTATTGCCTGGCTGGCGTTATCATTCGCCGGCGAAGAGCAGCCGGGCAAGCCCGGCTCTACGAGGTAGATCACGTCCCGCGGTTTACCAGTGCTACGCCGTCGGGACGTGCTATCTCGATACGCGCCGTTTCCGTTAGCGTGGCCAGGTCGATCACCGCGACGAAGCCGTCGGGCGTGCAGGATACGAACGCGCGGTGCCCTGCCCCATCCATGTAGATGCCAGCTCCACGGCCAGTCTGCAGGCGCTTGACCGGCTTGCGCGTTGCGGCGTCGAACACGACCAGCGCACCGGTCTTTACGCTGACCACCATCACCTGACGACCGTCCGGAGTGAAGGCCAAACGGTGCGCCCCGTCCAGGTCGCTGACGAGCTTCGCGACGACGCGCTTTGCTGCGATGTCGACCACGTACAGCGTGCCGTCCGGCCCCACCGTCCACAGCTCGCGCTCGTCGGGGGATACATCCATGCCTTCAGTACCGGGCCCGGTCGGCACCACGGTGTGCACCCAGTCCATCCGAGGCTGGGCACCCGCCGGAAGCACGCCGGTGGGCGGGATGGTCGGCGGTACCTGCTGTCTCGCGAACAGGCTGATCGTGCCAGAGCCTGAGTTGCTGGCGTACGCGTGCTGGCCGCCTGTGGATACATGAAGCAGGTGGGTGGTGTCCTGGCCGGTGCCCATCGTCCAGTCGATCACATGCGTTTTCGGGTCAAGGTGCGCGATGGCCTTGGAGCCCTGCGCCGTGAACCACAGGCGATCCTGTGCGAAGACCAATCCGTGCGGACCCATCAGTGGCGCGGTGTTGATCGGCGACTTTGCCTGGCCGGTATCCAGGTCGATCTCATCGATGCGGTGGAATGCGCCGTAGCCGGGGTTGGACACATAGGCGGTGCGCCCGTCCGGCGACACCGTGACCTCATGCGGATCTGGTCCAAGCGCGGCGGTACGCATCAGCGCGAAAGTGTCAGCGTCACGCATCTGCAGCGTGTGGTCTGTCTTGGAGATCACCAGAAGCAGACGCGGAGGTAACTCTGATGCGCCAGCCAGAGTCGGTAGGCAAGCCAGTAACAGGGCCTTGGGCCAGCAGGTGGCGTTCTTGATCATCGCGTTGCTCCTGGAGTCGATGCGGACGTCTGGTGGACGCTTCGCAATCGTAGGTGCATTCGGGCTGCGCTTGATGCCATGGCGTCTTATCGGATCTATAAGGGCTTGTTATGCTCGGTTGGAGCTTCTGCCACTACACCTACTCGAGGTGCCTCCGTAGAGCCGGGCTTGCCCGGCTGCTTCTTGCTTGTACAGTGGAATCTGTTGCCAGGATTGGCCAGCGAAGAGCAGCCGGGCAAGCCCGGCTCTACGGTGCAAGTCGCCATTTTTCAGTGCGACCCGCCAGCGCGGTGCGCGGTGCAAGTCGCCATTTTTCAGTGTGACCCGGCAGCACGGCGCGCGTTGTAAGTCGCAATCTTTCAGTGCGCCCCACCGACGCGAAGGGCGGCCATGCCCAGCTCGCGCGCAAGGAAAGGCGCTGTCCTGCTTGCTGGCGCGTGGGCGACCTCAGGCGGCGTTCCGGTTGCCACGATGGTGCCGCCCTCGCCTCCTGCGCCGGGACCGACGTCTATCACCCAGTCCGCCTGCGCGACAGACCGCATGTCATGATCGATCATGACCACGGTGTTGCCTGCATCCACCAGCCGCTGAAGCTGTACCAGCAACCGGTCCGCATCTGACGCATGCAGGCCGGTAGTGGGTTCGTCCAGGACGTACAGCGTCCGCCCGCGCTGGCTGCGCTGCAGCTCGGTGGCGAGCTTGATGCGCTGCGCTTCACCGCCTGAAAGCTCAGTAGCAGGTTGGCCCAGCCTCAGGTATCCCAGGCCGATCTCCTGCAGCAGCTGCAACGGGCGGGCAATGGCTTCTTCTTCGACGAAGAATGCATGCGCCTCGTCGACGGTGAGCTGCAGGACCTCGGCGATGTTGCGGCCGTTCCACTGCACTTTCAACGTGGCTTCGTTGTAGCGTGCACCGTGGCAGGTAGGGCATGGCGCGTAGACGCTGGGCATGAACAGCAGCTCGACGCTGACGAAGCCCTCGCCCTCGCAGGTCTCACATCTTCCCTTGGCCACATTGAATGAAAAGCGCCCCGCGTCAAATCGGCGACGGCGCGCAGCGGGTGTCGCCGCAAACAGCTTTCGCACATGGTCGAACAGCCCGGTGTAAGTGGCCAGATTGGATCGGGGCGTACGGCCGATGGGCTTCTGATCCACCTGCACCACCCGCTGGATGGCGTCCACATCGCCTGCCAGCTGACCTCGCGTCGCCTCGATTACCGATGGCCCTTCCGCGGCCGGGCCGTCGGCGGCCTCGTCCACGGGTTCGTGGCCCAGGTGCAGCAGCATCAACTCCGGCAGCGCCTGCGCCATCAAGCTGGACTTGCCTGATCCCGATATGCCGGTCACGGCGGTAAGCAGACCAAGCGGCACCTGCACATCGACACCCTGCAGATTGTGGCGGTGGATGTCCTTCAGCTCCAGCCACGCTTGCGCGGTGCGCTGCCGGCTGGACGGTGCGGGCACCTGACCGAAAAGATATCGGGCGGTGCGCGAAGTCTTTACCTGACGCAGACCTTCGGGCTCACCACTGTAGAGAACGCTCCCGCCGTGCTCGCCCGCCTCGGGACCGACATCCACCAGCCACTGCGCACGGCGCATCAGCTCCAGATCATGTTCGACCACGAATACCGAGTTCCCTCCGTCGCGCAGCCGGTCCAAGGCGTCGTACAGCGCCTGGCTGTCAGCGGGATGCAAACCGGCTGAGGGCTCATCCAGCACGTACAGAACGCCGAACAGAAGCGAGCTCAACTGCGTGGCAAGTCGTAGGCGTTGCAACTCTCCGGCGGAAAGCGTCGGCGTGGCGCGATCGAGCGAAAGATACCCCAGCCCCAGGTCTCGCAGCTGCCTTATACGGGCCATGACCCCGTCGGCGAGGCGCTGTGCAGCCAGGCGTTTCTCTTCGGTGAGAGATGAGGTTCGCCGCCCCCGGCCATGCGCGCTGAAGTCACCTTCTGCGATGGGTTTCAGTACCTCTGCCAGTCGATCCAGTGGCAGGCGCATGAACTCACCGATATCAAGGCCCGCAAAGGTGACCGAAAGGGCCTCTGGTTTCAGCCGCTTTCCGTGACAGGCTGGACACAGCTTGCCCTCCATGTAGCGGGAGACGCGCTTCTTCATCAGCGCGCTCTGGCTGGTTGCGAACGTGTGCAGCACGTATCGACGCGCACCGGTATAGGTGCCCATGTAGCTGGGCTCCAGCTTTCGTTTGAGGGCGGCACGTGTCTCGGCGGGCGTGAATCCGGCATACACCGGGACGCTCGGCGTTTCCTCGGTAAACAGAATCCATTCCCTGTCCTTCTTTGGCAGTTTCTTCCACGGCACATCGATGTCGTAGCCCAGCGTAACCAGGATGTCGCGCAGGTTCTGCCCGTGCCATGCCGGCGGCCAGGAGGCGATGGCACGTCCACGGATGCTCAGCGACGGATCCGGAACCATCAGGGCTTCGGTGACCTCGTAGATGTACCCAAGCCCGTGGCAGGTACCGCAGCTGCCCTGTGGCGTATTGGGTGAGAAGTCCTCGGCGTAAAGCATGGGTTGCTTGGCCGGGTATGTTCCTGCGCGCGAATACATCATGCGCACAAGGCTGGACAACGTGGTGACGCTGCCTACCGATGAGCGCGCATTGCTGGCTCCGCGCTGCTGCTGAAGGGCGACCGCCGGTGGCAAGCCTTCAATCGCGTCTACATCCGGCACGCCTGCCTGGTCGATCAAGCGCCGGGCATAGGGGGCAACGGATTCAAAGTAGCGCCGTTGCGCTTCGGCGAAGATGGTGCCGAAGGCCAGCGATGACTTTCCGGAACCGGATATTCCTGAGAATACAACCAGCGCATCACGTGGGATGGAGACATCCACGTCCTTGAGGTTGTGCTCGCGCGCACCGCGGACCTCGATGCAGCCAGTTGCGGATGAGGGGCGAGATGAGGCACTTTTCTTGAACATTGCGATTCGTCTGATTCTGATGCCGGATGACCCGCTTCCGATGCGGGATGACCCGCTTTCGATGCGGGATGACCCGCTTTCGTAGAGCCGGGCTTGCCCGGCTGCTTTTGAACCGAGAAGAGCAGCCGGGCAAGCCCGGCTCTACCCTGCCAGCAAATGGGGTTCCACAACGCTGGTTACAAGATCCATTCCCGTTGCCTTGATTGCTGCAGCGTCGCCCCGTTGCTTGAAGCCAGTCCAGTCTGCTTTGGCAAGCACACCAACCTGGGCGCGGTCAGTCGGAAGCCACCGCATCGGCCAGAATGGAAGCATCCGACGGCCCACAATACCGCGCTGCAGTTCGATCACATCACGATGACTGCTCGCACCGAGTACACGCCCATAGACGATGTGAAGGCCATCTTCCGGCCCCTCCATGTACTGGAAGAACCGCGTGCCATCAAACAGCAGCACACCCGTAACCCCCGCCTGGCGATTGAAGCGGGCCGCATCTTCCACCAACGCATCCAGCCTTCCAGAACCGATCCCAGGTGCATCATGCTCTGCTATTTCGCTGCACGCGGTACTCACGTACGCCACGGCACGGATCGGCATTATCAGAACTCCTCAGTCAATGACTCCACCATACGCTGAAGATTCATGCACGGTGTTACCTCAGCGTGCAGTAGAGCACCCTCCCATGAACACATTTACGCCCGTTCCTGCTTGAGGATGGTGATTTCGCCGGAAGTCTCGAGCACCGCCAGCGAGATCTGGTGATGCCCTTTGCATCCGGAACTGCGCATCGCAACGTCAAGATCCTCTGGTGAGACGTTGCAGCGGCGCAACTGGTCCCAGAACACCCTCCCTTCACGCGCGAGCATCACAGGCGTGCCTTCAGTCAACGCGTGAAGCTTTCTGCTTCGGGCAGTGGCAAAACCCATGAGCCAGTTGAGCAGCAACAACGTCGCCGCCAGTATGAGACCACCCAGCAGCGACGTGTCCTCGCCAATCAGCGAGTTCTGCACCGCCGTGCCCAGCAGTACGATCACCAACATGTCAAAAGGCGTGTGCTGACCCACGGAGCGCTTGCCGCTCATGCGGGTGAGCAGGAACACCACAAGATAGACCGCTGTGGCGCGGATGATGAACTCAAACCACGGCATTCCCAGATTGAAAAGGTCTGACATGGTGACGTCCCTCTCAGGGCGTGAGGATTACCTTCCGGCAATCCTCTTCCTTTCGGTCGAATATCTCGTAGCCACGCACAGCGTCCGCCAGCGGCAGGCGATGGGTGATGATCACGCCCGGGTCCAAGGCACCCTCACCGATGTAGTCCAGCAACTCGGGCATCAGCGCTTGGACGTGGGTCTGGCCCATCCTGAAAGTGAGCCCCTTGTCGAATGCATCACCGAGCAGGAACCCATGCAGGAAGCCGGCGTAAACACCCGGGATGCTCACCGTGCCGCAGCGGCGTGTGGCGGCGATGCACTGACGAATCGCAACGCCGCTACTGCCTTCGACCTTGAGTGTGGTGAGCGCCGATTCCAACGCGCTGCCTTCGGCTTCAAATCCCACTGCTTCAATGGAAGCATCCACACCACGCCCGTTGGTCTGGGTGACGATGTACTCCGCCGGGTCATCAATCCTGCTGAAATCCACCGGCGTCACGCCGTACGTCTGTGCGGCAAAGGCCAGCCGGTAAGGCAGATGGTCGACCATGAAGATGGTCTCGGCCCCCAGCAGGCGGCAGCATGCCGCGCTCATCAGTCCGACAGGCCCGGCACCGAATATCGCCACGGTGGAACCCGGCTTGACCCCGGCGTTGATGGCGGCCTGGTAGCCAGTGGGAAGAATGTCCGAGAGGAACAGCACTTGCTCATCGGGCAGCGCATCGGGAACTCTCAGTGGACCGACGTTGGCTTTCGGCACACGAACGTATTCAGCTTGGCCGCCGGATACTCCGCCGTACAGATGGCTGTACCCGAACAGCGCTGCCGGCGCGCGGATGCCCTTCTGGTTCACCGCCGCGCCCTTGCCGGTATTGGTGGTCTCACAGGCGGCATGCTCTGCCAGACGACAGTGGAAGCATTCCCCGCAGGCAATCACGAACGGCACCACCACACGGTCACCCGGGCGCAGATCTGTAATTCCGCTGCCGACCTCCTCGACGATGCCCATGAATTCGTGACCGAGCACGTCACCCGTATGCAGGTCAGGAATCTTGCCGCGGTAAAGGTGGAGATCGGAGCCGCAGATAGCGGTCGCGGTGACCCGCAGAATCAGATCATCCGCAGCGGCCAACGTGGGATCGGGGACGGTGTCCACGCGGACATCTTTGCTTCCGTGGTAGGTCAGTGCTCGCATTGATGGAGCCTCGCTATGGCATGTGGAACAAGCAATAGCCCCACTTGCGTCCGGTGAGAGTGACTGTCGTGTAATGGATTTGTGCACTCCATCCACACCCGGCACTCATGACAGGGAGCGCAGCATGCCCACAACCCCAGATGTGGATCGCGAACATGAACGAGAAACTGCCTTTCAACCCCGGCGCGGATGTCGACGACCAGAAGAAAGCCCATACACCGGACAAACTGCGCAATGACGAGGCGAAGTGGAAGGAAAAGGATATGCCTGATGCCGAGCACACCGCCGAGCCTGACGACTACGAACGTCCGCCCAAGCCCTGAGGCCTTGCCCTCGACTTTACGGAGAATGACATGGCTCTGATTCACTCCATTCTGATGGGTGCGGTGGCAGGCATGCGTGCCATGACCCCGCTCGCCGCGGTGACCAATGCGGCCCGCAGCGGCAATCTGCCTGCTGACAACGGTGCCCCGCGCCTGCTTGGCAACAAACTGGCCTCAGCCGCCATGCTTGCATTGGCCGGCGGCGAACTGGCGGGCGACAAGATGAAGTCCGCGCCGGACCGCATCGTTCCCGCTGGAATGGTCGCGCGGGTCGGGACCGGAGTGATTGCCGGTGCCGCATTGGCCCCTTACCGCCAGCGCAAACTGGGCGCGGTACTGGGTGCTGCTACTGCAGTAGGAATGGCCTATTTCACCTTCAATCTTCGCATGCGTGCGATAGCGCGTTATGGACAAACCAGTACCGGTGCAGTGGAAGATGCCATCGCGGTTGGCAGTGCGGCGCTGATAACACAATGGGCGTCACGTAGCGGGCAGGCTCGCCGATCCAGGCGCTAGCGCCACAATCCGGCACGCGTTGCGTGCACGGTGCATCTACATCATCGGGCCGCAGTATTTACCTGCGGCCCCGCACACTGGCCTCACTTTCACCGCAGAGGTCCAGACGATGCCTGTTCCCAACTACCCGAAGCCGCCCTTCAAAGCCCAGCAGCAGTCTTTCCCGGGCAAGACCGACAAGATGGAGCCGCGCCCGGATCATGGCGAGAAGAGTTACGTAGGCCACGGGCTGTTGAAAGGCAAGAAAGCGCTCATCACCGGTGGCGACAGCGGCATCGGCGCAGCCGTCGCCATTGCCTATGCGCGCGAAGGCGCGGATGTAGCCATCGCCTTCCTGAAGGGTGAGGAGAAGGACGCCCAAAGCATTGCCTCGCTGATCGAGGAAGCGGGCCAGAAGGCCGTGCTGTGTCCCTGCGACATCAGCGACGACGCCGAGGCGAAGGCGCTGATCCAGAAGGTCACCGGCGAGTTGGGTGGGCTGGATATCCTGGTCAACAACGCCGCCTATCAGCGCTACTACGAGTCGTTTGACGACATCACCCTGGACGACTGGCGCAAGACCTTCGATACCAACGTGCATGCGGTTTTCAACCTCACCCGCCTGTGCGTTCCACATCTTCAGGACGGTGGCTCGGTGATCAACACCGCCTCGGTCAATTCCAAGAAGCCCACTCCCAACATACTGCCCTACTCGGCCACCAAGGGTGCGGTCGCCAACCTCACGATCGGGCTGGCTGGCCTGCTCGCGGAAAAGGGCATCCGGGTGAACGCCGTGCTGCCCGGTCCGATCTGGACCCCGTTCATTCCCGCCGGCATGGCCGCCGAGGAAGTGGAACAGTTTGGCAGCCAGACGCCGTTCGGGCGCCCTGGGCAGCCGGCGGAACTTGCGTCGGCTTACGTGATGCTGGCCGCTGACAGTGCCAGCTACACCTCCGGTGCACTGCTCACGGTGTCCGGTGGCGCGGTCACGCTGTAAGCGGTGGTGACGCCGCAGATTGAAGTTGATGAAGGCGCGAGACCTATGCGCGACGAGGACGGGTACGTCCCCATCGATTCGTACGCCGCCATCGGTGATGGGCGCTCCAGCGCGCTCATTGCTCCCGATGGCAGCATCGACTGGTGGTGCGCACCTTGCATGGACGCGCCGCCTCTATTGGATCGGATGCTTGACGCGCCGAACGGCGGCCGTTTCGTATTGGAGGCGCGTGAGCTGGTAACCGTGCAGCGACACTACCGCGAAGCCAGCAACGTGCTGGAAACACGGGTGTGCACGACCAGCGGGACCGCCCTGGTTACGGAATCCCTCAACAGCGGTCCCGCCGGTCGATTGCCGTGGTCGGAGCTGGCGCGGCGGGTGGAGGGTCTTGAGGGTCAGGTCACCTTTGACCTGGTGTACAAGCCGGGAACACGCGCTGGCACCTGCTCGCCGTGGATGAGCGACACGCCCAACGGCCGTGTGCACCACGCCGGCCCGGTGATGACGATGCTGCGTTACCCCGCGCAGACCGAGATCACCCAATGCGATGACCGCGAAGTCCGCGGGCATCTCACCCTGCATGCGGGCGACCGCGAGGTTGTCGCGCTGCTGGCTTCCCAGGACGAGGTTCTGCCGGTGCCGCCCCTGGAGGAGATCGATACACGCATCGACCGCTCGGACCGGGAATGGCACCAGTGGGTTGATGACCTGCACTGCGATGCAAGTCGTCGCGCAGAGGTGATCCGCTCGGCGCTTGCCTTGAAGTTCCTGTGGTTTTCGCCCACCGGTGCCATCGCTGCGGCCGTGAGTGCCTCCCTTCCTGAGCGCATCGGCGGCGACAAGAACTGGGATTACCGGTTTGCCTGGGTGCGCGACGCGGCCTATGTCATCAAAACCTTCCTGCGCGTAGGTGCCCTGCCCGACGCCAAGGCTGGCTTCAGCTGGCTGATGACCACCATCGGCAAGCACAGGCCGGGCCTGGCCCCGTGCTTCACTCTTCGGGGGGAGCGCGTGGACGAGGAGCGCTTCATCGACGTGCCCGGCTACCGCAACAGCCAGCCGGTGCGGATCGGCAACACCGCTACCGACCAGCTGCAGACCTGCGCTTACGGGGACGTGCTGGAAATGGCCAGCCGCATGCTGGAGGCGGGGCACATCCTCGACCCCACCACCGCCCGGTTGTTGTTCGAGCTGGCCGACGAGTGCGCGGACAGCTGGATGCGTAAGGATAGTGGCTTCTGGGAGCTGGAAGAGCTGCAGCACTACACCATGTCCAAGGTGGAATGCTGGATGGCGCTCCGCCGCGCCTGCGAACTGGCCGAGGCCGGGCATATCACCACGGCACGGCTACCCGGCTGGCAGAGAGAGCGCGACCGCATTCTGGAATGGATTGATGTGCATTGCTGGGACGAAGCGCGACAGGCTTACGTGATGTACTCCGGCAGCGATCGCCTCGATGCCAGCCTGATGCTCGCCTCGCGGTTTGGCTTGGCCGAAGCGCGACGCGAACGCTACATTTCCACACGCGAGGCCATTCGCCGCGAACTGTCCGACGAAAGCGGCGATCTGTTGTGGCGGTACAGCGGAATGCGTGACTGCGAGGGCGCGTTCATCAGCTGCGCGTTCTGGATGGTGGAAGCATACGGGCTGCTGGGCGACACGGAGGAAGCCGGCCGACTGTTCAGCAGCCTGCTGGCCCGGGTGCGGAACGATGTCGGGCTCATGCCGGAGATGTGGGATCCATTCACCGAACAAGGCCTCGGCAATACCCCCCAGGGCTTGAGTCATCTTGCCCTTGTGCATGCAGCGTTTGCCGTGGATGGGGTCTAGCTGCGCTGCTCAATACATGAATAGTTTATGTAAATGCGGTGCGATTACCTTTGCGCGTTATTCGATTTTGTTTTCACTCCGTCTAGCCCTTCGCACTACGCCGGCCGCGCTAGGTTATCCACTCACTTTAGAGGGAGCGCCTTTCATGGCCATCAAGACCGCAGAAGACCTGTTCATCCACGAACTCTCCGATATCTACAGCGCTGAAAAGCAGCTCACCAAGGCCCTGCCCCGCCTGGCCCGTGCATCCTCCAACCCGGATCTTGCCACGGCCTTCGAAACCCATCTGGAAGAAACCCAAGGGCAGATCGAGCGCATTGACCAGGTGGTGGAAATCCTGGGCATCCGCCTCAAGCGCATCAAGTGCGCCGCGATGGAAGGCCTGGTGGAAGAAGGCAAGGAAGTCATCGATTCCATCGAGGAAGGCCCGGTCCGCGATGCCGCATTGATTGGTGGCGCGCAGAAGGTCGAGCATTACGAAATTGCCTCCTATGGCACCATCGCCGCGCTTGCCAAGCAGCTGGGCTACAAGGACGCGCTTCCGCTCCTGCTGGAAACCCTGCAGGAAGAAAAGGCCACCGACGAGAAGCTGACCATCCTCGCCAAGAGCGGTGGCAACGCCAAGGCTGTCCAGGCGGCTTGAGCCTGAAAGCACCATGGCGTCCAGAACCGCGCTGCTGATCATCGCGACTGGCAGCGGGACTTTCCGCAGCTGGTAAGGGACTGCCGTCATAACGGCGGCAGTTCTGCCGAGGTGGTGAAGCATCTCGGCCCGGGCGCGGGTCACTACTTTGTATTGAAGCCCAAGCACTCTGCCTTTCTCGCCACGCCGCTTGCCATCCTGCTTGCCAAGCTCAAGGTCAACCAGCTGGTTCTATGCGGCATGGCGCTGGATTCCTGCGTGCTCGCCACCGCACTGGACGCCAACTCACGCGAGTACAGGACCGTGGTCGCGAAGCAGGCCGTGGCGGCGCTGCCGGAGCGGCGCGATGCGGCGTTGCAGGTGATTGAGCGCTCTGGTGCGGCCAAAGTGCTCGGCACCCCGGAGCTGATCAAGGAATGTCTGGGCTGAGAACAGCTCGTACCTCTCACGGATAAGAAACGTGCAAAAGAAGCTATTACCGTCCCACCCTTCCGCCCGGGTCCTGCTGGTGGAGGCTGTGCAAGGGGTATTGCTGTCGGAGACCTGAAGGCCGCCGGGCAAGCCCGGCTCTACCGGGGGCGCGAGAGTATGTAGTACGCGCTAAGTACAAATACTGGCCTGGCTTGCGTGAAATAGCGCATGCACAGTGGGAGGGGCGCGGGCCACACTTCTTCTGAGCTTGCCCTTTGGCCAGCGATCTCCGTCACTCTGAGAGCCGCGCATGAACAGGAAGCAGTCCTCCTCGCGTACTGGGTCGCAAGGCAAGGCCCCGCCACTGGTCGAGCAGATCAACAACGGGCGCTGGTTGGATCCGGGCGAGGCCAAGGACCTGCTGGAAGAGCTGTACTACCAGCGGGCGATCTACGCCTACATGGTGATGTTACCGGTGCTGAACACCATTGGCATGCGTGACGGATCGGAGGCGGCCTTTGGAGGTGGCAATCACGTCCTTCCCATCTGGAAGGACCGGATGGACAGTCGCTGCTGGGTGCCCACGCCCAATGCCGACGTGATCTATTCGATGAGCTACCTGGATCTCAAAGAGAGCGGTCCGCTGGTGGTGGCCGCTCCCGGAAACGTCATTGGCATGTTCACCGACTTTTTCCAGCGCACCATCACCGACGTGGGACTGATTGGCCCCGATCGCGCACGCGGCGGCCTCTATCTGCTGCTGCCGCCGGATTATGACGGCCCCGAACCACAGGGATACTTCACTTTCCGTTCTTCGACCTACCAGGTGCTGCTGTTCTTCCGCACCATCATGTCACCCGGTGCCGATGGCCCAGAAACAGCCAAGGCGGTAGCTGCTGCGGAGCAGACCCGTGTGTACCCGCTTTGGGAGGAGGAGAAGAACGTCAAGCCTATGAAGTTCCCCAACGGCTCCGGCAAGCAGGTCAACATGATGTATCCAGTAGACATGGACTTCTGGAAGAAGCTGAAGGAGTTCGTGGATTACGAACCCGCTTCAGCAGTTCCCGCCGAAACCAGCGGCGTGCTGGCGTCGATCGGGATCATCAAAGGCAAACCTTTCTCGCCGGACAAACAGCAGAAAGAGATGCTGGCCAAAGCAGTTCAGGTCGCGCCGCGCATGATCCTGGCGCGACGCCAGCTGGGCCGGCAAGACAAACGCGAGCGGTACTACGACGATCGCCAGTACCAGAACACATGGGCATCCGGCACGTCCGAATGGCTGCAGGACGGCTACATGGACATCGACCAGCGCGCCTGCTATTTCCAGATCGCGTTCTCGTCGGCCTCGGCGATGGTGATGCGGACGCTTGGGGCGGGTTCAAAATATCCTTTCACCACCCAGGACAACAAGGGCGAGTTCCTGGATGGCAGCAACCACTATCACCTCCATTTGCCGCCCGACCCACCCGCATCGCTTTTCTGGGCGGTCACGGCTTACAACATCACCGATGGAACAATGACCGGCGCACCGCAGTTGCTGCCGTCAATCAACAGCCTCGATGAGTCTGTTGCCCGCAATAAAGACGGGTCAATTGATCTCTGGTTTGGTCCGACACGGCCGGACAAGGCACCGGAGAGCAACTGGATCCAGACAGTACCCGAACGCAATTTCCTTGCGGCGGTACGGTTGTATGGCACGGGAGTGACCTTCTTTGATCAATCGTGGAAGCCCGATGACCTGGTGAAGATCAAATAAGCCCTGTGCAAGGAGATGCTGCCGATGACCCGTACCGCTTTGTGCGTACTAGCGCTCTGCCTGCTGGCCGCTTGTAAGAGGGAGCCCGCCGAAAGCGTTCCCCCCTCTCCCCCCGCTGCGGCCACGCGTGCCCCCGCCGCCCAAGGAACCGCCATGTCAACGCCCGCTGCCGCCACGACAAACCTCGCTTTGCCGGACAAGGATGCCGTACTTTCCGAAGGTTACATCCGAACCATCGGCCAGATGGCCTATGTGTGGGGGTGGCCGATGGTCAATCAGATCAACCGTCGCGCTGCGATCACGCAGGCACCACATCCCGGTCTGCTCGACGGCGTCCTGCCCGCCGCGCCACGCGGCCAGGTCGGCATGCTGCATGATTACATTGACCCGGCCGAGACGTTCGTGACCTGTCCCAACCAGGATGTCGTGTACGGACTGGGCTTCTTCTCGCTGGACGAGAAGCCGGTGGTGATCCAGGTGCCGGACTTCGGCGATCGCTTCTGGGTGTACGCGCTTTATGATGCGCGGACCAATCAGTTCGGTGAGGTCGGTCAGCCTTACGGCAGCAAGCCCGGCTTCTATCTGTTGGTCGGCCCCAACTGGAAGGGGGAAGTTCCGGAAGGCATCACCGCCGTGGCGCGCAGCGCCACCGAGCTGGCCAATGCGATTCCGCGCATCTTCCAGGACGACACCGACGAAGACAGAAAGGCCATTCAGCCGCTGATCAATCAGGTGGTCGCTTATCCGCTGTCGCAGTTCGACGGCAAGATGAAGACCATCGACTGGGCGACGGCGCCGATAATCCCCAAGCCAGGTCCGAAAAGTGATGGCGAGACCAAGTGGGTGATTCCGGAGAAGTTCTTCGACAAGAGTCAGTTCGGCAAGGTTCTGGAGATTGTGCCACCGCTGCCGGGTGAGGAAGCTCTGTATGCACAGTTCCAGGCCCTGATGGCGGCCGCCGACAAGGATCCGCTCATCCGCCAGCAGTTGGACAAAGTTGCACAGCAGACGGAAGACGAGGTCATCAAGTCGTTCTTCCAGTGGAAGCACAACGGGAAGCCCGCCGGCAACAACTGGAACCGTTCGGTCAACAACGCGCAATCCGGCTTGGACTACTTCAACCGCACCGGTACGTCGAAGTCGAACATGTTCGACAATCGTCCCAACGAAACCCAGTATTTCTACACGGACGTCGATGGCGACGGCAAGCAGCTGTCCGGAAGTGCGAACTACTCGGTTACCTTTGCGGCCGGTCAGGAGCCGCCGGTGAATGGATTCTGGTCACTGACGCTCTACAACGACAAGCATCTGTTCCACCCCAATGAGCTCAAGCGCTACTCGCTTGGTACCAAGAACAAGAACCTGAAGCGCAATGAGGATGGCTCGTTGACCCTGTACGTCGGTGCAAAGTCGCCGGGCGAGGAGAAGCAGAACAACTGGTTGCCCGCGCCTGACGGGGACTTCTCGCTTTACATTCGCGCTTACTGGGGAAAGCCGGAAGTCACCGGGGGGAGCTGGCAGCCGCCGGCGGTGAAGCGGATCTGACGAATTGATATCCCGCGGATATCCTGTCGTAGAGCCGGGCTTGCCCGGCTGCTTTCAGGATGGGCACGCGAGGAGCAGCCGGGCAAGCCCGGCTCTACGGGTGTTCGGCTTAGTCGACAACTTCGATGTCCAGGCCGCTCAGCAGTCGTGCCGCTTCGTGGCGACTGAACTTGGAGCGGGTCATCACATTGTTAAGCACGTCAATATCGAAACCTGTGGCTTCGGTGAAGTCCGCATCGGTCAGATCCGTGCGGCCGAACTGGGCGTCCGTGAAATCTGTGAAGGACAGGTCAGCCTTCCGCAACTTGGCTTCCCTGAAATCCACGCCGTGAGCCTTGCAGCTCTGCATCACCATTTCGTTCATGGCCAAACCATGGAATGAGGAATCGGTCAGCACGCAATCGCGGAGCGTGAGTTCGGCGGAAGTGCTCAGGCGAGACCACTCCAGAGTGGTCCAGTTGACGTCAACCAGCCTGCAGCGCTCGAAGGTAACGCTTCTGAGACGGGTGGAAGGCAACTTGACGTTGTTGAGCGTGCATTCGGTGAAATCGCATTCGAGGAAGCGGGAGTTGCGGATCGTTGCATCCGAGAAGTCGCAGTTGACGAAGCTGCACGCCTCGAATTCAAGGCGCTCTAAGAATTGCGATGACAGGTCCAGGCCGGCGAAGTTTTTGGAGTAGTACTCGTTGATCCCGTTGTCGAGGGAGTCTTTGACAGGTGATTGCACAGGCGCTTCTACGTCGAATGATGGCCCATTGTAGAGCCGGGCTTGCCCGGCTGCTTTCATGGAGACCCCGCGAAGAGCAGCCGGGCAAGCCCGGCTCTACTTCTTGGGCGACACCCACATTGCGATGACGGCCTTGAATACAGCTTCTCCGCCGGCATCCGTAACGGCAACCTCAACCGGATACTCACCCGCCACCGCCCAGTCGAACGCCGGGTTCATAGGACGTGCGGTTGCCGTCACGCTTGTGGTGGCCTTCTTCAGGTACTCCACGGTCATGCCGCGCGGAATCCACCGCACACTGTCCGGGATGGTCACTTCCGTCATCACCCCACCCGCCAGTTCGGCCGCGTTGCACATGGCGATGGCGTGGACGGTACCGATGTGGTTGAGCACGGCGCGGCGCTTGCGGACGTGAACGACGCAATGGCCCGGGGCCAGTTCTTTGAATCTGGGGGCGATGGAGCGGAAGTAAGGGGCTTTGAAGCACAGGAGCTGGGAGAACAGCCAGCGGCCGGGGGCTGTGCCGGAGAGGCGGGTCCAGAGGTTCAGGGTGCTTTGCTTTGCCATGGGAGGTTGCGCCTGGTGTTGACCATACGCGTGAGTATGGCAGTCTCTGGGGATTGTGAAAAGCAGCCGGGCAAGCCCGGCTCTACGAGCTCCTGGTTGCAGGCGGGCTCAGCCCGGCACAGGTGTTATGGATCTTTATGAAGAAAATCATAATTATGATTTCTCTCATAATCGCCCATAACTTCCGATGCTTCAGCGTCCGACGCGCACCCCTGCCCTGGGAATGAAGGCGTTAGCGACAGCCGCCATTGCGGGGTAAAAAACATGGGCGTATACACAGACATACACCTAGCTCCGGAAGTCACCATGGGTACCGTTCGTTGGAACATTGCTGTTTCGGCCGACATTGACCAATCACTGCGAATGTTCCTGGCTAGCCAGGGCGGCGGCCGGAAAGGCGATCTCTCACGCTTCATTGAAGAGGCCGTTCGCGCATACATCTTTGATTTGAGCGCGGAACAAGCCAAAGCCGCCAACGCGCATTTGACCGAGGCGGAAGTCGCCAATGCTGTTGATGAGGCACTTGCTTGGGCACGTAAGCGCTGATGCGCGTTGTGCTGGATAGCAATATCCTCTTCAGTGCCCTGATTTCGAACAAAGGTTCCCCGGGTGTGATCTATCGCGCGTGGCGTGCCTCGCGCTTTGAGGTAGTCACGTCCCGGATACAACTCGATGAGATCCGAAGAGCGAGCCGATACGCAAAGTTTCAGGCTACCCTCCGACCTGCCAAGGTGGGTGCCATGATCAACCATCTACGTAGGGCAGTTGTTCTGGATCGACTGAACCATCTGGCGGAAACAGATGACCCCGATGATGCCTTCCTCTTGGCCATGGCGCTCGAAGGAGAGGCGGATTACCTCGTGACTGGAGATCACCGGGCTGGAATTCTGCAGATGGGGCACATCGGCCGTGCGCGAATCCTCACGCCGACCCAATTTCGCGATGAGGTGTTGTTATCACTGCCACAACCTTCGCACGAGTTTGGCGAAGTCATTGAGAACAGGCGTGCGACGGGGTTTTCAGCCACGCAGGACGTGGCTCTCCGGGGTCGCGACTACGGCGACCCAGGCATAGAGCAATTGCGTTTCGTGCATTCCTTTGGGGCGGCGGCGCCACCGCCCCACTCATCGGTGCCGTATCGTCAGCTGGCCGGGATCAGCTTCCAGCGATCACCCGTTCCCTGAAACCGCACCACCACCTTCGACAGTGCTTCCGGCGAGGGATTCGCCGCCAGCAGGATCAGCTCCTGCCCGGTGCCCAGATACATCCGTCGCCCCGGCTCCACGCCGAGGTCACGAATCCACAGCCCGCGCGTTTTCATGCACGGCACGCTCGGGCAGCCGGGATAGGTCTCCTCCATGCCTTCATGGTGAAGTGCGTTGATCATTACGCTTTTCGGTGCGCGCCAGAAGCGCCGGCGGAAGGCCCGCTGCTCGTCGGTCAGGTTGGCCCAGTCGTTGTCCATCATGGTTCTCCACTTGTGCTGCTCCCCCGCCAGGATGGCGAGGGAGCCGGGAGGTTCAGAACCGTGGTAACGGATACGGTGCGACGTATTTCCGCGAGGGTGTTGTATTTCGTCACCCTCCCGACACAAGTCGTCCAACATGCAAACCGTTACCGGGTTCTGACACCCGGAGCACACCATGCGACAGATGCGAGGATAGCGGAATTCGAAATGCTCCAATCGACTGGGAACAGCTACGGCGGCGTTGTCGCAAACAATCCATATCCGCCGAATGGGATCGAAACAGCGCTATTCATGGGGACTTACATCACGTTTTCCGTTTCGCGGTGCAGCATGCAGTACACGTGGTGGCCGGGCAGGCACCTATGTCGCTTCCAGCGCATAAGGCGCTGGGCGTGCACCACGTAGAGCGGGGCTTGCCCCGCTGGCCGGGCTTGCCCGGTTCTACACGGAGCTAGCCGGGCAAGCCCGGCTCTACGCGGTGCATAATCGGACACCGTTTATATCCGGGGCGCATCAATGGGCATTGAGAATTACGACCAGCTGGCCATCTTCGTGCTGGTGGCACGCGAACGCAGTTTTACCCGCGCCGCCGCCCAGCTGGGCATGTCCCAGCCGGCCCTGAGCCGGTCCATGCGTCAGCTGGAAGAGCGCCTGGGCGTGCGCCTGCTCGCCCGCACTACCCGCAGCGTGTCCCCCACCGAAGCCGGCGAGCAGCTATTGAACGTGATCGCCCCGCGCTTCGAGGAGATCGACACCGAGCTGGCCCAGCTCAATGCGTTCCGTGACAAGCCGGCCGGGCGTATCCGCATCACCGCCGGCGAGCACTCGGCGCTTACCGTGATGCAGCCGGTACTGGGCAAGCTGCTGCCTCAGTACCCGGACCTCCACATCGAGGTCACTGTCGATTACGGGTTCACCGACATCGTGGCCGAAGGCTATGACGCCGGCATCCGCCTGGGCGAACAGGTGGCCAAGGACATGATCGCCGTGCGCGTGGGCCCGGAGCTGCGCATGGCGGTGGTCGGTTCGCCGGCTTATTTCGAACGCCACCCGAAACCGAAGTCGCCGCACGATCTTACCCAGCACAACTGCATCACCATTCGCCTGCCCACCTATGGCGGCATCTACGTCTGGGAGTTCGAGAAGAAGGGTCAGGAGTTGAAGGTACGGGTGGAAGGCCAGCTGGTGTTCAACAACATTGCCATGCGTCTGGGTGCGGCGCTTGAAGGGCTGGGCCTGGCGTACATGCCCGAGGACCTCGTGCGCCCCCACGTGCAGGCGGGCGCATTGGTGCAGGTGCTGCAGGACTGGTGCGCGCCCTTCCCCGGCTATCACCTGTATTACCCCAGCCGCCGGCAGTCGTCGCCGGCGTTTACCCTGCTGCGGGATGCGCTGCGTTACACGGGGTAAGTCTCACAGCGAGATCTGCGGGGTCTGTTCAAGTGCGTGCAGTGCTCGGGCCGATGCAGCTGTATCACCGCTGTTCGCCAGCAACTGCGCCACGTGCTGCAACTGCGCGCGACTCAATCCCACGCGTTGGCTGGCGGCCATGTGCGAGCGCAGTTGCGACTCCACGCCCGGCATGGCCGCGAGTGCGCCCACCGTGGCCAGCTCGCGGCTCTGCCAGTCCAGGTTGTCTCGTTCGAAGATGTCGCCGAACAGGTGGGTCTGCAGGTACTGGTTGATGATGGCGGCGAAGTCCATCACCGGACCCTTCACCGGCGCACCGGAGATGCGGGTCTGGTTGGCGGTGCCGACCCGGCGCAGGGCCTCGCCCACCGGCACCTCACCCGTGGGCGGCTGACCGGGGTCGGTGGCCACGCCCCTCGCCTTCCGGTCTTCGACCACTTTCATCAGCTCGGTCAGCGCATTGAGGCTTTTCGGGAAGCCGCTGTAGGCGTACATCTGCACCAGTACTTCCTTCGCCTCACTGACCGTCAGCCCGCTATCCAGCCCGCGATTCAACGCCGCGTTCAATTGAGGCAGGTTGCTGGTGGCGGCTGCAGCGGCGATCAACGGAATGGACTGCTGTCTGGCCGTCAGAGGGCCGGGCACATCGGCCTCGACGCTGGCAGCGGCCTCGGTGTACTCGGTCTCACTGACCTGCTCCATCCACGTCACCGCCTTGCCGTCGGCCACGCCGGTCACGGTGAGGTGGGTCATGGCGCTGTGCGGCGCAGCGCCGTGCCAGTGCTTTACGCCCGCCGGGCAGACCACCACGTCACCGGCTTGAATCTGCTGTGCCGGCTTGCCCCATTCCTGGGTCAGGCCAACGCCGGAGGTCACCACCAGCCGCTGGCCTGCCGGGTGGGTATGCCAGGCCGAACGCGCGCCGGGCTCGAAGGTCACATAAGCAGATGAGGCTGCCACCTCGGCATCGGCCGGGAACAGCGGGTCCACCTGTACCTTGCCGGTGAAGTTGGCGGCAGGTCCGATCGTGGTCGCCTGCGTGCCCGCCCGCGTGATCTGTTGGCTTGGGGTTTCGGCGGCGCCTGCAAACGGAGCGGCCATGGACAGCGCGGCGCCCAGCAATGCGTTGCTGGCGGATCTGGTACGGCGTGCAGTCATTGCAGGGTCCTTGCGTAGAACGGGGTGAGTTTGGCCACGGCGGCGTCCACGTATTTCGGCACCCAATAGGTTTCGATGTGGGTGGCACCATCAATCAGTGCCATTTCCTTGTCCGTGGTGCCGGCGGCGGCGGCGTAGGCGGCCACGGTCATGTACAGGCTGTCGGCCTTGCTGCCGGCGATCATCAGCAGCGGCTGGTTGATCAGTGCCATCTGCTCGGTGGCATCGAAGCGCATCAGGTCCAGCAGGCTGCTGGTGGTGTAACGGAACGTGGACCCGGGATGGGCATGGGTCTTCCAGTAGTACTCGTAGCCCTGCCGGTACAGATCGAACGGCAGCTTGGCGATCTGTTCGTCGCTGAGGTTGGCGTCGCCGGAGTACAGCACCTCGCCGCCGGCGGCCTGCTGTGCGCGTGCGGCCGATGCCCGCTGCAGGCGCTGCTGGATCGTGTCCAGCTGGGTGTCCTGATAGCCGTTGCGGCGCACGCGGCCGGAATTGAACATGCTCAGCGTGGCCACGGCCTTGAAGCGCTTGTCGGTCTGGGCGGCCGCCAAGGCGTAGCCACCACCGCCGCAGATGCCGAGCAGGCCGATGCGTTCGGCGTCCACGCCCGGGTAGGTGGAAAGGTAGTCCGCCATGCCATGGATGTCTTCGATGCGATGCACGGGCATGTCCACGTTGCGCGGCTCACCGCCGCTGCCGCCCTGGTAAGCCGCATCGGCGGCGATGGCGATGTAGCCCAGCTCGGCCAGTCTCTGCGCGTACAGGCCGGCGACCTGCTCTTTCACCCCGCCGTTGGGGTGGGCGACCACGATGGCTGCGTACTTCCTCGTTGCTGCGTAGTTGGCCGGGGTGTACACGTTGGCCGCAATGCGGACACCATCCAGATCGTAGGTGACCGGCTGGATGTTGACCTCGCCCGGCGCGTTCTCGGTGAGCGCGCCTTCGTAGGCCAGGGTGAAGGAGTTGAGCCGGTAGTCGGCGGCAGATGCACTGCCGGCGGCAAGGCCGAGCGCGGTCGCCAGCGCAGCAGCCTTCAAAGCGTACCTCATCGGGCAGTTTCCTGGGTCCAGAGTTGGACCCAAAACTATCCCGTGGCGACTAATAGAAACAGCGCATCAGCTGGATATCAGTCATGCGCGTGAGATATGAATCAATGAATCAGGCCAGCATCAGCCACAGGCCGTACAGGCTGATCAGTGCGCCTGCGCCGAGCACCAGCCACGCCACCCCGTTGAAGCGGTGGAATACCTTGGCCAGGCCAAACGCCAATGCGATGGCGGCGATGCCAAAGCCCAGCCAGATCACCGCAGCAACGTTGCTGGGCGAGTCCCAGAAGGACCCGGGCGCACCTACGGCAGCGAACAGAAGACTCAGGCCCATGGACGGATCCTCGAAGTGGATGGCTGGTTGAACACTAGGAAGTTGGCTGTCCGGGCCGGGTGAAGACGCAGCAAGATTCCGCAAACGCCCTCTCTGCCCCTGCGCTACGCTTGTGATCAGTCAACGACACGGAGCAGGCGTCATGGGTGCGGCGCGCAAGGCCCTTTGGTATATCGAGAGCCACTTTGCCGAGAATCCCTCGCTGGCCCAGATTGCGGCCGCGGTTGAGCTTTCGCCGTTTCATCTGTCCCGGCTGTTCCAGGTCAGTACCGGCACGTCGATGGCGCGATACCTGCGGGGGCGTCGGCTGACCGAGGCGGCCCGCACCCTGGCGAGTGGCGGTACGGCCATTCTGGACGTGGCGTTGGGGGCGGGCTACGCCTCGCATGCCGCCTTTACCCATGCCTTTACCGAGCAGTTCAAGCGTGCGCCTGAGCAGGTGCGGCGCGAGGGGCTGGCCGGGCTGGGGCTGGTGGAGGCGATCCGGTTGGATGCCCCTGCCCTGCCTTGTGAGCTTGAGCCCGTGCGCCGACGGGTGGCGGGATTCCGGGTGGCGGGCGTGTGCGCGCGGCATACGGCTGCCACGGTGGCTTCGATTCCCTCGCAGTGGCAGCAGTTGGCGTTGACCCGGGAGCTCGGGCGGGACATTGCGTATGGGGTGTGCTGCAACCGGGATGCTGAGGGGGCGTTTGATTACATTGCCGGGATGGAGATCGGGGCCAGCGCGGCGGTGCCTGCGGCCTGGGGGGCGGTGACCGTTCCGGGTGGCGAGTATCTGGTGGCTTGGCATGCCGGGCATATTTCTGCCATTCGGGAGACGTGGTTCTGGTTGTTGAATGATTTCCTCCCCGGGTCTGGGTTGACCCTGGCGGATGCGCCGGACTTCGAGCGGTATGACGCGCGGTTTGATGACCGCAGCGGGAAAGGTGGGGTGGAGATCTGGTTGCCGTTGGGTGAGATGGGCTGACTTCTGGGAGAGATTCTGTGCGGATGATTGCGGCTTTTTTTGCGGTGTTGGGTTGCTTGGTTGGGCCGATTGGTGTCGCGAAGAGCAGCCGGGCAGAGCCCGGCTCTACGGGTTCCATGGCATCCAGCGGGCACGTGGTGGGTGAGGTTCATGGTGTGGCGCATACGCCTAGTGCTGCGATTCGTGATGCGGAGCGCAGTGACCAGGTGCGCTACACGGTGTGGTACCCGGCACAGGCTGGAGCGAAGGAAGCGGCGATCACGATCGGGCCGCCGGGGAATCCGCTGTTTGAGGTTGGATCTTCGGCTGCGGATGCGCCGGTTGCAGCGGGGCGCTGGCCGGTGCTGCTGTTGTCGCACGGTAACGGCGGCACTGCGCGCATGATGGGCTGGTTTGGTACCGCCTTGGCCCGTGCGGGTTATGTGGTGGTGGCGGTGGATCATCCTGGAAACAACGGCATGGATGCGATGACCGCTGCTGGCAGCATTCTGATGTGGAACCGGGCTGATGATCTGGCCGTTGCCTGGACCGCTGTGCAGGCCCATTCCAGGCTCGCCGCGCATGTCGATGCCACGCGGCTGGGACTGGTGGGTTATTCCGCCGGCGGCTACACCGCGCTGGTGGCGGCCGGTGCTCGGCCGGACATGGCGCGGCTGGTGGCCTTCTGCGATGCGAATCCGAAGGATGGCGTCTGCGCGCCGCAGCTTGAGAATCCTGAGTTCACCTTTGAACGGCGGATGGCGTTGGCGGCTGCACCGCAGATGGTGCCTTGGGTGGCCAAGTCAGGGGAAGACCGACGCATTCCGAACGTGCGTGCGGTGTTCCTGATGGCACCGGCGATTGTGCAGGCGTTTGATCCTGCTGAATTGGCGAAGCTGGATGTGCCGGTGCATGTGCTGGTGGGCGAAGCCGATACGGTCGCCTCACCTGCTACGAACAGCAAGGTAATCGCGGCTGAAAATTCCAAGGCTCGCCTGCAGTTGCTGCCTGCTGTGGGGCATTACGACTTTTTGTCCGAATGTACGGAGCTGGGGCGCGAGCGAGCGGGCCCGTTGTGTGAGGGGCGAGCTGATAGGAAGGCGACGCATCAGGCAGCGATTGAGAAGGCCGAAAAGATCTTCAATGCAGCGTTGTGAAGATTCCCATTCAATACCGGAACGATATGCCGTGAAGCATGTGATTCGTAGAGCCGGGCTTGCCCGGCTGAAGGCGATGCATCACCTGCCAGCCGGGCAAGCCCGGCTCTACGGTACGGCGCGGTAGCATCGCCACAAAGATAGGGCCATCAGGCTCCCGCCCAGGGCGACCAGCAGAGGCACAGCCACCTGCGTTGTTGGCCCGCCTCGGCCCGCAGCTAACGCGCCATGCCACCCATTGCGGGTTCTATCGCGTCTCGAGCCTGTCCCTGCTGCCGCTGCTGGTCCTGCTGCAGGTTGGCATCCTGCCCTGCTCTCTCCAGTATCTGGTCGGAAATGGCCAGCGGCATGTGTTTGGCCTGCTCGATATCAAACGGTACCCGGCGCTGATCGTGCGCGTTGCTGCCGTTCTCGACCAGGAACGCATAGCCCTTGGTGCCGACAACCACGGCGTCTACCCAAGATATGTCGCGGCTGTCCTTCATGCTGGCCAAGGCGGAGCGGCTGAACTGCTCACGTTCGGTGTCGCTGGCAAAACTGATCTGCCCGCTACGTTCGGCGATCTGAACCCCTTCTCGGATGCGTAGAAGCGACGAATGGCTGGGATGCTCGGGCGAGTCCGGACTGGGACGTGGCGGCGCAGTCCTGGCCATATCGCGCTGCAGGGCCTGCTGGACCAGTGCCTGCAGTTGTGCCCGCTCGATTGCATCGACCGGAATGGAACGGTACTCGAATTGCGACGCCAGCTTCTGATCGACCGGCTCGGAATCTCGACAGGGGTCGACAATTTTGCAGCTGGCCAGCTCGTCGCGGAGGTTGCGCTGGCCATCGTTATCCAGCTTCAATCCGAACACGGCGGTGGCACCGCCGGCCTGATACACGGTGACCGACGAAAGATCCGTGGGCACGGGGCGCTTCTCGAACAGCGGGCGGTCGCTCAGCTGATTGAGGTAGTCGAAGGCCGCGTTGCCGGTAAGAATCTCCAGCCCGGGCTCCTTGTTGCCACCGCCCACGTTGGAGTGGCCGCCCGGTGCCGTCGCGTTGATGGCTAGGCGATCTGCCGTGATGCCAGGATCGTTGATGGTCTGATGCGGGAACAGTTCGCGCCGCTCATCGGCAGCGAGAATGGAGACGCGGGAAATGACGCTGGGTGGCAGGCGGGCGTCGTAGTTCGCTGGCATGTGGGTGGCGACGGGGTCGAGCAGCAGTGCTGCCTGCGCCACCTTTCCTGGTGCGACCAACGGAGGCAGTTCTGAAACAACGGTGATGTTTCCGTCTCTGTCAGATCCGAACGCAAGGCTGTCTGGATTCGCGATGCCATATTTGTCCACCAGGCGCAGCAGGCCTGGCGTCTGAACCGCGCCTCGGCTGTAACCGGCACCGACCACGCTGATTTCAGCCTGCGGATCGTCCCTCATCCAGACTGCGCTTCTGTTCGCCAGCGCGAGGTATGCCTTCTCGATCCCATCGCGGTATGAGTGTGCGAAGGCCCCGTCTATTGCGCGCCCTATCGCATCGGATTGTGTACCGATACCCTTGGAGTAGTGAGCGCCAAGGCGGTTCCCGGGATCGCGCTCGAGACGTTCTGCCTGTTGGAAAGCCAAGCCAATCGTGGTGGGATCGCCCAGCTTTGGGTTGTTCAGATCCTGGCCGGTTCCATCCAGAAAAGCAAAGAACAGGTGTTGATGCGGGTCGTCGCGGCGCTGCAGGATCGGGACGGCAAGCGCGCCAAGCTGCCGATGCAGCTCTAGTTCCCTGTTCAAATCATCTGCGGTGGCCGGACGACTGCCGCTGCCTGCGCCAACATTTCCCATGGCAACGCTCCCTTTGCTCAGTACGTGTAGGTCTTGACCAGCACCAGATCGTCGCGCCGTGCGCTATGTGGGTTGCCTGGAATCTGCAGGTGTTTAGTGGGCACGTAGGCCCTCATGTACACGCGGATGGTCCGGTCGTTGACCTCCAGAAGGATGTCCGGATTAACCGGAATCTTTCCGTTGGGCACGTCTTTTAGCTCTTCCTTTGGCACAAAGTGCCGAATCAGCTGATCCTCGAACAGCGTGCCGATATCAATCTCTGCGTCATGCTCGCTACCGTCCTTTGAGGTCCAGGTCACCTTGGCCGGCGGCGGGAAGTTACGTATTCCTCCATGGCCACTGGTCCACTTGTCCAGATAGCCCAATCCATAAGTGGAAGCAGGCGGTGAAGGCTTCGGGTCGCCGTGATGGACCTCCGCGTAGACAACTTTGCAGCTCTGCGTGTCGTAGCAGCGGGCACTGAATCCGTGTTCCTCAAAGCGCAAAGGCCAGGTTGGCTGCTTGTAGTTCATCGTTGCCGCCTTGGCGGGATCGCCTTCCGGGGCCAGTTCTCCGCTCGTCAGGACGGGCGTCTCCGGGTAGGTGTATCGCGCGTTTGCCATGGGCGCACTCTCCTGGATCTGTGTCGTTGCGGGTGCCGCGCCCCCGTTGGCAGCGCAGGCACCCAACGCCAAACTGGTCACTGCTGCCATCTGCACGGGGAGTCTGCGCATGGATGTACCCTGATCGTCTTGTATTACGGGAGCCGGAATAGTTACCGACGTTATCACAGGTTCTGGGCGCTGGCCGGCAGGAGGAGTGTTAACTGCCAATGACGACACATTGTGTCGCTATAGGCGATGATGCGGGTAGCCAGCCCGATCTGCAGGAGACTTGAGCATGACGCGTCGTACCTATCACTTGTTCCGGAGCCCGCGCCTTTCCTGTCGTGCGATTGCTATCGGCCTGGTACTCAGCGCAGCGGTAGGCACCGCATCCGCAAGCAATTCCGAGACATCTGTTTCCGGTTGGCAGACGCTGCAAACCACCGGCAGCGCCCAGGGACGACACGAAAGTTCGGGGGTCGTCATCGGCGACCACCTTTACGTGATGGGTGGTCGTGGCGACCGTGCCCTGCAGGCGCTGGACTTGAAGATGCGCACATGGCGCACGCTGGCGGCACCGCCGCTTGAGGTTCACCACGCTCAAGCGATTGCCCATGCCGGCAAGCTGCTGATCATCACAGGCTTTACTGGCGGGTTCCCGGACGAAACACCGCTACCAAACGTACTGGTCTATGACCCGGGCACAAATCGCTGGACCCAGGGCGCGGAGATTCCCGAAGCACGCCGCCGTGGTGCCGCGGGGGTGGCGCTCAACGGGGACACCGCCTACGTGGTCGGCGGCAACGCCAAGGGCCACAACAACGGCTATGTCCGCTGGGCCGACGCCTTCAACATCGCCACAGGAGAATGGAAGGTGCTTGCCGACGCACCGCATGCGCGGGACCACTTCCACGCAGTGGTGGTCAACGGTCGCGTCTATGCAGCCGCAGGCCGCGAATCCTCGCACAATACCGGCGAGTCCTTCTCCAGAACGGTGAAGCCGGTGGATGTCTACGACATTGCCAGCAACACCTGGCGCACCCTGCCCTCGCCCATTCCGACTCCGCGCGCCGGCACGTCGGCGGTGGCGGCCGCCGGCAAGGTGCTGGTGCTGGGGGGCGAAAGCGGCAGCCAGACCGAGGCGCACGACGAAGTGGAAGCACTCGACCCCGCGTCCGGTGCCTGGACCACCCTGCCGTCACTGAAACAAGGTCGCCACGGATTCCAGGCTGGGCGTCACGGTGAATCCGTGGTGGTCGCGGCGGGCAGTGCAAACCGGGGGGGCGGCCCAGAGCTCAACAGTGTGGAGGCGCTGCACGTCGAGTCGGACTGATCCTGCACACGCAGTTTCAGGCAGACCTGTCACTCGTCATCAGGTGCCCGCGCCTGCAGGTGCACCACGCGCCTGCCATGCAGCCGGGCATCCAGCGAAAGCGCGCCCGGCCCCAATAAGGCAAGGGCGATGAACACACACAGGTGTACCGCCCAGACCTCCGCCAGTGGCACCCGCAACAGCGAAAGGAGTGCAAGCCCGCACGCAACAAGCGCTGCGACAGTGGTGACCAGGCCGACCAGCAGTGCGAATGCAGTCACGGATGCAAGCATGCACACCAGCAGCGCGGCCGCACCTGACAACTGCATCGCCAGTATCGTGCTGATGAGTGAAAAAGCGCCTGCCAGGCGCAGGAATACCAGGCCGACGCCTGCGGTGCCGCCGGGGAATCTGTAAACGTATCCAGTCATGCGCCACGATAGCCCGAAAGGCAGGGGCGGCAAGACTCGAAAGAAGGGTGCCAGCCTATCTGAACGGGGGGTATGATCCGCACGATGTGGCTCCCTTTCCGCCTGACACTCAGCTTGTTTCTGCTGGTATCTGCCTGTGCCCACGCGGGCCAGGCATCCGGCTTGAGCGGCTATGTGCATCAGCGTTGGCTGGAGGGCAATGACGCGCCGGTTCCGGTGGTGTCGATCGTGCAGGGGCGGGACGGTTTCATCTGGCTGGCAACGGGCGATGGTTTGTACCGCTTTGACGGCATCCGGTTCGAGCGGATCGACGCCGAGACGCCCCTGAAGAACGACGCGCCCAGCGCCCTGCTGGCGACCCGGTCCGGCGACATCTGGGTCAGCTTTGAGAGCTCGCACCGGCTTGGCGTCTACCGCAACGGCACACTTCGTCTGATGGAGGGTCCCCCCGCCCCAGACCGGGTGGTCAGCATGGCCGAGGGCGATGACGGCACCATCTGGGCATTGACGGCCAACTACAACGCGCAGGTTCTTCGCCTGAAGGATGGCACAACCCGGGTGTTCGACGCGCGCGATGGCCTGCCCGAAAGCAATGCGTCACAGGTGCTGGTGGCAGGCGACGGCACGCTGTGGGTATCCGCCAGCGAAGGGGCTGCCTGGTTGCGGCCCGGTGAGGAACGATTCCATGTTCTGAACGCCGGGCTGCCCACCCGCCTTTCGCGGGATTCGCAAGGCAACATATGGGCGTCGGACCGCACGGGTACCTATGCGTTGCCGTCAAACCCCGGCCGCGGCGCGGTTGCTGCCTCTTCCCCGCACTACCCCACGGACGAGCTGGATGTTCGCGGCATGCCGGTGTTCGACCGCAAGGGCAACCTGTGGGTGGTCACGCGCTATCAGGGCGTGCGCCGCTATCAAGCAGTGAACAGCGCGTCCCAGTTGCAGGCCCCCGCCGAGGCTTTCACTACCCAGGAGGGTTTGTCTTCCGACATCGTTCACGTCATCTTCGAGGACCGCGAAGGCAATCTCTGGATTGGCACGGAAGGCGGACTGGATCGTCTGAGAGAGGCGGCCTTCGTCCGCGAGCCATCGTTGGCCTCCCCTGCCCGCTTCGGGGACAAGTTGCTAGCAGGCCACGACGGGACCGTGTACATCGGACAGGCGAACACCGTTTTCCGCGTACCTGCGCAGGGGGTTCCCGAGCGCATCATCGAGAACATCATCGAGCCTGAGGCGATTTGCGAATCTGCACAGGGAAGCGTCTGGGTCGTGCTGCGCAACGAGGTGCTTGTCTGGTCAGAACGGACTCCGCTGCGGCGGCTGCAACGTCCTGATCTGGAAGCCCGCCACAACATCGCCTATGACTGCGCCTTCGACGCCGAGAGCGGCTTCTGGATGTCGTCCGCTGGCGGTGGCGTGCATGTGCTGCGCAAAGGACAGTGGCAGAAGGTGTTCGATGCTGACGGCGATGCCGCGACCTACCCTACGACGCTGACGTCCACCCCCAGCGGCGGCATTGCATTTCAGTCAGGCGAACGACTGATGCGGTATGAAGCAGGTCGCATGTCAACGACACCGCTGCGCTTTGGCGGCAGCCCGCCGAAAGTGGTGACGCTGCAGGCGTCGGAGGGCCATCTGTACGCGGCAGGGGCTTTTGGGCTGACGCGCCTGGATGATAAGGGGGGTGTCACGGCCTGGGCCCCCGACATCACACCTGCCAGCCGGATCAATGGCCTGGTCCAGACGCCCGGTGGAGACCTGTGGCTGACCTACCCGCGCATGCTGGCGAGGGTGTCCAGGGAGGAGCTGGAGCAGGCATTTGCGAAAGGGAAGCTCGAGCCACCCCGGTTTTCGCTTGGCCGCGGCGACGGGCTGGCAAGCCGCGCCCATTCGCATTCACAGCGCGCCCTGGTGATGGGAGGAGATGGCCGTCTGTGGATTGCGACCCAGACCGGCACGTTATGGCTGGATCCTTCCTCGTTGGGGAAGAGCGACGTTGCCCCGGGGGTTTTGATCGCCGCCTTGAGGGATGGCACGAACGTGCATCGCGATCCCGTCAGCATTCAGCTCCCCGCCGCCACGACCAAGCTCGAGATTGACTACGCGGTGCTGACCTTTTCCGATCCGCAGCGTGCCCAGGTGAAGTATCGCCTGAAGGGATTCGATCAGGACTGGGTACATCCTGGCCAGCGGCGCCAGGCGTTCTATACCAACCTGACACCGGGCAGGTACCGCTTTGAGGTCATGGCCGCCAACAGCGATGGCGTCTGGAGCCCCGCCCCTGCTTCCTTGGACTTCGAGATTCCCAAGACGTTCTTCCAGACCGGCTGGTTTCCGTTGCTGTGCCTTGCGGCGACGCTTCTTGTTCTGTTCGCACTACATCGCCTGCATCTCAGGCGAACCTCGAATCAGATCCGGACCCTGCTTGAGGAACGCAACGCCGAGCGGGAACGCATTGCGCGCGAGCTTCATGACACGCTGCTGCAGGGGGTGATGGGCCTTGTGCTGCGCTTCCAGGCGGTTGCCAATACGATGCCCAAGGAAACGCCGGTCGCCCGAAAGCTGGATTCCGCGCTGGTGGCGGCAGACGCGGTTGTGACCGAAGCGCGAAACAGCGTCCACGACCTTAGGGGCGCAGACGAAGGCGAGGACCTGCTTGCTACGCTCAAACGCATCGCGGCTGACACGGCGTTTTCCCCGCCGGTATCGGTTCGCATCCTGATTGAAGGTCAGCCGCGCCGGCTGCATCCGCTGGTGGCTGAGGAGATCGCCAAGATCGTCAAAGAGGGCCTGCTGAACATCGCGCATCACGCCCAGGCCAGTGAAGTGGAGATCGCCGTCGACTATGCGTCCCGCCATCTGGCGGTCAGGGTGCGCGACGATGGCGTTGGCATTCCCGAGGATGTGCTTGAGCAGGGCCGGAAAGCCGGTCACTTTGGAATGGTCGGCATGCGGGAACGCGCGGAGCGGATTGGCGGCACCCTCAACATCATCAGTGTGCGGGGAGATGGGGTCGAACTGACGCTGCTGCTGCCCGGGAAGCTGGCCTATGGCGAACGGCATGAACGAAAGGTCACCTGGTGGAAACGAATGTTTGGGAGAGCAACCAATGACTGAAAACAACGTGCGCGTGCTGGTGGTGGATGACCACCCGGTATTGCGGGCTGGCGTGAGTGCCCTGTTTGAGGACCGCACCGATATCACGATTGTCGGTGAGGCCGACAACGGCCATGACGCCCTTCTCCAGTTCCGGGCACTGAAGCCGGATGTGGTGCTGATGGATCTTCAGATGCCGGGAAGCAATGGACTGGAAGGCATCACGTCCATCCGTGCGGAGTTTCCCGATGCCCGCATCATTGTACTGACCACCTACCAGGGCGATGCTTCAGCCGTGGCCGCGCTCAAGGCAGGCGCGATGGGCTATCTGCTCAAGAGCGGCCTGCGTACGGAACTGGCGGATGCGGTGCTGAATGTGTCCCGAGGCAAGCGCCATGTGCACCGTGAGGTCGCCGATGAGATCGCGCTGCATGTGGGTGACGGCATGCTGACCGATCGGGAGGTCGCGATTCTGAGGCTGGTCGCCAATGGAAAAGCCAACAAGCAGATTGGGTCCGAGCTGAATCTGACCGAGGCAACCGTCAAGGGACATCTGAAGAGCATCTTTGCCAAGCTGGGCGTGGCCGACCGCACTCATGCCGTCACGATTGCGGCACGGCGCGGCATCATCGACCTGTGACCGGCGTTAACTGGACCGGCGCATGGCATCCAGTGAATAGCGGCCGGGGCCGGTGGCGAGCAGAAGCAGGCTTCCGCCGGCGATGCACAGGTTCTTGTAGAAGTTGACGGTATCAGCGTACTGCTGTGCGCCTTCGGTTGCCCAGTACGGGTGACCGATGAACCCGGCCACCACAGCATAGATGGCCAGCAGGCATGCAACGGGCCGGGTCCACAGGCCAACCACGAGTGCTGCGCCTGCGCCGAGCTCGATCGCAGCGGCCGCCATGGCGGCCAGTTCGCTGGCCGGGACACCCAGCTGATCCATATAGGCGGTGGTGCCCGAAAGATCCATCAGCTTGTTCCAGCCGAACAGCAGGAACAAGGCGGCCAGCAGCAGGCGCGCGAGCAGTATCACGGCGTCTTCTGCCTTGCCCAGGTTGCGATTGGGTGCAATCCATTCGGTATTCATGTCAGTGTCCGTGGTGAATGGGGGTGGTGAGTAAGGTGTCGGTCTTGTCCACGACGAAGACCGCCAGCAGGCTGGCCGGCTCGGTCTTGCTGGCGTTGGCGCTGACGTCGTGGCGATCGCCGGGGAGCTCGGTGAAGTTCTGGCCCTTGGTGAAGGTACGCAGCGGCCCACCGTTGAGTTGATTCACAACCGCGCCCTCCAGGACGGTGGCGTAGATCAATGCGGACTTTGCGTGGTAATGGGGCGCATTGACCCCGCCAGGCTCGTACTCCACCAGGATGCCGCGCACGACCTTGTCCGGCAGGCCCGGCACTTCGTGTTCGTAGACCTGGGTGACTTTGGTTCCCCTGTATTCCTGCGCTGCCACCGATGCGGAGAACAATGCGGAAAGGAGCCCCGCCAGGAGGAGGTTCAAAAGAGTTTTCATGACATCACTGATCGAGTTCAGGCCGCCAGGCGGCGATTGAGCCAAGCTTCCAGATTCAGTTCACCCAGGCGCGCCTGCGCAAGCGGAACCAGCGAATCGACGAGCACCGTCCCGCCGAAGTAGCGTGCATTGGGGTCGCGCTCTACCGGACGTGGGTCCCCGGCCGCCTGCAGATAGCGGCGGATGTACACGTCGAAGGGCTGCCGCTCGGGGCCGGCAATCTCCACGGTGCCGTGGATCGGGCTTCCAACGACCACATCGGCCAGCGCTGAGGCCACCTCGTCAGCGGCGATAGGCTGGAACATGCCGCCAGAAAGACGAACAACGCCGTCAACGGTACTTCCATCTGCGATGGCACCCAGAAACTCAAAGAACTGTGTCGACCTCACGATGCTGAGCGGGATGCCACCGCGCATCGCGACGCCTTCCTGCACGCCCTTGGCGTTGAAGTAGCCATTCTCCGGCATCCGGTCCGAGCCCACGATCGAAAGCAACACGTGATGCCTGACGCCTGCCTGCGCTTCCGCGCGTGCGATGTTCTTTCCTGAGGTCTCAAAGAACTCCCACACGGCCTTCGGCTCGAACGAAGGCGCATTGGATACGTCCACCACGGCGTCGGCACCGCGCATCACGGCCGATAGTCCCTCACCGGTAAAGATGTTGACGCCTGTCTCAAGGGCCGCAACCACTGGCTCGTGACCTGCTGCCTGCAGGTTGCGAACCACTCTGGATCCAATCAGGCCGGTGCCGCCAATGACGACAACTCGCTTTCTATTCATCTTATTATCCTCAAGGGTGGGCACAGGCGGACGCTGTGCCACAGGGGGAAACGCGCGACAGCCTGAGCGCGTACCTGCGCGGCGTCGTTCCAGAAATGCGACGGAAGACCTTGTTGAAGTGGGCCTGGTCGCAGAAGCCCAGTTCAGTAGCGAGACCCGCGAGTTGGACCGCAGGATCCCGCTCCAAAGCGGAACGGGCGGCATCAATACGCCGACGCGCCACGTACTCCACGAAGGTCATGCCCATCGACATCGTGAAGCAGCGTGAGAAGTGGTATCGACTTACGCACGCCGCATTGGCTACATCGTCGAGGCGCAGTGGTACAAAGAGGTGGTCGTCGATGTAGTGCTGCGCCCGGGCCAGCGCCCCGGTTCTAAGTCCAGGGGCGGTGCGTATTGCCATGGCCGGCGCCGCTGCCGGCGTGCGGTGACTGTGTTCCAAAGTGCTAGACATGGGCCATTCCCAGGCGTTGGACAGGGGTCACGATGGACTGCCTGATCAGAATGGTGGTGCCGCACCGATTGCGAATCCCCCGATGGCGCTACTGCAGGCGTCTCGTTCGGAGGGTTGACGACCCCGCCATTTGGGCGGCGGGGCCAGACACCGAGCTTACTTACCGGGGATGTCAACGCCCTCCCAGCGAGCGCTCAGCACCCAAAGCCGTTCAGCCCTGGCAGGATCGATCGCGTAGGGCCGGACGCCCCGCAACAGCTCCGGCTCGACCACAGCGATGTCGCAGTCTTCGCAGTAAACGCCACCCTGCCCGTCCAGCTCGGGCGCGGTAGCGCACCAGACCGTCGTCGCTGCGCCCTGTTGCACGTTCTTGAGATCGCGCTGCGGGTCGACGACCGCCGATCCATCCGGGTGGATGGCACCGAAGGCACGGATATCCTCCCGGGTGAAATGCTTGGCGAGATTTCCCAGAATGGACCCCGGGTGCACGGCAAAGGCACGCACGCCGTCTTGGCGGCCACGGGCATCCAGCGCCACGGCAAACAGGCTGTTTGCGGTCTTGGACTGACCATAGGCCTGCATGCGGTCGTAGGGGCGATGGTGGTAGTCAATGTCATCGAAATCAATGTCACTCAACATGTGGCCGCGAGACGAAAGCACCACCACACGAGCGCCGCGCGCGGCGACCAGCGCGGGCCAGAGCCTGCAGACAAGACGGAAGTGACCGAGATGGTTGGTTGCAAACTGTCCTTCGTGCCCCTTTACGTCACGGAACAGCGGTGGTGCCATGATGCCTGCGCTGAGCACCAGAAGGTGAAGTGGTTCGCGCCGCGCAAGAATGGCGGCGGCAAAGGCGTCAATGGATGCGTTGTCCATCAGGTCCAGCGGCATCACCTGCGCCGACGGCACCTCAGCGAGCACCTTGGCCGCGGCGCCTTCATCGCGCGCGGGCACAATGACATGAGCGCCCTTCGAAGCAAGAACCCGTGCCGTCTCCAATCCCAGTCCGGAGGCACCACCGGTGATGATGGCAAGGGTGCCGGAACAGTCGATACCTTCGGCGACTTCTTCGGCGCGACTTGCAGCACCGAAGCGTGTGCCCAGGGGGTGTTGTTGCGTGCTGTGGTTGTTCATGGGAGGCTCCTGGTTGAAGCACACAGGATGTCAATGAACCCTCCCCCACCCCATACTGGATCGTCTCATTTCATGTCGCGAACGTCTCATGCGCACGCCTGAGGATCCCCTGTCGCAGGTGCTGTTTGTTTCCGAAGCTCGGGCAGCGGTGTCCACCGGATTGGAGGCGCGCGGGGCCTGGGCCTTGAACGTGTCACCTGCGCAAGTGCTGAAGTGCAATGTAATACGAACCGGACAATGCTGGCTGGATGCAGGCGGCGCGCAGTGGCTGCTTGAGGCGGGAGATTGCTTCCTTGTTGCGCCCGGTCACGCGTTTGTTCTGGGCTCAGATCTGTCGCTACCGACGATTCCGGCCGAGCAGGTGTTCGCAGGGTCTGGTTCTTCCCCGTTCGCCAGACTCGATGGTGGTGCGGGCGATGACTTCCGGAGCCTGGGTGGGCGAATGGAGCTTCCCGCTGCCGCCGAATTGTTGATCTCGGCACTGCCGGTCGTCGCGGTTCTGCGATCGGACAGCCAAGCGGCCCAGCGCATCCGCTGGCTGTTGGATCGTCTTGAAGAGGAATCCAACCAGGTATCACCCGGGCGCGCAGCGGTGTCTTCGGCGCTCATGCAATTGGTGTTCATCGAACTCTTTCGCGGGCTTCCCGATGTCCAGACAGGTGGCTGGTTGGCGGCGTTGGCCGATCCCCGCCTGGGGTCCGCCTTGCAGGCCATCCATCGTGAGCCGGGCAGATCGTGGACAGTAGCTGATCTGGCGGACGTCGCCAGCTTGTCCCGATCACGCTTCGCACGCCGGTTTCATGATGTGGTCGGGCGCTCGCCCATGGACTATGTCCTGCACTGGCGCATGGCGCTTGCAACGCGTCGGCTTGCCGAGCCCGGCAGTACCGTTGCTGAAGTAGCTGAAGCACTGGGGTACAGCTCTGAAAGCGCGTTTGGTGCGGCGTATCGACGGGCTACCGGTCATTCGCCACGCGGCGGTCGCGTTTCACGCTGAAGGTCGCGCAAACAATTTCTATTTCCGCTGCATCTGCCGACGGATAGTCGCCCTGTCACCACAAGCAGGGTCTACGCCATGAGCGATGTTGATGATGCCGAACTCGCCAATCCCGGGCGCCGCGACGTGATGGCGCTCGGTGCTGGCATTGCGACCTTGATGATGGTGGGCGCACTGCCGCTCTTCTCTGCTGCCTCCCCCGGCGCTCCCTCCCCCACGATTGGAGACGATGTCATGTCAAGTGTCACCACGAAAGACGGTGTGGAAATTTTCTACAAGGACTGGGGCCCGCGCTTCGGCCAGCCCATCGTGTTCCATCACGGCTGGCCGCTGAGCAGTGACGAATGGGATACCCAGATGCTGTTCTTCATCAGCCATGGCTATCGGGTCATCGCCCACGACCGCCGCGGGCATGGGCGCTCGTCGCAGGTAAGTGAGGGCCATGACATGGACCATTACGCCGACGATACGCTCGCGGTGGTGGAACACCTGGATCTGCGCAATGCGGTCCACGTAGGGCATTCCACGGGCGGCGGCGAAGCCCTGCATTACGTGGCACGCCACGGACAGCGTCTGGGACGAGTCGCCAAGCTGGTCCTGATCGGCGCGGTTCCTCCCACCATGCTCAAGAGCGCCGCTTACCCGGGCGGACTGCCAATGGAAGTGTTCGATGGGTTCCGCAGTGCCCTGGCCGCCAACCGTGCACAGTACTACGTGGATCTTCCGGCCGGGCCCTTCTACGGTTTCAACCGCCCGGGTGCGAAGACAATCCCCGGGGTGGTGCAGAACTGGTGGCGCCAGGGCATGGCCGGCGGTGCCAAGGCGCACTACGATGGAATCAAGGCATTTTCGGAAACGGACTTCACCGATGACCTGAAGTCCGTGACCGTGCCGGCCTTCGTGATGCACGGCGACGACGACCAGGTTGTCCCGATCGGAAACTCCGCACCGCTGTCGGCCAAACTCCTGAAGAACGCGAAGCTGAAGATCTACCCTGGCTATCCGCATGGGATGTGCATGACCCATGCGGACGTCGTCAATGCGGATCTGCTTGCGTTCATCAAGAGCTGAGCTGCAGCGGGCGCTACTTAGCCGCTGGAATCTTGATCGCCTTGACGTTGACGAACTCCTTCAAGCCCTCCGGCCCGTGCTCACGCCCGTAGCCGGAGGCTTTCACCCCGCCGAAGGGCATGGTCGGGGACGCGACGTCGAAGCTGTTGATGCAGACCATGCCGGTGTCGAAATACTTGCTGGCCAGTTCGCGGGCGCGTTTCACATCGCGACTGAAGATGCCGCCACCCAGGCCGTAACGGCTGTCGTTGGCGATTCGCATGGCGTCCTCATCGTCCTTGGCGCGGATGATGGCAGCGGCCGGGCCGAACAGTTCGTCCGCGTAGGCGACCTGGCCCGGAGCTACATCCGCCAGTACCGTGGCCGGATAGAACCAGCCGGTGCGATCCGGGACCTCGCCGCCGACCAGCAGACGTGCACCCTGTGAGACGCTCTTGGTGACCTGCTCGTGCAGTTTGTCGCGCTGTGCCTCGGAGACCATAGGGCCGAGCTGGGTGCCTTCGGCGTTCGGGTCTCCCATCTTGATGGTTTCGAATTTCTTCGCGTAGGCGCTGACGAATGCGTCGTAGTTCTTTTCAGTGACGACGAATCGCTTTGCGTTGACGCAGGTCTGGCCGTTGTTGAACAGGCGGCCCTTGACGCAGGTGTCTACGGCCAGATCCAGATCGGCATCGTCCAGCACCAGGTAGGCATCATTGGAGCCCAGCTCCAGCACGGTCTTCTTCAGCGCCTCTGCTGCCTTTGCCGCCACGGTGCGCCCCGCTGCCTCGCTGCCGGTAAGGGTGACGGCACGAACCAGGTCGTTCTCCACGATGGCGTTGGACTGGTCATGGCTGATCAGCAGCACCCCGAACAGACCCTTGGGCAGTCCGGCACTTTCGTAGATGTCACGCAGCAGCAGACCGCTTCCCGTGCAGCTTTCGGCATGCTTGAGCAGCACGCCATTACCGGCCATCAAGCTGGCAATGGAGTAGCGGATGGCCTGATAGGCGGGGAAGTTCCACGGCTGGATGCCGTACACCACGCCGATGGGGGAATGGGTGACGATACCGGTGGCTCCGTCCACCTTGCGTTCTTCATCCGCCAGTACCGTTGGACCCTGCTGGGCGGTGTAGTCGCAGATGGCGACACACAGGTCCACCTCGGTGCGGCTGTCCTTGATCAGTTTGCCTACCTCGTTGGTCATGAGCTGGGCGAATTCTTCCTTCCGGTCCCGCAGCGCCTTGGCGATGGCGGCGACAACCTTGGCGCGCTCATCCAGGCTGCGCAGGCGCCACTGCAGGTAGGCCTCGTGGCTGGCCTTGACCACGGCGGTGGCTTCGTCGTCAGACATGTAGTCATACGTGGCCAGCACCTCCTCGGTCAGCGGGTTGATGGTGGTGAGCTGCTTCTTTGACATGAACGAAATCCTTCGCTTCGGGGGGAGATGTATGAGCGCGGCGGGCGCTATAGATGGGCTTTGCGATGGCGCTCCAGCGTCGGCTCCACGTCGGCCAAGGCGCGTAGCACTTCGCGTTGCCAGTCACCCTGCTGCAGCTGGCGCACCGTCGAGTGGGCGGCGCACACGGCCGGGGTGTTGGCCCATTGAGCGGCCAACGCCCGTGCCCAGCTGGCGAATGCGTCGGCCGCTTCTGGAGCAGGCTTGAGCGCTTTGCCCAGCATGGGGTGGAACTTCAGTCGTGACTGCGGCAGCAGCTTCCCCAGCCAGCCGGGTGCCGCCAGCACATTGAGCGTGTCATCTACATGCACGATGCCGCTGCGGCGATGCCGGACCAGTACCGAGGCGGCGTGCACTCTTTCATCGGAGGTCACCAGGTCCAGCCCGGCGGGAATGGAGAAATCCAGGTCCTCCTGAAACTGCTGCTGGGTACCAGGGTCTTCGATGACGGCCGTGTCCCATCGCACGGTGGGCGCGTGCTGCTGGTGCCTCCGCGTGCCGATCATTCGTGCCCGCGGCAGCAGCTGGTGCATGCTGTAGCAATGCAGGGTATGGAACGGGTGCACGTTGATGATGGCTTCAATCAGGTCACCATTGCCGGATTGCGCAAGCAGGCGGGCGCGGTCATCCTCGCCCACGGCGCAGCTGTCGACCAGCAGGTATCGACCGTTCGCGCGGCGGATCAGCGACATCTGCGTACCGACGTCCAGGACGCCGGCAATGCGATGATGGCCGCGGAAGTTCCAGAAGTCTTCGGCCAGTTGTTGCATGGGAATCGGGATCAAAGCGTGGGGGCTGAGGTGTTCGATGATCGGCCTCGCCCGGTTCCCACGTCGTGAATTCTTTGGCGCTGCGTCTCACTTGGGTTTCACCACATCAGTGCTCTGTCGGGCCGGGCCAAGCACGGCTTGCGTTAGAGTGGGTCTTCGATCTGCCCTGCCCTCGCCTATGCCCGCCTGGTTACGAAACATTTCCACCCTGCTCATCGCCGCGCTTGCGACTGCCACGGTCGCCAGCGTGCTGCAGACACAGATCAATCTGTACTCGATCACGCAGTTGGGGGTGCCGGTCAGTGCGATGGAGCGGGCTGCGGTGACCGGGGAGGATCTGGCGCGGTTTGGGCCGGTGATGTTCGGCTTTGCGCTGGCGGGGGGTGTTCTTGCATCTGGTCTGCAACCTGGTCTGCGGCGATTACGGATTGGGGCCCTGCCCTGCGCGCTTGTTGCTGGCGCACTGGGCCTGGGGATCGTGCTGGTCCTGCTGCGCAGCGTGATTCCGATGCCGGCGATTGCCGCGACCCGCGCGATTCCCGGCTTGATGCTGATGAGCTTGTGCGGACTGGCGGGCGGGTATGTGAGTTACGCACTTTCCTCGCGCATGGTGCGTAAGCACTCGGCAGGCGGTTGGGCGTTCGCGGTGCCAGCGGTTGCACTCCTGCTGCCGGCAGGCGCATTCCTGCTTATGCGACCGGTGCCGCAACAACCCGTGCCGTCTGCGGCAACGGGTTATTCAGTTTCGACTATTGCGAAGAACCTGCAATGGCCTTGGTCGCTGGCGGAACTGCCTGATGGCCAATTGATCGTCACTGAAATGGCTGGCCGTCTGAAGCTGATTGATCGCACCGGCGTGATGAAGGAAGTCAACACCGTGCAGGTGCCTGCCCCCTATCAGCGTGAGCGCGTGATCGGCCTGATGGAGGTCGCGCTTTCTCCGGATTTCGGGAATGACCGGTATATCTATTTGACACAGGGCTATCGTGACGCGCGCGGTGTAGGCGTGCTGCTGCTTCGTGGCGTGCTCAGCGAGGCTGCAGGCGAATGGACTGTGGGTCAGGTCAAGACGCTCTTTGAAACCACGCCCAAGGCCAGCGACGGCAATAACGGGGGGCGTCTGGCCTTTCTGGATGCCAACACCCTGTTGATGACCGTGGGTGACGGGAGCGCACGGCGGGAGGAGGCACAGAACCCGCAAAAATCGCTGGGTAAGGTGATGCGTATCGATCTCTCCCCTGGAGCCGGGCGCGCCGTCGTGCATACTTCCGGCCATCGCAATCCACAGGGCATCGTGCGTGATCCTGTCACCGGCGCGGCATATGTAAGCGAGCACGGGCCACGCGGCGGTGATGAACTCAACCGCCTACGGCCGGGCGGTAACTACGGGTGGCCCATCGTCAGCCAAGGGATTGACTACCCATTCGCGCGAGTGAGTCCGTTCACCCGCCGAGATGGATTCGAAGATCCGGAGCTGTTCTGGTCGCCCTCTATCGCGCCCTCAGGCCTGGCGGTGTATCAAGGCGACCTGTTCAAGGCCTGGCAGGGAGATTTTCTGGTGCCTGCCTTGCGCGAGCGCGGCATTCGCCGCCTTGTGCGCGAGGGCGATCGTGTTGTGCGCCAGGAGCTTGTGCTGGGTGACCTGGCCGAGCGAATTCGTGACGTTAAAGTGGCGAGGGATGGTTCGATCTACGTGCTGACGGACGGCGTTGATGGGAAGCTGCTCAGATTGGCAGCGACTGCGGAAGGCGAATCCGTTGGCCGTCAATGGGTCGAAAGTAGCCCATGATGCAGTCCAGGTTGGAGACGGCGATCTGGACATGCCCCTTGGATGAGATGCCGGAGCCCGGGTAGAGCTCGCCTCCTTCCCAGAAGGGGCCCCGCACCGTGTCGTAGGGGGGATACTTCATAATCTCTCTTGATCCGTGCACGGCGTTGATAGTGGCGCAGTCTAGTTCACGCTTGGCAATGGCTCAATGATATGACCTTTACTGAGGTGAGGCGTGCGACCGGCGGCTTCTATCGCGAACTGCATTGCCCTCTTGGGGCTTCCCTCCCAGAAGTAGACGCCGGGTCCGAGCCAGTCGTAGGCGTTCTCACTCTTCTTGAGATGAGTATCACCGGAAAGCACCGCTTCGCCTACCTCTCGTGAGCATCCGTGGTAGCCCAGAACAAAAGCCGTCGGTCGCTTGTATCGTGAGGGCATTGCGGCCCCTCAGCCGCCGTAACGCTTGGCGAGCTTCCCGTCCGCCGTGCAGACTCCGATCTTCTGGAGAAAGCCCAGCGCACTCTCACGATCCTTTGTGATGTCCCGTATAGCCCGGTCATAGTCTTCCTTGGCGCACGGATCTGAAATTCTCACATGCCCCCACTCGTGAGAGCACTCTGAATGCGCGTCATTGTAAGATTGAACCGAGGGGGGCTTCTTCTGTGACATGCTGGACTCCCGCTTGTGGTGATGGGGCCACTGTACGTGTGAGCCAAATTTTTGCGAGAGGCAAATGTGACACCCTGCGATTCATCGCCGTGCTCTATCACACCCTACGCGCGGTCAGCCGAATAGGCCACATCCTTCCCCGCCTGAAGATCCTCCATCCGAGCACGCAGTGAACGCTCAATGTTCTCGAACGCCGCACTTCCCAACGCCAATCGCCGGCGCGGCGCTGCTTCGTCTGCATACGCAATCATGGCGGCCACCGTCCGCTCCGCATCGCCCTTGATCGCGAAGCTGCCATCCGCCACACCCCGGCGCACGTCCCCCGCCGGCGTGGCGTCATACACGTCCATAACGGTTCCGTGGTCGAGCCCGGCGGCGAAGCCGGTAGCGGTCGGCCCCGGCTCGGCGATAAGCACTTCGATCCCGAACGGCAGCACCTCCTGCGCCACGGCTTCCAGGAACCCTTCAATCCCCCATTTGCTTGCGTGATACAGGCTGAAGTTCGGGTAGGCCACCTGCCCGCCTTCCGACGAAACCTGTAGGATGCGGCCGCCGCCCTGGGCACGCAGGTGCGGTAGCACTGCGCGCACCAACTGGATAGAGCCGGTCAGGTTTGTGGCGAGCTGCCGCTCGATCTGGCCGTCGCTCACCTCCTCGGCAGCACCAAACAGGCCGTAGCCGGCGTTGCTGACCACCACATCGATTGGCCCAAAGGCTGCAAAAGCATCGTCCACCGTTGAACGCAATGCAGCGGTATCGGTGATGTCGAAGGGGGCCACTTTCAGGCGGCCTGCGTGTGCCTGCTGCAGGTCTGCGAACGGCTCGGTGCGTCGGCCGGTCGCCACCACACGGTCGCCACGCTCCAGCAGCACGCGGGTCATCTGCAGGCCCAGGCCGGAGGATGCGCCGGTAATCAGCCAGGTCTTCATGGGGAAACCTCGTTTGGTTGGAATGCCCACAGGGTAAGTGGCCGATACCTGCGTGATAAGCTGCACCAATCAGCATGGGCTGGTGAGGAGTCTGCACCAATGTCGGACGTCAGTCTCTCGGATCTCAAGGCCTTTTCGGCCGTTGCCCGGCACCGTAGCTTTCAGCGGGCGGCGGATGAGTTGGGCGTATCGCGGTCCTCACTGAGCCACGCCATAAGGACGTTTGAGCAACGTCTGGGAGTGCGTCTGTTGCATCGGACCACCCGTAGCGTGGCCACCACCGAAGCAGGCGATGCGCTGTTGCGGCGTCTGAATCCGTTGCTGCAGGAGCTGGACGCCACCCTGGACGATGCGCGTCATGGCCAGGACACCGTGGCCGGAACCCTGCGCATCAATGCCGGTGCTGGCGCAGCGCGCTGGCTGCTGGAACACGTGGTGCCCACCTTCCTGCAACGGCACCCGCATGTGGCGCTGGATATCGTCAGCGAAGGCCGACTGGTCGACATCATTGCCGAAGGCTTCGATGCGGGCGTTCGGTTGGCGGAATCCGTACCCAAGGACATGGTGGCGGTGCCCTTTGGTGGCACCATTCGATTCATTGCGGTGGCTTCGCCGCGCTATCTGGCAAGCGCCGGCCGCCCGGCCACGCCAGATGATCTGCACGCGCATCGCTGCATTCGTCAGCGCCTGCCCAGTGGGAAGCGCTATCGCTGGGAGTTTTTCAAAGGTGCACAGGAGGTTGCGATCGATGTGCCGGGGGCGCTGAGCCTTGATGACAGCGCTTTGATGGTGGATGCGGCAATCAACGGGCTGGGGATTGCGTTTGTGCCGGAGCCCTTCGCGCGTGACGCGCTGGATGAAGGGCGGCTGGAGGTAGTGCTGGAGGACTGGTCGCCGCCGTTTGAAGGGCTGTGTCTTTACTACGCGAGTTGGCGGCAGGTGCCTGCACCGTTGAAGGCGTTTGTTGGGGTGTTGCGCGAAAGTGGGGTGGCGCGGCGCACAAATCAATCCTAAAGTAGACGAACAAGCGGCCGATAAGACGACCAACGGTCGCGATCGTGCGATTCATAGGGACTTGATCGTATGAGTTGGGAGAGGTTGATCCTGGCAGCAGCCGCAGGTGTGGCCGCAAGTGCCATTGCCTACTTCAAGCGGGATGAAATCGCGGCGGCGTGGGACAGCCTCGTGATCAGCCTCAAAGGCAAGCGCGTGGCAGTATTGGGCGAGCGCAATGTTGGTAAGACGGTTCTGCTGAAGTTTCTTGCCAACGGCGACATCCCCGAAGAGTACATGCAGACCCTGCTCGTCGAGAGGATTGAAGGCAGGCGCTTTTCCATTGGCGATCTGAAGCTGGACCTAAAGGGTACGCGCGACGTACCCGGTGGGCGCGACGCCATCGAAGACTGGAAGGCTCTGCACGATGAATCTGACATCGTTCTCTACCTTGTCAACGCCCAGCAGATCGATGATCAGCGAATCATGCGTGACCTCGGCAAGCTGGATGGCTGGAGCGCTACACGCAAGTCCCGCCCTAGACTCGTTGTACTCGTCACGCACATGGATCTGAACTCAGAGTACGTTCGTACACCGGGTTCTGGCTTGGGGACCTTCCGCGACCAGTTCGTACAGAGACACCTTGACTCGGGCCTCTCCAGGCTGCAAATTCGGCCGCCCGTTCTACTCGGCAGCCTGGTTGACAAAGATCAAGCTGCCAAGCTTGTTGCCGACGTGATCAGGACAGTAACCGTATGATGCGGGCAAAGGCGTTTCAGGCTCAGGCCCTGGATAACACTTCCGAAGATCATCTGCGCGGGGCCGACGCAGCGGATGAACTGCGCAGCCCCGTACGGGAGCAGACCTATTCCGCGATGGCAGCCGTTAGCTCTCGGGGAGTGGTACTGTTCACGAAATATCATGTGAGGCTGTTCTGCGATGGGCAGTCTGCCGTGCTGCAGGTTGTGACCGAAGAGCGCGACCAGGCAGGGCGGCTGGCCCCGGTGATGTGCTGGGTGGAGCATGACGGCTGTGGTCAGTCAGCCAGGCAGGATATCGACGGCGTCTGGACATCTCTTGTACAGTTCGCGGCGGCCATCGACCGTAGCTTCTCAGACACCACGCACCAGGCTGCGTGCGAAGCATTGGAAGCATTTGAAAAAAAAAAGTCGTTCGGCTCCCGCTCGACAGCTGCGAGCCCGACGCCGCGCCGGTGGCCGTGGCTGCAGTGGCTGATGCGTCTACTGAAGGCGCTGCGTATCTTCAAGAACTGAACAAGCGTGAATCACGCACCGCGATAAAGGGGGGTAGCATGAAAAGTGACCGCATTCCAGAGAACCATGGGGCGCGAAGAGTCATGCTGGTGCTGGACGAAAACACGATCAACTCCTGCAGATATGATCTTGCGCCGGCCGACAGGCAGTTTCTGTTCGACTCGCAGTCCCATGTGTTGCAGTACCCGCTGGCGGTCGACGAGCCTGACAGCCAGGCATTGAGGAACATCGTGGATGCCGACCTGCTAAAGCCCGGATCCATTCTTGTCCAGAGTCCATATGACCGCGATTCGTACGTCGAGCTGCCGCAGGCAGATGATCACTTCGCTGTAGAGAAGCTGCGGCATTTCTCACGCCTATGTCAGCTCCTTGGGGCTCGGTCCGTAACGGTCGAGCAGATTGAAATCAGCACAGAGTCGTCGTCTGAGCTCTACAAGATGAACGGAAAGACGTCCGTTGTTGTTGCGGACCTGAAGGTTGACAGCCAGAGGGGCAGCTCGTTGGCCAGAAAGTTCTCCATCAATACCTCGTTCCGTGGCGGTAGTGGGGATACGGTTGCGGCGGAGAAGTACCTGCGCAGCAAGCAGCTCTGGGGTGACATAGTCATGCGAAGCCTCGTCGAGCAGTGTGCAGACGAATCCAATAGGATTCTTGAGCAGAACGTCACTATCAGCCTATCGAGCGAGTCCAAGCGCAGTCTCGCCGTAGTGGCCAAGATGAATCTGCCGGTGCATGGTCTTGGGCTGGGCGCCAGCTACCTGGCCAGCGCTGAGAGCAATCAAGAGTACGTATTGACCTTGAAGGTCTCGTTCGACACCGGCAGCGCTGAAGAAGCGTGTCAGCAAGGCATCCATGTTCGAAGTCCGTAGGGTCTTTGCCGTAGACGTCGTCGCCTGCTTCGGCTGAAGCCATGGCTAAAGCTCTCCATTTCCATATGCCGTCGCGTGCAGCGCCCATCAATCAATCAATTCCTGTAGAACTCAGCACCTGCATAGATGGCGACCAAGCGATGGACGTGAGTTCAACTCGGCGATTGCCTCGTAGAGTTTATCCCACGTAAGCCCGACTCGTGCGTAAAGTATAGCTCGCACCATTCCACAATGCGGACTTATATCCATCCCGAACCTGCTTATGCTTTGCAGGAGTCCAAGCAAGTCACGCTCCGTGATGTCGCGAGACATCTCATCGATGCAGTCGTGAACCATCCTTGCGATTGGATAGCGCGAAAGACGCAAGGAGGGGCGATCAAGACCGCAAGTTGCTATGGTCGCGCGCCCTCTTTCCGTCAAGCCGAGAATTTCGCCAAGTCGACCGAACTCAAAGTGTTCGGACGGATCAAACAGCTCAAACGGAGATATCAATAGCGCGCGTTCGCCCGAGATATCCTCTGCGTCCAGTTTTCTTGTCCCGCCTTCAACAGGGAACAGATTCCCTTTCCATACCTGATTGCATATCTGGCAACTGAGCAAGTAATTCTCCCACTCATATGCAAGCCACCAGTATCCCGGCTTCTCTCGAGTAGGCTTCAGCTTCCGTCCAGACACAGACGATTTCCAGAAGGATTTCCGCCCCCAATTGACTGGATCGTCGTCATGAAGCTCACTCACCTCTGCCTTCGGTCGAAAATGCTCGACGTCGCCATACTGGAGTCCTAGCACGCGCCCTTCGCAGAACCCGCACTTTCCCGCCTGAGCCTCACTAAAATCGGCTTTGAAGTCACTCCAGTGTGATGCGAAATTTGGTGGTGTTTTGGAAGATATGGCCGACTTTACCGCATCTCTGCTGGAGGACACTCTGCCATCAAATTCCCCGTTGACTTGCGGCCTACTTAGCTTGCGCATGGCTCAGCCCTCCACGTCCTTTGTACCGGAAAATAGATCATCAAGTCTGCGCCTTGCCACCTGGTCCGCATTTTCGGCAGCATCGCCCTCAAATACCGCTGCGGCTGCAATCGCCGCACGCTGAGCTTTTGTGGCTCCGAATCCAGGCATTCTAACTTGCAGAATTCTCTGCAGATCCGCCATTCGCGCATCCTGATCGACGTTCCGCCCTAATCGCTGCAAGAGTTCGCTGTGTTCAGTCATGAGCTGGAGCGTATCGAAATCCAACGTCGAGGACATGCCAAACCATGGTCCCGTTAGCACATCTTCCGCGCGGGACCCTTTTGGAACATCTATCTGCTCTTGTATGAGTGACCCATCTCTGGGACTCCTCGCGAGCACATGAAGCTCTCCGTTGCGAAGGCCGTGAACACACAGTGGATCGTGCGTGCTGACTATGAATCTTACAGCGGGAAACAGACATCTTAGATCCTCAACCAGGCGAATCTTCCATCGAGGATGCAAATGCAGTTCGATCTCATCGATCATTACAAGCCCTGGGGCGGACTCCATATCAAATGAGCCCTCTGAAAGATGGAACATCATGTCCATGGCTAGCGCAAGTATTGACTTGTAGCCACCGCTCACTCTATTCACTTGAGTGCCGTTGTAGTGCAGCCGACCACTCTTGCGTGCCAGTTTGTTGGGTAAGGCATCTGGAAGCAAGCGCTCAAGTCCGCTGGCTAGTAGTTCAAATTGGGCTTGGTTCACTCGTTGCCGGTTGCTCAGAACTGGCTCAGCATCAATCAGGGGGCTGAACGGGTCGAACAAGTTATCCGCGTTAGTGCCATTCTTGACTGTAGATGCGGTTGAACTGGAGCTTGGAAGAAGTCGCGTGCATCCATATCCAAGCACTACTGATGGTGGCACTTCTCCAGTAGTCTCGCCCGCATTGGAGTCCCTTGAAAAAGAGAGCCTTCGCTCTGAGCCGTCCGTATAGGTCAAATGGATGAATCCATTCTTAATATTGGCGTCATCACTGAGCCATTCTTTCGCAGACCCGAATCGGATTCGCTGGTCATCCGGCATCGCAGCAAGTGCGACTGCCTGCAGAATTGTAGTCTTGCCAACACCGTTCTCGCCGAGAAGCATGATCCAGGGCTGGCTGCTGTCGCACTCCCCGCTTTGGAGAGGAGGAAACTCAACCGTTGCCGAATCAACTCCCTTGAAGTTCTGAATCTCAATCTTCTCAATCCAAACCATGGTCGGCAGTTCCAGGCTCTGCACCGGGATTGAGGGTGGCGACGGAGTTTCCCCTGTGCCATCTTCCTGGGCTCCGTTCACGCCAGGAGTCAGGCCAGCCAGGACGCCAGCATTTGGTAGCAAGTTCAGCATCGCCCCTTCCAATGCAAGAGGCGACGCTTCCATCTCGAAGATCGTGGTTTGATCGACTCCCCCGGCGAGGAGCCTGTCTCGGCGCTGTGCACGCTGACGCATCAGATCAAATCGTTCCATCACGCGATGCGCGTCATTGAGACGCAGAACGCTGATCGTGACCTCGCCTCGCACGGAAAGTGCTGTTAGAGATCCACTATCGTCAAGGCGCATGTGTTGCTCGGGACGATCACTGCAAGGATCAAGCAGCAGGGGGCGCTCCGCGTTCAGCGCCGATCCAAAACTCATCGGCGCAGCTGCAGGTCCGTCGATCGGAAAGAGGTTCGCCTTGTTCCTGTTGCATGTAGCGCAGGCGAGATAAAGGTTCGTCCACTCAAATGCGAGCCACCAGTAGTGCTCAAGATCAACATGTCGTCGTGAGCGACCGGCTCGAGACCTTGGTCGGAAGTGGTCGATCGTATTTGCATGCCTTCCACAATATGAGCACCTGGAATTGAACTCGCTGATCAGTGCATCGCGGATGGCTTTGCCCACCCGAGGTGGGAAGTTGAAGTCTGGCCAACGATGTTCACGCTCGGCCATCTCTACGGAAAAGAACTTCTCGAAAGCGGCTAGATGTTTCTGTTGATACTCAATCAGCTCGGCCGGGGCCCCATTGGGCGAACGTTCGACAAATATCATCTGTGATCCCGCATTCCACCAAGAACTGTGACGATATTCTACGGCCTCAGGTGGAAGTTCGGAGTATCGGGCCGGCACCACCCTTCCGGACGGCAGTACACGGCATAGGGCTTGCTGTCATCGTCTTCGGGGCGCGTAACATGCTTCAGCCGACTGGGGTCCACCGCGATTGCGCTGTCATGCATGCCGATCGGCGCAGAAGAAGCGTCAATTGGGAAATCCATCGATGTGGTTGAGCACCTGTCGCGCACGGTGCCAGGCCCAACAGGATCGCTAGCAGTATCTCTCTCACGGGTTAGGCCCCTCTCTCGCCTTGATTGTGGGTTTGATGCGAGAAGGGGGAATAAGGGTTTAGGGCGTAGAGCGGGGCTTGCCCCGCTGCCATGTGCGCGCGAAGTGCAGCGGGGCAAGCCCGGCTCTACGGGGTATCGGCGTATGAGCCGGGTCAGCCCGGCATTAGGGCAGCTTCGGCGCATCAGCCAGGCGAGCCCGGCATCACGGGGGCACCGGCTCATCAGCCGGGTGAGCCCGGGATTACGCGGATGCGTTCTGGATCACGGCGACCGTGCGGTCGATGGCATTCCGGTCCACCTGCCAGTGGGTTACCAGCCGCATCTTGCCGCCGTACGGGCCGTTGGCACGGATGCCCACCGCGGCCAGCGCTGCGGTGAGCTGGTCTGCATCAACGGATTCGGGCAGCGCAAACCAGACCATGTTGATGTGCACATCATCCGAATCGACGGTGATGCCGGGTATGGCGGCCAGGCGGTCGGCGAGGTAGCGGGCATTGGCGTGGTCTTCACCCAGCCGCTTTGTCATTTCGGTCAGGGCGAGGATGCCCGGGGCAGCCAGCACGCCGGCCTGACGCCAGCCGCCGCCGAGCAGCTTGCGGTTGTAGCGGGCGCGTTTGATAAAGTCTGCCGGGCCGGCCAGGATCGAGCCGACCGGTGCTGCCAGGCCTTTCGACAGGCAGCACATGACGGTGTCGACGTGCTGGGTGATTTCTTTTACGTCACAGTTGAGGTGGGTGGCGGCGTTGAAGACCCGGGCGCCGTCGAGGTGGATGGGAATGCTGTGCCGACGCGCGATGGCGGCAGTTTCGGCCATGGTTGCCAGCGGAATCACCCGGCCGTTGCCGTGGGCATTCTCCAGGCAGATGAGCCCGGTGCGGGGGATGTGGATGTCCTCCCCTACCCGGATACGCGCCTCGATTTCTTTCGGGGGGAGCACGCCGCGATCGCTGGCGATGGTGCGCATCTGTACGCCGCTGATCACGGCGGCGGCACCATTTTCGTGCCAGACCAGGTGGGAGTCGTCGCCGGCGATCACTTCATCGCCGCGCCGGCAGTGGGTGAATACGGCGAGTTGGTTGCCGAATACGCCAGTGGGGACGAACAGGGCGGTTTCTTTGCCAAGCATCTGCGCGGCCAGGTGTTCGAGTTTGATTACCGTGGGGTCGTCGCCGTAGACGTCGTCGCCGACCTCGGCGCTGGCCATTGCCGCGCGCATTGCGGGCGTGGGTTGGGTGACGGTGTCGCTGCGAAGGTCGATCCACTGCATGTTCGGGGTTCCACTGGGTGAGTGCCGTGGAAGTATCGTTCATCCAGAACGCTGCTGGCGGGTCAATTCTGGTGTGGGACGTAGAGCGGGGCTTGCCCCGCTGCCGTTTGCGCAGCGAAGAGCAGCCGGGCAAGCCCGGCTCTACGAGGGGTCGCGCGAAGAGCAGCCGGGCTTGCCCGGATTCGCCTAGAAGGTGTACCGCACACCGAGCACCATGCTGCGGCCGCGCAGGGGCGACTGATCCTTGACGAACGAGGTGTGCACGTAAGCCTCCTTGTTCAGCAGGTTGGTGGCCCGGATGTAGAACTCGGCGGCCTGCCGCTCGGTCAGCTCCAGGCGGTAGGCGAACGTGGCATTGAGCATGTCGTAGCCCTTGGTGCGCGTCTCGTACGAGGCGATCCTGTTCTGCGCGTAGGTGTGGTAGTACTCGGCGTCGAGCGAATACGGCCCGCTGGACCACGCGTGGCGCACGCCGAGGCGGCCCGGCGGAATGCGCGGCAGGTTGTCGTCCTCGCTCTTCAGGTCGGCGCGCACGTAGTCGCCGAACAGCGTGGTGCGATGGCCGGCACCGTACTGCAGGCTGATCTGGCCATCCACGCCCTTCAGGGTCGCATCGGCGGCGGTGTACAGCAGGTAGTTGTGCGGTACGCCGGTTTCGTTCTCGGTCTCGATCAGGCGTGCGAACACGTAATCCTTGATGTCCTGATGGAACAGGCCCACCTCATACTCGAGCACGCCGCCAACCTTGCGGAAGGTCAGGTCGACTGATCGGGTCGTTTCCAGTACGTCGGTACGGCTGTCAGGGAAGGTGTCGGACACGCTGCCGGAGCGCACCAGGCCCACTTCGTAGCTGTTGGAGGCCAGGTTGTTGCCGTAGGCGTAGAGCTCGCGGACGCTGGGTGCGCGTTCGGTGCGGGCAACGTTCAACGACGCGGAGTAGCCGTCACGAATGTTCCAGGTGGCACCCAGCGATGCGGAGAACGGATTCTGGCGCGTGGTCGGGTTCCTGTTCTGGAAGATATCCACGTCCGATTCCCTGATGACATTCTTCCAGTCCGGGCCGTACCAGCTGGAGAAGAGCTCTTCATAGAAGGGCGTGAAGTTGACCCGGAACTCGGGCACGGGAACCCGGATGTCGCGCCAGTCCTTGCGCAGACCGATATCGAGGTCGATGGGGCCGAACGAGCGTGATTCGCTGAGGAAGACAGCCTTGTTGCGGGTGTTCTGGTAGTTCGGTGGCACGAAGCCATAGCCGTTTTCGGGGAACGCCACGTGCAGGTTGTTGACGTTGAGGCCACCGAAGGTACCCTCGGTGTACTGCACGCCAAAGGTGCCGGTGAAGCCGAACAGCGGCTTGTGGGTCAGTTCGATGCGGCCGTCGTCCACCTCGTTGGTGTAGCGATTGAACAACGCCGGGCCATCGATCTCGTCGTGCTGGTAGTCGGTGTGCGAGAGGCGCAGCCGCACATGCGAGAAGCCCGGTAGCGGATCGTCATAGTCGGCGCGGATGTCGGTTCGTTCGCTGCGCACCTTGATGTAGGCGGTGTGGTCGTCCGACGACCCGAACGGATCCTCATAGGAACCGTGCGCCTCGCAGTGCAGGTCGATGCCGTGGGTGTGGCAGACGCCGTTTTTGTGTGAGTGCCCTGGCAGGCCGTACTTGCTGTCCTGGCGGGTGAAGGCTGCACCGATGTAGCCGCGGTCGGTGATCCAGGATGCGCCTGCCGAGGCGGTGGTGCCTTCGGCGAAGGAGTCCTGCAGGGTGCCGCCGGGAATGTCGTAGTCATCGGCGTTGTGGCGGGCGACCTCGGCGTGCAGGCCGACCTGCCCTACCCCGGCGGTGATGCGGCCAACGCCGGTCTTTTCCTGGTCGCCCGATCCCAGGCGCACTTCCGCCGCGCCGGTGACGCCGTTTTCAGGCAGCCGGGTGGGAATGCGGCCGTCAATCAGGTTGACGGCACCGTTCATGGCGTTGCCGCCGTACAGCACGGCCGCCGGGCCGCGGATGACTTCGATGGAATCCAGCAGCAGGGGATCGGTGCCGATGGCGTGGTCCGGCGACACCGAAGAGGCGTCGAACACGGGGGCACCGTCGGACAGAATTTCGATGCGTGGGAGGGTCTGGCCACGGATGACCGGGCGCGAGGCACCGCCGCCGAAGTTGTCCAGGTGCACACCGGGAAGACCGGCGAGTGTCTCGCCCAGTCCGCCCTGGCGCCGGTGGACCAGGGCGTCGCCGCTGAGGATGTCGGTGGGCAGTGGGGCCAGGACGGTTCTTCTGCCCTTCTCGGCAGTGACCCGCAGTTCGTCGAGTTCTACCGGGGTTCGAGTGGCGGCGTCCTCCGCGAAGGCACAGGCGGGGGCGAACATCAGGCTGGCAATGGCGGACGACAGGACGCGGTGCTTCATCGGGCTCGTTCGTGAGGATGTGAAAGTAATAGCATAACATTACATTCACTCGAGCCGCAGGTGCGCAGAGCGGGGCTTGCCCCGCTGGGTGGGTGCGTGCGAAGAGCAGCCGGGCAAGCCCGGCTCTACGGGTGCGACGGTTATCCGACCGAGCGCCGGTTGTCCGATCGTGCGTGGCTGGATCGGACGTCCAGTGGCCGGCTTGGAATTACAGCTCGCCTCGCACGATGGCAGCACCGGCCGCCAGCGCCTGCAGCTTGCCGCGCGCCACACTGCGGGCCAACGGAGCCATGCCGCAGTTGGTGCTGGGATACAGCTTGTCCGCATCCACGAACTTCAGGGCTTTGCGCAAGGTGGCGGCCACCTCTTCCGGGGTCTCAACAGTGTTGGACGCCACATCAATCGCCCCCACCATCACCTTCTTGCCACGTACCAGCTCGATCAGATCAATCGGCACGTGCGAGTTGTGGCATTCCAGCGAGATGATGTCGATGCTGGACTGCTGCAGCTTCGGGAACGACTCCTCATACTGGCGCCACTCCGAACCCAGCGTCTGCTTCCAATCGGTGTTGGCCTTGATGCCATAGCCATAGCAGATGTGCACCGCGGTCTCGCACTTGAGGCCTTCAATGGCACGTTCCAGCGCAGCGACGCCCCAGTCGTTGACCTCATCGAAGAACACATTGAAGGCGGGCTCGTCGAACTGGATGATGTCCACGCCGGCGGCTTCCAGCTCGCGTGCTTCCTGGTTGAGGAGCTTCGCAAACTCCCAGGCCAGCTTCTCGCGGCTCTTATAGTGTGCGTCGTACAGGGTGTCGATCATGGTCATCGGACCCGGCAGCGCCCATTTGATCGGCTGCTTGGTCTGGCCGCGCAGGAATCTAGCGTCGTCCACAAACACCGGCTTCGGCCGGCTAACTTCGCTTACCACGGTAGGCACGCTGGCGTCGTAGCGGTTACGGATGCGCACGGTTTCACGCTTCTCGAAGTCCACGCCGCTGAGGTTCTCAATGAACGTGGTCACGAAATGCTGGCGGGTCTGTTCGCCGTCGCTGACGATGTCGATGCCGGCGTGCTGCTGTTCCTGCAGCGACAGACGCAGGGCGTCCTGCTTGGCTTCAGTCAGAGCCTCGCCTTCCAGCTTCCAGGGCGACCACAGCTTTTCAGGTTCGGCCAGCCACGAGGGCTTGGGCAGGCTTCCGGCGGTCGAGGTGGGCAGCAGTGTGTTCGTCATGTGCGTGGTTCAGGCCTTTGCGGTGGATGCGGACCAGTTGGCGGCCCACTGGTTGAGCGTGTGCTGGTGGGGTTTGATGAAGGTTTCCTCGGTGAACCGGCCCTGCTTGACCGCCAGCTGGCTGCGCTCTTCGCGGTCATAGACAATGCGGGTGGCCGAGTAGTCCTCGTGCTTCAGGCTGGGCTGGTAGACCTTCCCTGCCGTGGAGTTGGCGTTGTAGATCTCCGGGCGGTAGATCTTCTGGAAGGCTTCCATCGTGGCGATGGTGGCGATCAGTTCCGCATTGGAATAGTCGCCCAGCAGGTCGCCCTGGAAGTAGAACGCCAGCGGGGCCACGCTGCGCGGCGGCATGAAGTAGCGCACTCGCAGGCCCATCTTGCCGAAGTAGTCATCGGTGGGCGAGAACTCGCTCTGCTTGTACTCCACGCCCAGAATGGGATGATGGTTCTCGGTGCGGTGATAGGTCTTGCTGCTGGAAACGCTGATGCAGATCACCGGCGGCTTGGCGAAGTTGGCCCGGTAGGCGTCCGAACCGAGGAAGTGCCGGAACAGCTTGCCGTGCAGGTCGCCGAAGTCCTCTGGTGCGGAGAACGACGGCTTGCCTTCGTTGTGCTGGGGCAGCAGCACGCTGAAGTCGTAGTCGCGCACATACGACGAGAAATTGTTGCCGACGATGCCATCGGTGCGCGCGCCGGTCTGCTTGTCGACGATGGTGGTCTTGAGCATTTCGATCAGCGGAAAGGTTTCGCCGTCACTGCCCTGCTCCACCTGCATCTCCACCGTGATGATGTCCAGCTCCACCGCGTAACGGTCGGCATTGGGGTTGTCCCAGTGCGCCAGGTCGTTGAAGCGGTTGTCGATCATCCGCAGCGTGTTGCGCAGGTTTTCCTGGCGGCGTTCGCCCCGCGCGAGGTTGGCGAAGTTGGTGGTGATGCGGGTGCCGTCGGCCGGACGATAGTTCTCGTCGAAGGCGATGCGCTTGATGCTGAAAGTGAAGTCGTGGCTCATGGTGACCTGCCGTGATGGTTTGATGCTGAAGGTGGGTTGCAAGATGGCTCAGGCCGCCGCGACGGCGCTGGCAGCGCGTGGCTCGGTGCGCCGGGCGAGCTCAAGCAGGGGAATGGCGCGCTGCACGGCGAGCTGCGCGCGATCCAGCAGCGCCGCGTTGTGCAGCCGGCCGTCCAGGAAGTCGCTGTCGGTGGCGTAGACGCCAAGCGGCAAGGTGCGCGCCTGGAAGAAGCTGAACAACGGGCGCAGCTGGTGGTCGATCACCAGCGAGTGGCGCTCGCTGCCGCCGGTGGCGGCCAGCAGAATCGGGGTGTCGACCAGTGCGTCCTGGTCGATGAAGTCGAAGAAGTGCTTGAACAGGCCGGTGTAGGAGCCGCGGTAGACCGGGGTCGTCACCACCAGAATGTCGGCCTGCTCCACCGCCGCCAGTTCTTGCTCCACCGATGCCGGCAGCTGGCTGCGCCAGGTGGTACCGGCCAGCTGCGGCGCGACTTGGCCGAGTTCGACCAGGCGTCGCTCACAGGGAAGGTGCTCCCCGATCAGGTCCATCAGGTGCTGGCAGAGGGCGGCGGCGCGGGAGGTGCGCTGCAGCCCCCCGGAGACGGCTACTACGCGGAGGGGATGTGTCATTGAATCGATGCTAGCGGCGGCCTCCCATGACGTAAAATGGTATTACTTCACGTATCCATGAGCCGGATTCATCGTCATGCTGGAACGCATCCACCTCAGCATCGTCCAGCAGGTTGAGCAGCAGGGGTCGCTGACCGCTGCCGCCGGCGTGCTGAACCTCACCCAGTCGGCCCTGAGTCACAGCATGAAGAAGCTGGAGCAGCAGCTCGGCACCCCGATCTGGCTGCGGGAAGGCCGCAGCCTGCGCCTGACCCAGGCCGGACAGTATCTGCTGGCGGTGGCCAACCGCGTGCTGCCGCAACTGGACCTGGCCGAGGAGCGGTTGGGCCAGTTCGCCCAAGGGGAACGGGGCGCGCTGCGCATCGGCATGGAGTGCCACCCCTGCTATCAGTGGCTGCTGAAGATCGTGTCGCCCTATCTGGCTGCGTGGCCGGACGTGGACGTGGATGTGAAGCAGAAGTTCCAGTTCGGCGGCATCGGGGCCTTGTTCGGGTATGAGATCGACCTGCTGGTCACCCCCGACCCGCTGCTGAAGCCCGGGCTGCGCTTCGTGCCGGTGTTCGATTATGAGCAGGTGCTGGTGGTGGCCAAAGATCATCGGCTGGCCAAGGCGGCGTTCGTCGAGCCGCAGCAGCTGACCCCGGAAGTTCTGATCAGCTACCCGGTACCGATTGAGCGGCTGGACATCTACAACCAGTTCCTCCTTCCCGCCGGGGTCAGCCCGCGGCGGCACAAGGCGATTGAAACCACCGACATCATGATGCAGATGGTGGCCAGCGGCCGCGGTGTGGCGGCCATGCCGCGCTGGCTGGTGGAGGAATACGCGGCGAAGATGCCGGTGGTTCCCGTCCGCCTTGGGGCAAATGGCATTCCCAAGCAGATTTATCTGGGGGCCCGGGAAGCCGACGTTGATGTCGACTATCTGCGCGCGTTCGTCGAACTGGCCCGGCACAGCGACACCAGCGGTGTCCGATCGAGCGTGCTCGGCTGATGGACGCCTGGTCGATGGAAGTCAGTGCGCGCGGCATTCCGGCACTACGCTCGGTGGCCGAGCGGATGCCGGCCGGAACGCTGATCGCCATTCCCTATCTGCCGAGTGAAGATGACGAGGCGCGGCTGGCAGCCGCCCGCGCGGTGCGTGAGCTCGGCTTCGAGCCGATGCCGCACCTTTCGGCGCGGCGCATCGAATCGCGCCCGGCACTGGAGCGCTTCATCAGCCGTGCCGTGGCCGAAGCAGGCGTCGAGCAGTGTTTTGTGATTGCTGGCGATCCGTCCGCGCCGTCAGGTCCCTTTGCTGACAGTGGCTCGCTGATCGCGACCGGCGTGCTGGAAAGCTCCGGCATCCGCGCGGTGGCGGTGGGCGGGCATCCGGAAAGCCATCCGGTGATGAGCGCTGAACAACGCTGGCAGGCGTTGCAGCACAAGTGTGAGGTCATCGAGCAGCGCGGCATGGCCCCTTCAATCGTGACCCAGTTCGCTTTCGATGCCGGGATCGTGCTGGGCTGGCTGCAGGAACTGCGCCGCCGGGGCATTTCGCATCCGGTGCGTGTCGGTGTACCCGGTCCTGCCAGCGTGGCGGTGCTGGCCCGTTATGCCGTGATGTGCGGCGTGGGGGCGTCGACTTCGATGCTGGCGCGGTACGGCGTTTCGATTGGCAAGCTGCTGGGTACGGCGGGGCCTGGCGTTTTCGTGGACCAGCTGAGTCATGGCATGACCGAGGCGCATGGACACGTCAGCCTGCATTTCTTCCCGTTCGGTGGAATCGCGCAGTCGTTGCAGTGGATCGAGGCGCGGCGCGCACGGTGATCGTATTACGGGATTGCGCTCTGTCGTAGAGCGGGGCTTGCCCCGCTGCCTTTCGCGCGCGGCATGGCATGTGGGTGGTTCAGCGGGGCAAGCCCCGCTCTACGGGATGCATTCCCCATGGTTCACCGGTTCGGTTTGCAGCGATGGTAGTCGAACGGAATCTGCAGCTGGGTGTCGTCCTCGCCAGGACCGGAAATGACCGCATGCAGCGCCTCTCCCTCGATTCGGTATTCGATCCGGTTCGGAAACTCATGGGCAGGGTTCTCGAACACGACCCAGCCCTCACCCTGGCTGGAAATGGTGAACAACGTCGCCGGCACACCATTGGGCTGCACATGGAACCCCGCGTCCTTGCCGGCTGGCACCAGGCGCATGAACTCAAATGACTCGAGGGTGTCCCCGGACAAGGTGCGGGACATGCCCAGCAGTGCGCCGCCGGCCTGCGGCAGCCACACCTCCTCGATCTTTCGCTGCTCCGTGCCGCCACACCAGTGGCCGGCCAGCCAATCGAAGTCCGCCCCCGCAGCATTGGCCGCCCCGCTCCCCAGTGCCAGGCCCGCACCCAGCAGGGCTACCGTCGTCTTGGTCATGTTCGCGCTTCCTTGGTCCGTTCCCTGCAGGCTAGCGGCAACCGGCCGGACCTGCTTGTAAAAAAGCGCAGTCTGCGCTCCGATGGCGCATGGACTACGCCGAGTACCCTGCCCCTGCCGATCTGCGCCGCCATGTGCGGTGTTTGTGGCAGTTGCGGGACGACACGCCCAGTGACGACATCCAGGTGATCTACCCGGATGGCTGTTGCGAGCTGCTTGCAGAACTCGGGACACCGCTGCAGATGCATGCCGCGGATGACCAGGTCCGGTCCGATCAGCCGTTCTGCTTCGCCGCTCAGCAGCGCGGGCCGGTACGCCTGCAGGCGGTGGGTCCCGTGTTCTGCATCGGCGTGCGTCTGCAGCCAGCGGTCAGTGCGCTGGTGGCCGGTGCACGGTTGGCCAGCCTGCGCGACCATGCACCGGACCTGCATACGCTTGACGGTGCTTTCGCGCAGGGGTTTGCGGCCGCTGCCCGGGCCAGCGCAGCCGCAGACGATCCCGAGCCGCTTTGGCAGTTTCTGCGCCCGTTCTGCAACGCCTTCGCGCTGCACGAGAAGATCGAAAAGGCCGTGGCGCTGCTCGACGCGGCGGAGGGTGATATGCGGATCAGCGCGCTGGCGAAGACACTGGGCGTTTCGTTACGCACACTGCAGCCGGGATTTCTTGCCGCGGTGGGCATGACTCCCAAGGAGTACGCCCGGGTGCGGCGACTGCAGGCCTTGCTGCAGTCGCTGGATGAAGAGGAGCCGGACATCGCTGCGGCAGCGGCACGGCATGGTTACAGCGACCAGGCGCATGCCACGCACGACCTGGTGCGCTGGACCGGCAGCACACCGGCGGCCCTGGTGCGGGCCCTGCGAGGCGATCGCGGCAGCGAGGACGCGCTGCGACTGGCGGCCGCGTTCGTACGCGGCACCAGTGCGGGCCGACCTCAGGGGGAGCGACGGATTCCCAGTGCGACGGCCTGGGTGTAGGAAATCCGCAGCAGGTCCCCGCGTTTCACGTTGGGCAGTTTGGCACGCAGGTCCGGGCGCTCGACAGCGATGAGCTGGGTGTTGCCGCTTTCACCGCGCAAGGCAATGGTGCCGCGCTCTGGATTCACTGCGGCCACTTCGGTGACCAGGCTGATCGTGTTGGAGCGAGCACCGCCCGGTACATCTCCCCGATTGGGCACGGTGCGGGCCTGGGTGGCGGTTGCGCCCAGCGGTGCGCTGCCTGCGGGCTCCAGTTCAAGCGCGACGGCGGCGCGATAGTCGAGCGCGACCTGGTCGCCGACTTTCAGCTGGTTGAAGTTACGGATGTCCTCGCCAGCCACGATTTCCACGCTGCTGCCGTCACTGCCGGTGACGGTGACTTCACGGGTGCTGGTGTTGAGGGCGGTGATCTGGCCCTGGAGGGTGGCGCCGGTGGAGGCGGCGGTGACCGGGCCAGGGAGTTCGCGCGGCGGCGGCGGTGGTGGCGGGGTGTCGGCGACGGGCGGTGTGGAGGATTGGCAGGCGGTGATGGCTACGGTCAGGGCGATGGCCGTGGCTATGGGCTTCAAGGCGGGCTTCTGCATGGGGTGCTCCAGGTGGCGCATGGCCGGTACCTGGTATTGCAGCAGGTGGGGGGTGTTGGTGCGCCAGTAGTAGTACTGGCGCTTGGGCCGAAAAGTTACCGCTTGGGGTGGATTGTTCAGCCACGCATGGCGTGGCTCTACGCGGCGTTCAAAGTATCCCGATGGGTTTCGGGCCGGATGTTCGGCGTGACAGTATTTCCGGTTCGTACCCGGACGGAGGTCAGGGGCGGCGCAGGAGGATCATTTTTTCCTGGGACATGTCGCGCATGGTGTACGGGATGCCGCCGGTGCCGTAGCCGGATTCACGGCGACCGGCGAATGGCATCCAGTCGGTACGGAACGCGGTCGGGTCGTTGACCATCACTGCGGAGGCATCCAGGCGGTTGGCTGCGCGCATGGCGATGTCGATGTCCTGGGCGAAAATGCTGGCCTGGAAGGCGGTCGGCAGCGCGTTGGCGCGGGCGATGGCGTCGTCGAGTTCGCTGTAGCGGTACACAGCCACGACCGGGCCGAACACTTCCTGCGTGGTCACCCTTGCATCAGCAGCGGGGTTGAGCAGGACGGTGGGCTGCAACGTGGTTTCTGACAGGCGCTTGCCGCCGGTGGCCAGTTGCGCCCCACCCTTCACCGCTTCGTCAATCCACTCGGCGACCCGGTCCGCTTCACGGATCTGAATCAGCGGGCCGACTTCGGTGTCCTTCAACGTCGGGTCGCCCGTGCGCAGCTTCTCCACCCGGGCAATGAGTGCCTGGGTGAAATCGTCGGCAATGGCGTCATGCACGAAGATGCGCTGGGTGGACACGCACACCTGCCCGGCGTGGTAGTAGCCGCCCTTCACGATGGGTTCGATGATCTTGCCGAGGTCGGCGCTGCGGTCCACGATGGCCGGTGCCACGCCGCCGTGCTCCAGTGCCGAGCGCGCACCGTGCGCCAGCTTGGCATGCAGCGACCAGCCCACCTTGGCCGAGCCGATGAAGCTCAGGAAGGCAACGCGCTTGTCGGTGGCGAGTGCTTCGGCCAGTTCGTTGCCATCTGGCAGGAAGGTCTGCGCCCACGGCTCCGGCAGGCCGGCTTCGTGGGCCATGGCGACGAACTCCAGGCACGACAGCGGCGTGGCCGAGGCCGGCTTGATGATCACCGGGCAGCCCACCGCAATGGCCGGTGCCACCTGGTGCACGATCAGGTTCAACGGATGATTGAACGCCGAGATCGCCGCCACGATGCCAATCGGCTCCTTGGTGGTGAAGGCCCAGCGATTGTCCGCTGCCGCCGAAAGTCCCATCGGGATCTCGCGGCCGGAAAAATTGCGCAGCTCATCGGCGGCGTTGTGCACGCCATCAATGGCGCGATTGGTTTCCACAATGGCGTCCGGCAGTGGCTTGCCACCCTCGCGCGCGATCTGCATGGCCAGATGATCGCGCCTGGCCTCCATCAGTGCCGCCAGGCGGCGCAGGATCGCCATGCGCTGGTGCGGCGGCAGCCAGTTGTCACGATTCTTGAACACCTTCTCGGCGGCGCTGAGCTTGCGCTCCAGTGCGGCGGCATCATCAAAGGGGACTTCCGCGATCGTGGCGCGGTCGAAGGCCTGTACTACGGTAAGCATGGGGGATTCCTTGAGTTACGCACAGCCGACATCGGGCGTGCGGTTGCGCAGTTCGTTGACCAGAACGCGGGTGTTTTCGGAGTAGTCGATGGGCACGTCCAGCAGGTGGACGCCACCGCCGGCGAAGGCCGCTTCGATGCTGGGCGCCAGGTCTTCCACCGCGGTGACCCGGGTGCCCTTGGCCCCATAGGCTTCGGCATAGCGCACGAAATCCGGGTTACCAAAACGCATGCCGAAGTCCTCGAAGCCATCCACCGCCTGCTTCCAGCGGATCATGCCGTAGGCGCTGTCGTTGAGGATCAGCACCACCAGGTTCAGGCCCAGCCGCACGGCGGTTTCCATCTCCTGCGAGTTCATCATGAAGCCGCCATCGCCGCACACGGCCAGCACGCGGCGCTGCGGGTACAGCATGGACGCCATCATCGCCGAAGGCAGGCCTGCACCCATGGTGGCCAAAGCGTTGTCCAGCAGCAGCGTGTTGGCGACATGGGTGCGGTAGTTGCGGGCGAACCAGATCTTGTACATGCCGTTGTCGAGGCAGACGATGCCGTCCTCGGGCATGGCCTCGCGCACGTCATGCACCAGCCGCTGCGGGGTGACCGGGAAACGGTCCTCCTCGGCGCGGTCATTGAGACGGGCCAGGATTTTCTGGCGCAGCTCCATCATGCCGGCGTCTTCACTGAGCTTTCCCTCCAGCCGATCCGCCAGCGCACCGACGGTGCTACCGATATCACCGAGCACTTCGATATCCGGCTGGTAGACCTGCTCCACCGTGGCGGACTGGAAGCCCACATGGATCACCTTGGGCCCACCGCCGCTCTTCATCAGGAACGGCGGTTTCTCCACGGTGTCGTGGCCGATGGCGATGATCAGATCCGCACGGGCAACGGCCTCATGCACGTAGTCGCCCTCGGACAATGCCGCGGTGCCCATGTAGAGGTTGGAGCCGCCGGTGACCGCGCCCTTGCCCATCTGCGTGTTGAAGAACGGCAGGCGGGTGCGGGTCACGAAAGCGGAAAGGTCGTCAGCGAGCCAGGGGCGGCTGCCGGCGGCACCGATCATCACCAGCGGTCGCTTGGCGGCCAGAATGGCGGCAGCCGCGCGGTCCAGTGCTGCGGCCGGGGCAACCGGTCGCTCCAGCGGGTGCACCGGCACCACGGGGACGGCCTCGACCTCCTCGCCCGCAATGTCCTCCGGCAGCTCGAGGTGCACGGGGCCCGGGCGCTCTTCCATCGCGACGCGGAAGGCGTCGCGCACGGTGGCCGGAATCGCGGCCGCGTTGACGATCTGGCGGGTCATTTTGGTCAACGGCTTCATCGAGGCCACGATGTCCACGATCTGGAACCGCGCCTGCTTGGCACTCATGACCGCCTTCTGGCCGGTGATCAGGATCAACGGCCACGCGCCCAGGTGGGCGTAGGCGGCACCGGTCGAGAAGTTCAGCGCACCGGGGCCTAGCGTTGCCAAGCAGACGCCAGGTCGCCCTGTCAGCCGGCCGTGGGTAGCGGCCATGAAGGCGGCTGCCTGTTCATGCCGGGTGAGGACCAGTTCGATGCGGGAGTTGCGGAGGGATTCCAGGAAATCGAGGTTTTCCTCGCCTGGGACGCCGAAGATGCGGTCGACGCCTTCGTTTTCCAGGGCGGCGACGAGAAGATCCGAGCCTTTGGGCATGGTTTCGATCCGTGTGAGGGATGCAAATGACTATACGCCCGGGGGTGTGGTCACGGCGGCAACAGACTGTTCCCAGGTGACGGTGATGCGGGGTGCCAGATCCCCGTAGAGCCACGCCCTGCGTGGCTGCGGGGTGCCCGGCCAAGACGCAGCCACGCAGGGCGTGGCTCTACGACATTTGACGGGTCGCGTAGTAACGGGCCATGCGCGTCCGCCGGCCCAGTAGGATCGTGCTTCAGAACGGTCTATAGTCCGCCTCATTCACGGACACGGCAGAACGCAATGCCCTTTATCGGAATTGGACTCCACGTACTCGCGGCCATCTTCTTTGCGGTGCACGCCATCCGCTCTGGCCAGAACCTCTATTGGCTGCTCCTGCTTTTCATGTTCCCTCTGCTGGGTAGCGTGGTCTATTTTCTGGCGATCTACTTCCCGGAAATCCGCCACTCGCGCGGTGCCCGGCAGGTGGCGCGCACGGCAAACCAGCTGATCAATCCAGGACGGGAGCTGCGCGAGGCACGGGAACGGCTGGCCCATGCACCGACCCTGCAGAACCGTATCCAATTGGCGACGCTGCTGCTGGAGTCCGGGCAGGCGCAGGAGGCGCGCCCCCTCTTTGAGCAGGCGGCGGGTTCACCGCTCGGTGACGAGCCTCACATCCTGACGGGCCTGGCGCAGGCGCGGCTTGAATCCGGGGAGCCGCTGCTTGCGGCGGAGACCCTTGAGGGTATGTTTGCCCGCCACCCTGAAATGCGTCGCAAACCGCAGCCAGCGCTACTGTATGCCGAGGCATTGGCGGCCGCGGGGTCTTCCGGGGCACGTGAGGCTTTCAACCACGCCGTAGACTGTGGCAACGAACCTTCGGCCCGCTGCCGCTATGCCGATTGGCTGTTGACTCAAGCCGATGCGGCTGATCGGGAGCAGGCGCGCTCGCTGTTTGCGGGGATTGTCGAAGATGCCCGCCATTGGACCCGCTTCGCGCGCGATCACAACGCCCCGTGGCTGGAGCGCGCCAAAGCCGCGATGAAGGGGGCGTAGAGCCACGCCCTTGAGGTGACCCCCAAAAGCTGGACATGCGGCTAGGGCATGGTGGCCTGGGTCCGG
>NZ_DAMDFR010000007.1:0-109579 GCF_032103445.1 Stenotrophomonas sp.
CCAAAATTGGACAGGTGTCCAAGTTCTGGGGGTCACCTCAAGGGCGTGGCTCTACAGGTGATGTAGGCCGACCGCTAACAGGACCATCAGGGTTGCCAGCGCCGCCAGCGTGCGCGGGCGCAGCCAGCGCTGGGGCTGCTGGCGCATGGCGTTTTCACTGGCCACTTTGACCAGGCCTTCAGGGAAACCCTGGGCCCGCATCTGCGCATCGCAGGCATCCACGCAGGCCCCGCAGGCAATGCAGTCCGGCAATGGGGCGTTGCGCACGTCCAGCTGCATCGGGCACACGTCCACACACGCGCCGCAATCCACACAGTCACCCAGCCGGTCATCGGCGAAGCGCGGCATCGGCCCGGCCAAGGCGGGGTGCGCGGCGCGGAACGCGTAGTCGCTGGCACTGACCGGATCCAGCAGGCCGCGGCCGCGTTCCTCTACGCCGCCCTGGCCGGGTGCGCGCGCGCCGCGTGGTTCGGCGCGACGAGCGTCATAGCAGATCTGCGGGGTGTCGGCGTCGCTGAGCAGGGGCGCGACACGGGCATACGGACACAGGTCAATGCACACCTGCTCGCGCAGGAAACCGGCATTGCCCCAGGTGGCCAGCGCATAGAACAGCACCCAGAAGATTTCCCAGCCACTCCAGGCCAGCGGCCACAGGCTGGTCACCAGCTGGTCAATCGGGCTGAAGAAGCCGACATAGGTGATGCCGGTCCACAGCGCGACGCCGGCCCAGGCCACCTGCTTGATCGTGGCGGCGAGGCGCGGCGAGCGTAGATGCCGCTGGCAGCCCCGCTCGATCCGGCGGAACAGGCCGCTCCACAAGGTCTGCGGGCAGGCATAGCCGCACCAGACGCGTCCGACCAGGTTGGTCAGCAGCACCAGCGAGGTGGCCAGCACCGCGATCAGGCCGAGCAGCACGCCCAGGTCCTGCGGCCACAGGGTCAGCCCGAACAGGTCGAAACGACGGCCGGGCAGGTCGAACAACAGTGCCTGACGGCCGTTCCAGCGCAGCCAGGGCAGCAGGTAGAAGCCGGCCAGCAGGGCCGCCGGCAGCAGGGCGCGCCAGCGCAGGCGCGGCGGCGATACCGGCGGCGGCGAGGGCGGCGGGGTGGAATCGATGAGGTGAAGGTGCAGGCGACGCGGCATGCTCAGCCCAGCGGCAGGTCGTCGTCGTCACGGCGCAGCGGCCGCAACAGGTACCAGGTGACCGCGCTGGCACCCGCGGTTACCCCCCAGAACATGAAAAAGCCCAGGGTGTAGCCCATCTCGCGGCTGATCGCGTGCTGCGGGAAGGTGATGTCGCGCAGGCGCAGCGGGTCGACAAAGGCGAAGAACACCATGGTCGCCAACCCCGCCGCGACAAAGCTCGGCCACAGGATCGCGCCCCACTGGCGGATCAGCAGCCGGCGGCGATCCGTCGCGGAAGTGTCGGGGGTATCGTTCATGGGCGCAGACTAGGCCCTGCGACAGCTCGCCACATTGATCCTGATCAAGGCGGAGCGCATCATCCGCGCGACGTTGTGCCGCATCTGCTGCCGAGGCCCCCATGCTGGACCCATCTCCCCACCCGCTGCCTTTCCCGTCGCTGGCCCTGTGCAGCGAGGAAGAGGTGACCCGGCTGGTTCATGACTTCTATGCGCGGGTCCGCCAGGAACCCAGGCTGGGGCCGATCTTCAACGCGCATGTGAAGGACTGGGACGCCCATCTTGCCCAGCTGGTGGACTTCTGGTCGGCCATGCTGCGCGGCACCCGCCGCTTCAGCGGCGCGCCCATGCCCAAGCACATGGCGATGGACCATCTGGACCGTGACCTGTTCGACCGATGGCTGGTGCAGTTCCGCCTGACCACGGCCGAAAGTGGCAACGAGGCGATGCAGCAGCTGGCCGATGACGTGGCCCGGCGCATCGGCGACACCTTCTGGCGGCGTTACCAGATGCTGCGCTGGCCGCAGATCCCGGTGGCCGGTCGTCCGCAACTGCGCGATGGCTGCGGGCACGTGGCCGGCGAGGGCTGCGGCGGGGCAGGGGCGGCCAACGAGGACTGACCGGGCCGCGGATTGATCTGGCTCAATGCGCGCACCGGCGGGTGCGCGCAGGCTGTGCCCATGGACACCTTCTCGCCCGCCACCGCCGGCCTTGCCTGGCAGTTCGACCCGGAACTGCTGCGTCGTCACGACCGTCCCGGTCCCCGCTATACCTCGTATCCCACCGCGCCGCATTTCCATGATGGCTTCGGCGAGCACCAGCTGCGCGCCGCCATTGCCGGCAGCAATGTCAGCGCCCGCGCGCTGTCGCTGTACGTGCATGTGCCTTACTGCAGCAGCCCGTGCTTCTACTGTGGCTGCAACCGGGTGATCACCCGTGATCACAGCAAGGGTGTGGCCTATGTGGCGCGCGTGCTGAGCGAGGCCGACCAGATCGCGCCGTTGTTCGACCCCAGCCGCGAGGTGATCCAGCTGCACCTGGGCGGTGGCACCCCGAACTTCCTGGCCGCCGAGCAGATGCGCGAATTGATTGACGGCCTGCGCCAGCGCTTTTCTTTCAGCGAAGCCGCCAGCCGCGATTTCTCGATCGAACTCGACCCGCGCCATGTCACCCGGGCCGACATCGCCGGGCTGGCCGCGCTTGGCTTCAACCGCGCCAGCCTGGGCATCCAGGACTTCGACCCCACGGTGCAGCGCGCGATCAACCGCGAGCAGGGCGTGGAGCCGACGCTGGAAGTGCTGCGCGCCTGCCGTGAGTTCGGTCTGCGCTCGGTCAACGTCGATCTGATCTATGGCCTGCCGCACCAGACCCTCGAGGGCTTCGCGCAGACGCTGGAAACGGTGCTGCGCGAGCGCCCGGACCGGCTGGCGATCTATGGCTACGCGCACCTGCCCAACCTGTTCAAGGCGCAGCGGCAGATTCCGGACGAGGCGCTGCCCAGCCCGGAACAGAAGCTGGCGCTGCTCGGGCTGGCGGTGCGCCGGCTGTCGCTGGCCGGTTACCAGTACATCGGCATGGATCATTTCGCGCTGCCCGAAGAGGACCTGTCGCGGGCGCAGCGTGCCGGTCAGCTGCATCGCAACTTCATGGGCTACACCACGCATGCGCAGACCGATCTGGTCGGGCTGGGGGCCAGTGCGATCAGCCGCATTGGCGACAGCTACAGCCAGAACCCGCGCGACCTGCCGGGCTGGGAAGCGGCGGTGGATGCGGGGCGGTTGCCGGTGTGGCGCGGGCTGACCCTGGATGCCGACGATGCGCTGCGCGCGGAACTGATCGGTCAGCTGATGTGCCAAGGAGAGGTGGACGGACGTGCGCTGGCCGCGCGCCATGGCGTGGACTTCGAGAGCTACTTCAGCGATGCGCTGATCGCGCTGCAGGCGCTGCAGCATGATGGTCTGGCCGAATACGTTGACGGTGTGGTGCGCGCGACCGAACAAGGCCGGCCCCTGCTGCGCCTGTTGGCGATGTGCTTCGACCGTTACCTTGGCAAGGTGGAGTCACCCGCGCGCTATTCGCGGGCGATATGAAGCGCTGCCGGCTCAGCTGCTGGCCTTGAGCAGGGCAACGGCCACGGTCAACAGCGACACGATGATGCCGGTGCCGAGGATGATGGGTGCCCAGCGGTGCTCACGGAGCAGCTTGGCCGCTTCAATGTTCGCGCGTTGGGCTTCGGCATGCGCCTTGAGCATTTCTACGTGGATCTTTTGCGCTTCTGCCTGGATGGTGCGTATCTGTTCGGCGGTTTTGTCGGTCTCCGCCTGGGTCCTGTAGAACTCTTCGCGGGTCTTCAGGGCCTCTTCCATTGTCCTGAAGTATTCCGCCCTCAGCTTGTCCATTTCCGCTTCGTGCCTGTCGACCATGTGAACCTCGGTTGTGGAATCGGCGCAGTTTAAGCGCAGCGTTCAACCGGGTTTTGCGGCTCATCGCACGGTTAGCGGCGGTAGCTCGAACGCAATGAAGAAGGTTGCAACATGCAAAAAGTGGTGCCCGGAGCCGGAATCGAACCGGCATGGGGTTTCCCCCGGCGGATTTTAAGTCCGATGCGTCTACCAGTTTCGCCACCCGGGCCGGTTCGACGGCGGGAATTGTAGCTGAATCCTGACCCCGCGCCGGGTAGAAGTTCCCGATCCGTTTTGCCGCTAGCATGTCGCAACTGCCACAAAGAGCGCACAGCCCATGCTGAAACTGCACATCGGCAACAAAAACTACTCCTCGTGGTCGATGCGCCCCTGGGTGCTGATGACCCAGGCCGGCATCCCGTTCGAGGAGGTTCTGCTGCGTTTCGACAGCTTCGACCCGGATTCGCAGTTCAAACGGGCGGCAGAGGCGCTGTCGCCGTCGGGCACTGTGCCGGTGCTGGTGGATGGGGAGCAGGTGGTGTGGGACACCCTGGCCATTGCCGAAACGTTGGCCGAGCGCTTCCCGGAATGTCGTTTATGGCCTGTCGATGCCACTGAGCGAGCGCTTGCACGTAGTGCCACCGCCATGATGCATGCCGGGTTCGGTGCATTGCGCCAGCACTTCCCGATGAACATCGAGGCCCACCTGCCGGAGGTCGGCGCGCGCGTGCTGCGCGAACAGCCCGCCGTGGTCGCCGACCTGGAGCGGCTGCTTTCGCTGTGGGAACGATTGCTGGCCCGGCACCAGGGCCCGCTGCTGTTCGACCACTTCACCATCGCCGACGCCTTCTACGCGCCGGTGGTGATGCGCCTGGTGACCTACGCGCTGCCGGTGACCCCCCGCGTGCAGCAGTACATCGACGCCGTGCGCGCGCTGCCGGGCGTCAGCCAATGGATCTCCGACGCCCTGGCCGAACATGACTTCCGGCCCTTCGAGGAGCCTTATCGCAGCGCGCACGCTCAGGCCTGAGCGCAACGCGTCCCCGCAACTGGAGGCAGGGCATGGGCAGAAGGAGGGCAGGGTGGATGGCCGCCGCGCTGGCATGGGCGGTGTCGGGTCCGCTCGTGGCGCAGGAGCCGGCAGCGCCGCCGGTGGGCGAAGTGGTCGATCTGGCCCCGGTGGTGGTGTCCGGGGTGCAACCCGGCCCTGGCCTGTGGCAGGTGACGGCACCCAACGGGCATAGGCTGTGGATCCTCGGTACGGTCACGCCGTTGCCGAAGAAGATCGACTGGCGCGCGGACGAGGTCAAGGCGGTGATCGCCAGCGCGGACGCGGTGCTGTCCAGTCCGGGCTGGACCGTGGACGCCGACGTTGGTTTCTTTGGCCGGCTGACCCTGATCCGTCCGGCGATGAAGGCCGCGCATGATCCCGAGGGCCGTCGGCTGGAGCAGATCCTGCCGGCGGACGTCTACGCGCGCTGGCTGCGCCTGAAGCAACCGTACCTGGGCCGGGACCGCGGGGTCGAAAAGGACCGCCCGCTGGTCGCCGCTACCCGGCTGTATGCGGCGGCGCTGGACGAGGTCGGGCTGGAGCAGCGCTCGCCGGTCACCAAGGTGCTGGAAAAGGCCTACAAGGCGCGCGGGCTGAAGCCGGTGGAAACCCGGGTGGTGATCAAGGTGGAGGACCCGCGCAAGGCGCTGAAGGAGATGCAGGCCAACGCGCTGGACGACGTGCAGTGCCTGGAACGCACCATGGACCGGGTGGAGCACGAGCTGCCGCTGCTGGTGGAGCGGGCCAACGCCTGGTCGGTAGGGGATGTGGAGGCCCTGCAGCGGTTCTCGACGACCGGCCCGTACGACGCCTGCGTGGGCGCGATCACCCGCAGTGAGTTTGGTCGCCGGCGGGGACTCGCTGATCTTGACGCACGCGCGGCGCAGGCCTGGATGCGCGCGGCACAGAAGGGCCTGGCCGAACATGACGTGCTGTTTGCGACAGTGCCGGTGTACCTGCTCGTGTCTCCCGACGGCTATCTGGAACGATTGAAGCAGGCCGGCTACAGCGTGCAGGCCCCCTGATTGCCGCAACGCGGCACAACGGTACGTTCCGCGTTTCCCGTCTTCATGGCATAGTCATTCCTCGTTCACGGAGGGGGTTGCGCATGTCTCTGCAGGCGGTCGCGTATGTCAGCGAAGCAGTCGAAGGATTCGGCAGTGCGGACATGGACCGCATCCTCGCAGATGCGTCCGCGCACAACCGTATGGCCGGCGTGACCAGTGTGCTGATGTTCGACGGCGTGCGCTTCCTGCAGTACCTCGAAGGCCCCGAAGACGGTGTGCGCTCGGTGTATCCCCGGGTGCTCAATTCCCGCAGCCATCAGCATCTGCGCAAGCTTGCCCAAGGCGAGGTACCCACCCGCCAGTTCCCGCGCTGGACCATGGCCTCGGCGCGCATCGAACCCGCTGTGCTGTCCGACATTGTCGAGACACCCTGGGACGGCTTTGCCGCGGCAGCCCCGGTCAACGGCGAACGCCGCGTGGGTTTCGCGCGCCTGCTGGAGCTGTGGACCGGCGTTTCCGGCGAGCTGGAGCCGGCGGCGTTGAGTCTGGGGTCGTAACAGGAAGCTCACGCCATGCGGCGTACTGTATGCCTACCAGCTGTGACCGGTTCCGGGGCCAATCCCGGAGTTGTCTGAAAGGGTAGTAACCGCAGCTGGACCACTTTCCTTGGCCGTCGTCCGTACTCTCCGCGGGCGGCGGCTTTGTTCTTTGTGGTCATGGGTATGTCGCGATAGGCTATGTACATGCCGGCTACCCGTTTACCGAACCTTTCCATGGCCGACCACATCGCGCAGGTGCGCATCGGGGTGATCGGGCTGGGCTACGTGGGGCTGCCGTTGACGGTCGCCTTCGGCCAGCACCTGCCCACGCTGGGATATGACATCGACGCTGCCCGGGTGCAGGAACTGCAGCAGGGCCGCGATCACACCCTGGAAGTGGAGACGCACGAACTGGCCGCCGCCGTGCACGCCCGCTACAGCGCCGATCCTGCCGCGCTGGCGGACTGCACGGTCTACATCGTGACCGTGCCCACGCCCATCGACGCCCACGAACAACCGGACTTGGGGCCGCTGCGCAGCGCGAGCACGTTGATCGCCGGCGTGCTCAAGCCCGGTGACCTGGTCATCTACGAATCCACTGTGTACCCCGGCACCACCGAGGAAGTGTGCGTGCCGCTGCTTGAAGCAGGGTCCGGCCTGCGCTTCAACCAGGACTTCCACTGCGGCTACAGCCCCGAGCGGATCAACCCGGGCGACCGTCAGCGCCGCCTGCCGGACATCCGCAAGATTACCTCCGGCTCCACGCCGGAGGCGGCAGCGGTAGTCGATGCGTTATACGCACGCATCATCACCGCCGGCACCTGGCCGGCCCCGTCGATCCGTGTGGCAGAGGCCGCCAAGGTGATCGAGAACATCCAGCGCGACGTCAACATCGCGCTGGTCAACGAGCTGGCGCTGATCTTCGACCGGCTGGGCATCGATACCCAGGACGTGCTGGACGCCGCCGGCAGCAAGTGGAACTTCCTGCCGTTCCGCCCCGGGCTGGTCGGGGGACACTGTATTGGCGTGGACCCGTACTACCTGCTGCACAAGTCCGAGAGCGTGGGCTATCACCCGGACCTGATCCACACCGCGCGCCAGGTCAACAACCGGGTCGGCGCACACGTGGCCGAGCGCGTGCTGTCACTGCTGGACGCGCGCGGTACCGCGCGGGCACAGGCGCGGGTGCTGGTGCTGGGCGTGACCTTCAAGGAGAACTGCCCCGACCTGCGCAACAGTCGCGCGCTGGAGCTGGCGCAAGCCCTGCAGGCGGCGGGTACCCAGGTGCAGGTGCAGGATCCGTGGGTCGGGCCGGCCGCGCTGGCCGGCAGCGGCGTGACACTGGTCGACGTCCCCGAAGCGCATGCGTTCGATGCCGTGGTGCTGGCGGTGGCCCATGACCGTTTCCGTCAGATGGACACCGATGCGATCCGTGCGCTGCTGCGCCCGGACGGCGTGGTGTACGACGTGAAGTCGGTCTGGCCGCGCGAGGCCGTTGACGACCGGCTCTAGACCCCAAGGGCGGTAGACTGCCGCGCATGTGTTGATTGAGGAACGCCATGCACCGGTATCTGGTCTACCTGCTCGCCATCCTTCTGTTGCCGATCAGCCTGTGGCTGGCCACCTTGTGGCCGGCCTGGTACTGGGGTGTGGGATTGTCCCTGGCCATGGTGGTGCTGGGTACCTGGGACCTGCTGCAGAAGCGCAGCACGCTGCGTCGCAACTACCCGGTGATGGCGCACTTCCGCTATGGGCTGGAGTCGATTGGTCCGGAAATCCGCCAGTACTTCGTGCAGAGCGATCTGGAAGACGTACCGTTCTCGCGCCAGCAGCGCGCGCTGATCTACCAGCGTTCAAAGAACCAGATGGATGTGGTGCCGTTCGGTACCCTGCGCAGCACCTATGCGGTGGATTACGAATGGATCAACCATTCGCTGGCCCCGACCGAGGTGGCCGGCCACGACTTCCGCGTGCTGATCGGGCCGAACTGCGAGAAACCTTACTCGGCCAGTGTGTTCAACATTTCAGCGATGAGCTTCGGCTCGCTGTCGGCCAACGCGATCCGCGCTCTCAACGAAGGCGCGCGTCGCGGCGGCTTCTATCACGATACCGGCGAAGGTTCGATCTCGCCTTACCATCGCGAAAACGGCGGCGACCTGGTGTGGGAAATCGGCTCCGGTTACTTCGGTTGCCGCGACGATCATGGCGGCTTCAGTGAAGAGCGCTTCGTCGCCAACGCTACGCATGATCAGGTCAAGATGATCGAGATCAAGCTCTCGCAGGGCGCGAAACCTGGTCACGGTGGTGTGCTGCCGGCCGCCAAGGTGAGCGCGGAGATATCAGCGACGCGTGGCGTGCCGATGGGCATCGACTGCGTGTCACCGTCGAAGCACTCGGCCTTCAATACGCCGGTGGAACTGCTGCAGTTCGTGCAGCGGCTGCGGGAGTTGTCCGGCGGCAAGCCGGTGGGCTTCAAGCTGGCCATCGGCCATCCCTGGGAATGGTTCGGCATTGCCAAGGCCATGCACGAAACCCAGCTGCTGCCCGACTTCATCGTGGTGGACGGGGCCGAAGGTGGCACCGGTGCCGCGCCGGCCGAGTTCATCGACCACGTGGGCGTGCCGATGCATGAGGCACTGCTGCTGGTGCACAACACCCTGGTCGGGCTGGACCTGCGCGACCGCATCAAGGTGGGCGCGGCCGGCAAGGTCACCAGTGCCTTCGAGATCGCCCGCACCATCGCGCTGGGCGCGGACTGGTGCAATGCCGGGCGGGGTTTCATGTTCGCGCTGGGCTGCATCCAGTCGCTGAGCTGCCACAGCGACAAGTGCCCGACCGGCATCGCCACCCAGGACCCCAGCCGCTGGCGGCACCTGGATGCTACGGACAAGGCCACCCGCGTGCACAGCTATCACGAGAACACCCTGCGCGCGCTGCGCGACCTGTTGTGTGCGGCCGGCCTGCAGCACCCGGCAGAACTGGGCCCGGAACATATCCTGCGCCGTGTATCGCCGGTGGAGATCCGCTCGCTGGCCTCGCTGTACCGCTACCTCAGCCCCGGCGAACTGCTGCGGCGGGTGCCCGACCATGCCGTGTTCCATGATTTCTGGGGCGATGCGCGAAGCGATTCGTTCCAGCCGCCGGCACGCATCCAGGCATTGCGCGCAAGCAAATCGCGTTGAGGTGAAAGTGCATTCGGTAGCGCCGGCCGTTGGCCGGCAACCGGCACCTTCGGTACCGGTTGCCCACGCATTTCACCTTAACCCCGCGCCGTTGGCGCGCCCCCTTCAACAAGAAGGGGGCTCTCCCCCAGACGCAACCCGGTAGTGCCGGCCGCTGGCCGGCAACCAGGCAAATGCCGGACGGGTTTATCGCTGCAGGAACGCCACCACGCCACGCCCTGCGCGAACACCGCTCGCGTAACACGCAGTCAACAGATACCCACCGGTCGGCGCTTCCCAATCCAGCATCTCCCCGGCACAGAACGTGCCCGGCAGGTCACGAAGCATCAGCGCCTCATCCAGCGCCTCCAGCCGCACGCCTCCTGCGGTGCTGATCACCTCGTCAATCGGACGCGGACGCAACAACGATAGCGGCAGCCGCTTCAATGCCGAAGCGACGGCCTCAGCCGGTAGTTGTCCGGCTTCCTTGCCCATCACCTCAAACAGCAGCGCCGATTTCACCCCGGCAAGGCCGAGATGACGGCGCAGATGCTCGCCAAAGCTGCGGCCCTGGCGCGGCCGGCGCAGCTTGTCCAACAACTGCGCTTCGGTCTGCCCCGGCAGCAGGTCCAGCTGCAGCTGCACCTGCCCATCGCGTTCGAGGGTGTCGCGCAGATCCGCCGCCAGTGCATAGATCAGGCTGCCTTCAATGCCGTTGGCAGTGATCACGCACTCGCCCTGCAGGGCATGCGGCGTGCCATCCAGCCCGATCCAATGCGCCACCACCGGCTTCAGCGGCGCCCCCGCCTGACGCTCGCGAAAATACGCGGTCCAGTCGGTATCGAAGCCGCAGTTGGCCGGCTTCAGCGGGGCGATATCCACGCCGCGCGCCTGCAGCGGGGTCACCCAGGCCCCATCGGAGCCCAGTTCCGGCCAGCTGCCGCCGCCCAGCGCCAGCACCACGGCGTCGGCTTGTACGGTGACCTCGCCGTCGGGGGTCTCGAGGCGCAGGGCTCCTTCCGCGGTCCAGCCGGTCCAGCGATGCTGCACGTGGAAGCGCACGCCCCGGTCCTTCAGCCGGCGCACCCAGCCGCGCAGCAGCGGCCCGGCCTTGCGGTCCACCGGGAACACCCGGCCCGAGGTGCCCACGTAGGTTTCCACGCCAAACTGCAACGCCCAGGCCCGCAGTGCCTCGGCGTCGAAGTCGGCCAGCCATGCCCCGACCTCGTCCGCGCGTTCGCGATAGCGGCTGACAAACAGCGCCGGCGGGTCGGAGTGGGTCAGGTTCAGGCCGCCCTTGCCGGCGATCAGGAACTTGCGCCCAGGCGAGCCCTTGGCTTCATACAGGTCGACCGTGTGGCCAGCGGCGCGCACGATTTCGGCGGCCATCAGGCCGGCCGGGCCGCCACCGATGATCGCCACGCGGGCAGGGTGCTGCAGTGCGGTCATGTTCAGCGCGGCTTGACGTCAAGCAGTTCCACGTCGAACACCAGCGAGGCATTCGGCGGAATCGGGCCGGCACCGCTGGCTCCATAGCCGTACTCGGCCGGAATCATCAGGGTGCGCTTGCCGCCGACCTTCATGCCGGCAAAGCCTTCGTCCCAGCCCTTGATCACGCGGCCCTGGCCCAGCTGGAAGCTGAAGGGCTCGCCGCGATCGAGCGAGCTGTCGAACTTGTCGCCATGCTTGTCGGCCTTGCGCTCGTCGTAGATCCAGCCGGTGTAGTGCACCGAAATGGTGCTGCCCGGCGTGGCTTCAGCGCCGCTGCCGGGCTGAGTGTCGATCTTCTCGAATGCAGCCACGGTGCCACCCGGGGGCGGGCCCGGCGGGGTACAGCCGGCCAGCAGCGACAACAGCAGGGGAGCGATCAGGAACTTCGGCAGACGACGCATGGCGGCACCGGGTGTTTACAGGGGACGCAAGGGTAGCGCATCGCCGGGCGCTATCATGGCCCCATGTCGAAACTGCTGCTCAACCTGCGCAATGTCGCAGACGATGAAATCGAAGACGTGACCGCGCTGCTGGACCAGGCGGGCATTGCCCATTACCGCACCGAGCCCAGCCCCTGGGGCATCTCCTGGGGCGGCATCTGGATCCGCGACGACGCCGACCAGCCCCGGGCCAAGGAATTGATGGCCGGGTACCAGCAGGCGCGGGGTGAGCGGGTCCGGGCCGAGCGCCAGGCCGCGCTGCGCGATGGCACCGCCGAAACCTTCGGCAGTCTGCTGCGGGCCCGCCCGGTGTTCGTGGTGCTGGTCCTGCTGGGCATGGCCGCCGCCGCAGCCCTGGTGCTGCTGCCGTTCATGCTGCTGCGCGGCTAAAATAGGCGGATGATCGCCAACACCGCCGCCTACCATTTCACCGACATCACCGATCCGCAGGTGCTGTGCGCCACCCTGCTGGCGCGCGCCGAAGCGGCCGAGCTGCGCGGCACCATCCTGGTGGCGGGGGAGGGCATCAATCTGTTCCTGGCCGGCAGCCAGGCGGGCATCGATGGCTTCTATGCCGCGCTGGCGGAAGATGCGCGCTTCGACGGCATGCGGGTGAAGACCAGCTACAGCCAGATGCAGCCGTTCGCGCGGCTCAAGGCCAAGGTCAAGCCGGAAATCATCAGCTTCCGCATCGACGACGGCCAGCCGCTGGATTTCCCGCGTGCACCCGCCGTCGACCCGGCCACGGTGCAGCGTTGGCTGCGCCAGGGGCATGACGATGCCGGCAAGCCGGTGGTGATGCTCGACACCCGCAATGTGCAGGAGATCGAGTACGGCACGTTCCAGAACGCCTTGGTCCTGCCGATCACCAAGTTCACCGACCTGCCCGATGCGCTGGCTCCGCACCGCGACGCGCTGCGCGACAGCACCGTGGTCAGCTTCTGCACCGGTGGCATCCGCTGTGAAAAGGCGGCGTTGTGGATGCGCAATGACGGCATGGACAACGTGCTTCAGCTGGATGGCGGCATCCTCGGCTATTTCGAGGAAGTGGGCGGGGAAGGGTACGATGGGCGTTGTTTCGTGTTCGACGAGCGCGTGGCCCTGGATGCCGATCTGAAGCCGCTGGTGGATCAGCCCGCCGATTGATCCGCCGGACACGCATGGCGTGTCCCTACAGGTCGCCGACCCACCAAACCCGGGCGACCCCAAACCCGCGCGACCATGGATCGTAGTGACACGCCATGCGTGTCAAAGCCATGATCCTGCGCCCGTACGCACGCCCAGGCGGTCCCCGCAGGAATCAGCATTCCGCAGACGGCTCTGTCCCCGCCCGAAACCGCCCCCATCACAACGGGATACCCCTGATGGAACGGTTTCATGCAACTGTCGATTCTTGATCTGGCCCCGGTCTGCGAGGGCAGCGACACCACGCAGGCGTTCGCCAACATGCTCGACCTGGCCCAGTTCGCCGAAGGCTGGGGCTACCACCGCTACTGGCTGGCCGAGCACCACAACATGCCCGGCATCGCCAGTGCCGCCACCGCCGTGCTGATCGGCCACGTCGCCGGCGGCACCAAGCGCATCCGCGTGGGCTCCGGCGGCATCATGCTCCCGAACCATTCCCCGCTGCAGGTGGCCGAGCAGTTCGGCACCCTGGCCTCGCTGTACCCGGACCGCATCGACCTGGGCCTGGGCCGCGCGCCCGGCACCGACCAGCCCACCGCCCGCGCGCTGCGCCGCTACTTCGACAGCGCCGACCAGTTCCCGCAGGACGTCCGCGAACTGCTGCATTACTTTGAACCGGCGCAGGCCGGCCAAGCCGTCCGCGCGGTACCCGGGGCCGGCATTCCGGTACCGGTGTGGCTGCTCGGCTCCAGCCTGTTCGGTGCGCGCCTGGCCGCCGCACTGGGCCTGCCGTATGCATTCGCCTCGCACTTCGCGCCCGACGCGATGGACCAGGCGCTGGCGGTCTACCGCGCCGAGTTCCGCCCGTCGCAGTACCTGACCGCACCCTATGCAGTACTCGGCTTGAACGTGGTCGCGGCCGAGAGCGAGGCCGAAGCCAAGCGCCTGTTCACCACCCAGCAGCAGAGCTTCGTCAATCTGCGCCGGGGCAAGCCGGGCCTGATCCCGCCGCCCATCGACGACATCGAGGCGTTCTGGGAGCCGCACGAAAAGATCGGCGTGCAGAGCGCGTTGGCCTGCGCGGTGGTGGGTGACCAGCGTCAGGTGAGCGAGGGTCTGGCCGCGTTCGTGGCCCGGCACAAGCCGGATGAGCTCATCCTCACCGCCAACATCTACGACCACGCCGCGCGCAAGCGCTCGTTCGGGCTGGCCATGCAGGCCTGGCGCGACGCGAAGATCGCGTGACCGGCCGGTCACGCTGTCGTTGACCGGAATCGGGTCTGATCAGGGCTCCCGCAACAGGAGCCCGACCATGAGCCACCACACCCACACCGAGCAGATCAAACAGCTGGCCGAGCTGATCCGCGACGTCGACATCGCGATGTTCACCACCACCGGTGTGGATGGGCGTCTGTACAGCCGTCCGTTGGGCACCCAGCAGGTGGAGTTCGACGGCGACCTGTGGTTCGCCACCGCTGCCGACAGCCCCAAAGTGGCGGAAATCTCGCTCAACCCAAAGGTCAACGTGGCCTACGCCTCGCCGTCGAAGAACACCTACGTTTCGGTGGCCGGTACCGCGCGCATCGTCGATGACCGCGCCAAGGTCGAAGAGCTGTGGTCGCCGGCGATGAAGCTGTTCTTCCCGGGCGGCAAGGATGACCCCAATCTGCGCCTGATCCACGTGCGCGCCGAGTCGGCCGAGTATTGGGATGGCCCGGGGACGCTGCTGGGCAAGGCGCTGAGTTTCGTGCTGTCGGCGGTCAGTGATGAGCCGGCGGCGTTGGCGGATAGCGGCAAGGTCGATCTGCGGTAATGACGCCGGGGTGTTATCGGTTGATCGCGAGACGTATGCCGGTAGCGCCGGCCGTTGGCCGGTCCAGGCGGTCCGTGGGCCGGCCAACGGCCGGCGCTACCGGGTATCCGCGTCCTAGAACCACTTCTGCAGCAGGTCCCCAACGTACTGCACCAGCTGCCCGGAACTGAATCCAAAGAACAGCACGGCGGCAATGGCACCGGCCCAGTTGATCGCCATCAGCACACCATCGCGCTCCAGCAGCGCCAGCGAGAACAGCAGCAGCTGGAAGCCGAACAGGTAGTTGGTGAAGGGAATCGGCAGCGACAACAGCAGGCCGACCAGAACCAGCAGCAGTCCGGTAAACGCATGTGCCGGCAACGGCACCAGCAGGGTGGCGTTGCGCGGCTTCAGCAGCCGGTCCAGGCGGCGCAGCGCGCCGTCGATCCGGGCCAGGAAGCGGTGCATGGTGCCGCGGCGCGGCCCACGATTGGCAATGAAACCGGGCAGCCAGGGACGGCGCATCCCACACAGCATCTGCGCGCCTATCAGGATCACCAGCGGGCCGCTGACCGCGCCGCCGATCCCGGGAATCGGGATGAACGCGGGCAGGATCGCCACGAACAGGAACACGCCAAACGCGCTCTGCTGCAGGTTCTGCAGGATCTGGCCGAGCTTGAGATGCTCGTCCGGGTCGCCGTGGTCGAACATCGCCAGCAGGGTACGGATACCCTCGTTCTGATATTCGGGCCGGCTCTGGTCCGGCGTCGGGTCAGCCGGTGAGCTCATCGGTTTCCTCTTCAGCCAGCGTGCGCAGCAGCAGCTTGTCCACGCGTGCGCCGTCCAGGTCGACGATCTCGATGCGCCAGCCGGCCCAGTCGAAGTACTCGCCGGCGTGCGGAATGCGGCCGAAGTAGTGAATGCACATGCCGGCCAGGGTGTAGTAGTCGCCGTCCTCGGCATCGGGCAGTTCCACATTGCCCATCAGCTCGCGCAGGTCCTCGATCGACAGCGAACCGTCCACCAGGAACGAGCCGTCCTCGCGGGTCACCACCAGCGCATCCTCGTCGACGTTCTCCACCGACTGCAGGCGCCCCACCACCGCGCCCATCAGGTCGCTGATGGTCACCAGGCCCTGGATCTCGCCGTACTCGTCCACCACCAGCGCCATCGACTGCTGCTCTTCACGGAAGATCTCCAGCAGCTTCATCGCGTGGGTGGATTCGGACACATACAGGGGCTCGCGCAGCTGCTGGAACAGCGACTGGTCGTCGCGCGCCAGCCGGGTGACCAGGCTTTTCACCTCGAGCACGCCGACGATTTCCTGGTCGTTGTCGCGGTACACCGGGTAGCGCGAGAACTCGTGTTCGCGCATGGCGGCCAGGTTCTTTTCGGCGCTGGCCGCAGTGTCCAGCCAGGCGATGCGGTTGCGCGGCGTCATCAGGCTGTCGGCGGTACGGTCGCCCAGGCGCATGACACGATTCATCATGTCGCGCTCGTGCGCGTCGATCACGCCGGCTTCGTGGCTTTCGGCCACCAGCATGCGGATCTCTTCTTCGGTGACCTGGGCGGCTTCGTCCTTGCCCAGGCCCAGCACGCGCAGCACCAGCTGGGTGGTGTGGGACAGCAGCCAGACGAACGGGAAGGCCAGCTTGGCCAGCCAGCTCATCGGCAGCGCGACCAGTCCGGCGATGTCTTCGGAACGGGTCAGCGCCAGTCGTTTCGGCACCAGTTCGCCGAAGATCAGCGTCACAAAGGTGATCAGGGTGACCGCCAGGCCCTTGCCGACCAGCTCGGCATAGCCGAAGCCCGGCATCAGGTCGCGGATCCACACGGCGATGGCCTCACCGATGGCATCGCCACCCAGCAGGCCGGTCAGCACGCCGATCACGGTGATGCCGATCTGCACGGTGGACAGGAAGCTTTCGGGCTTCTCGGACAGCTCCAGCGCCTTGGCTGCGCGCTTGGACGAGGTGGCCATCTGCTTGAGCCGGCTCTTGCGCGAGGTCATGACCGACATCTCGGACATGGCGAAGAAGCCGTTGAGCAGGATCAGGGCGAATACAACAAGAATCAGTTCAAACACGGGCGTCATCCCCGGTTGGTGGCAGGGAGGAGGGTGTGTTCAAGCTGGGGCGGCTACCGGAGGGCGCGCGGGCGCGGCGGTGCGGCGGGGGGTAAGGGTCGTCGTCCATAGAGTGCACCCGAGGGTGCCGGTGCATCTTAACAAAAGGCCGGGGGAGGGGTGCAAACAGGGTCGTTCAGACGGGCCGGAGCCGGCGTGAAGATGACGGGAGTACCCGGAATGGACATCAAACCGTCATAATTCCGCCCGGTGCCGTCCTTCCTCGACGGCGAATCAGGTTTCCCCATGTTCTCTCTGCAGACCATTTTCGGCTCCGGCAAGCAGTTCTACACCCTGCTGGACGAGGCCGCACAGGCCGCGCACGACGCTGCCAAAGCCCTTCACGCCATGCTGCGCGCCGCTGACCGGCAGCCGGCCCTGGACGCCTTCAAACTGGCCCGCCTGCGCGAACGCGCGGCCTCGGACAAGATCAGCCAGGCGCTGGTGGACAGCTTCATGACCCCAATCGAGCGCGAGGACATCGAAGCGCTGGGCTCGGCCCTGTACAAGATTCCCAAGCAGATCGAGAAGTTCGCCGACCGCTATTCGCTGGCGACCACCCACCTGGAGCACATCGACTTCGCCCCGCGCGCGGCGATGCTGGAGCAGGCCGCCGGCGTGGTGGTGGAGATGGTGGCCGACCTGCGCCACATGAACCTGGACCGGATGACCGCGCTGAATGAAAAGCTGCGCTCGCTGGAAAATGAAGCCGACCGCCTGATGCTCGAGCTTTACCGCGACATCTACTCCGGTCGCCTGGACAACCTGCAGATGTTCCTGCTCAAGGAATTCTTCGAGATCCTGGAAAAGGCCATCGACCGCTGCCGCGAGGCGGGCGTGGTGGCCTACCAGATCGTGCTCAAGAACAGCTGACGGGCCTCCAGCATGCTGACCCTCGTTCTGGTCGTGATCCTGGCTGCACTCGTCTTCGAGTTCATCAACGGCTTCCACGACACTGCCAACTCCATTGCCACGGTGGTGGCGACCAAAGTGCTGTCGCCCGGCTGGGCGGTGATGCTGGCCGCCTTCATGAACCTCATCGGCGCGCTCACCGGCACGGCGGTGGCGTTGACCATCGCCTCGGGCCTGCTCAACACCAGCGTGGTCGACGTGACCCCACAGGTGATCCTGTGTGCGCTGCTGGGTGGCATCATCTGGAACCTGATCACCTGGTGGAAGGGCCTGCCGTCCTCGTCCTCGCACGCGCTGATCGGCGGTCTGTGCGGTGCCGGTCTGGCCGCGGCCCACAACAACTGGGACGCGCTGATCTGGTCCGAGCGCATCGGCACCTGGGCCCAGAACAAGGGCCTGCTGTGGAAGGTGTTCCTGCCGATGATCACCTCGCCGATCGCGGGCTTCCTGCTCGGCATCGTGGTGATGATGCTGCTGTGGGCGATCATCGCCGGCATGGCCAAGGTGGGCGGCTGGCTGGGTCGTCTGGCCCGTCCGCGCATCGTCAATGCATTCTTCGGCAAGGCGCAGATCGTGTCGGCGGCCTACATGGGCTTCGCCCACGGCCACAACGATGCGCAGAAGACCATGGGCATCATCGCGATGACCCTGATCGGTGCTGAGGCGACCGGCGCACTGGACGATCTGCCGACGTGGCTGGCCTTCCTGCACCCGGACGCAAGTGCGGGCGAGGGCATCGCGATGTGGATCGTGCTGACCTGTGCGGTGGTGATGGCGGCCGGTACTGCCTCGGGCGGCTGGAAGATCATCAAGACGCTGGGCCACAAGATGGTCAAGCTGCACCCGATCCATGGCTTCGCAGCGGAAACCAGCTCGGCGACGATCCTGACCCTGGCCGCCCACTTCGGCATGCCGGTCTCGACCACGCACAGCATCTCGACCGCGATCATGGGCGTGGGTTACGCCAAGAACCCGCGTTCGCTGCGCTTCGGTGTGATCGAACGCATCATCTGGGCCTGGATCCTGACCATCCCGGCCGCGGCGGGCTGCGCCTACCTCATCCTCAAGCTGTTCGAGCTGGTCGGCTGGGCGTGATCGGTTGTTGATTCTTGATGCGAAAAACCCGGCTTCGGCCGGGTTTTTTGTTGGCTGCGGGGTTGCGTCGGCATTCGACGGTTTACGTCTCGCCGGGCAATGCCCGGCTGCTGACGGATCTGGGCGAAAAGCCCTCGGTCATCGGGTTCCGTATTTGGGCGTACCGGGGTGGGTTTGCGGGACACGCCGTAAACCCATCCATGGGGGCTCGTAGAAAACATCCATGTTTTCTACGGTCCCGCAAACCCACCCCGGCACGCCCCAGACAGGTGGCCGGTGACCATGGAAAATCAAAAGCACGCAGCCCCGGTGGGATCGGTCGACAGACGATCGCCGTGAAACAGACAACATCCGGTAACGCATGACAATAGATCGGCGCGGCCGTTGATTTTGATTTTCGTTGGCCACCGACGCACTGTCGATGGCGGGTCGGGGTGGGCTGGAGGGGGCGTGAGCCGCATGGATGCGGCGATCGAGCTTACAGGGACGTATTTGCAGCGTCCCCCGGAACGCCCATCCCGACCCGCCAACCCAGAGAACCGATGACCACCGGCTGTTCGCCCAAAGCCAACAGCAGCCGGGCAACGCCCGGCGAGACGTAAACCGTCGAATACCGACGCAATCCCGCAGCCAAGAAAAAACCCCGCCGAAGCGGGGTTTTTCGCGGAGAACTCAGACCTCGAGCGAGGCCAGGTCGCCCTTGTTTTCCAGCCATTGCTTGCGGTCGCCCGCGCGCTTCTTGGCCAGCAGCATGTCCATCAGCGCGCTGGTCTGCTCGTCGTCGTCCACGGTCAGCTGCACCAGGCGGCGCGTGTCCGGGTGGATGGTCGACTCGCGTAGCTGCTCCGGGTTCATTTCGCCCAGGCCTTTGAAGCGGGTCACGCTGACCTGGCCCTTGATCTTCTCGCGCTCGATCTTGTCCAGCAGCGAACGCTTCTCTTCTTCGTCGAGTGCGTAGAACACCTGCTTGCCCACGTCCACGCGGAACAGCGGCGGCATTGCCACGAACACGTGGCCGGCCGCGACCAGCGCCGGGAAGTGCTTCAGGAACAGCGCCGTCAACAGCGTTGCAATGTGCAGGCCGTCCGAGTCCGCGTCGGCCAGGATCACCACCTTGCCGTAACGCAGCCCGCTGATGTCGTCCTTGCCCGGATCGCAGCCAATCGCAATCGCCAGGTTGTGCACTTCTTCCGAAGCCAGCACGCTGCCCGAGGCCACTTCCCAGGTGTTCAGGATCTTGCCGCGCAGCGGCATGATCGCCTGGAAGTCCTTGTCGCGCGCCTGCTTGGCACTGCCGCCGGCCGAGTCACCTTCCACCAGGAACAGCTCGGTGCGCGAAAGATCCTGGCTGATGCAGTCCGCCAGCTTGCCGGGCAGGGCAGGGCCCTGGGTGATCTTCTTGCGCACCACCAGCTTTTCGGTCTTCAGACGCGCGCTCGCACGCTCGATCGCCAGCTGCGCGATCTGCTCGCCCAGCGCCACGTTCTGATTCAGCAGCAGACTGAAAGCGTCATGTGCGGCACCTTCCACGAAGCCCGCCGCCTGGCGCGACGACAGTCGCTCCTTGGTCTGGCCACTGAACTGCGGGTCGGTCATCTTCAGCGACAGCACGAACGAGACCCGGTCCCACACGTCTTCCGGGGCCAGCTTCACGCCGCGCGGCAGCAGGTTGCGGAAGTCGCAGAACTCGCGCAGTGCCTCGGTCAGGCCGGTGCGCAGGCCGTTGGCGTGGGTGCCGTGCTGCGCGGTCGGAATCAGGTTGACGTAGCTTTCCTGCACCAGCTCGCCGTCCGGCAGCCAGGCCACGGCCCAGTCCACCACTTCGGTGTCCTTCTTCAGCGAGCCCACGAACAGGTTCGCCGGCAGCATCTCGCGCTCGCCCAGCTCGGCCTTCAGGTAGTCGCTCAGGCCGTCCTCGAAGTACCAGCTGTCCTGTTCGCCGGTGGCTTCGTCGAGCAGCTTGACGGTCAGGCCCGGGCACAGCACGGCCTTGGCACGCAGCAGGTGGCGCAGCGCCCGCAGGTTGTACTTGGGGGTGTCGAAGTACTTCGGGTCGGCCCAGAAGCGCACCCGGGTACCGGTGTTTTTCTTGCCCACGCTGCCCACCACTTCCAGCGGCGTGGCGCGGTCGCCATTGCGGAAGGTGATGCGGTGTTCGTTGCCTTCGCGCTTGATGTGCACTTCCACCAGGGTGGACAGCGCGTTCACCACGCTGACGCCCACGCCGTGCAGACCGCCGGAGAAGGTGTAGTTCTTGTTGCTGAACTTGCCGCCCGCGTGCAGGCGGGTCAGGATCAGTTCCACGCCCGGAATCTTCTCTTCCGGGTGGATGTCCACCGGCATGCCGCGGCCGTCGTCGCTGACCTCGCAGCTGCCATCCTTGTACAGGGTGACCTCGATGGTGTGGGCGTGCCCGGCCAGGGCTTCGTCGACGGCGTTGTCGATCACTTCCTGCGCCAGATGGTTCGGGCGCGCGGTGTCGGTGTACATGCCGGGACGGCGCTTGACCGGGTCCAGGCCGGACAGGACTTCAATATCGGCGGCGTTATAACGGGCGTTCATCTGTCTTCATAAAGCGCAATGCGACGGCGAAGTGTGCGGTCTGGACAGGTTTTTTGCACGCCATACGTTCAGGGGGCGGCCGAAATCGACGCGATACACTGTGCACGGTGGATTTCCGGGTGTTCCGGAGACCCCATCCGAAGCCATTCGCGAGGAGACCCCATGAAGAAGTTGCTGACCATCGCTGCCATTGCCGCCGCCGTCGTGGCCGTGCCGCTGGCACTGGCGCAGAACGCCGGACAGGGCCAGCCCGCACCGCAGCAGGGCGAGCAGGCTGACCGGGCGCAGGCGGAAGCCGACGCCAAGGCCAAGCGCCGCGCCGCGGCCACGGCCGAAATGAAGGCCAAGGGCCAGCAGGCCCCGCAGCAGGAAGAGGAAGAGGAAGCGCGCAAGAAGAAGTAAGCGCGCCGCCCCGTTGTCACCGAGCCCCGGCCCCTGGCCGGGGCTCTTTTTTGTGTGAAGGCCGCACGCCCCCCTTGGGCTGAGGGCCTTCAATCTGTAAACTATGGCTTTCCGGGAGTAGTGTGTGTCCTCGATCAGCGAATCGGCTGGCGCGACCCTGTGCGGTCGCCAGTCAGGCAGCCAGGAGGTGACGGTCCGTATGACCGGCACGGCGGCCCCGACCTCGCTGCGGACATGCCCTCCGGTGCCGGCCTCGCGCCAGCGCACCACCTCCCTCGCTTCCTCGGCGAACCGGAAAACCCCTTTCCTGCCCACCACCCGCCTTCCGGGATGGGGTGGTGCGGCCGTTTTCCATTTCCAGACAGGATGCTTGCAGCCATGACTCCCTTGATTTTCGTAACCGGCGGCGTGGTGTCCTCGCTCGGCAAAGGCATTGCCGCCGCGTCACTGGCCTCCATTCTCGAAGCGCGTGGCCTGAAGGTCACGATGATGAAGCTCGACCCGTACATCAACGTTGACCCGGGCACCATGAGCCCGTTCCAGCACGGCGAGGTGTACGTCACCGACGACGGTGCCGAAACCGACCTCGACCTGGGTCACTACGAGCGTTTCGTGCGCACCCGTCTGAGCCGCAAGAACTCGGTCACCACCGGTCGCATCTACGAGAACGTCATCCGCAAGGAGCGCCGCGGCGATTACCTGGGTGCCACCGTGCAGGTCATTCCGCACATCACCGATGAAATCCGCCGCTGCATGGACGAAGCCACCGAAGGCTTCGACGTGGCCCTGGTGGAAATCGGCGGTACCGTCGGCGACATCGAGTCGCTGCCGTTCCTGGAAGCCATCCGCCAGGTGCGTACCGAGCGCGGCCCGGAAAAGGCCCTGTTCATGCACCTCACCCTGGTGCCGTACATCGCCGCCGCCGGTGAGCTGAAGACCAAGCCCACCCAGCATTCGGTCAAGGAACTGCGCTCGATCGGCATCCAGCCGGACGTGCTGCTGTGCCGTTCGGAACAGCCGGTGCCGGATTCGGAGCGCCGCAAGATCGCCCAGTTCACCAACGTCTCCGAACGTGCCGTCATCAGCGTGCCGGACGTCGATGTGCTGTACCGCATTCCGTTCGGCCTGCACGAGCAGGGCCTGGACGAGATCGTCATCAACCAGCTCAAGCTGGGCGACAAGGCCGGCCCGGCCGACCTGCACGAGTGGCAGGCCGCGCTGGATGCCACCCTGAACCCGCAGGACGAAGTCACCATCGCCGTGGTCGGCAAGTACGTCGATCACCAGGATGCCTACAAGTCGGTCGGCGAGGCGCTCAAGCACGGTGGCCTGCGCCAGCGCACCAAGGTCAACCTGAAGTGGCTGGAAGCGCAGGATCTGGAAGGCACCGACATGGCCGCGCTGCAGGACGTGGACGGCATCCTGGTGCCGGGCGGCTTCGGCGACCGTGGCTTTGAAGGCAAGGTGCTGACCTCCAAGTACGCCCGCGAACAGCAGGTGCCGTACTTCGGCATCTGCTACGGCATGCAGGCCGCCGTGGTCGACTACGCCCGCCATGTGGCCGGGCTGGAAGGGGCCAACAGCACCGAGAACGACCGCCAGTCGCCGAATCCGGTGATCGGCCTGATCACCGAATGGCGCACCGCCAGCGGCGATGTCGAGAAGCGTGACGACAAGAGCGACCTCGGCGGCACCATGCGCCTGGGCCTGCAGGAGCAGCGCCTGAAGCCGGGCACGCTGGCCCGCGAACTGTACGGCAAGGATGTGGTCGCCGAGCGCCACCGTCACCGCTACGAGTTCAACAACCGCTACCGCACCCAGCTGGAAGACGCCGGGCTGGTCATTGCTGGCAAGTCGATGGACGACACCCTGGTGGAAGTGGTCGAGCTGGCCCGCGACCAGCACCCGTGGTTCCTGGCCTGCCAGGCCCACCCGGAGTTCCTGTCCACCCCGCGCGACGGCCACCCGCTGTTCATCGGTTTCATCAGCGCTGCCCGCCAGCGCAAAGCCGCGCGCTGAAGCGCTGCCACGCCGTGCGTGGCTTCGCGCGCGCGGCTGGGTAATAATCACGCGGACGTTTCACGCGCCACCGCAGGTGGCGCTCTCCCTTTCTGACTGGAATTTGGCCCGCCATGACCGCGATCCGCAGCATCCATGCCCGTGAAATCCTCGACAGCCGTGGCAATCCCACGCTGGAAGCCGAAGTCACCCTGGAGGACGGTTCGTTCGGCCGTGCCGCCGTGCCGTCGGGTGCCTCGACCGGCACCAAGGAAGCGGTGGAGCTGCGTGATGGCGACAAGACCCGCTACCTGGGCAAGGGCGTGCGCAATGCCGTCGGCAACGTCAACACCACCATTGCCACCGCGCTGAAGGGCTTTGATGCCGCCGACCAGGAAGGCCTGGACCGCCGCCTGATCGACCTCGACGGCACCGAGAACAAGGGCCGCCTGGGCGCGAATGCGCTGCTCGGGGTCTCGATGGCCAACGCCCACGCGGTGGCTGCCTCGAAGAAGCAGGCGCTGTGGCAGTACCTGGCGCAGGGCCGCGATGTGACCCTGCCGGTGCCGATGATGAACATCATCAATGGCGGCGCACATGCCGACAACAACGTCGACTTCCAGGAGTTCATGGTGCTGCCGGTCGGCTTCACCTCGTTCTCCGAAGCGCTGCGCGCCGGCACCGAAATCTTCCATTCGCTGAAGTCGGTGCTGAAGGGCCACGGCCTGAGCACGGCGGTGGGCGACGAGGGCGGTTTCGCCCCGGACTTCCGCAGCAACGTCGAAGCCCTGGACACCATCCTCGAAGCGATCGGCAAGGCCGGCTACACCGCCGGTGAGGATGTGCTGCTGGGCCTGGACGTGGCCTCCAGCGAGTTCTACGAGAACGGCAAGTACAACCTGGTCGGCGAGAACAAGCGCCTGACCTCCGAGCAGTTCGTCGACTTCCTCGCCGACTGGGCCGCGCAGTACCCGATCATCACCATCGAAGACGGCCTGGCCGAGAACGACTGGGCCGGCTGGAAGCTGCTCACCGACCGTATCGGCAACAAGGTGCAGCTGGTCGGCGACGACCTGTTCGTGACCAACCCGAAGATTTTCAAGGAAGGCATCGAGTCGGGCACCGCCAACGCCATCCTGATCAAGGTCAACCAGATTGGCACCCTGACCGAAACCCTGGAAGCGATCGCCATGGCGCACAACGCCAACTACGCGGCCGTGGTTTCGCACCGTTCGGGCGAAACCGAAGACACCACCATCGCCGACATCGCCGTGGCCACCACCGCCACCCAGATCAAGACCGGCTCGCTGTGCCGCAGCGATCGCGTGGCCAAGTACAACCAGCTGCTGCGTATCGAGGAAGCTCTCGGTGCCGGCGCGCGTTACGCCGGGCGTGACGCGTTCGTTTCGCTGAAGCGCTGATCCCATGCGCGACTGGCGCTGGCTGCTGCTGGTGCTTGCGGTACTGCTGGCATGGCTGCAGTACCGCTTCTGGTTCGGCCCGGGCAATTCGGGTGAAGTGATGGTGCTCGAGGCCCAGGTCGAAAGCCAGAAACGCGACAACGAAGGCCTGCAGCAGCGCAACGATGCGCTCGCTGCCGAGGTCAAGGACCTCAAGGAAGGCGAAGCCGCCATCGAGGAGCGCGCACGCAGCGAGCTCGGCATGATCCGGCCCGGCGAGAAGTTCTACCGCGTGGTCGAGAACGCGCCGGTCGCCGCGCCGCGTGCGCCTGCCGTGGTCCATGCCGACACCGGCACGCCGGCTCCGGAGGTGCCCTGATGGGCGGCATCTGGGCGGTGGTGCCGGCGGCCGGTCGTGGTACCCGTTTTGGTGGGGCAACCCCCAAGCAGTATCTGGTCGCGGGTGACCGCGTGCTGCTGGCGCATACCCTGGAAGCGCTGCTGTCACATCCGGCGGTAGCCGGGGCGATGGTGGTCATTGCTGAAAACGACGCCGACTGGCCGGGCTGGTCCGCGCTGGCGGACAAGCCCATCCTGACCTGCACCGGCGGGGCCACCCGTGCCGAATCGGTGCTGGCCGGGCTGCAGGCACTGCCGGAGGACGTCCGCGCGGACGAGTTCGTGCTGGTCCACGACGCCGCACGCCCGAATCTGGCCGCGGCCGACCTCGGCCGACTGCTGGAAGTGGGGCGCAATGATCCGGTCGGGGCGATTCTGGCTGCACCGGTGCGCGACACCCTCAAGCGCGCGGGGGACGATGGTGGCATCGACGGCACCGAGCCGCGTGCACGCCTGTGGCGCGCGTTGACGCCGCAGTTGTTCCGCCGCCATCAGCTGGCGCGTGCGCTGCAGGAGGCCGCCGCTGCCGGAGTGGAAATCACCGACGAAGCCATGGCGATGGAGCGGCAGGGCCTGCGTCCGCTGTTGGTGGAAGGCAACGAAGACAACTTCAAGGTCACCACGCCGGCGGATCTGTCCCGTTTTGAATTCGAGCTGTCGCGACGCGGATCGTGATTTTGTATTGCCAAGCCGGGCAAGCCCGGCTCTACGTTAGGTTCAGGTCATGAATACGGCTGCATTTCCACCTGTCCGCATCGGGCAGGGGTACGACGTCCACGCCTTCGGCGAGGGCGACCACATCATGCTCGGTGGCGTGCGCGTGCCGCACAGCTGCGGCGTGCTGGCGCACAGCGACGGCGATGTGATTCTGCACGCGCTGTGCGATGCCATGCTGGGCGCGCTGGCGCTGGGTGACATAGGCCAGCACTTCCCGCCGTCGGACATGCGCTGGAAAGATGCCGACAGCAGCCAGTTCCTGCAGCACTGCAACAGCCTGCTGCGCGAGCGCGGCTGGCAGGTCGGCAACGCCGACATCACCGTGATCTGCGAACGGCCCAAGGTCGGCCCGCACGCGCTGGCCATGCGTGAGCGCATCGCCGGCCTGCTCGGCAATGCGCTGGACACGGTCAGCGTCAAGGCCACCACCTCCGAGAAGCTGGGCTTCACCGGTCGCAGTGAGGGCATTGCCGCGCAGGCCGTGGTGCTGTTGGTGGCGCTGTGATTCCGTTACCGTTGGCGTTTGGTGCGCCGCTGCTCACTGCGAAGATCCGAACTGTCCCCGAAGATTTCCAGGTCGATGAACTGCCGGCGTTCGAGCCGAGCGGCGAGGGCGAGCATCTGTTGCTCACCGTGCGCAAGCGCGGGGCCAACACCGTGCATGTGGCCAAGCAGATCGCGCGCTGGGCGGGGCTGCCGGAGATGAGCGTCAGCTATGCCGGCATGAAGGATCGCCACGCGGTCACCACCCAGCGCTTCAGTGTGCACCTGCCGAAGCGGGTCGCACCGGATCCGGCACTGCTCAACGACGCCGAGATCGAGGTGCTGGAATCGACCTGGCACAACCGCAAGCTGCAGCGCGGCGCGCTGGCCGGCAACCGGTTCAAGCTGGTGCTGCGTGATGTGCAGGGCGATGCGGGTCTGATCGACGCGCGTCTGGCCCAGATCGCCGTGCGCGGGCTGCCGAACTGGTTTGGCGAGCAGCGATTCGGTCGCGATGGCGGCAACGTGCCGGCTGCGTTGGCGATGTTCCAGGGCCGGCGCATGCGCAAGGACCAGCGTTCATTGCTGCTGTCGGCTGCACGTTCGGCGCTGTTCAACCAGGTGTTGGCGGCGCGGGTGGAGCAGGGCAACTGGGACAGCGCGCTGGACGGCGAGGTCTGGATGCTCGATGGCAGCCGCAGCGTGTTCGGCCCGGAAGCGTGGAGTGACGCGCTGGCCGAGCGCCTGGCGCGTTTTGATATTCACCCCAGTGGCCCGTTGTGGGGCGAGGGTGAGCTGCGCAGCACAGGCGATGCTGCTGCGCTGGAGCTGGGTGCGATCAATGACGAGCAGTCGCTGCAGTTGCGCGCCGGGCTGGAAGACGCGCGATTGAAGCAGGAACGGCGTGCGCTGCGCCTGCGTCCGGCGTTGATGCAGCACCAGTGGCTGCAGCCGGATGTGCTGGAACTGTCATTCGCATTGCCGCCGGGGTGTTATGCCACCGCTGTGCTGCACGAGCTGGGCCCGGTGCAGGACGTGGGCGGAGCCGTGTCGCCCGATTGAACATGTGCAGCCACGCAGGGCGTGGCTCTACGTTTGTTTGCTGATTTGCCGTAGAGCCACGCCCTGCGTGGCTTCGCGGTCCCCAACGCAACCGATTACCGGTTCGCCAACAACACCAGCACCGCCCCGGTCCCGCCTTGCCCCGGCGGCGCCGAATGAAACGCCAGTACGTCATTGCGCTGCCGCAGCAGCCGGTCGACCAGGTTCTTCAACACCGGCGCACCGCCATCGGACTGCAGTCCTTTCCCATGAATGATGCGCACACAGCCATGGTCGTGCGCATGTGCATCGGCCAGAAACTGGCGCAGCAGGTTCTCGGCCTGCGCCGCGGTCGCCCCGTGCAGGTCCAGCTCGTCCTGCACCGAATACTGCCCGCGCTTGAGCCGCTGGAACATCCGCGCCGGCAGGTTCTCGCGCCGGTAGCTGGCGGTGTCGCCGGCTTCCAGCGGTGAACTGCTGCGCAGCAGCTGGGCGAACTCGCCCCGGGCCTCGGCATCGTCCTGTTCGGCCATGCGCGCGCGCGGCTTCGGCCGCGGCGTGGCCGGGGGCGTCGCGACCGGCTTGCGCAGGGGCTTCACCTCGCCAATGGCCGCGCGGAACAGGGCGGCCGGATCTTCGTCTTCAGAATGTGACATGCGTACAGCCTAATGCGCTGAATCGGCGCTGCCTACCTTTCGGCAGGGTAGGACGATCTGTCCGCATGCGGCACAATAGCGGACGCACTTGCGTGGCGGGTGATCCCGGGAGAGGGGAGCGCCGGCTACGCCAACGCAGCAGAGTGATGGAATCGAAGTCTTGAAAAATCAAGCGGTTAAATCGGAGATGCGCATCCTGGTCAGCAACGACGATGGGGTCGATGCGCCGGGCATCCGGATGCTCGCCAGCGTGTTGCGCCAGGCCGGGCATGAAGTCATGGTGGTCGCCCCCGACCGCGATCGTTCGGGGGCCAGCAACTCGCTCACCCTGGATCTGCCGATCCGCACCAAGCGCATCGACCACTACACCTGCGCGGTGGCCGGCACCCCGACCGACTGCGTCCACCTGGCCCTCACCGGCATGCTCGACTACGAGCCGGATATCGTGGTGTCGGGCATCAACAACGCCGCCAACCTGGGCGACGACGTCATCTATTCCGGCACCGTGTCGGCGGCGATGGAAGGTCGCTTCCTCGGTCTGCCGGCGGTGGCCATGTCGCTGGTCTCGCACAATCACGACCCGAAGCACTTTGAAACCGCTGCCCGTGCCGCAGTGGAAATCATGACCCGCCTGAAAGCCGACCCGCTGCCGGCCGACACCATCCTCAACGTCAACGTGCCGGACCTGCCGTGGGACGAGGTGAAGGGCTTCGAAGTCACCCGGCTGGGCAACCGCCACCGTGCCGAGGGCTGCATTCCGCAGCGCGACCCGCGCGGCAATGAAGTGTTCTGGATCGGCCCGGCCGGCCGCGAACAGGACTCCGGCCCCGGCACCGATTTCCACGCCGTGCGCAGTGGCCATATCTCCATCACTCCGATCCAGGTCGATCTGACCCGCTACCAGGCGCTGGAGAAGGTAGCCAGCTGGGTCGGCGGGCTGACCGCCGCGCTGGACCGTCCGGCATGAGCCAGCGTCTGCGCCTGCAACCCGAAGCGGTCGGCATCGGCATGACCTCGCAGCGTGTGCGCGATCGTCTGGTCGACCGCCTGCGTGAAAGCGGCATCACCGACGAAGCCACGCTCAACGCCATTCGCGTGGTGCCGCGCCATCTGTTCATCGATGAGGCACTGGCCTCGCGCGCCTATGAAGACACCGCGCTGCCGATCGGCCACGGCCAGACCATCTCGCAGCCGTGGGTGGTCGCGCGCATGACCGAGGCGGTGCTGCAGAGCGCGCCGAAGAAGGTGCTGGAAGTGGGCACCGGATCGGGGTATCAGGCGGCCGTGCTCGGCGCGCTGGGCCTGGAGGTCTACACCGTGGAACGCATTGGCGACCTGCTGCGGCAGGCCCGCAAGCGCTTCCGCGCGTTGGGCATGAACATCCGCAGCAAGCACGACGACGGCCGCATCGGCTGGGCCGAACATGGCCCGTTCGATGCCATCGTGGTCACCGCGGCCGCGCCGGCGCTGGTCGACGCGCTGATCGAGCAGCTGGCGGTAGGGGGCCGGTTGGTCGCCCCGGTTGGCGGGCCCGGTGCGCAGTCGCTGATCCAGCTGACCCGCCGCGAAGATGGCAGCGTGGCGCAGGAGGTATTGGCGCCGGTCACGTTCGTCCCCCTGCTGTCTGGCATGCTGGACTGAATTCAAGGAGCTGCGTTTCATGAAGATTTTCGGTCCGCTGTACGAGCGGGCAATGAAGTGGGCCGCGCATGAGCGCGCCCCGACCTATCTCACCGTGCTGAGCTTCGTTGAAGCGATCATCTTCCCGGTCATGCCGGAAGTGATGCTGGCCCCGATGTGCGTGGCCCAGCCCAAGCGCGGCTGGTGGTTCGCCACGCTCAGCCTGGCCGGTTCGATGGCTGGCGCGCTGGTCGGTTATGCACTGGGGCACTTCGCCTTTGAAGCGATCAAGCCGCTGTTCGCCGCGCTGGGCATGCTGCCCAGCATCGAAGGCGGCATCGCCATCGTGCAGGAAAAAATGGCCGAGTCGCCGTGGGCGGTGTTCACCTTCCTGGTGCTGGGCGGCTTCATGCCGATTCCGATGAAGGTCTTCACCTGGGCCTCGGGTATTGTCGGCGTGCCGATGCCGCAGTACGTGTTGAGCATGCTGATCGGTCGTGGCAAGCGCGTGTACGTGCTGGCCGCGGTGATCCGCATCGGCGGCGCGCGCGCCGAAGCGGCGTTACGGCGCTGGATCGAACCGCTGGGCTGGATCGCCACCGCGCTGGTGGTGCTGCTGATTGGCTGGCTTGTCTGGAGGGCAAAATTCGCATGAGTGCACAGCGTTGGAATACCGGGTTGAAGCTGGCCGCCGCGATGGCGGTGGCCGTCACCCTGAGTGCCTGTGGCACCGCCACCGTGGTCAAGTCGTCCGGCTCGCGCGGCGGCCACAGCACGCCGCAGACCTCGGTCGCCAAGCCGGGGCAGACCGCCACCGTGCGCAAGGGCGACACCCTGTACGCGCTTGCGCGCATCCACAACATCACCCCGCGTGATCTGGCCGCGTGGAATGGGCTGAGCGAGCCGTACACCATCTATCCGGGCCAGCAGATCCGCCTGTATCCGGGTGGCAGCACGCCGGGCCGTGCCCCGACCACCGTGGTCACCGCGCCGCGTCCGGGCACCAGCACGCCGGCTCCGACGCCCGCGCCGGTGCCAACCAATACCCCGATCAAGAACAACATCAACTGGCGCTGGCCGGCCGATGGCGCGCTGGTCGGCCGCTACGTGGCGGCTGACGTCACCAAGCAGGGCATCGACATTGCCGGCACCAGCGGTCAGCCGGTACGCGCCACCGCGCCCGGCGTGGTGGTGTATTCCGGTGCCGGCCTGGTTGGTTTCGGCGAGCTGATCATCATCAAGCACAACGAGCAGTGGCTGTCGGCCTATGGCCACAACCGCAAGCGGCTGGTCAACGAAGGCCAGAACGTGAAGGCCGGCGAGCAGATCGCGGAAATAGGCCGCACAGGCACCACCCGCGACATGCTGCACTTCGAGATCCGCTACAACGGCAAACCGGTCGACCCGCAGCAGTACCTGCCGGCGCGTTGACCGGTCCGGCATCCGGATGGACACGCATGGCGTGTCCCTACGGGCGCGATCGAACGGGGTGGCGAAAACGGGTAGGGACACGCCATGCGTGTCCGCGCGGGGCCGGATCGCCCGGAATCAACCCGCCAACATGAACGCGGCGGCGACCTTTCGGCCTTCGGCGGCCAGCAGGTTGAAGGTCCGCGCAGCGGCCTGGTTGTTCATAACTTCCAGCCCGACTCCACGCTGCAGGCAGCGGCCGAGCACCTCGGCCGACGGGAACACCTGGGTGTCCCCGGTGCCCAGCACGATCAGTTCCGGACCCAGCGCCAGCACCGGCTCCAGGTCGGCCACGGTCAGCGCCGTGCCGACAGCCACCGGCCAGTTTTCCACCAGCTGGTCAGGGCTGACGATGAAGCTCGCCCCCAGCACTTTGTCATTCACGGTCGCGCTGTGGCCGCTGGCGGCGCGCAACACATAGGCGTAATCCGGCAGTTCGTGGCTGAATTGCATGGCGCAATCAGCCGCGCGGCAGCACGATCTTGCGCTGTTCCTTGCTCGGGCGGTACAGCACGGCGGTGTGGCCGATGCGCTGTACCAGCGCGCTGCCGGAGGCTTCGGTGAGCTCGGCAATCATCGCGTCGCGGGTGTCGCGGTCTTCCGCGCCCACCTTCACCTTCACCAGCTCATGGCGCTCCAGCACCTCCTCCAGCTCAGCCAGGAAGGCCGGGGTGATCCCCTTTCCGCCGATCTGCAGCAGGGCTTTCAGATCGTGGGCTTGGCCGCGGAGGAAGCGGGTCTGGGCGGAGGTGAGGGCAGTAGACATTCAGGAACGGACGGTTAATCAGGGCGATCAGGGTATCATGACCATCCCAAAAGGCCCCAAGTCCCATGGCAACGCGCAGCAAAAGCAGTCAACGTTGGTTGAAAGAGCACTTTTCCGACCCCTTCGTGAAGAAGGCCCAGGCCGAGGGCATGCGCTCGCGCGCCGCCTACAAGCTGGAGGAGCTGCTTGAACGTGACCGCCTGCTGAAGCCGCATATGGTGGTGGTCGACCTCGGGGCCGCCCCGGGGGGCTGGTCGCAGCAGGTCCGCCGCCAGATCGGCGACACCGGCCGGGTCCTGGCCCTGGACATCCTGGAGATGCCTCCGCTGGCCGGGGTCGAGTTCCTTCACGGCGATTTCAGGGAACAGTCGGTCCTATCGCAGTTTGAAGCCATGCTGGGCGACCAGCCGGTGGACCTTGTGCTTTCCGACATGGCCCCCAATAAGAGTGGCATGGACGCGGTGGACCAGCCGCGGATGATGCACCTGGCCGAGCTGGCGTTGGATTTTGCCGACAACCATCTCAAGCCGGGTGGCGCGTTCCTGATCAAGCTGTTCCAGGGCGTGGGCTTTGACGACTACGTGCGTGAAATGCGCCGGCGGTACGACAAGGTGGTGATCCGCAAGCCTGAAGCCTCGCGTAAGCGCTCGCCCGAGGTCTATGCCCTGGGGCAGGGCAAACGCCCCCAGATCAAGTAAGCTCGACCATACCAATCGCGTCAGGCATTAGAGGAACCACGGAGCCAATGAGGATGAACGACTTGACCAAGAACCTCCTGCTATGGGTGGTCGTGGCCGTGGTGCTGATGGTCGTGTTCCAGAGCTTCTCGCCCAAGACCAGCGGCGCAGGGGCCTCCGGTGCCACCTATTCGCAGTTCCTGGACCAGGTGGACAGCGGCAACGTCCAGAAGGTCACCTTCGGCGGCGACCTGCGCAGCGGCACCAACCAGATCACCTACGTCACGCGGGGCGGCCAGCCGGCCACCATCACCGCGCCGATGGACCGTGACCTGATCAACGTGCTGCGTGCCAAAAACGTCGAAATCGTCCAGGAAGAGCCCTCCAGCGGCATCTCGCTGGGTGCCATCCTGATGAACTTCCTGCCGGTCATCCTGATCATCGGCTTCTGGTTGTTCATCATGCGCCAGATGCAGGGCGGTGGCGGCGGAGCCAAGGGCGCGATGTCCTTCGGCAAGTCGCGCGCCAAGCTGCAGGGCGAAGACCAGATCAAGGTCACCTTTGCCGACGTCGCCGGGTGCGATGAGGCCAAGGAAGAAGTCGGCGAACTGGTCGACTTCCTGCGCGACCCGAGCAAGTTCACCAAGCTGGGCGGCAAGATTCCGCGCGGTGTGCTGATGGTCGGCCCCCCGGGTACCGGCAAGACCCTGCTCGCCCGCGCCATCGCCGGCGAGGCCAAGGTGCCGTTCTTCTCGATCTCCGGTTCGGACTTCGTGGAAATGTTCGTCGGTGTGGGTGCCAGCCGCGTCCGCGACATGTTCGAGCAGGCCAAGAAGCAGGCTCCGTGCATCATCTTCATCGACGAAATCGACGCCGTCGGTCGCCATCGCGGTGCCGGTCTGGGCGGCGGTCATGACGAGCGCGAGCAGACCCTGAATCAGCTGCTGGTGGAAATGGACGGCTTTGAAGGGGGTGAAGGCGTCATCGTCATTGCCGCCACCAACCGTCCCGACGTGCTCGACCCGGCGCTGCTGCGTCCGGGCCGCTTCGACCGCCAGGTCGTGGTCGGTCTGGCCGACGTCAAGGGCCGCGAGCAGATCCTGCGCGTGCACATGCGCAAGCTGCCGCTGGCTGATGACGTCGAACCGATGGTCATTGCCCGTGGTACCCCTGGTTTCTCCGGTGCGGATCTGGCCAACCTCTGCAACGAGGCGGCCCTGTTCGCCGCGCGTGGCAACGAGAAGGAGGTCCGCATGGACCACTTCGACCGTGCCCGCGACAAGATCCTGATGGGTGCCGAGCGCCGTTCGATGGCCATGAGCGAGGAGGAGAAGACCCTCACCGCCTACCACGAAGCCGGCCACGCCATCGTCGGCCGTCTGGTTCCCGAGCACGACCCGGTCTACAAGGTCACCATCATTCCGCGCGGCCGTGCGCTGGGTGTGACCATGTACCTGCCGGAGGGCGACAAGTACTCGATGAACCGCGTGGCGATCGAATCGCAGCTGTGCTCGCTGTACGGCGGCCGCGTCGCTGAAGAGCTGATCTTCGGTGCCGACAAGGTCACCACCGGTGCCTCCAACGACATCGAGCGCGCCACCAAGATGGCCCGCAACATGGTCACCAAGTGGGGCCTGTCGGACGAGCTCGGCCCGATCGCTTACGGCGAGGAAGACGATGAAGTGTTCCTGGGTCGTTCGGTCACCCAGCACAAGAGCGTGTCCGATGACACTGCCCGCCGCATCGACGAAGTGGTCCGCACCATCCTGGACAAGGCCTACGCCCGGACCACCGAGCTGATGAAGGCCAACATGGACAAGCTGCACACCATGTCGCAGCTGCTGCTGCAGTACGAGACCATCGACGCGCCGCAGATCGACGCCATCATGGAAGGCCGCGATCCGCCGCCGCCGGCCGGCTGGGGCAAGGCCAACAAGAACGACGGTGGCAGCAACAACGACAAGGGCGGTGACGCCCGTCCGGTGCCGCCGATCGCCGGTCCTGCCGAGCAGCACTGAGCATCACCGCATGACATCGGAAGGCCGGGGCAACCCGGCCTTCCTCTTTTTGTAGAGCCGAGCTTGCCCGGCTGTTCCACAATGCCGGGCAAGCCCGGCACTACCGGAGTACCTCATGTCCACCCCACCGCCTCCGATCTCGCACACCACCGAAATGGTGATCGCTACCGTCGTCGGTGCCGCCATCGGCCTGACAACGGAAAACTACCTGCTCGGCATCGGCATCGGCGTGGCCCTCGGCATCGGCTTGAGCGTGGCCAAGACCCTGTACCTGGACCACAAGCGCCGCAAGGGGTGAATCTCCCTTGCGCGCAGTTGCCGCAATCGGCACGATGCGCGGGCACGGTCGCATGATGCGGCCGTGTTCAACATCCCAGGGGAATACCATGCGTCATCCGATCCGCGCGGCCGCTGCCGTGCTGTTGTGCTGTGCCTCGCCCGCGTTCGCTGCCACCGTCCAGGTGCAGGACCCGATCCCGTTCTCGGACTCGGCGTACATCGCCGACAACATCAAGGCCGAGTGCCGGATGGGGGCGCAGCTGGCGACCGCACTGGGCAGCAATGCCGGCAAGTTCGGCAACACCATTGAGTTCAGCGGCGAGCTCGGCGAGCAGGGCCGGGTGCTGAAGCTGGAGCTGGTGGAGGCGCAGAGCGCGGGCAATGCCTTCTCTGGTCACTTCAAGTCCGCTACCGTGCGCGGAGTGCTGCTGGACGACGGCCAGAAGGTCGCCACCGTGACCGCGCGCCGCGTCTCCCGTGGCGGAGCATTTGGTGGTTTCAAGGGTTCCTGCGACGTGCTGGAGCGCGTGGTCACCGCCATCGGCAGCGATCTCGCTGAGTGGCTGGCCAACCCGACCGACAACGCCAAGCTCGGCGACTTCTGACCGCCCAGCCACGCAGGGCGTGGCTCTACGCTGCGAACCAACCATGCCGGGTGCCGGCGTAAACTATGCGCTGGCGCACTTTGTGGATGGCCCATGTTCGACACTTCTCCCCAGCTGGACTGCGGCGGCCGCGTGCTGCGACTGGATCGCCCGCGCGTGATGGGCATCGTCAACGTCACCCCGGATTCGTTCTCCGACGGCGGCGCGCACGACACCACCGACGCGGCGGTTGCCCACGGCCTGCAGCTGGTGGCGGAAGGGGCCGACCTGCTCGACATCGGCGGTGAGTCCACCCGCCCCGGTGCCGCCCCGGTGTCGGTGGAAGAGGAACTGCGCCGGGTAGTGCCGGTGATCCAGGCGTTGGCCGAACGCACCCAGGTGCCGCTCAGCGTGGACACCTTCAAACCCGAGGTGATGCGTGCGGCCGTGGCGGCCGGCGCCGGCATGATCAACGACATCCACGCGCTGCGTCAGGACGGTGCGCTGGCCGCCGCCGCTGAACTCGGCGTTCCGGTGGTGCTGATGCACATGCAGGGCGAGCCGGGCAGCATGCAGGACACCCCGCACTACGACGACGTGGTCGCCGAGGTGCATCGTTTCCTGGCCGAGCGCATGTTCTCGGCGGAGATGGCCGGTATCGCCAAGAAGAACCTGGTCATCGACCTGGGCTTCGGCTTCGGCAAGACCACGGAACACAACATGACCCTGCTGGCCCGCTCCGAACGCTTTCTGGAGCTGGGCGTGCCGATGCTGGCCGGACTGTCGCGCAAACGCAGCATCGGCGAACTCACCGGGCGCGAACAGCCGCGTGACCGCGTGGCCGGTTCAGTCGCCGCCCACCTGATCGCCGCCCAGCGTGGCGCGACGATCCTGCGCGTGCACGACGTTGCTGCGACGGTGGATGCGCTCAAAATCTGGGCCGCCGTCGATGCCGTGCCCACACCGCGTGTGGCCGCTGCCCCGGCCATGCCGCGCTGGCCGGACGAGGATTGATGGCCGTCGACCAGCGACCCTTGGCGATTGCCGTGATGGGCCCGACCGCGTCGGGCAAGACCGCCACGGCCATTGCATTGGCGCAGCAGCTGGGCGGCGAGATCGTCAGCGTCGACTCGGCGCTGGTCTATCGTGGCCTGGATATCGGCTCCGCCAAGCCCGATGCCGCCGAACGCGCACAGGCCCCGCACCATCTGCTCGACCTGCGTGACCCGTGGCAGACCTATTCCGCTGCCGAGTTCGCCGCCGACGCCGCGCGTGTGGTGGCCGACATTGTCGCCCGTGATCGCATGCCGATTCTGGCCGGTGGTACCGGGCTGTACTTCCGCGCGCTGTTGCAGGGCCTGTCGCCGATGCCGGCGGCAGATCCGGAGCTGCGCGCGCGGATCAGCGCGGAAGGCGCGGCGCGCGGCTGGCCAGCACTGCATGCCGAGCTGGCCCAGGTCGACCCCGCCGCCGCTGCGCGCATTCACGCCACCGACCCGCAGCGCATCCAGCGGGCGCTGGAGGTGTACCGGCTGACCGGCACCCCGATCTCCGAATGGCAGAAGCGACCGGGCGTGGACCGGTTGCCGGTGCGCTGTCTCAAGCTGATCCTGGCCCCGCGCGAGCGCGGCACCCTGCACCAACGCATCGAGACCCGCTTCGATGCAATGCTCGCCCATGGTTTCCTCGACGAGGTGCGTGCGCTGCGCGCGTTGCCGGAAATGGCAGCCGTGGCCGCGCCGCTGGACCTGCCGGCGGTGCGCGCGGTGGGCTACCGCCAGGCCTGGGAATATCTGGACGGGCAGGGCACGGCCGCCGAGTTCCGCGACAAGGGCATCTATGCCACCCGCCAGCTGGCCAAGCGCCAGCTCACTTGGCTGCGCGGCGAACTTGATGCGCGCTGGTTCGACCCCCATCTGGATGCCGTAGCCCTGGCCGACGCGGTCAGTGCATTTACTGCGACCTGAACCATGTCTTCACGCCCTCGGGGCGGTGTACCATCAATGATTCCGGTGGGCGACGGGGCCGTGACCGCCGCCGGGCTACCCAATAAGAACAATAATGAGGAGTGTGCAATGTCCAAGGGGCAATCGCTGCAGGATCCGTTTCTGAATGCACTGCGGCGCGAACGCGTGCCGGTGTCGGTGTATCTGGTCAACGGCATCAAACTGCAGGGCACGATTGAATCGTTCGACCAGTTCGTGGTCCTGCTGCGCAATACGGTGAGCCAGATGGTGTACAAGCACGCCATTTCCACCGTGGTGCCGGCACGCAACGTACGGGTCGGTCCCGGTGGCGGCTATGTACAGTCCAATGACGGCGGCACCGACGGTGCCCAGGGCGATGACGACGTTGAATGAAGCAGGCAAGACCGGAGTGATGCGTGTTTGACCGTTCCAAGCGGGGCGAACACGCGCTCCTGATCCAGCCCCATGCGGGAAAGCTGGAAGAAGACGTGCTGGAAGAGTTCACCGACCTGGCCCGCTCGGCCGGGGCCAGCATCGCGGCCACGCTCACCGCGCGGATCGACCGGCCCAATCCGTCGATCCTGATCGGCAGCGGCAAGCTCGATGAAGTGAAGGCGGCCGCGGATGCCACCGGGGCCGACCTGATCCTGGTCAACCACGCGTTGAGCCCGGTGCAGGAACGCAACCTGGAGCGCTTTCTGGAGCGCCGGGTGATCGACCGTACCGGGCTGATCCTGGACATCTTCGCGCAGCGGGCGCACAGCCACGAAGGCAAGCTGCAGGTCGAGCTGGCGCAGCTGCGCCACCTGGCCACGCGGCTGGTGCGCGGCTGGACCCACCTGGAGCGTCAGCGCGGTGGTGCCATTGGCCTGCGCGGCCCGGGTGAAACCCAGCTCGAAACCGACCGCCGGCTGCTGCAGAAGCGCGTGGAGCAGCTGCAGAAGCGGCTGGAAAAGGTGGAAGTACAGCGCACCCAGATGCGCCGTGCGCGCGTGCGCAGCGAACTGCCGCGCGTGGCCCTGGTCGGCTATACCAATGCCGGCAAGTCGACCCTGTTCAACGCGTTGACCGGTGCCGAGGCGTACGCGGCCGACCAGCTGTTCGCCACCCTGGACCCGACCGTGCGGCGTATCGCCATTCCCGGCGGCAACGTGGTGCTGGCCGACACCGTCGGTTTCGTGCGCGACCTGCCGCACGAACTGGTGGCCGCGTTCCGCTCCACGTTGTCCGAAGCGCGCGAGGCTGACTTCCTGCTGCATGTGGTGGATGCGGCCGACCCGCACCGCGAAGAGCGCATTGCCCAGGTCGACGAAGTGCTGGCTGCGGTGGGGGCAGGCGATCTGCCGCAGCTGCTGGTGTTCAACAAGATCGACCGCATCGACGGGGCCGAGCCACGCCACGACGCACAGGACGGCATTCCCGATCCGGCGCGCCGCGAGCGCGTGTGGATGTCGGCCCGCGACGGCACTGGTCTCGAACTGCTGCAGAGCGTGCTCGGCAAGCGGCTGGGCCTGCAGCACATCACCGGTCAGCTGCGCCTGCCCCCCAGCGCCGGCCGTCTGCGTTCGCGCCTGCACCAGCTCGAAGTGGTGCGCGGCGAGCAGGTGGACGAGGAGGGCTGGTTGCTGGAGGTGGACCTGCCCATCGCCGAAGCCGAGAAGCTGGCCGCCAGCGCCAACGGCGCGCCGATCAAGGCGATGCTGCCGGAAAAGGTCCCCGAGTGGTGATGGATTCCGTGGACACGCACGGCGTGTCCCTACGGTAGGGACGCGCCATGCGCGTCCATCGGGCACACGACACGCGCATTGCATCCGGGTTACAACATGACCATGACCGTCCCTACCGAATCTGATCTGGCCGATCTGGCCCGCGCCACCGGCCAGCGCCTGCAGCAGGCCAGCCTGCAGCTGGTCACCGCCGAAAGCTGCAGTGGTGGCTGGATCGCCAAGGCCATGACCGACATCGCCGGTTCTTCCGCGTTCTTCGACTGCGGCATGGTGGTCTACAGCTACGAGGCCAAACAGCGCCTGCTCGGTGTACGCGCGCAGACCCTGGAGCAGTTCGGCGCGGTCAGTCGCGAAACGGTGATGGAGATGGTCTCCGGTGCGCTGGTCAATTCCGGTGCCGGCGTCGCCGTTGCGGTCACCGGTATCGCCGGGCCCGGTGGCGGCAGTGCCGACAAACCGGTCGGCAGCGTCTGGATTGCCTGGAAGCAGCGCGGTGGCTACGCCCGCGCGCAGTTGTTCCAGTTCGACGGCGACCGTGATGCCATTCGCCGACAGACCGTAGAGCAGGCGCTTACCGGAATCTTCGCGCCGGTGTGACATGCTGGGCGAGTGTAGGCAACGGAGCGCGTGGCGATGTGGGAAACACTGGGAACCGTCCGTGACCTGGGGCGACTGCAGGAAATCGCCTCGGTCCTGATCCGCTATGGCTTCGGCGACCTGGTGCGCCGCATCGGCCTGGCCGACGTGCTGGAACGCGCCGGCCGCCTGCTGCACTGGAACGACACCCAGCACATGCTGCGCATGACCGCGCCGGTGCGCGTGCGCCGGGCCATGGAAGACCTGGGCCCCACCTTCGTCAAACTCGGCCAGGTGCTGGCCACCCGCGTCGACCTGTTCCCGCCGGACTGGATCGCCGAGTTCTCCGAGCTGCAGAACGCGGTCCCGGCGCTGCCGTTTGACCAGGTGCGAGGGCAGCTGGAAGCCGACCTCGGTGCGCCACCCGAACAGGTGTTCGCCTGGTTGGACGTGATGCCGATGGCCGCCGCCTCGCTGGCCCAGGCGCACCGTGCGCGGCTGCAGGACGGTAGTGAAGTGGTCCTGAAGATCCGCCGGCCCGGCATCCGCGACGTGATCGAGGCCGACCTGCGCCTGCTGGCGCGGTTGGCCGAGATCGTCGAAGCGCGGCTGCCCGATCTGCAGCGCTATCGACCCGCTGAGGTGGTGCAGCAGTTCCAGGTGTCGCTGCGCCGCGAGCTCGACTTCGCCGCCGAGTGCCGCAATGCCGAGCGCATCGCGCGCAATTTCCAGGGCCGCAAGGACATCCTGATTCCGCGCGTGCATTGGCAGTGGACCTGCGAAAGCCTCAACGTCCAGGATTTCGTCGACGGTATTCCGGGCCGTGACCTCACCGCCGTGGATGCGGCCGGGCTGGACCGGGTGCAACTGGCCCGTACCGGCGCGCGGATCGTGCTGAAGATGGTGCTGGAGGACGGCTGCTTCCACGCCGATCCGCACCCCGGCAACATCATCTACCTGCGCGATGGCCGCATCGGGGTGATCGACTTCGGCATGGTCGGGGCCATCTCCGAACAACGCCGCTTCCAGGTCGCGCAGCTGCTGCACGGGCTGGTCAACCAGGAACCCGAATCGGTCGCCGACATCCTGCTCGACTGGGCCGGCGGCGTCGACGTTGACGAATCACGCCTGCAGCAGGACATCAGCGTGTTCGTCGACCAGTACCGGGGCGTGCCGCTGAAGGACCTGCACATGGGCCTGATGCTGGGCAACATCACCCAGCTGCTGCGCCAATATTCGCTGACCTTGCCGTCCGACCTGGCGCTGATGATCAAGACCTTCCTCACCCTGGAGGGCATGGGCCGGCAGCTGGACCCGCAGTTCGACATGGCCAGCGCCGCGCGGCCTTATCTGGAACGGGTGATGCTGCAGCGCTATGCGCCTTCAGCGCTGCTCAAGCGTGGCCGGCGCAGCCTGATGGGCGCGCTGGACCTGGTCGGCGACCTGCCGCGCGACGTGCGCCGGCTGCTGCAGATGGCCCGCCGCGGGCGGCTGCAGCTGAAGGTCGAGACCCATGCGCTGGAGGGGTTCGGCGAGCAGGTGAACCGGGCCGCGAACCGGCTGGTGGTGGGGATCGTCACCGCTGCGCTGATCATTGGTTCGTCGATCGTCATGCACAGCGTAGGCGGGATCTCCAGCCGTTGGCTGCTGGCGCTGGGCGTGGCCGGGTTCATCGGGGCCGGGTTCTGCGGGGTGTGGATTCTGGTGTCGATTCTGCGGAACCGGTGACGCGCGGTGCCGGGCTGACGCGCATGGCGCGTCGCTACGGGGTGGTCGATCGCGCTGGATGACACGCGTCCGGGATGTGGCTGGCTTTGTAGGGACACGCCATGCGTGTCCTCGCGGTGCCAGACCCACCCGTAGAGCCACGCCCTGCGTGGCTGCGCGGTTCCGGAATCAGGCGCGCTTCTCCCCAGAATCATGACCACGTCCGGGGTCGGCTTCGGCATTGGTGCGAAGCCACGCATGGCGTGGCTCTACGTGCATTGCTACGTGCCTGCGTCGGGATGGCGTTGGTGGCTTCGCTTTTTTGTTCCGTGCACTTGCGCACCCCTATCGTTAGTAGTAATACTACTAACCATGGAACTCACCGACACCCAGCAGGCGATCCTGCAGTTGATCGCCGAGCGTATCGAGACCGACGGCGCGCCGCCGTCGCAGACGGAAATCGCCCGCGCGTTCGGCTTCAAGGGCGTGCGCGCCGCGCAGTACCACCTGGAGGCGCTGGAACAGGCCGGGGCGATCCGTCGCATTCCCGGTCAGGCCCGTGGCATCCGGCTGGTCCAGGCCCCGCCGCTGCAGGAGGGCCTGCCCGATTCGCTGCCGGCTCCGGCACTGCCGGACGGCGTGCTGCGGCTGCCGGTGCTGGGCCGCGTGGCCGCCGGCCTGCCGATTGGTGCCGACATCGGCTCGGATGATTTCGTGGTGCTCGACCGGGTGTTCTTCTCGCCCGCGCCGGATTACCTGCTGAAAGTGCAGGGCGACTCGATGATCGACGAAGGCATCTTCGATGGCGACCTGATCGGCGTGCACCGCACCCGGGATGCCCGCTCCGGGCAGATCGTGGTCGCCCGCATCGATGACGAGATCACCGTCAAGCTGCTGAAGATGGGCAAAGACCGCATCCGGCTGTTGCCACGTAACCCCGACTACAAACCGATCGAAGTCCTGCCCGACCAGGATTTCGCCATTGAAGGGCTCTATTGCGGCCTGTTACGGCCGAACCGCTGAGTTCTTCCATGCTCCAAACGCGCGGTCTTTTGTGGCGATTCTCTGATTTGGCTGAGGTTGGTACGGATGTCCGATAATTTTTTTCCGAACGCCGGGCAGAATCTCAGCCTGTGCGATACGCCAACCTTAAAGTGACCCCGTGGCCAAGAAATCAACCAAAGACACCCCCTCCAACGACATGACCTCTGCAAGGACCTCTCCGATGGACGAGAACAAGAAGCGCGCCCTTACCGCCGCACTGAGCCAGATCGAAAAGCAGTTCGGCAAGGGCTCGGTGATGCGCATGGGCGACCGCGTCATCGAAGCCGTGGAAGCCATCCCGACCGGCTCGCTGATGCTCGACATCGCGCTGGGCATCGGCGGTCTGCCCAAGGGCCGTGTCGTTGAAATCTACGGTCCGGAGTCTTCCGGCAAGACCACCCTGACCCTGCAGGCCATCGCCGAGTGCCAGAAGAAGGGCGGCACGGCGGCCTTCATTGACGCCGAGCACGCGCTGGACCCGATCTACGCCGCCAAGCTGGGCGTGAACGTGGACGAGCTGCTGCTGTCGCAGCCGGATACCGGTGAACAGGCGCTGGAAATCGCCGACATGCTGGTGCGCTCGGGTTCGATCGACATCGTGGTCATCGACTCGGTCGCCGCGCTGACCCCGAAGGCCGAAATCGAGGGTGAAATGGGCGATCAGCTGCCGGGTCTTCAGGCCCGTCTGATGAGCCAGGCGCTGCGCAAGCTCACCGGCAACATCAAGCGCTCCAACACTCTGGTGGTCTTCATCAACCAGCTGCGCATGAAGATCGGCGTGATGATGCCCGGCCAGAGCCCGGAAACCACCACCGGTGGCAACGCGCTGAAGTTCTATGCCTCGGTCCGCCTTGACATCCGCCGCATCGGCGCGATCAAGAAGGGCGATGAGATCATCGGCAACCAGACCAAGATCAAGGTCGTCAAGAACAAGCTGGCTCCTCCGTTCAAGCAGGTCATCACCGAGATCCTGTACGGCGAAGGCATCAGCCGCGAAGGCGAACTGATCGACATGGGCGTGGAAGCCAAGCTGGTTGAAAAGGCCGGTGCCTGGTACAGCTACGGTGAAGAACGCATCGGCCAGGGCAAGGACAACGCCCGCGGTTACCTGCGCGACAACCCGCAGGTCGCCCAGCGCCTGGAAGCCGAGCTGCGCGAGAAGTTCCAGCCGGCCGAAGCCGCTCGCGAGGAAGGCGACGACGACGGCGACGACGAGTAAGTTTTCCTGCGGGGCAGGGCGGCGCCGTCAGTGACGCAGGCGCTGCCCCGCAGTTTTCCCTTTGCGAGACCGTAATGCACGATGCCGACAGCCCGGAGGGCGGCCGCAAGAAGCGCCGCGTTCGTGAACAGACCCCCGTCCAGCGGGCGCTGGGGCTGCTGGTCCGCCGTGAGCATTCGCGCAAGGAACTCACCCGCAAGCTCACCGCGCGGGGCATTGAAACCGACGCCGCCGAAGCGGCCGTCAGCAAGCTGACCGAGGCCGGTTGGCAGGACGACACCCGGTTTGCCGAGAATCTGGTGCGGATGCGCGCCAATACCGGCTATGGCCCGATTCACATCCGCGCCGAGCTGGGTACCCATGGTCTGGACAGCGGACAGATTGCCACTGCCATGGACGCCTTTGAGGGTGACTGGACCGAGAATGCCCGGGACCTGGTCCGCCGCCGGTTCGGCGAGGCGGGGCCACAGGACCTGCCGCAGCGGCGCAAGGCCGCCGATCTGCTGGCCCGGCGGGGGTTTGATGGGGATTCGATCCGGCGGGCGACGCGGTACGAACTCGAGGACTGACAGTCCGCGTTGACACGCATGGCGTGTCACTACCGGGCGCAGGGTCACGCAACGCCCGCGGGGCCTGCCCGGATTGGCCTCCGGCCTGATACCCTTGGTGGTTTCGGCGGTCCCGCAGTTGCCAGGGTCCGACCGGCCCGCACACAGCCAGCCCCACCATGACCGCATCCGCCAAATTCACCACCTCCCAGATCCGCAGCGACTTCCTTGAGTTCTTCAAGGGCAAGGGCCACACCATCGTGCCGTCGGCCCCGCTGGTGCCGGGCAACGACCCGACCCTGATGTTCACCAATTCCGGCATGGTGCAGTTCAAGGACGTGTTCCTTGGCGCGGAAAAGCGTAGCTACGTGCGCGCGGCCGACGTGCAGCGCTGCCTGCGCGCCGGCGGCAAGCACAACGACCTGGATCAGGTCGGCTACACCGCCCGCCACCACACCTTCTTTGAAATGCTGGGCAACTGGTCGTTCGGCGACTACTTCAAGAAGGACGCCATTGCCTGGGCCTGGGAACTGCTGACCCAGGTGTGGAAGCTGCCGCCCGAGCGCCTGCTGGTCACCGTGTACCAGACCGACGACGAGGCCTATGCGCTGTGGCGCGACATGGTCGGCATTCCCGAAGAGCGCATCGTGCGCATCGGCGACAACAAGGGTGCGCCGTTTGCGTCGGACAACTTCTGGCAGATGGCCGACACCGGCCCGTGCGGTCCGTGCACCGAGATCTTCTATGACCACGGCGACCACATCGCCGGTGGTCCCCCGGGCTCGCCGGATGAAGACGGTGACCGCTTCATCGAGATCTGGAACCTGGTGTTCATGCAGTTCGACCGCCAGCCCGACGGCACCCTGGTGCCGCTGCCGGCTCCGTGTGTCGACACCGGCATGGGCCTGGAGCGCCTGACCGCGATCCTGCAGCACGTGCACACCAATTACGAGATCGACCTGTTCCAGGCGCTGATCCGCAAGGCCAGCGAACTGACCGGCATGGCCGATCTGGAAAACAAGTCGCTGCGCGTCATTGCCGACCACATCCGCGCCTGCTCGTTCCTGATCGTCGACGGCGTGCTGCCGTCCAACGAAGGCCGCGGCTATGTACTGCGCCGGATCATCCGTCGCGCCCTGCGCCACGGCTGGATGCTGGGCGTGCGCCAGCCGTTCTTCAGCAAGCTGGTGCCGACCCTGGTCGAGCAGATGGGTGAAGCCTATCCGGAACTGCCGGCCCAGGCCGACACCGTGGTGCGTGCCCTGCAGGCCGAAGAGGAGCGCTTCGCGCAGACGCTCGATTCGGGCATGAAGATCTTCGATGACGTCGCCGCGCAGGTCACCGACGGCATCATTCCGGGCGTCGACGCCTTCCGCCTGTACGACACCTACGGCTTCCCGCTCGACCTCACCCAGGACATCGCGCGCGAGCGCGACCTGGTGGTGGACATTGCCGGCTTCGATGCCGCCATGGAAAAGCAGCGCGAAGACGGCCGCAAGGGCGGCAAGTTCGGTGGCGGCGTGACGCTGTCGGCCGAGCTGGTGGCCACCCTCAAGCCGACCGTGTTCCAGGGCTACGACCGCCTGCAGGCCGACGGCCTGACCGTGGTCGCCCTGCTCAAGGACGGCCGCGCCGTGGACAGCGCCCAGGCCGGTGATGACGTGATCGTCTTCACCGACCAGACCCCGTTCTATGCCGAATCCGGTGGCCAGGTCGGTGATACCGGCACGCTCACCGGCAACGGTGTGCTGCTGCCGGTGACCGACACGCAGAAGTTCGCTGGCCAGTTCCATGGCCACGTCGGCCAGATCGCCAGCGGTTCGCTGAAGGTCGGCGACGTGCTCAGCGGTCAGGTCGACGGTGCGCGCCGTGGGGCCACCATCCTGAACCACTCGGCCACCCACCTGCTGCACGCCGCCCTGCGCGAAGTACTGGGCACCCATGTGCAGCAGAAGGGCTCGCTGGTCGCGCCGGACCGCCTGCGCTTCGACTTCTCGCACTTCCAGCCGATCACGCCGGAAGAGCTCGCCGTGATCGAGCGCAAGGTCAACGAACAGGTCCGCGCCAACAACGCGGCCGAAGTGCACAACATGGGCATGCAGGAAGCCCTGGACTTCGGCGCGATGGCACTGTTCGGCGAAAAGTACGGCGAAAACGTACGCGTGCTGAAGATGGGCGACTACTCCACCGAACTGTGTGGCGGTACCCACGTCGGCCGCACCGGCGACATCGGCCTGTTCAAGATCACCTCCGAGGGCGGCGTGTCCTCGGGCGTACGCCGCATCGAGGCGGTGACCGGGCAGGGCGCACTGGACTATGTCAGCCATGAAGAGGCACAGCTGGCCGAGGCCGCCGCGCTGCTGGGCGGTGCCGCCGGCGACGTGATCGAGAAGATCCGCCAGTTGGGCGAGCGCCAGAAGAAGCTGGAACGCGAACTGGAAGCCCTGAAGGCCAAGCAGGCCGCCGGAGCCACCGCCGACCTCGGCGGTTCGGCCGTGGACGTGAACGGTGTGAAGATCCTGGCCGTGCGCCTGGAAGGCTTCGACGCCAAGGCCCTGCGCGATGCGATCGACCGCCTGAAGCAGCAACTGGTCAATACCGTCATCGTGTTGGCCGGTGCCCAGGACGGCAAGGTCTCACTTGTTGCCGGTGTGAACGGCAGCGCAATGGGCAAGGTCAAGGCCGGGGAACTGTTGTCCCACATCGCCGGTCAGATCGGGGGCAAGGGCGGCGGCCGCCCGGACCTCGCCCAGGGTGGTGGTGAGGACGGGCCCGCCCTTGCCTCGGCCCTTGCCGGGGTCGTTGACTGGGTGACCCCTCGTATCTGAACATTCTGAAGCCTCCGCTCCTTGATGGGGCGGGAGGCCAGACGGTAATATGGCTAATCCTTTTCCCTTTGTCGTGGCGTTCCTTGGCTGGACGTCAAACCGGTGGGAAAAACCACCGGTTCTTGGAGACTAAAAAACAATGTTGATCCTGACTCGCCGTGTTGGCGAAACCCTGAAGATCGGCGATGACGTCAGCGTCACCGTGCTCGGCGTCAAGGGCAATCAGGTGCGTATCGGTATCACCGCTCCGAAGGATGTGGCCGTGCACCGCGAAGAAATCTACGAGCGCATCCAGCGCGGCGACCAGCCGAATGTATCCGGCGGCGAAGATTCTTCGAATTAAGGCTTTACCTCGGGGTGTGATTAACGTTATTCTTCACGCCCCCGCTGAGACGTAACACCGCAGCGAGGAAAGCCAGATTTCTGGAGTGGTGCCCGAGTGGCTGAAGGGGCTCCCCTGCTAAGGGAGTATAGGGCCAAAAACTCTATCGAGGGTTCGAATCCCTCCCACTCCGCCAGAGTTACAGAAAAGCCCCTGGAAACAGGGGCTTTTTTGTTGTCTGCGGTTTCTGCGTCGGTTACACCGCCAGATCAAACACCAGCACCTCGGCATCGCGTCCGTTCTCGATCGTCACCTGCGCCTCATCGCGGATCTGCAGCGCATCGCCGGTATCCAGGGTGATGCCGTTGACCTTCACCTGACCACGCGCCACCTGCACATAGCTGCCGCGTCCCGGAGCAAGCTCCAGCCTGGCCTGCTCAGTGCCATCAAACAGACCGGCATAGATGCGCGCGTTCTGATGGATCTTCAACGAGCCTTCTCGGCCGTCCTCGGACACGATCAGGCGCAACTGGCCGCGCTTGCTCTCGGGGGTGAAGTGAGTCTCTTCGTAGCTCGGGGGAATGCCGTCAACTTCTGGGAAAAGCCAGATCTGCAGGAAGTGCACGGTTTCGGTCTGGGAGTGATTGAACTCACTGTGGCTGACCCCGCTGCCCGCGCTCATGCGCTGCACGTCGCCGTAGCGCAGCACCGAGCCGGTGCCCATCGAGTCCTTGTGCTCCAGCGCGCCGCCCAGCACATAGGAGACGATTTCCATGTTGCTGTGGCTATGGGTGCCGAAGCCCTGGCCGCCGATCACCTGGTCTTCGTTGATCACGCGCAGCGGGCCAAAGCTGGTGTAGCGCGGGTCGTAATAGTTGGCGAACGAGAAGGTGTGCTGGGAGTTCAGCCAGCCATGGTTGGCCTGGCCACGGGTGTTGCTCTTGCGGATCTGCAGCATGGTGTTCTCCTGAGTGTTCGACTGTTTCGATGATGGTCCGGGGTGGGTTGGCCCCGTCCCTTTCCTGTTGCGGCCAGTATCCGCTTGCGTTCGGGGTTTGAAAAACGGATAGTTTTGCAAGCCATCATCGAAAATTTCGAATGCTCAAGCTCAGCCTCGATGCCTTGCAGATCCTGGACGCCATTGACCGACGCGGTTCGTTCGCGGCCGCCGGCAAGGCCCTGCACAAGGTGCCGTCCACGATTTCCTACACCGTGTCCAAGCTGGAGCAGGACCTGGGCGTGCGGCTGTTCGACCGGGTCGGACCGCGCGCGGACCTCACCGAGGCCGGGCAGGCGCTGCTGGAGGAGGGCAGGCACCTGCTGCGGGCCGCCCGCGAACTGGAGTTGCGGGTACGCCGGGTGGCCTCGGGCTGGGAGGCGGAGCTGACTCTGGCGGTGGATTCGATGTTCCAGCCGGCGTTGCTGGCGCAGGACATTGCCGATTTCAGCGCGGTGGCCGAGCAGACCCGGGTGCGGCTGATCAGCGAGGCGCTGTCGGGCACCTGGGAGGCGCTGTTGGATCGCCGCGCCGACCTGCTGGTGGGGGCGGCGGGCGAGGGGCCCAGTGGCGGCGGTTATGTGGTGGAAGCGCTGGGCGTGGTGCGGTTTGTGTTCGCGGTGGCTCCGTCACACCCGTTGGCGGCGGATTCCGGGCCGCTCGGACGCGATGCGCTGGCCGAGCACTGCGCCATTGCCGTGGCCGATTCCGCGCGCCGGCTGCTGCCGCGCACGGTGGGGCTGCTGATGGGGCAGGAGACGGTGACCGTGCCGGACATGCTGAGCAAGTTCCGCCTGCAGTGCGCCGGGCTGGGTTTCGGTTTCCTGCCCGAGCCGTACGTGCAGGCGGCAGTGGCGCAGGGCCGGCTGGTGGTGCGCGAGGTGGAGGAGCCCAAGCCGGACGAAACCTTCTGGCTGGCCTGGCGTACCGGGGAGGAGGGCGCGGCCCTGCGCTGGTGGCGTGAGCGGCTGCGCGAGCCGGGGCACATGGAGGCGTGGTGGGCGCAGATGGCGCAGTGGTTGTGAGAGTGGGATGCGTCCGCCGCGGCTGCCATGAAGGTGGGGCGGGGGCGTCGTAGAGCCGGGCTTGCCCGGCTGCTTTTCGCGTGCGCCAACGGCAGCCGGGCAAGCCCGGCTCTACGGGGTTTGCGTTGGCGCGTGCAAAGCGCGGCCGGGCAGAACCCCGCGTCGCAACGGTTCCGTGCGTCGGTGCCGCGTTTTTCTGAACAGTTCCCGCCCTGTCATGGTTCCGTCATCGAACTGCGGTAGAGCGCGCCTGCGCAGACCCGTACTCTGGCCGGCCCTCGCGATGCGTCTGCACCCCCATGAAGCGCCTCCTGCTGCCCTTGCTGGCCGGAGCCGGCCTGTGGCTGGCGGCCTGTTCCTCCATCGATACCTCTGCCTCGTCCACCTCGCTCAGCGACCGCCTGATCGCGCCGGGCGGCGTGTCCACGCTGCTGGACATGCCGCGCATCACCGCAGCGGTGGACAGCGTCCCGAACCGGCACGGTGAGGTCACCAGCCGCGCCGGCATTCCAATCTTCTGGCGCGCCTTCGACCCGGGGCAGTACGGCGTGCAGTACCAGTACCTCGCGCAGGCGCACGAGAACGGTCAGCCGCTGCAGACCGGTCTGCAGCTGAGCCTGCCCACGCCGTTCCAGCCGCAGGCACCGCGCGGCACGGTGGTGCTGCTGCACGGCTGGATGATGAACGGCGATTCGATGCTGCCGTGGTCGTTGCAGCTGGCGCAGAGCGGCTACCGGGTGGTCACCATCGACCTGCGCAACCATGGGCATTCGGGTGCGGGGCCGTCGGGTTACGGCACGTTCGAATCAGACGACGTGGTCGATGTGATCGACGCGCTGCAGGCCAAGGGCGAAGTGCAGGGTCCGCTGTATCTGTTCGGCGTGTCATACGGTGCAGCCACGGCGCTGTTCACCGCGGACAAGCTGGGCGACCGGGTCACGGGCGTGGTGGCGATGGAATCGTTCGCCAATGCGGGCGATGCGATCCGCAGCATGATTCCGCATTTGATGTCGCTGCAGCCCACTGCATGGAAGGCGCAGGCGATGGCGGCGTATGGTCGCTGGCGCTACGGCAGCCAGGACATCAACGCGGTGATCGCCGCCGCCAGCCAGCGGCTGGATCTGGATCTGAACCAGGTCGACGTGGCCCGCGCGGTGGCCGACACCCGCGCCTGCGTGTTGCTGCTGCACGGCCAGAATGACGCCCACGTGCGCGTGGACCAGGGCCGCAGACTGGCGGCAGCCAGCGACCGCGTGCACTACATCGAACTGCGCGGCGAAGACCACATCACGTTGCCGCTGCGGCTGGACCTGTTGGGTGGGGTAGTGGACGACTGGCTCGCGCACGATGCGCACGCCGGCGACCGCTGCCCGAGCCCGCAGCTTCCTGCCGAAGCAGATCGTCTGGCGATGGCAGCAGCAGTGGCTGCGCGCGCGGGTTGAAGCCTGATTGCACGCATTGCGTGCCGCCGGGCTTCGCCCGGCCTCTGTTGGATTTGTGCGAAAAGTCGGTGGCCATCGAAAATCAAAACCCATTCGCGGTCGCGGTGGGATTGGTCGACAGACGATCGCCGTGAAATGGCCAACATCCGGTAACGCATGACCCCGAATCGACATTGCCGTTGATGTTGCCGTGGCTTTTCCCATGGCCACCGGCCATCTGCCTGGGGCGTGCCGGGGTGGGTTTGCGGGACCGTCAAAAACATGGATGTTTTTGACGAGCCCCCATGGATGGGTTCACGGCGTGTCCCGCAAACCCACCCCGGTACGCCCAGGCACGCAAACCAGTGACCACCGGCTGTTCGCCTGAATCCAACAGCAGCCACGCAGGGCGTGGCTCTACGTAGGTCATGCAATTGCAGGAACGCAAAAAAAAACAGCAGCCGATGGCTGCCGTTCTTTTGCGATGCGATGGTGCGCCCGGAGAGATTCGAACTCCCGACCGCCTGGTTCGTAGCCAGGTACTCTATCCAACTGAGCTACGGGCGCATTTACATCACGTTGTACTACCGAAGACAGCGGCGGAGCTGTCAGCCTGTTGATGGTGCGCCCGGAGAGATTCGAACTCCCGACCGCCTGGTTCGTAGCCAGGTACTCTATCCAACTGAGCTACGGGCGCGTCAACAGGAGCGGAATTATGCGGATCGAGGCCCGATCCGTCAACGCCTTTGTGAAGACTTTCATTCAAATGAATGAAAAAGCGCCTGTGCCACCGCCTCCGGCGACTTCATCCAGGCGAAGTGATCCGCACGCGTGCCAAGGGCTGACGCTGACACCACCTGCAGCTGCGAACGCACCTGCGGGAGCTTCGCCAGCAGCCCCTGCATCGAGCCGGACGGCGCGAACCAGTCCTGCTCCAGCACCACCGCCTGCGCCTGGCCCCGAAGGCGCTGCATTGCGCCCTCCAGATCCTCCGCCATGCCCGCCGCCGCGTAGTGGTTGCTCAGCCCCACCCGCGCCCAGTCCTTGATCAATCCCCGTGCCTCGGTGCCGCCAAAGCCCAGCCGGCGGCCGGGCAGGGTGCCCTGGCGCTGCGCCAGCCACGGCAGGAACCGGTACACCAGCGGCAGCAGCCAGCCGCGCGGGGCCGGGAAGGTCCGCCAGTACGGCGTGCCCGTGGCCACCAGCCAGAAGCGCTCGAACACGGACGGGTGCTGCCCCGCGAACACGCAGGCCAGCTGGCCGCCCAGGCTGTGGCCGCCGATGATCAGCGGGGCCGCACCATGCAGGCGCACTGCCGCCAGGCTGGCCGGCAGGTCCTGCTGCAGAATCTCGCGGTAAGCCCAGTCCTGCGTGCGCGACGGCCGCAGGCTGCTGCTGCCGTTGCCGCGCCACTCGTGCAGGAATACCGCCACCCCGCGCGCTGCCAGTGCATCCGCGAATGCCTGGTAGTTGCGCGCCGAAACCCCCAGCGCCGGCAACCACAGCAACTGCGCGCGCGGCTGTGCTGGAATCCGCGCGATCAGTTCGAAACGATGCCCGTCCTCGGCCTGCGCTGGAATCAGGATCGAACGGGTCATGCCGGCCGCGCCGCGCCGAAATGATCCAGCACCAGCACCTCGCTGCGCCCGGGCGTGTAGCCGCTCTGCAGGCCGCGCGCGACATAGTCGATGGCCGCCTCGCAGGCATTGGCCAGCGACAGCCCGCAGCACAGTTGCGCCGCGATCGCCGAGGCCAGTGTGCAGCCGGTGCCGTGTGCGTCCACCGGCAGGCGGGCATGGATGAAGGCTTCGAAGGTCACACCGTCGAAGAAGCGATCTACCACGCGGCTGCCTTCGGCCAGGTGGCCGCCCTTCAGCAGCACCGCGCCCGCACCCATATCGGTCAGGGCGCTGGCTGCGTCTTCGGCCTGTTCGCCGTTGGTGATCTGCCGTCCCAGCAGCAGTTCGGCCTCGGGCGTGTTCGGCGTCACCAGCGTCGCCAGCGGCAGCAGCCGCGTACGCAGAGCGTGCAGCGCGCTGTCTTCAAGCAGCTTGGCCCCGCTGGTGGCGACCATCACCGGATCGAGGATGATGTGCGGCGGACGATGCTTTTCCAGTGCATCGGCAACCAGCGCGATCACCTCCGCATTGGCCAGCATGCCCAGCTTCACCGCATGGATGTCGAAGTCGGCAAAGCACGCGTCGATCTGGGCCTGCAGGAAGTCCAGTGGCGGCACATGCACCGCGGTGACGCCCCGGGTGTTCTGTGCGGTCAGCGCTGCAATCGCGGAAAGGCCATGCACGCGGTGCGCGGCGAAGGCCTTCAGGTCGGCCTGGATGCCGGCGCCACCGCCGGAATCGGAGCCGGCAATGGTCAGGGCGGAGACGGGAGTGGATGGGCTCATGCCGCGATTGTGCAGTGTTTGTTCAACGCGTGCGCAGCAGGGTCCACTGCCGGTACATCACGTAGCCCAGCCCGGTGCAGCCGGTCAGCGCGGCCGGGGCCAGCAGGGCCAGATACTGCCAGCGCAGGAACAACCATGCGCCGAGGATGCCGCCAGCCAGAAAACCACTGACGATCAATCCGCTCAGAGTCAGTCGCCGCATCGGCAGCGGCAGCCCACGCAGCAGGTGGCCCAGGCCGATGCCCAGGTCGGTGAACATGCCGCTGAGGTGGGTGGTGCGCACCACCGCGCCGCTGAAGGTGGTGGCCATTGCGTTCTGCAGGCCGCAGGCCATCGCCGCGGCCACCGCGCCCCAGATCTGCTGGCGCTGGAACAGCGGAATCGCGATCAGCAGCAACAGCGATTCCAGGGTCAGCACCACGCCATAGCGACGGCCCAGCTGCAGGGTGCTGTCCTGCACGATCATGCCGCTGAGCATGGCGCCGAGGCAGAACGCGATCAGCAGGCCCCACAGGTGGCCGACCACGCGCCAGTCGCCCTGCGCCAACGCCATGCCGAGCTGGCTGGTGGTGCCGGTCATGTGGCTGACCGCCTGATGCTCGAAGCCCAGGAAGCCGACCACGTTGACCATGCCGGCGACGCACGACAACGCGATCGCGCCGATCCACACCCAGGTGGGCAGGCGGATGCTCATGCTGCGGCAGCAGCGTGTTTCATGGCCTGATCAGCGTCCGCTCGGCGGGCCGTTGAACTGCACGTCGGTGAACTGATTCGTGGCCGGGTCGAACACCGCGCCCCAGAACTGCGCGCCGCCGTCGCAGACCCGGATCGCCTCACGCGACGGATCGATCTCGCTGTGGTCGGGCAGGTGGAAGGCGTTGAGGTAGATCAGCTGCCGGCCATCCACTTCAATGCCCACGTACTGGCGGTCGAAATCGACCACCTTGGGGACCTGCGCTTCCAGCGTGGGCAGCTGTGCTTCCAGCTGTTCGATCTGCACGCGGCTGGGAGCCCAGTACCCGCTGAGCCGCCCCGGGGGCTGGCCGGGGCTGGGGCGGGAGCAGGTATCCAGCACCTGCGCGGCGATCACCGGACGGGTGACCACCCAGGACTGGCCGGTTTTGACCGCGGTGGGGACCGTGGCCCCCGGGCGGGTGTTGGATGGCGTGCAGGCGGCCGCCAGCGCAGCGAGCGCCAGCGGCAGCAGGACACGGAGTGACATGCGGATCACAGCACCTCCGAAGCGTAATCGGCCAGGCGCGAACGCTCGCCCCGGCGCAGGGTGATATGCGCACTGTGCGGCCAGTTCTTGAAGCGGTCCACCGCGTAGGTCAGGCCCGACGTGGTTTCGGTCAGGTACGGGGTGTCGATCTGCTCCACGTTGCCCAGGCAGACGATCTTGGTGCCGGGGCCGGCACGGGTGATCAGGGTCTTCATCTGCTTGGGGGTGAGGTTCTGCGCCTCATCGAGGATCAGATAGCGCGACAGGAAGGTGCGCCCGCGCATGAAGTTCAGCGAGCGGATCTTGATCCGGCTGGCCAGCAGGTCATTGGTGGCCGCACGGCCCCAGGCTCCGCCTTCCTGCGGCTGGGTCAGCACTTCCAGGTTGTCGGTCAGCGCGCCCATCCACGGCGTCATCTTTTCTTCTTCGGTGCCGGGCAGGAAGCCGATGTCCTCGCCCACGCTGACCGTCGCGCGGGTCATGATGATCTCGCGGTAGCGCTGCTGGTCCATGGTCTGCGCCAGGCCGGCTGCCAGTGCCAGCAAGGTCTTGCCGGTGCCGGCGGTGCCGAGCAGGGTGACGAAGTCGATCTCCGGATCCATCAGGGCATTGAGGGCGAAGTTCTGCTCACGGTTGCGCGCGCTGATGCCCCATACCGCATGGCTGCCATGGCGGTAGTCGTTGACCAGCGACAGGGTGATCTTCTCGCCCTCGACCTTGGCCACCCGCATTTCCACTTCGTCATCGCCGGGCAGGTAGACGTACTGGTTGGGATACCAGTCCTCGCTGTCGGTGGCGCGTACTTCGTAGGTGGTACGGCCCTTGTCGCTCCAGCTGCGCAGGTCGTCGGTGTGCTGCTTCCAGAAGTCTTCCGGCAGCTGCGTGGCACCGGTGTAGAGCAGGCTGAAGTCGTCCAGTGCGCGGTCGTTCTCGTAGTCTTCCGAGACGATGCCGGCAATGGCGGCCTTGATCCGCAGGTTGATGTCCTTGGATACGAACACCACCGGAATTTCCGGGGTGAATTCCTTCAGTGCCAGGATTGCGCCGAGGATCGCGTTGTCCGGAATCACCGCGCCGAAGCTCTTGCCGGCTTCGAAGTGACTGGTCTGGAAGCGCAGCTTGCCGGCGCTCTGCTTGCCGCGCAGCTGCAGCCCGTTCGGGCGCTGCAGCGGAATGCCTTCGGCCAGGTTGTCCAGGCCCGAAGCTTCGACCAGTTCGTTGAGGAAGCGGCTGACCTGCCGCGCGTTGCGGCTGGCTTCGGAGGTGCCCTTCTTGCCGTTGTCCAGCTCTTCGATCACCTGCATCGGCAGGTAGACATCATGCTCCTCGAATTTGAACAGCGCGGTTGGATCGTGCATCAGCACGTTGGTATCCAGTACGTAGATGCGCTTGCCTCGGGTCATCGTCATTTCCTGGTGGCAGAACAGGGACAAGCCATCACGGCCTGCGGGGCAGGGTGATGGCCATTGGGGGGTACCGGGTAGCTCACTGGGTTTTCGCGGCCTTCAGGGCTTCAAGGACGGATTCTGCGTGGCCGGCCACTTTGACCTTGCGCCACGATTCCACAATACGACTGTCGGGCGAAATCAGGAAGGTGCTGCGTTCAATGCCGCGCACCTGCTTGCCGTACATGTTCTTCAGCTTGATCACATCGAACGCGCTGCACAGCGCTTCATCGCTGTCGCTGATCAGCGGGAACTTGAAGCCCTGCTTGGCGCAGAAGTTGTCATGCGACTTCACCGAATCGCGCGAGACGCCGAACACCTGCGCGCCGGCGCGCTTGAACTTCGGCAGCAGCGCGTTGAAGTCGATGCCTTCGGTGGTGCACCCGGGGGTGCTGTCCTTGGGGTAGAAGTACAGCACCAGCCACTGGCCGGCGAGTGCGCCGAGGGTGGTGTGTTCGCCGCCGGAAAGTGCCAGCGGAAGCGAGAGGGTCGTGCTGTCCAGGGTGTCGCCGTTGTTCATGAGGTCCTTGTTCCGGAGCCTGGGGTACGTCTGCTACAACTGCATGAAACGCTGCGCGCCCGTGATGGACGCGCGAAAATCAGAACTTCATCGGGTCCATGATCGCGTCCAGGTTCAGGTGGTCGCAGAATTCCAGGAAGTCGTCGCGCAATGCGGCGATGTGCATGTTGGCGGGCACGCCGATGGTGACCTGTGCGGAGAACATTTCCGCGCCGGTCTGCATGGCGCGGTAACGCGTGCTCTGCAGGTTTTCGATGGTGATGCCCTGGCGGTCGAAGAAGTCGGCCAGCTGGAACAGGATGCCCGGCTTGTCGGCGGCAATCACTTCCACGATGTAGGGCAGCAGGTTGGACTGCGCCTGCTTGGCCCCGGTGCGGTACCACACCAGCTTCAGACCTTCCTCGCGCTCCAGCCGGGTCAGCATCGCTTCCAGCTTGGCGACCGCGTCCCACGAGCCGGTGGCCAGGGCGGTTACCGAGACATCGCGGCCGACGGTGGCGAGGCGGGCATCGACCAGATTGCAGCCACTGTCGGCGATGCGCCGGGTCACAGGCAGCAGGGGGGACTCCGGATGCGTCGTATAGGCGTTGATCAGGAGGTGGTTTTCGGTCGGCGCAGGCCGCGGCGTGGAGTCGGTCAAGGGGGTTCCGGTAATGCAGGGTGAGTCTGAACGGTGCCGAACGGCACGTTCGCCGGAGTCCAGCATACTTGCCCGCGCTTTCGGCCCGCAAGTAACATGCAGAAGGCATCCGGCCGGCACCTGCGCGGCCTGCCTTTCCCCTTCTTCCGAGCATTGTTCCTTGTCTCTTTCCGGTCTCATCACCGCGCTGGCCACGCCTTTCCAGGTCAATGGCGCATTGGATCCCGACGGTTGGCAGCGCCTGCTGCACCTGCAACTGGAGGGGGGCGTTCACGGGGTCGTGGTGGCCGGTTCCACCGGCGAAGCGGCCACCCTGTCCGACGACGAATACGACCAGCTGCTGCGCAGCGCGGTGAAAGCCGTGGCCGGCCGCATTCCGGTCATCGCGGGCACCGGGCTGTCGGGTACCGCCAAAACCATCGAGCAGACCCGCCGTGCGGCGGCCAACGGGGCGACCCATGCGCTGGTGGTGACGCCGCCGTACGTGCGCCCGACCCAGGCCGGGCTGATCGCGCATTACCGCGCGGTGGCAGACCAGGGCGGCCTGCCGGTCATCCTGTACAACGTGCCGGGCCGTACTGGGGTGGACATGCTGCCGGAAACGGTCGCGGAACTGGCCAGCCACCCGAACATTGTCGGCATCAAGGAAGCGGTGGGCGACAACGGCCGCGTGCAGGCGCTGCTGGCCCTGCGTTCGCCGGATTTCGTGATCCTCAGCGGTGACGACGGCACGGCGGCCCGCTCCATTCTGTCGGGCATCGATGGCCTGATCTCGGTGGGTTCCAACGCGCTGCCGGGGGCCTACCGGCGCATGTGTGACCTGGCCGCGGCCGGCGAGCGCGAGGCGACCGAGTCCTGGAACGCCCGCCTGGATCCGTTCCACGACTTCTGCGGGGTGGAGCCGAACCCGATTCCGGTGAAGGAACTGCTGCACCGGATCGGCATCGGCCATGGCCTGCGGCTGCCGCTGCTGCGGCTGTCCGAGCCCCACCATGCTGCAGCCGAACACCTGGCGTCCGACATCGGGGCGCTTGAAGCACTTTCCAGCCACTGAACCGCAGTGGCCTGAACCTGGAGATTCACATGCGTCAATCTGTTTCCGCCACCCGCGTGCTGTCGTTCGCACTGCTGGCCACGGCTACCCTGGTGGGCACCACTGGCTGCTTCAATCGGGGTGCGAAGGGCGACTACGCGCTGGCCCCGGAAATGCGTCCGCTGGAAATTCCGCCGGACCTGAATGCCCCGGGCAACCCGGCCGCGCAGGTGCCGGTGCTGGCCTCGCAGGCCGCCCGTCCGGCCCCGGGCCCGGCGGCTGACCCGGCCACTGCCGGTGCTGGCTTCAACGTGGCAGGCAGCAAGGAAGAGGTGTTCGGCAAGGTCGGCACCGTGCTGGAATCCATGCCGGGCGTGACCATCGCCAGCAAGGCCCAGCTGCTGGGTTCCTACGACGTGGCCTTTGAGGACAACAACTTCCTGGTCCGCGTGGTCGCCGTCGAAGCCGGTGCCTACGTCTCCACCGTCGACCCGCGCGGCCTGCCGGCCACCGGCCCGGCCCCGACCAAGCTGCTGGCCGAACTGAAGGCCAAACTGGCTCCGTAATCCTGCGGCGTGCCGGATTGCACGATTTGCACGCCCCGACGGATTGCATGATCTACGTAGAGCCGGGCTTGCCCGGCTGCTTTTGGATCCGGGCGAACAGCCGGCAGCCATCGGTTTCCGAGCTTGGTCGCACCGGGGTGGGTTTGCGGGACACGCCGTAAACCCATCCATGGGGGCTCGTCAAAAACATCCATGTTTTTGACGGTCCCGCAAACCCACCCCGGCACGCCCCAGAAAGTTGGCCGGTGGCCACGGAAGATCAAAACCCGCCCGCGGGCCAGGTGGCGTCGGTCGACAGACGACGGCCGTGAACAGGCCAACACCCGGTAACGCGTGATCCCAAGGCGTAACGGCTGTTGCCGTTGCTTTGCCCGCCGCCTCGCGACCAACCATCGGGGCGGGGGCCGGGTACCCTCCGGAGGGACGCTCCAAAACATGGATGTTTTGGAGCAGCCCCCATGGATGGGTTCACGGCGTGTCCCGGAGCGAGGGTGCCCGGCCCCCGCCCAGCACGGATGAATTGAAACGCCGTGGCCTTTCGCGACGAACCAAACAAAAAAGGCACCCGAAAGTGCCTTTTTGTCTCAGCGCTCCAGCAACTCCAGTTTCCCGGGCTTGCCATCCCACTCACCGGCGTCGGCCGGCGGGTCCTTGCGCACGGTCAGCACCGGCCAGGCCTTGGCCAGCTCGGCATTCAGGCCGACAAAGGCTTCCTGCCCGGCGGGCACGTCGTCTTCCGGGAAAATCGCGTTCACCGGGCACTCCGGTTCGCAGAGGGTGCAGTCGATGCACTCATCCGGGTCGATCACCAGGAAGTTCGGGCCTTCGTGGAAACAGTCCACGGGGCAGACTTCCACGCAATCGGTGTGCTTGCACTTGATGCAGTTTTCGGTGACGACAAAGGGCATGGCTGGATCAGAATCGGACGGTAAGCCGGACAATTCTAGAACAGTTGCGGCTTTGTCGCAGTGCACGATGCGCCGTCGCCGCCCCCCGGGTATAGATAGCCGTGCCCACCGGTAGACAGCCAGGGCCCGGGAAGTGGGGCTTCCCCCAGGCCGCCGGGCGCTGAACACCTGTGAGAACCCGCTTCAGCTGTACCTGCCGCGTTGACCGTCCGCTGTCTCCTTTCTGCCAGGGCCTTCCATGTCGATACCCGTTGCTGCCACCGCCGCACCCGGCGAAAACACCTCCTTCATCGTCCTTATCAGCTGCGTGGCCACGCTGGGCGGCTTCCTGTTCGGCTTCGACAGCGGGGTCATCAACGGCACCGTGGACGGCCTGAAACAGACCTTCCAGTCCAGCCAGGCCGGGATCGGCTTTGAAGTGGCCTCGATGCTGCTCGGCTGCGCGATCGGTGCGTTCTTCGCCGGCCGTCTGGGCGACCGGCTGGGCCGGCGTGGCGTGCTGATCATCGCCGCGGTGCTGTTCCTGCTCTCCGCCCTGGGGGCAGGGGCCGCGCACAGCTCGCTGGCCTTCGTGATCGCCCGTGTGGTCGGCGGCTTCGCGGTCGGCGCGGCCAGTGTGATGTCACCGGCCTACATTGCCGAGGTGGCCTCGGCCCGCTATCGCGGCCGGCTGGCCACGGTGCAGCAGATCGCCATCATCAGTGGCCTGTTCTGCGCGTTCCTGAGCAACTACCTGCTGGCCCGCGCCGCCGGTGCGTCCACCGAGGCGCTGTGGCTGGGCCAGGCCGCCTGGCGCTGGATGTTCTGGATGCAGGCCATTCCCTCGGCCCTGTTCCTGGTGCTGCTGCTGGTCATTCCGGAAAGCCCGCGCTATCTGGTGGTGAAGGGGCGACGTGAACAGGCGCTGGAGGTGATGACCCGCCTGTACGGGCCGGTTGAGGCCCAGGCCAAACTGGGCGAGATCGATGCGTCGCTGTCCCAGGACCAGCACCGTCCGCGCCTGTCCGACCTGGTCGACAAGCACACCGGCAAGCTGCGCCGGATTGTCTGGGTCGGTATCGGTCTGGCCGTGTTCCAGCAGCTGGTCGGCATCAACGTGGTGTTCTACTACGGCGCGGTGCTGTGGCAGGCGGTGGGCTTCTCGGAAAGCGACGCGCTGCTGATCAACGTGCTGTCCGGCGCGCTCAGCATCGGGGCCTGCCTGCTCACCGTGGTGCTGATCGACCGCATCGGCCGCAAGCCGTTGCTGTGGGTGGGCTCGGCCGGCATGGCGGTGACCCTGGCCCTGGTGGTGGTGGCGTTCTCCAGCGGCTCGCTGGTGGACGGAAAGCTGCAGCTGTCCGACCAGATGGGCGTGCTGGCGCTGGTCGCGGCCAACGCCTACGTGGTGTTCTTCAACATGTCCTGGGGCCCGGTCATGTGGGTGATGCTGGGCGAGATGTTCCCCAACCAGATCCGCGGCTCCGGGCTGGCGGTGGCCGGCGCGGCGCAGTGGACGGCCAATTTCGCCATCACCGTGAGCTTCCCCGTGCTGTTGACCGGGATCGGCCTGGCCGGGGCCTACGGGCTGTATACGGCCGCGGCCGTGGCCTCGGTGTTCTTCGTGTTGCGCTATGTGCACGAGACCAAGGGCAAGGAGCTGGAGCAGATGGTCGGGTGACAGGGGTTGCCGGCCAGCGGCCGGCACTACCCGCGCAACACGAAAAAACCCCGCAGAGGCGGGGTTCTTTTCGCGTTGCGCTTCACGATTGGCGCTCCCTAGGGGACTCGAACCCCTGTTTTAGCCTTGAGAGGGCCACGTCCTAACCACTAGACGAAGGGAGCGTGCTTTGTCGCGAGCGGCGCAGCGCGCTAGTATATTGGCGACGATGCCATTGGGCAATCCCGAAACTTCAACCGGAAGCGCCAACATCAATTCCTCTGCACCATCCTCGTTCGGTCTGCGCGTGATCCCCCGCGACCAGCACAACATCTCCCGCAAGGACATCAGCCCGAACGCGCTGCGCGTGTTGTACCGGCTGCGTGATTCCGGCTTTGGCGCTTACCTGGTCGGCGGGGCCGTGCGCGACCTGCTGGTCGGCGGGCACCCGAAAGACTTCGACGTGGCCACCGACGCCACCCCGGAGCAGGTCAAGGCGCTGTTCCGCAACTGCCGCCTGATCGGCCGCCGGTTCCGCCTGGCCCACGTGGTGTTCGGCCGCGAGATCATCGAAGTGGCGACCTTCCGTGCCAACAGCGACGACGGCAGCGGCGACCGCGAGATGGAAAACGGCATGCTGGTACGCGACAACGTGTACGGCACCATCGAAGACGATGCGGTGCGCCGCGACTTCAGCTGCAACGCGCTGTACTACGCCATCGAGGATTTCTCGGTGCGCGATTACACCGGTGGCTTCGAAGACGTGCAGGCTCGCCTGATGAAGCTGATCGGCGATCCCGAGCAGCGCTATCGCGAAGACCCGGTGCGCATGCTGCGCGCGGTGCGTCTGGCGGCCAAGCTCGGCTTCCAGATCGAACACGCCACTGCCGAGCCGCTGCCGCGCCTGGCCGGGCTGCTGTCCGAAGCCGCCCCGGCGCGTCTATTCGAGGAAGTGCTCAAGCTGTTCCTGTCCGGACACGGCGTGGCCAGTTTCGAGGGCCTGGAACGCTACGGCCTGCTCAACGTGCTGTTCCCGGAAAGCGCTGCCGCGCTGCGCAGCAACCGCAACGGCGCGTTGCGCCGCATGGTGATCGCAGGGCTGCACAGCACCGATCTGCGCGTGGCCAACGACGAGCCGGTGTCGCCGTCGTTCCTGTTCGCGCTGCTGCTGTGGCCTGCGTTCTGTCGCGCCCTGGCCACCCTGCAGAAGCAGGGCGTCGCAGTTGAAGAGGCGCAGCGTCGTGCCGCTGACCGGGTCACCCTGCATCAGCTGACCACCATCGCGCTGCCGCGCCGTTTCTCGCTGCCGATGCAGGAAATCTGGCTGCTGCAGGGCCGCTTCAGCTCGCGCCAGCGCAAGCGCGTGTTCCGCACCCTCACGCACCCGCGCTTCCGTGCCGCCTTCGACTTCCTGGCGCTGCGCCAGGTCGCCTCCAGCGAGCACGAAGCCGATGTGCAGTTCTGGCGCGAGGCCCAGCAGCAGTCGGGTGCCGAACTCGATTCCACCTTGGAAGCGGCACAGGCCGAGGTCGCGCTGGACGAGGAGGGGGCTCCGCGCAAGCGTCGCCGCCGTCGTCGGCGCACCGGTGGCCCGGCCGGCGAGTAAGCCATGACCCTGGCCTGCATTGGCCTGGGTGGCAACCTGGGCGACGCCGCGCAGACCCTGCGCGGTGCCTTTGCCGCGCTGGCGGCACTGCCGCAGACCACGCTGCTGGCGCAGTCGCAGCTGTATTCCACGCCCGCCTGGGGCAACGAAGACCAGCCGCCCTTCGTCAATGCGGCCGTGTTGCTGGACACCGGGTTGTCCGCGCCGGCGCTGCTGGATGCCCTGCTGGAGGTCGAACGGGCCTCCGGACGGGTGCGTGACCCCGCCGTGCACTGGGGCCCGCGGACCTTGGACCTGGACCTGCTGCTGTATGGCGAGCAGGTGATCGACCTGCCGCAGCTGAAAGTGCCGCACCCCTACCTGCACGAGCGGGCGTTCGTACTGGTGCCCCTGGCTGAGATCGCCCCGGACGCGCTGATTCCGGGGCAGGGCCGGGTACGGGATGCAGTGATGCGTATCGAGGCCAGCGGGATCGCGTCAATAGGAGGATAATGCGGGGCTTATCGCCACCGGTTATCAGTACATGAGCACCCACGCAGACAGCAAACCCTGGACCGTTCCCGCCCTGGCCGAGGCCAAGCGCAACGGGCAGAAGCTGGTCATGTTGACCGCTTACGACGCAGGCTTTGCGCGCACCTTCGACGCCAACGGCGTGGACCTGATCCTGATCGGCGACTCGCTGGGCATGGTGGTGCAGGGGCATGATTCGACCCTGCCGGTAACCGTGGCCGACATGGTCTACCACACCCGCGTGGTCGCCCGCGTACTGCAGCGGGCGCTGCTGGTGGCCGACCTGCCGTTCGGTGCCGACGCCACCCCCGAGCGCGCGCTGGAGGCCTCGCTGCAGCTGCTGCAGGCCGGCGCGGAGATGGTCAAGATCGAAGGCGCGGGCTTCAAGCTCGACATCATTCGTTACCTCGTCGAGCGTGAGATTCCGGTCTGCTCGCACCTGGGCCTGACTCCGCAGTCGGTGCTGCGCCTGGGTGGCTACCGGGTTCAGGGTCGTGGCGACGCGGCTGAGCAGCTGCGCGCCGATGCGAAGGCCGCCGTCGATGCCGGTGCCACCCTGGTGGTGCTGGAGTGCGTGCCGACCCCGATTGCGACCCAGATCAGCGCCGAGATCAGCGCGCCCACCATCGGCATCGGTGCCGGCCCGGGCTGTGATGGCCAGGTGCTGGTGATGCACGATTTCCTCGGCCTGGACAGCGGCCACCGCCGACCCAAGTTCGTCAAGGATTTCCTTGCCGAAGGCGGTTCGGTGGCCGGTGCGGTCCGCGCCTACGCCGACGCCGTGCGCGACGGCTCCTTCCCCGACGCAGAACACGCCTACGCATCATGATTGAAACCGTCACCGAACTGTCCCGTCTGCGCGCCGTCGTCAACGGCTGGAAGCGCGAGGGCCTGCGCGTCGCGCTGGTCCCGACCATGGGCAACCTGCACGCGGGTCATTACTCGCTGGTCACGCTGGCGCGCCAGTACGCCGACCGCGTGGTCTCCAGCGTGTTCGTCAATCCGACCCAGTTCGGCCCGAACGAGGACTTCACCCGCTATCCGCGTACGCCGGAAGCGGACACCTCGGGCCTGGAGCAGGCCGGCTGCGACGTGCTGTGGCTGCCGACGGTGGAATCGATGTACCCGTTCGGCGTCGAGCTGGCTGCCAACGTGCACGTGCCGGGCATCAGCAGCCTGCTCGAGGGTGCGCACCGTCCGGGCCATTTCGATGGCGTGTGCACGGTGGTGAGCCGCCTGTTCAACCAGGTGCAGCCGGACGTGGCCGCGTTCGGCAAGAAGGACTACCAGCAGCTGGCGGTGATCCGTCAGCTGGTGGAAGACCTGGCGTTCCCGATCCAGATCGTTGGCGGCGACATCGTCCGCGAGGATGACGGCCTGGCGATGAGCTCGCGCAACCAGTACCTCAATGGCGAGCAGCGCCCGGTCTCCACCACCATCCACCAGGTGCTGCTGGGCATGCGCGAAGGCTTCATCGCCGGCAAGGCGCGCAGCCTGATCGAAGCCGAGGCCACCGCCGCCCTGCAGGCCGCCGGCTTCCAGGTTGACTACGCCGTGATCCGCCTGCCGGACCTGTCCGAGCCGGCCGACAGCGACGTCGGCAACCGCGTCGCCCTGATCGCCGCCCGCATCGGCTCCACCCGCCTGATCGACAACCTCGAGTTCTGACGGCATGGGAGCGTAGAGCCGGGCTTGCCCGGCTGCTGTTGGATTCAGGCGAACAGCTGGCGGTCACGTGTATCCGTGTCTGGTCGGCCCGGGATGGGTTTGCGGGGGACGCCGTAAACCCATCCATGGGGGCTTGGTCGCCGCATCCATGCGGCTCACACCCCCGCAAACCCACCCCGAACCGCCCTCGACAGAGGGTCGGTGGCCATGGAAATGCCAGATCAACGGCGGTGTCGATCCGGGGTCATTCGTTACCGAAAGCTGGCTGTTTCATGGCGATCGTCTGTCGACCGATCCCACCAGAGCCGCGAATGGGTTTTGATCTTCGATGGCCGCCGACCCATTGTCGTGGCGGCTCGGGATGGGCTGGAGGGGGCATGAGCCGCATGGATGCGGCGACTGAGGCTACACGGACGTACTTGCGCCGTCCCCCGGAACGCCCGTCCCGAGCCGCCAAGCCAGGGATGCCGTGAACCGAGGGCTGTTCGCCTGAATCCAACAGCAGCCGGGCAAGCCCGGCTCTACGGAAATCGTGCAACCGCAGAAGCGACGGCCATCACCTGCCTGAACCGCCGCCAGCAGGGCGGGGCACACCCCTGTCGTATCCGCCCCGGGTGCTAGAATTCGGCTTTCCTTTTGCCGTTGTGTCGCCCCATGCAACTCTCCCTGCTGAAGACCAAGATCCACCGCGCCACCGTCACGCATTCCGAGCTGAACTACGAAGGTTCCATCGCCATCGATGACAACCTGCTGCAGGCCACCGGCATCCGTGAATTCGAACAGGTGCACATCTGGGACGTCACCAATGGTGCGCGTTTCTCCACCTATGCGCTGCGCGCGGAAGCCGGCAGCGGCGTGATCTCGCTCAACGGCGGTGCTGCGCGTCACGTGCAGGTCGGCGACATCATCATCATTGCCGCCTTCGCCAACATGAGCGAAGAAGAAGCTGACAGCTTCAAGCCGAAGTTGGTATATGTGGACGGCAAGAACCAGATCTCCCACACCAACGACAGCATTCCGACCCAGGCCGCATGACACAGCACAACGGATTCGACCCGCTTCACTCCCATGCCCAGCGCCTGCGTGGCGCAAGCATCCCCGCACTGATCGCCGCCGAACCCGGCCGCGCACTATCGCTGGGGTTGCGGGTCGGTCCGTTGTACGCCAACTTCGCGCGGCAGAAGTATGACCGCGCCGCGTTGGACGCCCTGCTGCAGCTGGCCGCCGAGCGCGATGTCGCCGGCGGCTTCCAGCGCCTGTTCCGGGGCGAAACGGTCAACGTCACCGAAGGCCGCGCTGCGCTGCACACCGCCCTGCGCGGTGACCTCAGCGGTGCACCGGTTGCCGGTGAGGCGTATGCCACCGCCGCGCAGGTGCGCGCGCAGATGGGCGAGCTGATCGCCGCGCTGGAAAACAGCAACGTCACCGACATCGTCAGCGTCGGCATCGGCGGCTCCGACCTCGGTCCGCGCCTCGTCGCCGACGCCCTGCGCCCGGTCACCGGCGCACGCTTCCGCGTACATTTCGTGTCCAACGTCGACGGGGCCGCGATGCAGCGCACCCTGGCCACGCTGGACCCGGCTACCACCGCCGGCATCCTCATTTCCAAGACCTTCGGTACCCAGGAAACCCTGCTCAACGGGCAGATCCTGCACGACTGGCTGGGCGGCAGCGAGCGCCTGTATGCGGTCAGCGCCAATCCCGAACGCGCCGCCAAGGCCTTTGCCATCGCCGCCGGCCGCGTGCTGCCGATGTGGGACTGGGTGGGCGGGCGCTACTCGCTGTGGTCGGCGGTCGGTTTCCCGATCGCGCTGGCGATTGGTTTCGAGCGCTTCGAACAGCTGCTGGCTGGTGCGGCCGAGATGGACGCGCACGCGCTCAACGCGCCGCTGGAACAGAACCTGCCGGTGCTGCATGCGCTCACCGACATCTGGAACCGCAACCTGCTGGGTCACGCTACCCACGCGGTGATGACCTACGACCAGCGCCTGGCGCTGCTGCCGGCCTACCTGCAGCAGCTGGTGATGGAAAGCCTCGGCAAGCGCGTGCAGCTGGACGGCCGTCCGGTCGACAGCGACACCGTGCCGGTGTGGTGGGGCGGTGCCGGTACCGACGTGCAGCACAGCTTCTTTCAGGCCCTGCACCAGGGCACCAGTGTGATTCCGGCCGATTTCATCGGCTGCGTGCACAACGATGATCCGTACACGGTGAATCACCAGGCGCTGATGGCCAACCTGCTGGCGCAGACCGAGGCGCTGGCCAACGGGCAGGGCTGTGATGATCCGCACCGTGAGTATCCGGGTGGGCGTCCGAGCACGTTGATCCTGCTGGATGCGCTGACCCCGCAGTCGCTGGGTGCGCTGATCGCAATGTACGAACACGCGGTGTACGTGCAGTCGCTGGTGTGGAACATCAACGCGTTCGACCAGTTCGGTGTGGAGCTGGGCAAGCAGCTGGCGAGCCAGTTGCTGCCGGCGCTGCAGGGTGAGGCGCATGGCATCACCGATCCGGTGACGCTGGAGTTGCTGGGCCGGTTGAAGGGTTAATCGCGCGGTTCGATTGTTTTCATGCGTTACCGGCCGTGGATGATTTCACGGCCGTCGTCTGTCGACCGACGCTACCAAAACGTCGGTGCAATCACGCATCAACGCGACGGGTCGCGCTCCGGGCTGGGCCGCTTGGCCAATTTGCGCTGCAGCGAACGCCGGTGCATGCCCAGCAACCGCGCGGCCGCCGACACGTTGCCGCCGGTTTCATGCATGGCCTGCTGGATGTGTTCCCACTGCAGGCGGCTGATCGGGGTCATCGCATCCGGCGGTTCCATCTCGCCGTCATCGGCCGGGCCGTCATCTTCCTCGCCCAGTGCGCGCAGAATCATCGGCACCGTCGCCGGCTTGGGCAGGTAGTCGTCCGCGCCCAGTTTGATCGCTTCCACCGCGGTGGCAATGCTGGCGTAGCCGGTCACCAGCAGGATGCGCATGTCCTCGCGCAATGCACGCAGTGGCTGGATCAGGGCCAGCCCGGATTCCGAACCCAGCTTCAGGTCGATCAGCGCGAACGCCGGCGGCTGCTGGCGGGCCAGCACCAGGGCCGAGGCGATGTCACTGGCGATCATGGTTTCCAGCCCCTTGCGGGCGAGGCTGCGCTGCAGCGTGCGCAGGTACAGATCATCGTCATCGACCAGCAGGCCGTGGGTGGAAGAGGGGGAGGGCGTGGTCATGCTGAAGTCTCCTGGGCGGCCAGGGGCAGGCGGAAGCCGACGCGGGTGCCGGCGCCATTGGCCGGTCGCATCCACAGCTCGCCGTCCAGGCGCTCGATGGTGGCATGGGAAAGGGCCAGGCCTACGCCCATGCCCTGGGTTTTGCCGCTGTTGAACAAGGTGCCGGGCAACACCGCCTGGCGCGCGTCGAAGCCGCGCCCGTAGTCGCGCACCTCGCCAATCAGATCGTCGCCTTCAATGCGCAGGCTCAGGTCCACCTGGGGCCGCTGCGCCTGCTCGCCGGCATCGGCGGCATTGTTCAGCAGCACCATCAGCAGGTGGCCGATGCCCGGGTCCAGCGGCAGCTGCAACGGTGCATCGTCGTTGCGGACCAGGGTGATGGTCGGGCGCACCAGCCGCCACTGTTCCAGCACCTGCGGCAGGGTCACGGTGTCACGGCCCGGATGCTGGCCGGCGGCAGGGCGGGCCAGCGCCAGCACCCGCTCACGGCACTGCACCAGCAGCTCGCGCAGGGTGTCCACGTCCTCGCGGACTTCGGCGTTGTCGCTCTGCTCGGCGATGTCGTCCGCCAGCAGGGTCATGGTCGCCAGCGGCGTGTTCAGTTCATGCGCCACCGACGCGGCATGGGTGGCCAGCGCCACGATGCCCTCGTTGCGCACGAAGCGCTCGCGCAGCAGCGACAGCTCGTGTTCGCGCCGACGCAGTGCGATCGCCAGGCGGGTGGAGAAGGCCAGTACCACGGCGGCCGACAGCAGGAAGTTGGCCACCACGCCCCACTGGTGCAGGTCCATCGCGCTGAAATAGCCGTCCGGCAACGGCAGGCCGAACACGCCGCTGACCGCGTAGCCGATCAGGCAGGCGGCCGCCACCGCCAGGGTCCAGCGGGCCGGCAGGGCCAGCGCCGCCAGCGCGATCAGGATCAGGAACAGCGAGCCGAACGGATTGGCCACGCCGCCGCTCCAGCCCACCATCCAGGTCAGCACCGTGACGTCCACCAGGATGTGGCAGAACGCGGTCACCGGCGCGGTGTTGTCCTCGTCACGGACCCGCAGCTGGGCATACACGTTGAACAGGGCCAGCGCGACCACGCCTGCCCACAGCGGCGTCTGCGGCAGTTCCAGCCCCAGCACCCAGGTCGCGACCAGGATGGTGGCGGCCTGACCGGCCACGGCCAGCCAGCGCAGGCTGCACAGGGTGCGTAGGAAGGGGGCGTCGGTACCGGTCATGGGTGTCCATCGTATGCGCTGGCGCGTCGCACCGCCTGCGACAATCGGCCGCATCGCCCGCCGATGCCCGCCGACGGATGAATGGGGGTGCGCCATTGCGCCGTGGCAGAGCGTAAAATGGGGCATGCACGACGCCGTCTCCAAACCGACCGAACCCTCTGATTCCACCGTCTGGACCCGCCGCCAGACCCAGGCCGTGTCCATCGGCGGGGTCGTCGTGGGCGGGGGACGCCCGGTGGTGGTGCAGTCGATGACCAACACCGACACCGCCGACGTTGCTTCCAGCGTGAAGCAGGTCGCCGAGTTGTGGCGGGCCGGTTCGGAAATGGTGCGGCTCACGGTCAACAATCCCGAATCGGCTGCCGCCATTCCGCGCATCGTGGAAAAGCTGCAGATGATGGGCATCGATGTGCCGCTGATCGGCGATTTCCACTACAACGGCCACCAGCTGCTGACCCAGGAACCGGCCTGCGCCGAAGCCCTGGCCAAGTACCGCATCAACCCGGGCAACGTCGGCTTCGGCAAGAAGAAGGACACCCAGTTCGCGCAGCTGATCGAGTTCGCCATCCGCTACAACAAGCCGGTGCGGATCGGGGCCAACTGGGGTTCGCTGGACCAGTCGCTGGCCGCGCGCCTGATGGACGAGAACAACGAACGCGAAAAGCCCTGGGACGCCGGCCGTGTGCTGCGCGAGGCGCTGATCCGTTCGGCACTGGATTCGGCCAACACCGCCGTCGACCTCGGCCTGCCGCGCGACCGCATCGTGCTGTCGGCCAAGGTCAGTGGCGTGCAGGAACTGATCGCCGTTTACCGCGACCTGGCCCAGCGTTCGGATTTCGCCCTGCACCTGGGCCTGACCGAAGCCGGCATCGGCAGCAAGGGCATCGTCGCTTCGTCGGCGGCGCTGGCGGTGCTGCTGCAGGAAGGCATCGGTGACACCATCCGCATCTCGCTGACCCCCGAACCCGGGCAGTCGCGTACCCAGGAAGTGATTGTCGCGCAGGAACTGCTGCAGACCACCGGGCAGCGCGCCTTCACCCCGCTGGTCACGGCCTGCCCCGGCTGTGGCCGCACCACCTCCGAGTTCTTCCAGGAACTGGCGAAAGTGGTGCAGAACCACGTGCGCGAAAAAATGCCACTGTGGAAGGTGCATCACCCGGGCGCGGAAAACATGACCCTGGCGGTGATGGGCTGCGTGGTGAACGGTCCTGGCGAGTCGCGGCACGCCAACATCGGCATCTCGCTGCCCGGCACCGGTGAAGCCCCGTCTGCGCCGGTGTTCGTTGATGGTGAGAAGTCGGTCACACTTCGCGGCGAGAACATCGCCCAGGACTTCGTGACGCTGATCGACGAATACGTCGAACGAAAGTATGTCCGAAGCGCAGGATAAGCCGCCCGTTCTCGGTACGCCGGAAGCGGCGTCCGGTGTCCGCCACTGGCTGGCCCACAACGCGTGGCGCTTCGTGCTGCTGTTCGTCGGCGTGCTGCTGCCGCTGGCGGCGTTCGTGGAGCTGGCCGACGAAGTGCATGAATTCGAGGAATTCCACTTCGATGCGCCGTTGCTGTGGAAGATGCACGCGGTTTCCACTCCGTGGCTGGACAGCTTCTTCGTATTCATTTCGAAGATCGGCTACCAGTGGGGCGTGATTCCCGGCGACATCCTCATCGTGCTGGCACTGCTCGGCTTCCGCCGCTGGCGTGAGGCCGCCTTCGCCGCCATCAGTTTCAGCGGCTCGGCCCTGCTCAACCTTGGCAGCAAGCAGTTCTTCCAGCGTGATCGCCCCAGTCTGTGGGAATCGATCGCCCCGGAAAGCACCTACAGCTTCCCCAGTGGCCACGCGATGGGCTCCGCCACCCTGGCTGCCGTCGTCATCCTGCTGGCCTGGAACACCCGCTGGCGTTGGCCGGTGCTGATGGCGGGGCTGGTGTTTGCCGGCCTGGTAAGCCTCTCCCGGGTCTACCTCGGCGTGCATTACCCGTCGGACATTCTCGGCGGATGGTGTGCCGCGCTGGTTTGGGTGGTAGGGTGCTTTCTTGTGATGTTCCGCCGCCGCCATCCCTGGCGCCGGCGGCAAGGTTCCACCCGGGGAGCGGGTGGGCCGGAAACGGCATGATCGAGGGGCCTGTTTCACAGGCTGTGATGGCCCCGGTTTGAGCACGGCACGATGGCCGCTGGGCCTTGTGGTGTGGACGTTGCAAGGGGATCGGTGGTCAGGTCTGGAAGGCGCGGGCGGGGAGCCTGTTTCCTTGTTATCGCAATATCGCGCGGCTAGGCTTGCCCCGAACGCAGTAGATGAACAAGGGTGCGTAGATGACGATTCGAGTGTATCTGGTGGACGATCACGCGCTGGTGCGAACCGGCATGAAGATGATTCTGTCCAATGAAACCGACATCGAAGTGGTCGGCGAAGCCGAGTCGGGTGAAGATGCACTGCCGGACATCCGCCAGCTGCGTCCCGACGTGGTGCTGTGCGACCTGCACCTGCCCGGCGTCAGTGGCATGGAGGTCACCGAACGGGTGATCCGCGGCGACCACGGCACCCGCGTTGTCATCGTCTCCGTACTCGAAGACGGCCCAATGCCCAAGCGTCTGCTCGAAGCCGGTGCTTCCGGCTACATCGGCAAAGCCTGCGATGCCCAGGAACTGCTGCGCGCCGTGCGCGACGCCGCATTGGGTCGCCGTTACCTCGGCAGCAGCATCGCCCAGAACATCGCCCTGGCCAACGTCGAAGGCAGCCAGTCACCGTTCGACACCCTGTCACCGCGCGAGCTGGAAGTCGCCCTGCTGCTCACCCAGGGCCTGCGCCAGGAAGACATCGCCAAGCGCCTCAGTCTCAGCGCCAAAACGGTCAACACCCAGAAGGCCCGTCTGTTCGAGAAGATGGGCATCCAGGACAACATTGCACTGGCTCGCATGGCGAGCCAGTACGGATTGGTGGATCCCGCGCAGACCTTGTGATCGGCGTTTAACGCGCGCGAACGCGGGCAACGATCTGTGCCGCCGCCGCCGCGCTGGTTTTCACCTTGTCCCAGTCGCCGTCAGCGATCCAGTTGTTCGGCACCATCCACGAGCCGCCGATGCAGACCACGTTCTTCTGCTCCAGATACTCGGCCGCCGTCGTTTCAGTAATGCCGCCGGTCGGGCACAGCTTCAGATCCGGAATCGGACCCGCCAGTCCCTTGATCATCGCCAGCCCGCCCACCGCCGACGCCGGGAACAGCTTGCACACCCGGAAGCCGCGCGCGTAGAGCGCCAGCAGTTCCGTCGGCGACGCCGCACCCGGCACCACCGGCAGCGGGGCCGCCGCCAGCGCATCGGCCATGTGCGCCGGCGTACCCGGCGTCACCAGGAAATCCGCGCCCGCATCGATCGCCTGCTGCATCTGTTCCACGGTCAGCACCGTGCCCGCGCCCACCACCACATCCGGCAGTTCGCGCTTGAGCATCGCCAGCGCTTCCATCGCCACCGGCGTGCGCAGGGTCAGTTCAATCGCCGGCAGCCCACCTTCCAGCAGCGCCGCGCTGACCGCGCGCGCCTGGTCGAGGGTGTGCACGGTGACCACCGGCAGAATGCCGGCAGCGTGGAGCAGGGATTCAGCGCGTTGTTGATGTGCGGCGATGGTCATGGAAGTGTGTTCCGTCATTGTGCGAGGCCGTACGCGGCCGAGCGTTGTGAGAATGCGTGGGCCGGCCAACGGCCGGCGCTACCGAAGCGCCGAGATGCGTCGAGAGGCAGCGGTGGGGGCCCTTTCCGGGACCGTCCAAAACATGGATGTTTTGGACGAGCCCCCATGGATGGGTTCACGGCGTGTCCCGGAAAGGGCCCCCGCCGCTGACTCTCCACAGTGAACCTCACCGCCGCCGTTCGCGCGAAATTTCAGCAGGTCAGGCGTCCTTGGCCTCATGCGGTGCAGCCGCCGCCGAAGCGCCGCCGCCCAGTTCGTACTCGGCGTCGTAGTTCCAGATGTCGCCGTCTGCTGCCGCCGGGCCGCACGAGATCGAGATCGCGCCCTGGTCCGCCGGACCCACCATGCGGCGGTTCAGCGCGAACAGATTGCGACCCATGTCGTGGCCTGCCGGGGCCGTGTTCGGTGCCGGTTCGCGCGCTGCGAATTCCGCCGCGTCCACCAGCACCTCCAGTGTGCCCGCTTCGCCGTCCAGACGGATCATGTCGCCCTCGCGCACCCGCGCGATGGCACCGCCACGCGATGCCTCCGGGGTCAGATGAATCGCCGCCGGGAACTTGCCCGACGCGCCCGACAGACGACCGTCCGTCACCAGCGCCACGCGCCGCCCCTGGTTCTGCAGCAGCCCCAGCAGCGGTGCCAGCGAATGCAGCTCCGGCATCCCGTTCGAACGCGGCCCCTGGTAACGCACCACCGCCACGAAATCGTGCGGCAGCACGCCCGCCGCGTGCAGCTTGTTCAACACCTGCGGCGCATCCACCACCACGGCCGGCGCTTCGATCGTGCGGTACTGCGGCTTCACCGCCGACAGCTTGATCAGCGAACGCCCCAGATTGCCGCGCAGCAGGCGCAGGCCACCCTGGGCCTCGAACGGCTCCGCCACCGGGCGCACCACTTCCAGGTCCGCACTTTCCGTGATGCCCTCGATCCAGGTCAGTGCACCGTCGCGCAACGCCGGGTCCTGCGTGTACTGGTGCATGCCGTCCTCGGCCACCGTCACCAGGTCCGCATGCATCAGCCCCGCATTGATCAGCTCGCGGAACACGAACGCCGTGCCGCCCGCCGCCGCAAAGCGGTTCACGTCCGCCTCGCCGTTCGGGTACACCCGCGCCAGCAGCGGAATCAGCTGCGACAGCTCGTCCATGTCGTCCCAGGTGAGCACGATGCCCGCCGCCCGCGCCACCGCGATCCAGTGGATCGTGTGGTTGGTCGAACCGCCCGTCGCCATCAGCGTGATCACCGCGTTGATGATCGCCTTCTCGTTGATCAGACGGCCCAGCGGACGGAAGTCGTCGCCCAGCGCCGTGATCTCCAGCGCACGCTGCGCCGCATGGCGGGTCAGCGCATCGCGCAGCGGCGTGCCCGGGTTCACGAACGATGCCCCCGGCAGCTGCACGCCCATCGCTTCCAGCAGCGTCTGGTTCGAGTTGGCGGTGCCGTAGAACGTGCAGGTGCCCACCCCGTGGTACGACGCCGCTTCCACTTCCAGCAGCTCTTCGCGCGTGGCCTCACCGGCCGCGTAGCGCTCGCGCACTTCCGCCTTCTGCTTGTTCGGGATACCCGGCGTCATCGGGCCTGCAGGCAGGAACACCGCCGGCAGATGGCCGAATGCCAGTGCCCCGATCAGCAAGCCCGGCACGATCTTGTCACACACGCCCAGATACACCGTCGTGTCGAACATGTCGTGGCTCAGCCCGATTGCCGTCGACTGCGCGATCACATCGCGCGAGAACAGCGACAGCTCCATGCCGGCCCGACCCTGGGTCACACCGTCACACATCGCCGGCACGCCGCCGGCCACCTGCGCAGTCGCGCTGAGCGAGCGTGCGGTCTCGCGCAGGATCTCCGGGTAATGCTCGAACGGCTGGTGCGCCGACAGCATGTCGTTGTAGGCGGTGATGATGCCCAGGTTGGGCGTCACGCCGCCGCGCAGGCGCGACTTGTCGGTCGGGCCGCAGGCCGCGAAGCCGTGCGCCAGGTTGCCGCAGCTCAGGCGCGAACGGAACGGGCCGTCGCGCAGCGCGGCATCCACGCCGGCCAGGTAGGCCGCACGCGAGGCGGCGCTGCGCGCGATGATCCGCGCGGTGATGGCTTCAAGTTGGGGATGCAGGCTCATTGGCTACCGGCTATGAGTGGGGAACGCAGTAAAGGAAGGTCGGTCACGGCTCAGTCGCACCAGTGGATGCGCAGCTTCGGGCCGTCCATGTCGATGGCGTTGAGGATGGGATACAGCTGGGCGTTGTTGCTTTCCAGCGCCTGCTTGAGCACTTCCAGCTTCTGCTTGCCGCGCAGTAGCAGCAGGCGCTGGCGGCACTTGCGCAGCCCATGCGGGGTCAGCGTGATGCGCAGCGGCCACTGGTTCGCGCCCGGGCATCCGGTGGCGTCCAGTGCGGCGTAGGGCAGGGTGCTTTCCAGCGCACGGCCGAGGTCTTTCGAACCCGGGAACAGCGACGCGGTGTGGCCGTCGTTGCCCATGCCCAGCACCGCCAGGGTCGGTGACTGTGAATGTTGTGCCTGCAGATTGGCGGTGTACACGCACTCGGCAATCGGCTTGCCGACCCGCACCAGCGGATCGAAGTGGGCGCTCTCGGCACGCTTGAGGAAGCTCTCGCGCACCAGCCAGGCGTTGCTGTCGCGGTCGTTCGGCGACAGCCAGCGTTCGTCCACCAGGCTGACTTCAACCCGGTCCCAGTGCACGTCCAGTTCGGCCAGCGCCTGGTACACCGGTGCCGGCGTGGTGCCACCGGACAGCAGCAGGCGCGCACGACCGGTTTCGCGGATGTCCACGTTCAGGCTTTCCGCCATCTCGTTGGCGACCGCTTCAATCCAGGCATCGGCTTCGCCGTGACGGATCAGTTCAAAGCGTTCGGAAGTGTCGAGTCGGTTCATGCAGTGCCTCCCGGCAGGTCGCGTTCGATGTCGGCGGCATACGCAGCTGCGCCCAGCAGGCCCGCATGGCGGTGCATCACCGCCAGCGACGGCACCCGCGACATGATCGAAGAGAAGCGGCCCTTGTGTTCAAAGCGCTGGCGGAAGCCGGAATGCTGCAGCGAATCGAGCATCTTCGGTACCAGCCCGCCGGTCAGGAACACGCCGTCCCAGGCACCCTGGATCAGCACCAGGTCGCCGGCAATCGCACCGAACACCGCGCAGAACACGTCCACCGCGCGCATCGCCTGCGGGTCGCCCTGCAGCGCACGTGCGGTGACATCGGCCGGCTGCAGCAGGCCCGGATCAAAACCGGCCATCTCGCAGACCGCGCGATGGATGTTGACCAGGCCCGGGCCGCAGATCAGACGCTCGTTGGAGACCCGGCCGAACTGCTCGGACAGGATTTCCAGAATGCGGATTTCCTCTGGCGTGCCCGGCGGGAAGCTGACGTGTCCGCCTTCGGTTTCCAGCGGATAGCAGCGGCCATGGCGCAGGATCAGACCGCCCACGCCCAGCCCGGTGCCCGGGCCGATCACCGCGTAGTTGCGCGGCTGTCCCGGCTTGCCTGGCACCCACGCGGCACCGCCCACCTGCACCACGTCGCTGGGCTGCAGCAGGGAGATCGCCATCGCCTGCGCGGCGAAGTCGTTGATCAGGTGCAGCTGGCCGAAGCCAAGCATGTGTGCGGTGCGCGCACGCGAGATCACCCACGGGTGATTGGTGATGCGCGCTTCGTCACCGTCAACGCGGCCGGCCACCGCGAACACGCCACGGTCGGCGTCGGCCCCGATCTGTTCCAGGTAATGCCGTGCGGCGTCACCCAGCGAAGGGAAGTCGGCCACCGCGAATTCGCGCACGGTGTCAGCCAGCAGCGGTGCTGCCTGCTGGGTGTCAGCCAGTGCGAAGCGGGCGTTGGTGCCGCCAATGTCGGCGACCAGCGCCGGAAGGCTGGCGACCGTCATGCCGGATCCTTGCGGCCGGCATCCGCGTCCACGTCAGCCGGCAGGAAGCCGGCCGCTTCGGTCGGACCCCACTGGCCAGCGGGGTAGGGCTGCAGCGGCAGCGGCGCAGCCTTCCAGGCTTCGCTCACACTGTCGATCCACGCCCAGGCTGCGCGCACTTCGTCGTCGCGCACGAACAGCGCGTGGTTGCCATTGAATGCATCCAGGAACAGGCGCTCGTAGGCGATGCGACGGTGCAGGCCGGTCGGCACCGACAGTTCCAGTTCCAGCGGGTGCAGTTCCAGCGCGCCCCATTCCGGGCCGGCCAGGCTGCTCATCAGGCCGAGTTCGATGTTTTCCTGCGGCTGCAGCTGGAAGGTGATGCGGTTCGGGGTGGCGTTGCCGCGATGCGGGCGCTCGAACAGCCAGTGCGTGACCGGCTTGAGCGTCACCACCACGCGCGTGGTGCGTTCGGGCAGGCGCTTGCCGGTGACCAGGTGGAACGGCACGCCCGACCAGCGCCAGTTGTCGATGTGCGCGGTGACCCCAGCGAAGGTTTCCACGTCGCTGCCTTCCGGCGGCTGGTAGGCCTGGGCCGGCTGGCCGTTGATGCTGCCGGCGGTGTAGCGGCCGCGCACGCTGTCGCGCGCCGCGTGCTTGGCATCGAGCGGACGCAGGGCGCGCAGCACCTTGACCTTCTCGTCGCGCACGCGGTCGGCTTCCAGCGAAGCCGGCGGTTCCATCGCCACCAGGCACAGCAGCTGCAAAATGTGGCTCTGGACCATGTCACGCAGCGCGCCGGAGCGCGCGTAATACGCGTCGCGGCCATCCACGCCTTCGCTTTCGGCAACCAGGATGTGCACCGACTCGATGTAGTTGCGGTTCCACACCGCTTCCAGCAGCGTGTTGCCGAAGCGCAGCGCGATCAGGTTCTGCACCGCGGCCTTGCCCAGGTAGTGGTCGAGGCGGAACACGCGGTCTTCGTCGATCCACTGGCCGATGGTGGTCAGGATGTGTTCGGCGCTGGCGCTGTCGCTGCCGATCGGCTTTTCCAGCATCAGGCGCGCCGGCGCGGCGAGCGCGCCGCCCAGGGCCAGACCTTCGCAGGTGGAGATGTACAGGCCCGGCGGAATGGCCAGGTAGCTCACGCACTGGCGGTGCACCAGGTCGCGGACCGAATCGGCCACCGACTGCGGATCGCGCAGATCGACCGAACGGTAATCAATGCGCTGCAGCAGCGACTGGATGTCCTCCTGGCTGGCCTGCGGCATCGCCTGTTGCAGGCGCGGGCGCAGAATTTCGCGGAAGGCCTCGGTGTCGTGCGGCGACAACGCCAGTGCGCGGACCTTGAAGTCTTCCGGCAGCAGGCCATCGCCGAGCAGGCGCAGCAACGAAGGGAACAGGTAGCGTTGGGCAAGGTCGCCGGTGGCGCCAAACAGGAAGAGGGTGTCGTGCATCGCTCGAGTTTCAGATCCGGGTGACATCGTTGTCAATCGCTTCTCGTCTATGTTCTCGGGGGTGTTGCTGGTGGCGCTGTCCGATTGCTGCAGGTGCAACATGAACAGGCGCGTACCCGCCCATCATGGGCCAAACACCGCTGCAATCGGGAGACTGGCGTCTCATCCGCGCACACCGGTGAAGACCGAACCAAGGATACTGCCACGTGAAAACGTTTACATGGCAGAATGCGCAGACTGTATTCGATTGCAGTGGTCGCCGTCATGCGGCACCACGCCATCGACCTGCCATCGGGAGGGCCGAAGGCAGTTCCGCACAACAGCCCGGAGAACGGGCGGACTGGAATGGGTGATATGGCAAAAGTGCAGTTGCAGGGCGTGCGCAAGGTGTACGACAACGGCCAGGTGGCCGTGCAGGGAGCCACCTTCGAAGTGGCCGACGGCGAATTGATGGTGCTGGTGGGGCCGTCCGGCTGTGGCAAGTCGACCCTGCTGCGCATGGTGGCGGGTCTGGAAGAGATCAGCGGTGGCACCCTGACCATCGGCGACCGGGTGGTCAACGACGTGGCCCCCAAGGACCGCGACATCGCCATGGTGTTCCAGAGTTATGCCCTGTACCCGCACATGACCGTGGCCGAGAATCTGGCCTTCGGACTGAAGCTGCGCGGCCACGACAAGGCGACCATCGCCAAGCGCGTCAACGAGGCGGCACAGACCCTGGGCCTGACCGAGATGCTGGACAAGCTGCCCAAGGCGATGTCCGGCGGCCAGCGCCAGCGCGTGGCGCTGGGGCGTGCACTGGTGCGCGAGCCGGCGGTGTTCCTGCTGGATGAGCCGCTGTCCAACCTCGATGCCAAGCTGCGCCACAGCGTGCGCACCGAAATCGCGCAGCTGCATCGCAAGCTCGGCACCACCATGATCTATGTGACCCACGACCAGGTAGAAGCAATGACCCTGGGTCAGCGCATCGTGGTGCTCAAGGACGGCATCATCCAGCAGATCGACACGCCGATGGCGCTGTACGACCGCCCGGCCAACCTGTTCGTGGCCGGCTTCCTCGGCAGCCCGGCGATGAACGTGCTGCGCGGCACGCTGGAGCGCGGCAGCGAAGGGCTGGTGGTGGCACAGGCGTCGCTGCGTGCCCCGCTGGGCGACGCAACCGTGGATGCGGCGTGGGTCGGCACGTCCATTGCCGTCGGCGTGCGACCGGAGCATCTGCAGCCGGCGGCGGCGGGTGATGCGCATGGCTTCGATGCCGAGATTGAAGGCATTGAGCCGGTGGGCAACGAGATCTTCGTCAACATGCGCCAGGGTGATCAGGCGCTGGTGATGCGTGTTGCACCGCAGGTGTTGCCGGCGGTCGGGGAATCGATCCGGGTGGCGATCCAGCCGCAGGGGCTGCATTTCTTTGATGCTGAAACCGGGGAACGGTTGAATCACGACGCGTGATAATGGATGGCGCAGCCACGCAGGGCGTGGCTCTACGTACGGTGTGATATCCGTAGAGCCACGCCCTGCGTGGCTGCGCGGTCCATCAGCAAGTCAGCGCGCCAACCCTTCCAACAACGGCACCGCGTGCGCCTCCGCACCCCCCACGCTCAACGCGCCTTCCGCCAGCTCCAACGGCAACACCGCCAACGCCAGATCACCGGCCACGCTGGCCGCGGTGCCAATGGCCGCACCGTTCTGTTCCACTGACGCCCCACTGGCCACGCCGTCGCCTACGCGCAGCAGCTGCAGCGCCCGCTTGGCCTTGCCCAGGAAGTGCGTGCGCGCCACGATCTCCTGGCCCGGGTAGCAGCCCTTCTTCACGCTGTAGCCGTTCAACCGGTCCAGGCCGAGTTGCTGCGGCGTCCACGCCTCCCGCTGGTCAGCCTCCAGGCGGGGCAGCCCGTAGCGCAGGTCGGACTGGCGCCAGGCCAGGGCAAAGCCCGCGTCCTCGGCCAGCGCTGCCTCCGCGGGGCCGATCCACAGCGAGCGCGGCAGTGCATCGCTGCCGACATCCAGCTCCAGGCTCTGATCATTCTGCGCAAACACGGCCCCGCTGGCCGCCTCCGGCGCAGTGAAGCTGCCGGCAACGCTCAGGTCACTGCGCAGTTCCACTTTCAACTTGCGGCGGAAGACGAAGCGCTGCAATTGCGACGCAATCGCATCGGCATCGCCGTCGGCCAGCACCAGCATCACGTGATCGTCCTCGACCCGCAGCAGCTGGAACACCGCCAGCGTGCGGCCTTTCGGGCTCAGCCAGGCGCTCCACTGCCAGTGCCGCAGGGGCAGGGTGGTGACGTCGTTGGCGAACTGGGCCTGGGCAAACACCACCGCGTCGGGCCCGCGCAGGCTGAGCAGACGGTGACCGGAAAGACGCGTAAACGCGCCGGTAAGACCATTGGATGGCAGGGGCAGGTTGTCAGGCACGTGAACGGGGTCTAAAATTTGTGCGTTGCGAGACCACCCATGATAGGCCAAACAACCCCCACTCCCGACGTCGAACCTGAAGCCCCGCTGGTACCGGAGGAGCATGCGCTCGTCCCGACCCCGGCACCGGCTCCGGAATTTGGCGGCCGCGGCGGACTCGATCCGGTGCGGTATGGCGATTGGGAGAAAAACGGACGCTGCATCGATTTCTGATCAGCATTGAGCCAACGCGGCATTGCGCCGCCCAGCCGAGACAACGAGCCCAGCGAATGGCCGCCAGAGAACGTCCCCTTTCCCCGCACCTTCAGGTGTATCGCTGGCAGATCCAGATGGCCACCTCGATTCTTCATCGAGCGACCGGCATCTTTCTGTCTGTTGGAGCCCTGATCATCGCCGGCGGCCTGCTCGCCCTGATGATGGGTCCTGAATCCTGGAACTGCTTCACCGGTCACGCCGGTGCATGGTATGGAAAGCTGTTCCTGTTCGCATGGACGTGGTCGTTTGCCTATCACTTCTGCAATGGCATCCGCCATATCGTGCAGGACTTCGCCATCGGCTTCAGCATTCCGGCGTTCGTGCGCAGCAGCTGGCTGTCGGTCGTCGGTTCGCTGGTGATCACCGCGCTGGTCTGGGCCTATGTGTTCGTCGGAGGTGCCGCATGAGCAAGTTCCGTACTCCGTTGAAGAACGTGCGTGGCCTGGGTGCTGCCAAGACCGGCACCGAGCACTTCGTGCACCAGCGTTTGACCGCCACCGCGCTGATTCCGCTGACCCTGTGGTTCCTGGTGTTCGTGCTGAGCCTGGTCGGTTCGGACTACGCGGCCGCCACCGAAGCGGTGTCCAAGCCGTGGAATGCGGTGCTGCTGGTCGGCTTCCTGATCGCCATGTTCTGGCATGCGCAGCTCGGCCTGCAGGTCGTGCTGGAAGACTACATCCATAACTCGCTGCTGGCCCTGGCGCTGCAGACCACGGTGAAGTTCATCGCCGTGCTCGGCGCGATCGTCAGTGTTTTTGCGGTCGCCCGCATTGCGCTCGGCGTTGCCTGAGTCCAGGCACCAAGACAGGAATCCAGATTAGATGTCCGCTTACAAGATTACTGAACACAAGTACGACATGGTCGTGGTCGGTGCCGGCGGTGCCGGTCTGCGCGCCACGTTCGGGCTTGCCGCCAAGGGCCTGCAGACGGTCTGCCTGACCAAGGTCTTCCCGACCCGTTCGCACACCGTGGCCGCGCAGGGCGGTATCTCCGCCGCGCTGGGCAACATGGGCGAAGACGACTGGCGTTACCACTTCTACGACACCATCAAGGGCTCGGACTGGCTGGGCGACCAGGACGCCATCGAGTACATGTGCCGTGAGGCCATTCCGGCCATCATCGAGCTGGAACACTACGGTGTGCCGTTCAGCCGTACCGAAGAGGGCAAGATCTACCAGCGCCCGTTCGGTGGCATGACCACCAAGTACGGCGAAGGCCCGGCGGCGCAGCGTACCTGCGCGGCGGCCGACCGTACCGGTCACGCCATGCTGCACACGCTGTACCAGCAGTCGCTGAAGCACGACGCGCGCTTCATGATCGAGTACTTCGCGCTGGACCTGATCTTCGATGAAGAAGGGGCCTGCCGCGGCGTGCTGGCGCTGGACATGGCCGATGGCTCGCTGCACCTGTTCCGCGCCCAGGGCGTGGTGCTGGCCACCGGCGGTTACGGCCGCGCCTACTTCAGCGCCACCTCGGCGCACACCTGCACCGGCGACGGCGGCGGCCTGGCCATGCGTGCCGGCATCGCCATGCAGGACATGGAGTTCGTGCAGTTCCACCCGACCGGCATCTACGGTGCCGGCTGCCTGATCACCGAGGGTGTCCGCGGTGAAGGCGGCATCCTGCGCAACAGCAACGGCGAGCGCTTCATGGAGCGCTATGCACCGCACTACAAGGACCTGGCGTCGCGCGACGTGGTCGCCCGTTCCATGACCATCGAAATCCGCGAAGGCCGCGGCGTCGGCGAGCACAAGGACCACATCCTGCTCGACCTGACCCACCTCGGCCCGGGCGTGATCGACGAGAAGCTGCCGGGTATTGCCGAAAGCGCCCACATCTTCGCCGGCGTCGACGTGCACAAGCAGCCGATTCCGGTCATCCCGACCGTGCACTACAACATGGGCGGCATTCCGACCAACTTCCACGGTGAAGTGGTGCGCAAGGTCGGCGACAACAACGACGCCGTGGTGCCGGGCCTGTACGCGATCGGCGAAGCCGCCTGCGTGTCGGTGCACGGTGCCAACCGCCTCGGTTCGAACTCGCTGCTCGACCTGGTGGTGTTCGGTCGTGCGGTGGCCAACCGCTGCGCTGAAACCATCAAGCCGGGTGCGGCGCACAAGCCGCTCGCTTCGGACGCCTGCGACAAGGCGCTGGGCCTGCTCGACAAGCTGCGCTACGCAAACGGCGACACCCCGACCTCGGTGATCCGCGACAACATGCAGCGCACCATGCAGGCTGACGCGGCCGTGTTCCGCACCAGCCAGACGCTGAAGGAAGGCTGCGAGAAGATGGCCACCGTGTTCGATTCGTTCCAGGACGTGAAGGTCAGCGATCGTTCGCTGGTCTGGAACTCCGACCTGATCGAAACCTACGAGCTGAACAACCTGCTGCTCAACGCAGTGGCAACGATCAACTCGGCCGAACAGCGCAAGGAAAGCCGCGGCGCACACGCGCACGAGGACTTCCCGGACCGCGACGACGTCAACTGGCACAAGCACACGCTGGTGCACGTGGACGAGAAGGGCAAGTGCAGCTTCGACTACCGTCCGGTGCACATGTACACGCTGACCGACGAGGTCGCCGTGGTGCCGCCGAAGCCGCGCGTGTACTGATCGCGATCCCGACTACCGAGCATCCGCGCCTTCGGGCGCGGGCCGCCTGAGCCAACGAGAACAGCCATGGCCGAGTTTTCCCTGCCAAAGAATTCCAAGATCACGAAGGGCAAGCACTTCCCCGCCAAGACCGGCGGCAAGAACCTGCGCACCTTCAAGGTCTACCGCTGGAGTCCTGACGACGACAGCAATCCGCGCACCGACACCTACGAGATCGATCTGGACGCCTGCGGCCCGATGGTTCTGGACGCGCTGATCAAAATCAAGAACGAAATTGATCCGACCCTGACCTTCCGTCGTTCGTGCCGCGAGGGCATCTGCGGTTCGTGCGCGATGAACATCGACGGCACCAACACGCTGGCCTGCACCCGCGCCATTGCGGACTGCGGCAAGGCCGAAGTGCCGATCTACCCGCTGCCGCACATGAGCGTGGTCAAGGATCTGGTGCCGGACCTGACCCACTTCTACGCGCAGTACGCGTCGATCAAGCCGTGGATCCGCACCCAGACCCCGGCTCCGCCGGACCGTGAGCGCCTGCAGTCGCCGGAAGACCGCAAGAAGCTGGACGGCCTGTACGAGTGCATCCTGTGCGCCTGCTGCTCGACCAGCTGCCCGAGCTACTGGTGGAACGGCGAGCGTTACCTGGGTCCGGCGATCCTGCTGCAGGCCTACCGCTGGATCATCGACTCGCGCGATGAAGACACCGGTGCGCGCCTGGACGACCTGGAAGACCCGTTCAAGCTGTACCGCTGCCACACCATCATGAACTGCGCCCGGACCTGCCCGAAGGGCCTGAATCCGGCGCTGGCCATTGCCGAGATCAAGAAGCTGATGATGGCGCGCCGCGCCTGATGATGGTTGGGTTGTCCGGCACCGCGATGACACGCATGGCGTGTCACTACGGGGTGCTGGTCGGCACCGCGATGACACGCATGGCGTGTCACTACGCCAGGTTGAACGTGTAGGGACACGCCATGCGTGTCCATGGTGCAATGATCGAAACCGGTAGAGCCACGCCCTGCGTGGCTTTGCCACTTCTGGAAGCACACCTGGTGGACGAACACACCCTCCTGAAAAAACTCCGCTGGCGCTGCCGCCGCGGTATGCGCGAACTGGACCAGCTGTTCGAGCGTTATCTCAACCGCGAATGGAGCACTGCGCCCACAGAAGAGCGCGAGGTTTTCCTGTTCCTGCTCGACTGCGAGGACGATAAGTTGTGGCGCTGGTTCATGGGATACGAACAGTGCCCGCATGCCCACGCCGTCCCGCTCCTGGAGAAGATCCGCGCCCTGCCTGCTTGATTGGCGTCCGTCGCGCTGGCAGTGCGCCGCGCATGCGCTGCTGGCCCTGTTGACGCCGCTGGTCGTGCTGGGCAGCGGGCTCCCCGATCCCTGGCGCTGGCCAACCGCACTGCTGGCCACGGCGTGGGCTGCAGGGCAGGGCTGGCACCATGCCCGACGTCCCGCCTGCCGCATCGTCATCTGCGCCGGCGATGCCCCGGTGACCGTCAACGGCGAGCCGGTGGATGACGTGTCCCTGCAGGACCGTGGCTGGCTGCTGCAACTGCGCTGGCGCACGGGTGGCCGCTGCCATGCCCGACTGTTCTGGCCCGACACCCTGCCACCCGCCGCGCGACGTGAACTGCGACTGGCCGTGCGGGCCCACTGCATTTCCCGTTCACGCCCGGCAGTGGCACCATAGTGTGAATTGTCCGGCGTACCTGCATGTTCAAACCCATTCCTGTAGCCATCGGCCTGCGTTACCTGCGGGCCAAACGCCGCAACGGCTTCATCTCCTTCATTTCGATGGCCTCGATCCTGGGCATTGCCCTGGGCGTGACCGTGCTGATCACCACGCTGGCGGTGATGAGCGGCTTCCAGAAGGAAATCCGCGACCGCCTGCTGCAGATGACCGCGCACACCACGGTCACTACCGACGGTGCGCCGATGTCCGACTGGCAGCATGCGGTGGAGGTGGCGCGCAAGGACCCGCGGGTCGCCGGTGCCGCCCCGTACATCGAAATCCAGGCCATGCTCAGCGGTCCGCGCGTGCAGGGGGCGATCGTGCAGGGTATTGACCCGGCGCAGGAACCGGCCGTGTCGGTGATCAACCAGAAGGTCAAGAAAGGCAGTTACGACAGCCTGACCCCCGGCAGCTACAACCTGCTGGTCGGCAAGGAGCTGGCACTGTGGCTGGGCGTGGATGTCGGCGACACCGTGCTGGTCACCCTGGCCGAAGTGCAGGGCACCCCGGTCGGAGCGATGCCCCGACTGAAGCGATTCACCGTCAGTGGCATTTTCGAGGCCGGCTACAACGAAATCGACCGTGGCGTGGCCTACGCCAATATGGACGACCTCGAGCGCGTGCTGCGCATCGACGGCGTCACCGGCGTGCGCCTGAAGCTGCACGACATGGACAAGGCCTTCGACGTCGGTTACGACCTGGCGCGTGGGCTGGGCGGTGCCTATCGGGTCAGCGACTGGACCCAGCAGAACGCCAACCTGTATCACTCGCTGCGCATGGAGAAGGTGGTGATGGGCATCCTGCTCTCGCTGATCATCGCCATGGGTGCGTTCAACCTGGTGTCGTCGCAGGTAATGCTGGTCACCGACAAGCAGGCCGACATCGCCATTCTGCGCACGCTCGGCCTCACTCCCGGCGGGGTGATGCAGGTGTTCATGGTGCAGGGCTCGCTGATCGGCATCATCGGCACCGTGCTGGGCGTGGTCGGCGGCATCACCCTCACGCTCAACCTGGAGCGCATCCTGGAGCTGATCGAGTCGGTGTTCCAGGTCAAGCTGCTGCCGGAAGACGTCTACTACATCACCGGGCTGCCGACCGACATGCAGACCCCGGACATCGTCATCATCACCGTGGTTGCGCTGGCCATGAGCTTCCTCGCCACCCTGTACCCCGCGTGGCGTGCTGCCCGCACCCAGCCGGCCGAGGCCCTGCGTTATGAATGAGCCGATCAACCGCGGCGACGAAGTGATCCGGGCCCAGGGCCTGGCCAAGACCTATGCCGAAGGGCGCATGCAGACCCCGGTGTTCAAGGGCCTGGACCTGACGGTGACCGCCGGCGAAACCGTGGCCATCATCGGTGCCTCCGGTGCCGGCAAAAGCACGCTGCTGCACCTGCTGGGCGGGCTGGATACGCCGACCGCCGGCGAAGTGTTCGTGACCGGGCAGCAGATGTCGGCGCTGTCGGACGGCCAGCGTGGCCGCCTGCGCAATGCCGCGCTCGGCTTTGTGTACCAGTTCCACCACCTGTTGCCGGAATTCACCGCGCTGGAAAACGTGATGATGCCGGTGCTGTTGAATCGTCGCGAGGTCGCCGACGCCAAGGCGCGTGCGGAAGCGCTGCTGGAGTCCGTCGGGCTGGGGCATCGCCTCACCCACAAGCCGGGCGAGCTGTCCGGCGGCGAGCGTCAGCGTGCGGCCGTGGCCCGCGCGCTGGTCAACCGCCCGGCCTGCGTGCTCGGTGACGAGCCCACCGGCAACCTGGATGACAAGACCGCCGGCACCGTGTTCGAACTGATGCTGGAGCTCAATCGCGCCCACCACACCAGCCTGGTCCTGGTCACCCACGACCGCAGCCTGGCGCGGCGTCTGGATCGCGTGCTGGAGCTGCGCGAGGGCCGCCTGCACGCGCTGGCGCACAGCGAGGTCTGATCTGGAAGCTGAATGACCGGTTCATGACAGTGCCGGGTGGCGGTTTTCCGGTGCATCATCCGTCCATTCATCACAAACGGAGGTGTGCCATGAAGTCGCTGATCGCCGTTGCTGCCCTGAGCCTGACCCTTGCCGCCTGTTCCAGCACCGGCCGCCTGAGCACGGCGGACAGGCTGGAGCTGTACCGTTCCCACGCCGGTGCGCCGCAGCCGGACCTGCAGTATTTCGGCTCACTCAACGGCTGGACCGAGCTGGGCGACAGCGCGCTGGCGGTATGGACCCGCCCCAGCGAGGCCTACCTGCTGGAACTGCGTGGCCCCTGTGACGGGCTGAGCTACGCGCCGGCGATCGGGCTGACCAGCCAGATGGGCCGGGTGTCCTCGCGCTTCGACAAGGTGCTGGTGCGCGACACCACCGGCGGCCCGCGCGTGCCGTGTTTCATCGGCAGCATCCGCAAGCTGGACGTGCCGGCATTGCGGGCGTCGGAGAAGGAGCTGCGCAAGGCGGACGTGGCCGAGCGCGAAGCGACGACCTGAGGTAGTGCCGGCCGCTGGCCGGCAACCTCATGAACGTCGGATGTGTATGCGTGGTTGCCGGCCAGCGGCCGGCACTACCGGCGTAGGCGTTCGCCTACGCCTCCGGGGTAAACCCGGCCGGCTTCTCCGCACCCTCGCCGAACAGGAACTTCTCCAGTTCCTTCTCCAGAAACGCACGATGCTCCGGATTGCGCGGCGACAGCCGGTTTTCATTGATCAACATGGTCTGATGCGCCAGCCACGCGGCCCAGGCACTCTTGCCGATGCCGTTGAAGATGCGTTGACCCAGTTCGCCCGGGTAAGGCACGAAGTCCAGGCCTTCGGTGTCGCGTTGCTCTTTCTGGCAGAAAACGGTGCGGGACATGGGATTACTCAAGAGAAAGCAGAAGTTTGCGGATCGGGGCCGGCAGGCCCAGTGAACCCAGCGCGGCGGGCGCGACCCAGCGCAGGCGCTCATTGTCGCCCAGCCCGTCGCGCAGGGCGACCGGACCCAACTGCAGCACCCGCAGGTGCAGCCGGTAGTGGCTGAAGGTGTGTTGCAGCACCGGCAGCGGCTCGGCCAGTTCCAGCGCGCCCTCTACATGGGCGTCGAACCAGTCCTGCAACGCCGGGCTGTTGTCGGCCTGTGGCAGTGTCCATAACTGCGCCCAGATGCCGGTATCCGGGCGCTTGCCGAGCAGGATGTGGCCGCGCGCATCGCGCAGCAGCAGGGCAGTGGCTTCGCGTTCGGGCAGGGTCTTGCCCGGCTTCGGGGTCGGCAGCTGCTCTACCCGTCCGTCGCGGCGTGCCACGCAGTCGTCGGTGAGCGGGCAGATCACGCAGGCGGGCTTGGCGCGGGTGCAGACCGTTGCCCCCAGGTCCATCTGCGCCTGGGTGTAGTCGGCCAACCGGCCGTTGGGAACATGGGCGACATGGTCGTTGGCCCGCGCCCACAGCACTTTCTCCACGGCCGGCAGGCCGGGGAAGCCTTCAATGCCGTGGAAGCGGCTCATTACCCGTTTGACGTTGCCGTCCAGGATGGCGAAACGGTCATTCCAGGCCTGGCTGAGAATCGCGCCCGCAGTACTGCGGCCGATGCCGGGCAGCGCCAGCAGCGCATCAAAGTCGCGGGGCAGGTCGCCGCCATGCAGTTCCACACAGCGTTGCGCGGCGGCATGCAGATTGCGAGCACGCGCGTAGTAGCCCAGCCCCGCCCACTGCGCCATCACGGCGTCATTGCTGGCAGCGGCCAGGTGGGGCAGGGTGGGGAAGTGCTCGAGGAAGCGCAGGAAGTACGGAATGACCGTGGCCACCTGGGTCTGCTGCAGCATGATCTCCGACAACCAGACCCGGTAAGGCGTGCGCGGATGCTGCCAGGGCAGGTCGTGCCGCCCATGGTCGTCAAACCAAGGCAGCAACCGCCCAACAAACGCATCGTGCCCCGTAGAGCCACGCCCTGCGTGGCTGACCGCGCGCATCAACCACTCAACGCTTCAGGCAACAGCGCATCCACGAACGCTTCCGGATCAAACACGCGCAGATCCTCGGGACGCTCGCCAATGCCGGCAAAGCGGATCGGAATCCCGAACTCCCGTGCCAGCGCGAACACCACGCCGCCCTTGGCGGTGCCGTCGAGCTTGGTCACCACCAGCCCGGTCACGGTGACCACGGCGTGGAACTGGCGCAGCTGCGACAGCGCGTTCTGGCCGGTGGTGCCATCAATCACCATCAGCACTTCATGCGGGGCGGCCGGATCGATCTTGCCGAGCACGCGGCGGATCTTGCCCAGTTCGTTCATCAGCCCGCCCTGGGTATGCAGGCGGCCGGCGGTATCGGCGATCAGCACACTGGTGCCACGCGCCTTGCCGGCCTGCAGGGCATCAAACGCCACCGATGCAGCGTCGGCGTTCTGGCCCTGCGCGACCACGGCCACGCCGTTGCGCTCGCCCCAGGCCTGCAGCTGGGCCACGGCAGCCGCGCGGAAGGTATCACCCGCAGCCAGCATCAGGCTGTGGCCCTCATCCTTGAAGCGCTTGGCCAGCTTGCCGATGGTGGTGGTCTTGCCGACCCCGTTGACGCCCACGGTCAGCACCACGAACGGCTTGGCGTTGCGGTCGATGACCAGCGGCTGCGACACCGGCTGCAGGATGGCGATCAGTTCGGCACGCAGGGCGGCCTGCAGGGCGCGCGCGTCGGCGAACTCGCGCGCCTTCATGCGCTTGCGCAGGCCTTCCACCAGTGCGGTGGTGGCGGTAACGCCGACGTCGGCGGTGATCAGCGCGGTTTCGATTTCATCCAGCAGGTCGTCGTCGAGCTTGGGATTGCGCGAGAACAGGCTGCCCACGCTGCGTGCGAACACGCTGTTGCGCAGGCGGTCACGCCAGCCGGACTTGCCCGGCGCGGCCGGGGCGACCTCGTCGGTGACCTCCGGAGTGGCCAGTGGCTGGACGGCTTCCTGGACGATTTCGGTGGCGACCACGACCGGGGCAGTGGTCTGCACGGCCGGTTCGGGGGTGACCTGGGGCGCGATGGGCGCGGTTTCGATGACCGGGGTCGGTGCCGGCACGGAATCCGTAAAGCCGGGCTCTGCCCGGCTGTGCGGCGATGCATCACCTTCCAGCCGGGCAGAGCCCGGCTCTACAACGGCGTCCGGCGTCGCGTCTTCCGTCTGCGGGGCCGCGCCGGGAAACGCGGCCGCCAGCTCTTCGGCCGAATAATGCTGGGTCTTGGGCGCGTCCTGCGGCGCGTCCTGGGGCTTCTTGCGGCGGAAAAAACTGAGCATGGGCAAAAGGTGCTGATATTCAGAGGGATATGCTACCACCCGGGCCTGTCGGGCCCGCGTGCATTCAAGTTCCGCGGCCGGGTGCCGTTAACAGCCACGGAGGACCGCATCGTGCCGGTCCAGGGGGCACCGCATGAGCAGCATCATGGCCATTACCGGCAGCGGCATGCGCGCCGCCCAGCAGGGTGTGCAGGTCGCCGCGCACAACGTGGCCAATCTGCCGACCGCCGATGCCCAGCGGCTGCAGCTGCAGCGCAGTACCGCCGCCGAGGGCGGGGTGCAGACGTCGGTCGGCACCACCGTCGAAGACCCCGCCGCGCCGGTCGCCGACCTGGTTGCCGCACGCACCGAGGTGCTGGCGTTCAAGGCCAACGCGATGGTGTTGCGGCGGGCCGATGAGATGCTGGGAAGCCTGTTCGACGATAGAGCCTAGGGTAGTGCCGGCCGCTGGCCGGCTCCACGCGCCACCCGGAAGGATCATGAAGAGCCGGCCAGCGGCCGGCACTACCTTCAGGCGGACAATTCCAACAACAGCTTGTTCAACCGCCGCACATACGCCGCCGGGTCCTTCAGCGAATCGCCGGCAGCCAGCGCGGCCTGATCGAACAGCACGCGGCTGAGGTCGTCAAACCGACCACTGTCGGTTTCCTGATCCAGCTTGCCGATCAACGGGTGCCCCGGGTTGAACTCGAACACCGGCTTGCTGTCCGGCACCTTCTGTCCGCTGGCTTCCAGAATCTGGCGCATCTGCAGACCCAGGTCCTGCTCGCCAATGGCCAGAATGGCCGGCGAATCGGTCAGGCGGTGCGACACGCGCACATCAGCGACATCGGCACCCAGCGCGGTCTTCAAGCGCTCGACCAGCGCCTGCTTGTCCTTGGCGGCTTCTTCCTGGGCCTGCTTGTCTTCGGCACTTTCAAGTGCGCCCAGATCAAGATCACCACGGGCAACGTCGACGAACGACTTGCCGTCGAACTCGGTCAGGTAGCCCATCAGCCACTCGTCGATGCGGTCGGTGAGCAGCAGCACTTCGATGCCCTTCTTGCGGAACACTTCCAGGTGCGGGCTGTCCTTGACCTGGGTGTGGCTCTCGCCGGTGAGGTAGTAGATCTTGTCCTGGCCCTCGACCATGCGCTCGATGTAATCGGCCAGCGACACGCTCTGCTCGCCGCTGGCGTCATGGGTGGAGGCGAAGCGCAGCAGGCCGGCAACCTTTTCGCGGTTGCCGTAGTCTTCAGCCGGACCTTCCTTCAGCACCTGGCCGAACTGCTTCCAGAACCCGGCATAGACCTCGGGCTTGTCGCTGGCCAGTTTTTCCAGCATGTCCAGCGAGCGCTTGGTCAGTGCGGACTTCATCGAGTCGATGACCGGGCCGCTCTGCAGGATCTCGCGCGAGACATTCAGCGACAGGTCGTTGGAGTCGACCACGCCCTTGATGAAGCGCAGGTACAGCGGCAGGAACTGCTCGGCCTGGTCCATCACGAACACGCGCTGCACGTACAGCTTCAGGCCCTTGGGCGCGTCGCGGTGGTACAGATCAAACGGGGCGTGGCCGGGCACGTACAGCAGCGAGGTGTACTCGAGCTTGCCTTCCACCTTGTTGTGGCTCCAGGCCAGCGGATCCTGGTGGTCGTGGGCGGCGTGCTTGTAGAACTCCTGGTACTCGGCGTCAGTGATCTCGGTGCGCGGACGGGTCCACAGCGCGCTGGCGCGGTTGACGGTTTCCCATTCGACCTCGGCCGGTGCGTCTTCGCCGTGGTGTTCCTTGACCATCTGGATCGGCAGGCCGATATGGTCGGAGTACTTCTTGATGATGCCGCGCAGGCGCCAGCCATCGGCGAAGTCCTGCTGGTCGTCCTTCAGGTGCAGGACGATGCGGGTGCCTCGCTCGGCTTTGTCGATGGTTTCGACGTCGAAGTCGCCTTCGCCGCGCGAGGACCAGTGCACGCCTTCGCTGGCGGGCAGGCCGGCGCGACGGGAATACACGTCCACCTGGTCGGCGACGATGAAGGCGCTGTAGAAGCCAACGCCGAACTGGCCGATCAGCTGCGAGTCCTTCTTCTGGTCGCCGGAGAGCTGGCGCAGGAAGTCACCGGTGCCGGACTTGGCGATGGTGCCGAGGTGGGCAATGGCGTCGTCACGGCTCATGCCGATGCCGTTGTCGTCGATGGTGAGGGTGTGCGCGGCGGGGTCGAAGCTGACCTGGATGCGCAACTCGCCATCGCTTTCCAGCAGGGCCGGCTGGGTCAGCGCTTCAAAGCGCAGCTTGTCGGCGGCGTCGGCGGCATTGGAGATCAGCTCGCGAAGGAAGATTTCCTTGTTGGAGTACAGCGAGTGGATCATCAGCTGCAGCAGCTGCTTCACTTCGGTCTGGAAGCCCAGGGTCTGCTTCTGGCTTGGCTCGGTCATGGGGCGATGCTCCTTGAGGTCGATGGCGCGCAACGCGCGGCGGCTGGCTCAAGGGGTAGGGATGGATTGTCCCGTTTTCAAGCGGGCGGCGTCTCCATTGTTCCGTGCGGGGCGGCCTCCGGGCGGCCCCGCTCCGGGACACGCCGTGAACCCATCCATGGGGGCTGCTCCAAAACATCCATGTTTTGGAGCGTCCCTCCGGGGGCCACCCGGAGGCCGCCCCCGATGGATCATCGCCATCGGACAGAAAAGCAGGATTCTGCTTTGGTAGCGTCGGTCGACAGACGACGGCCGTGAACGTCACCACGCCCGGTAACGCATTAAAACCACCGAATGCACCCGTCGGCCCTACGGTATCCTCCCCGCCATGAAACCACGCTCCTCCGCCCCCACCCCGATGGGCCAGGTCCGCATCATCGGCGGCAAATGGCGCAACACGAAACTCCCGGTCCCCATGTCCCCGGGCCTGCGCCCGAGCAGCGACCGGGTCCGTGAAACCCTGTTCAACTGGTTGATGCCCAAGCTCGGCGGGGCGCAGGTGCTGGACCTGTTCGCCGGCAGCGGCGCTCTGGGGCTGGAAGCGGTATCCCGCGGGGCGGCGCAGGCCACCCTGGTGGAACGGGATGGCGCGCTGTGCCGTCAGCTGCGGGAATCGGTGGCGAAGCTGGGTGCGCAGGACCAGGTCCAGGTGGCGCAGGCCGATGCACTGCAATGGCTGGCGCAGCCGGCGGCAGGGCAGGCGGACATCGTGTTCGTGGACCCGCCGTTTGCCGACGGGCTGTGGGAGGGGGTGCTGGCGGGGCTGGGCCCGCATCTGGCCGCCGATGCGTGGCTGTATCTGGAGTCGCCGGGCGACCGGGTGCCGGTGGTGCCGGCCCCGTGGCTGCTGCACCGCGAGGGCGGGACCCGGGAGGTCCGTTTTGCCCTGTACCGGCGCGCCGCTGCTACACTTTCACCAGATCACAACAGCGTATCTGCCGTATGACCGTGGCCAACCGCCGCATTGCCGTGTACCCGGGCACTTTCGATCCGATCACCAACGGTCACATCGACCTGGTGAACCGGGCCGCGCCGTTGTTCGAGAAGGTGGTGGTGGGGGTGGCGCAGAGCCCGTCGAAGGGGCCGACGCTGCCGCTGGAGCTGCGGGTGTCGCTGGCTCGCGACGCGCTGGCCCACCATAAGAACGTGGAAGTGCGCGGCTTCGATACGCTGCTGGCACATTTCGTACGTTCGGTGCAGGGCGGCATCCTGCTGCGCGGCTTGCGCGCGGTGTCCGACTTTGAATACGAGTTCCAGATGGCCAGCATGAACCGCCATCTGATTCCGGAGGTGGAGACCCTGTTCCTCACCCCGGCCGAGCAGCACAGCTTCATTTCGTCGTCGCTGGTCCGCGAGATCGCCCGCCTGGGCGGCGACGTGTCCGGCTTCGTGCCAGCGTCGGTGCTGGAGGCACTGCGCAAGGTGCGCGAGGCGAAAGCGGGCGCGTCGTAACATCCGTCACACCCTGTCATTCACATTCCAAGCATTACCAGAGGGAGGAAACCCATGAACAACACCATGCGTGCCATGCTGATCGCGTCGTTCGCGCTGGCCTTCACCGCCTGCAAGAAGGAAGAAGCCGCACCGGTCGCCGAAGCCCAGCAGGCGCTGGTCGCCCCGGCCAAGGACGACGATGCAGGCTGGAAGAAGTACCTGCAGGCCGTGGCCATCCAGAACATGGGCAACATTTCCAACAGCCCGTTCCTGTACTACCTGTCGCCGGAATCGGATCCGGAGTTCCAGGCCAAGTACGACCGTCAGGTGGAAAGCGCCACCGCCGCTGTCGCCCGTGGCGTGCAGCCGGGCAACATGCTGGCCTTCGGTTCGTCAGCTTCCTCGAAGATGGCCGACATGATCCAGGCCGTGTTCAAGGACGTCGGTGCCGACTCGATGAAGGGTGTCCGCGTGGTGTTCATCGGCCAGGCCGCTGACAACGCCCGCGTGCAGTCGATCGTGCAGCCGACCGGTGCCGAGTACATTTTCGTCGAAGCCAAGTAAGCCGTGCCCTGGCGGCCACGCTTTCGGGCGTGGCCCGGGCGGTTTCCCTGCGGAAGCCGCCGATGACCGGCCAGCGCCACGGCGTTGGCCGGCTTTCCTTTGCCGGCACTGGCGTGGAGTAACGCCATGTCGCTGAAAATCAACGAGCTCTGCGTCAACTGTGACGTATGCGAGCCGGCCTGTCCCAACCAGGCCATTTCGATGGGTGAAACCATCTACGTGATCGACCCTGCACGCTGCACGGAATGCGTGGGGCACTTTGACGAGCCGCAGTGCGTGGTCGTCTGCCCGGTGGAATGCATCGATCCCGATCCGGACATTCCGGAAACCCAGGAACAATTGCTGGCCAAGCTGTTTGGGCTGCAGCGTGATCATCCCGAACTCTATGTGGAGTCTCCGTCCGAATGAAAACCCCGTCGCGTCGCTGGTTGTTGCTGGTCCTGCTGTGGACCCCGTTTGCCTGGGCGGCCCAGCCGGCCGCCACCACGCTGGCCAAGCACCCTGACGGTGCCGCCATCGCCAGTGGCCACCATCTGGCCACGGAAGCGGGCATGGAGATCCTGGCCAAGGGCGGCAACGCGTTCGACGCAGCGGTGGCGGTGTCCTCGACCCTGGCGGTGGTGGAGCCGATCAGCTCCGGGCTGGGCGGTGGCGGCTTCTTCCTGCTGCATGATGCGGCCACCGGCAAGGACGTGATGCTGGACGCGCGCGAGACCGCGCCGGCGGCGGCGACCCCGGCGGCATTCCTCGACAAGAACGGCAACCTCGACCGCGACCGCTCGGTCAACGGTGCCTGGTCGGCGGGCATTCCCGGCCTGCCGGCGGCGCTGGTGGAACTGTCGGCCAAGCACGGCAAGCTGCCGCTGCAGACCTCGCTGGCCCCGGCGATCCGGATCGCGCGTGACGGCTTCCCGGTGTATGCGCGCATGGCCAAGGGCTATGCCTCGCGCCGCGAGGTGATGGAGCGTTACCCCGGAACGCGTGATGTCTACCTGCGCAACGGCAAGCCGATTGCGGAAGGCGACGTGTTCAAGCAGCCGGAGCTGGCGCAGACGCTGGAGCGTCTGGCCGCCGGTGGATTTGACGGCTTCTACAAGGGCCAGACCGGCAAGCTGCTGCTGGCCGGGGTGAAGCAGGCCGGTGGGCGCTGGACGGCGGAGGAGCTGGCCGGCTACCGGGTCAAGCAGCGCGAACCGATCGTGTTCAACTACCGCGACTGGAAGATCACCACGGCGTCGCCGCCGTCGTCCGGCGGCATCGCGCTGGCGTCGATGCTGCAGATTCTGGAAGGCTGGGACATCAAGCAGATGGACGCGGCGCACCGCACGCATCTGGTGGTGGAAGCGATGCGCCGCGCGTTCCGTGACCGCACGTTCTTCCTGGGCGATCCGGACTTCGTGCAGATTCCGCAGAAGGTGCTGACCAGCAAGGATTACGCGCAGGGCCTGCGCGCGACCATCCATCCGGAGAAGGCGACGCCGAGCGACCTGCTGTCGGGCAACCCGACGCCGCTGGAAGACGACGAAACCACGCACTTCTCGATCATCGACGGGCAGGGCAACCGCGTGGGCGCGACCCAGACGGTGAACCTGCTGTATGGCTCGGGTCTGATTCCGTCGGGCACGGGCGTGCTGTTGAACAATGAAATGGACGACTTCGCGCTGAAGCCGGGCACGCCGAACGCGTTCGGGGTGATGGGTTACGAGGCGAATGCGCCGAAGCCGGGCAAGCGCATGCTGAGCTCGATGACGCCGACCTTCATGGAGTCGTCGGACAAGGTGGTGGTGCTGGGCACGCCGGGCGGCAGCCGGATCATCACGATGGTGCTGCTGGGGGTGCTGGGCTACGACGATGGCCTGGACGCACAGCAGGTGGCGGCACTGCCGCGCTTCCACCACCAGTGGCTGCCGGACGTGATCGAGGCGGAGAGCAATACCTTCGACGAGGCGACGATCAGGCAGCTGCAGGCAATGGGCCACAAGATCGACCTGCCGGGCAACAGCGCGGCCGGCGGCCGCGGCTCCAGCCACGTCTGGGGCAACCTGCAGACGGTGGAATGGAACCGCGCCAGCAACCAGCTAAGCGTCGGCAGCGACCCGCGCAACCCGGTCGGCTCCGGCGCAGTCTCGACGTCCCCCTGATTGCGTGGGATCCGTAGAGCCACGCCATGCGTGGCTGCTGCTGGATTCATGCGAACAACCCACGGCCATCGTATCTCTGCTTTGGCGGGTCGGGGTGGGTTTGCGGGGGACGCCGTAAACCCGTCCATGGGGGCTTGGTCGCCGCATCCATGCGGCTCACACCCCCGCAAACCCACCCCGACCCACCTTCGACAGTGGGTCGGTGGCCAACGGAAATCAAAACCGCCTTCCGCTGGTCCCCAACGTCCCGCCCAGTGGATGCTCCATCCCGCCACGCCTATCGAATTATTAACGCGCGCCGCCGGATAATTTACCCATGAAACTATGGTCGATCCGCGGTAACTCACAGAAGCTCGATGGCGGCGCGATGTTCGGCAATGCGCCGCGCGCGGTGTGGGAGAAATGGGCGGCACCGGACGATCTCAACCGGATCGAACTGGCCTGCCGTGCGCTGCTGGCGAGCCCGCTGGCGGGTAAGACGGTGCTGTTTGAAACCGGGATCGGTGCGTTCTTTGAACCGAAACTGCGCGACCGTTATGGCGTGCAGGAATCGCGGCATGTGTTGATCGAATCGCTGCGCGAAGCGGGGTTCGAACACGAAGACATCGACGTGGTGGTGTTGAGCCATCTGCACTTCGATCACGCGGGCGGCCTGCTGGCACCGTGGAGTGAAGGGCGTGGGCTGGAACTGCTGTTCCCGAATGCGATCTTCCTGGTCGGTGCGGAACACTGGGCGCGTGCGCTGCAGCCGCATCCGCGTGATCGCGCCAGTTTCATTCCGGAGCTGCCGCAGCTGCTGCGCGACAGTGGGCGATTGGAGATTGTCGAGGGGCCCTACTCGAAGGCACTCGGGCAGAGTGTGCGTTTCAGCTTCAGTGATGGGCACACGCCAGGGCTGATGCTGGCCGAGATTGTCGGGCCGGAACGGGTGGAGGGTGAGCCGCGGGGCGGGGTGGTGTTCTGCGCCGACCTGATTCCTGGCCGGTCATGGGTGCACGTGCCGATCACGATGGGCTACGACCGCAATGCGGAACTGCTGATTGACGAGAAGCGCAGCTTCCTGGAAGACAAGCTGGCGCGCAACGTGCACCTGTTCTTTACCCACGACCCGCAGGTCGCGCTGGCGCAGGTGGTGCGCGACGAGAAGGGGCGGTTTGCCACCGCCCATGAGCTGGGTGAGCTGAAGGCCCGCGCGTTGGCGTGAGATTGCAGGCACCGCGATGACACGCATGGCGTGTCACTACCGGTCGGTCGACCAAGGGTCGTAGTGACACGCCATGCGTGTCATCGACCCGGTCTGAACCGTCCTATCCCGCCACGCGCGTACCGAAAATACGGTCGCCCGCATCGCCCAGCCCCGGCAGGATGTAACCCTTGTCATTGAGCTGCGCATCAATGGCAGCGGTATAGATCTCCACGTCCGGGTGCGCGGCCTGCACGGCGGCGATGCCCTCCGGGGCGGCAACCAGGAAAATGCCCTTGATCCGGCGTGCACCGGCGCGCTTGAGCATGTCGATGGTGGCGATCAGGGTGCCGCCGGTGGCGAGCATGGGGTCGAGGATCAGCGCATCGCGCTCTTCCAGGCGGCCGGTCAGGCGCTCGAAGTAGGGCACCGGCTGCAGGGTCTCTTCGTCGCGCTGCAGGCCGACCACGCTGACGCGGGCGGCAGGAATCAGCGACAGCACGCCGCCCAGCATGCCCAGGCCGGCGCGCAGGATCGGCACCAGGGTGATCTTGGCCCCGGCAATGCGCTGCACGGTGACCGGGCCAGCCCAGCCGGCCAGGGTGTGGGGTTCGGTCTCGAGGTCAGCGGTGGCCTCGTAGGCCAGCAGTTCGCCCAGCTCGTTGGCCAGTTCGCGGAAGTCCTTGGTGCTCAGGGACGCGTCGCGCATCAGGCCGATCTTGTGCTGCACCAGCGGGTGGCGGACTTCAACGATTTTCATGAGAGGTAACCAGAACGGGGATTAAGGCCATTTTAGCGAACCCCGGTCGCAAACCCTCACACCGGGTTTCTGAATGTCATGTTCATGAAACCTGACGGACATACCGTGCTGACCCAATCTTTACACCGTTGGGACTTCCCGTGCAGAACAAATCGCCGTTGGGGCTGGCCATCAGCCTGTCGTTGCTGGTCATGTCCACCACCCCCGCGCTGGCTGCCGGCGACGTTGCCGCCAGCGGCAATGCCACCGACCTGGACCGCATCGAGGTGCGTCCGCAGCTGGAGTCGCAGACCCGCGCGGTCGACCTCAAGCGCAGCAGCGACGCGATTGAAGACGCGGTGTCCTCCGACTCGCTCGGCGTGTACCCGGACAAGAACGTGGCCGAATCGCTGCAGCGCCTGCCGGGCGTCAGTGTCACCCGCGACCAGGGCGAAGGCCGCTTCGTGGTGGTGCGCGGCCTGGATGCCAACCTCAACAGCGTCAGCGTTGATGGCATTGCCATCGGCACCCCGGAAGATTCCAGCCGCGCTGCGCCGCTGGACGTGATCCCGTCCGACTCCACCGAGCGCCTGCGCGTGGTCAAGTCGCCGACCCCGGACATGCCGGGCGACGCCATCGGCGGTGCGATCCTGGTCGAATCGGCCTCGGCGTTCGACCGCGACGGTCGCAGCCTGCGTGGCAAGATCGAAGGCAGCCACCAGCAGCTGTCCGGTCACACCAGCCCGAAGGCGGCATTCAACTACAGCGAAGTGTTCGCCGACACCTTCGGCGTGGCACTGGGCGTGAACTACCAGAACCGCAAGTTCGAATCGGACAACTCCGAAGTGGAGTACGACGAAGTCGACGGTCTGGCCGAGGGCGAACTGTTCCCGATCAGCCTGCAGCACCGCAAGTATGAGATCGAGCGCAAGCGCGTCGGTGCCAACCTCAACTTCGACTGGCGTCCCAGCGAGGGCAACAGCTACTACCTGCGCACCCTGTACAGTCAGTTCGACGACGCCGAAACCCGCCAGCGCACCATCTTCAACTTCGGCGATGGCGAGATCACCGCGCTCGGCGATCGCCGCTACCAGGTCGACGAGCTGCCGGCCGATGCGATCCAGAAGCGCATGCGCTACCGCACCAAGAAGGAAAACACCTTCGCTGCGAGCCTGGGCGGTGAAAACCGCCTGACCAATGCCGTGGTTGATTACAAGGTCGGTTACACCCGTACCGAAGAGCGCGTCAACGACGAGATGGAAGCGCGTTTCGAGTACAACGGTGACGACCTGGGGGCCACGGTTGACCAGAACTCCGGCATTCCGCGCTACACGCTGACCGATGCCAGCTGGATGGACAACGGCAACTACGACTTCGACCGCGTGGTGCTCTCGCCCAAGCGCGTGGATGACGAAGAACGCAGTGCGCAGATCAACGTGCGCTTTGACGGCGACCATTCGAGCTACAAGTTCGGCCTGCTCGGCCGCTGGCGCGACCGTGACGTGAACATCGACGAGAACGAGCTGCGCGTCGGCCCGGACATCGCGCTGTCCGACTGGACCACCTCCACCCCGGATCATCGCGGTGGCAGCCTGGGGCAGGGCATGAGCTCGGACGCGATGCGCCGTTACTGGTCGCAGTTCGGCAGCCAGTACAGCGCCCGTCCGCAGGACGTCGGTGCCAACGCCATGACCTCGCTGGAAGAAGACTACACCGCCAGTGAGGACATCTTTGCCAGCTACGCCATGGGCACCTGGGACATTGGTTCGCTGCGCGTGATCGGCGGCGTGCGCGTGGAAAACACCCAGGTCAAGTCCACCGGCAACAGCATTGATGTGGCCAGCAACGGCCGCAGCTACACGGTTACCCCGATCAGCGCCGACAAGAGCTACACCAACGTGCTGCCGGGCCTGCACCTGCGTTATGACGCCGGCAGTGACTGGGTGCTGCGTGCGGCCGCCAACAAGACCGTGTCGCGCCCGTCGTTCGGCGACGCCGCGCCGCGCATAGGCTACAACCGCGGTGACGAGGAAGTCCGCCTGGGCAACCCGGACCTGGATCCGTACGAATCGAAGAACCTCGACCTGTCGATGGAGCGCTACATCGGCAGCACCGGCATCGTCTCGCTGGGCCTGTTCCACAAGTCGATCGACGGGTATATCGTCAACACGGTCAGCAACGACGATCCGGCGTATCCGGACTTCGAGGTCACCCGCGTGATCAATGGCGACAAGGCCAAGGTGTTCGGTGCCGAATTCAACTGGCAGCAGCAGCTGAGCTTCCTGCCGGCCGGCTGGGACGGCCTGTTGGTCGGGGCCAGCGGCACCTGGCTGGACACCGACTTCAACCCGGGCCTGGCGGATCGCGAAGGTGACGACTTCACCCTGCCGCGTGCGTCCAAGCATGTGTACAGCGCGCACGTGGGCTACGAAAAGGCCGGCTTCAGTACCCGTCTGGCCGCGGTGTACCGCAGCGAGTACCTCGACACCCTCGGCGACAGCCGCGCCTTCGACATCTACGTCGCCCCCAACACCCAGCTCGACTTCAGCCTGGACTACAAGATCACCTCGAACGTGAGCGTGTACTTCGAAGCCCAGAACCTGCTGGACAAGCCGTTGGAGCTGTACCAGGGCGTGCGCTCGCGCACGTTGCAGAACGAAGAGTATGGCCGCACCTATGCGCTCGGCCTGAAGGTGCAGCTGTGATGCGCGCGCTGCCTGTACTGAGCCTGCTGGCGGTTGCATTGCTGGCAGGCTGCAAGCCTGCCGCCGCGCCGGCACCTGCAGCCGACCCCGCTGCGGCCACCACCGGTCGCAGCATCGCCACCGTGGCCGAGGCCTTCCAGACCCCGATGACCCCGGCCGACAACATCGACTCGCCGGCCAGCTGGACCTCGCCGGAAGGGCAGGTGTGGCTGATCGCCACCGCCAAGGCCACCGACAAACTGGTGGTCTACGACGGGCAGACCGGCGCGCACCTGCGCGATGTCGGCAGCCTCGGCACCGCGCCGGGCCAGTTCGACCGTCCCAACGGCATCGCCGTGATCGATGACCTGGTGCTGATCGTGGAACGCGACAACCATCGCGTGCAGGTGCTGCAGCTGCCGGACTTCACGCCGCTGGGCATCTTCGCCACTGACGACCTGCGCAAGCCCTACGGCCTGTGGGTGAACAAGCAGGCCGATGGCTACGACGTGTACGTCACCGATTCCTACGACGCCGGTGAGGACGCGCAGGGCAATGACATCCTGCCGCCGCTGGCCGAGCTTGACAAGCGCGTGCGCCGCTATGCGATGAAGGTGGCTGATGGCAAGGCGCAGGCTACCCTGGTGTCGAGCATCGGTGACACCGGAGAAACCGGTGCACTGCGGGTGGTCGAATCGATCTGGGGCGACCCGGCCAATGACCGCCTGCTAATTGCCGAAGAAGACGAAACCTACGCCAGCGAGTTCAAGGTCTACACACTGGAAGGAAAATTCACCGGCACCACCTTTGGCCGTGATGCATTCAAGGCCCAGGCCGAGGGCGTGATGCTGCGCACCTGCGGCAAGGACGGCTGGTGGATTACCACCGAGCAGGGCAAGCAGCGCAGCGTGTTCCACCTGTTCGACCGCCACACGCTGAAGCATGTCGGCGCGTTCCAGGGCAACACGGTGGCCAACACCGACGGCATCTGGATGGATCAGAGCGCCTCGCCGCGTTTCCCGCACGGTGCACTGTACGCCGTGCACGATGACCAGGGCGTGGTTGCCTTTGATTGGGCCAGCGTGGCCAAGCAGCTGTCGCTGCCGTTGGAGTGTGCGAAGTGATGGGTGCACGTGAGTGTTTGACGGCGCTGACCTTGGCGCTGCTGTTGTGCAGTGGCGCAGCGTCTGCGAAGACCGCGACCCAGGTGGAACCCAACACCCAGGTGCCGGCGGGAAATCGTCACTACGCCGCCACCGGCTTCCCGGACCGTATCGTCGCCTCACCCGCGCAGGACGCCGCGCATGGCTTTGGCGTGGCCTGGCGCACCGATACCTCGGTCAGCGCCCCGGTGCTGGAATGGGTGGTCGCCGGTGACTCGCCGGATGTCGGCAAGGTCACCCGCGTAACCGCGACCACCACCGCGCTGCAGACCGAGAACGGCAGCTCGCACCATCACCGTGTGGATGTCACCGGCCTCGCCCCGGACACCCTGTACCTGTGGCGCGTGCAGGGCAAGGACACCTGGAGTGCGTGGAATCAGCTGCGTACAGCCGGCTCTGCCGAGCAGCCGTTGACCGTGTTGTATTTCGGCGACACCCAGAACAAGAACCTCAGCCATGTCTCGCGCGTGCTGCGTGCCGGCCTCAAGGCGGCACCGGATGCGCGCCTGAGTCTGTTCGCCGGCGACCTGGTCAGTGGCGGTGATGGCCAGGACGACAGCGAGTGGGGCGAGTGGTTCGCTGCTGCCGGCTGGCTGCCGCAGGAGACCGCGGTGGCACCGGCGATCGGCAACCACGAGTATTTCGAGGAATTCGAGGACACCCCGCAGGAGCGCCGCGTGCTGGGCAGGCACTGGCCGGTGACCTTCGCGCTGCCGCGCAACGGCATCACCGCCACCGACACCAGCACGTACTGGTTCGACTACCAGGGCGCACGCTTCGTGGTGCTCGACGGCACCTCCGCGCTCGACCTCGGCACCGCCCGGAGGCAGGCGCAGTGGCTGGACAAGGTGCTCACCGGCAACCCCCAGCGCTGGACCATCGTGATGCTGCATCAGCCGTTCTATTCGCCGCGCGAAGGGCGTGAGAACACCGCGCTGCGTGAGGAGATTCTGCCGGTGGTGCTCAAGCACAAGGTGGACCTGGTGCTGCAGGGGCACGACCACACCTACGGCCGTCGTGGTGAAGGCCAGCAGGCCACCCCGCAGTACGTGGTCACCGTGGCAGGACCGAAACAGTACCGGGTGTCTGATGAGGCGAGGGCGACCATGGCTCCCGTGGGAGAAGACACCCAGCTGTTCCAGGTGCTCACGATCGATCCACAGCACCTGCGGTACGAAGCAAGAACCGTCACCGGCCGGCTGTACGACGGCTTCACCCTGGACCGCCAGGCCGATGGCAGCAAGCGCAAGACCGAGTTGACCGAGGGCCGCATCGCCCCCCGCGACTGCGCGCGCAGCCAGACCCTGAAGGGCCGCGCCGACCGTTGCTGGGAGTGATCCGGCTTCACCCGGATCTCCGTACCGCCGTAGAGCCACGCCCTGCGTGGCTGGAGCCAACCATGCCCAACCGCCTTCTCCCCCTCGCCGCCATCGCCACCGCCCTGCTGCTCCTCACCGGCGCCAGCTTCGCCGCCCCCACGGTCCTGCACCCGTTCCTCGCCGCACAACCAAAGAACGCCCCCGAACAGGCCAACCTCGCCGTAGAAATCCCCGCCGGCAGCTTCACCAAATACGAGATCAAGGAAGACGGCCTGGTCCACGTCGACCGCTTCCAGTCCATGCCGGTCGCCTACCCAGCCAACTATGGTTCCATGCCGCGCACCCTGGCCGGCGACAACGACCCGCTGGATGCGCTGGTGCTCACCCGTGAACCCCTGCACCCCGGCGTGATCATCACCTTCCGCCCGATCGGGTACCTGAAGATGATCGACAAAGGCGAGCAGGACGAGAAAGTCATCGGCGTGCCCACCGACAAGATCGATCCCACTTACGCCAACATCCGTGATCTGAACGACCTGCCGGAGATCGAGCGCCAGCGCATCGAAGCCTTCTTCCGGGTCTACAAAGACCTCCCGGAAGGACGCAACCCGGTGCAGCTCAACGGCTGGGGCAATGCCGCCGAAGCGAAGGCGCTGATCACCGAATCCATGAAGCGGTTCGAGTCCTCGTCCCGCTGATCGTTGATCGGGAATCGGGACCGGTAGGGTCGCACGACAGTCGACCGCCGATAACAGATCAACGCTCAGGTAGGCATGACTGTTGATCGGAGAGGCTTCTTCGACGAAGTCCATGCGTCAAATCGCCGATCAATGCTGTCGGCCGTCGTCTGTCGACCGACGCTACCAAAGCTGGGGCATCTCGGTGGTGCGGGGCGCAGGCCCCGGCTCGTGCCGGATTTTTCACCCGCGATCCGTATCATCACAGCTCTTTCCGCTGTGGTCTTCGCCCGTGTCGTCAGCTCTGGTCTGGTTCCGTCGTGATCTGCGCCTGCAGGACAATCCCGCTCTGCACGCCGCACTTGAAGCCGGGCACACGCCCGTTCCGGTCTACATCCACGCCCCGCATGAAGAGGGCAGCTGGGCACCGGGCGAAGCCTCCAACACCTGGTTGCATCGGTCACTGGCCGCCTTGGACGCCGACCTGCAGGCGCGGGGTTCCGCACTGGTGCTGCGCCAGGGGGACAGCCAGGCCGAACTGGCCGCCCTGATCGCCGAAACCGGCGCGGAGGCGGTGTACTGGAACCGCAAGTACGAACCGGCCACCCAGCCGCGCGATGCCACCATCAAGCGCGAACTGCGCGAGCAGGGCATCGACGCGCAGAGCTGCAATGGCAGCCTGATGTTCGAACCCTGGGATCTTGCGACCCAGCAGGGCGGGCCGTACAAGGTGTTCACCCCGTACTGGCGCAACGCGCTGACCCGGCTGCACATTCCTGCGCCGATCAAGCTGCCGGACACACTTCCCGCGCACGACACCCGCAGCCTGCCACTGGCCGACCTCAAACTCACGCCAACGCTCAACTGGGACCAGCAGTTCTGGGAGCACTGGCAACCGGGCGAAGCCGGCGCGCAGGAAGCGCTGACCGTGTTCGTCGACGGCGCGCTCAACGGCTACCGCCAGCAGCGTGATCTGCCTGACCGCGTCGGTACCTCGCTGCTGTCTCCGCACCTGCATTTCGGCGAAATTTCGCCCTGGCAGATCGTGCGCCGATTGGAATCAGAACGCAGTGCCGGTCGCGATGCCGACATCGATGGCTACATCCGCGAGCTGGGCTGGCGGGAGTTCTCGTACCACCTGCTGCATCACTTCCCGAAAACCCCGGAGCACAACCTCAACCCGCGCTTCGACAGCTTCCAGTGGGCCCGCGACAATCCCACCCAGCTGGCCGCCTGGCAGCAGGGCCGCACCGGGATTCCCATCATCGACGCCGGCCTGCGCGAGCTCTGGGCCACCGGTTACATGCACAACCGCGTGCGCATGCTGGTCGCCAGCTTCCTGTGCAAGCACATGCGCCAGCACTGGCTGCACGGTGCCCGTTGGTTCTGGGACACCCTGGTCGACGCCGACCTGGCCAACAACACCATGGGCTGGCAGTGGGTGGCCGGCACCGGGGCGGACGCCGCGCCGTACTTCCGCATCTTCAATCCGGTGACCCAGGCGCAGAAGTTCGATCCCAATGCGCGCTACATCACGCGCTGGGTCCCGGAACTGGCAACGCTGCCAGTCAAGGCCCGCTTCGCGCCCTGGCAGACCCCGGATCTGCTGGCGCAGCATGCGCCAACATACCCGGCGCTGCCGATCGTGGACCTGGCAGCCGGTCGGGATGCCGCGTTGACGGCCTACCGGCGCACCGGCGGCGAGTAAAGCGCGCCCTCGCGGCTCCAGACAGCTACCTGAACAGAACACCCCTTGGTGCCCGATTCATCATCCCGGCATCGCGCGCGCGTGTTTATGCTTCAGGCCGTTCGCACGCCGCCGAAGCGGCTTTGAGGAGAAACCCATGAAGCTTTCCGCACCCCGCAATGTGGCCCTGGCCCTTTTCACCGCCGCTGCCCTGTCGGCCTGTGCCACGGGCGGCTCCTATGTGCAGAGCGACCAGTATGGCAACCCGACCCAGCAGCAGAGCCGCACCGGCCGTAACGCGCTGATCGGTACCGCGATCGGTGTGGCCGCCGGCCTGCTGACCGGCGACAGCGCCACCGAACGCCGCCAGCACGCGATGGTGGGTGCGGGTATCGGCGCACTGGCGGGTGCCGGCGTCGGTGCCTACCAGAACCGCCAGGAAGCCGCGCTGCGCCAGCGCACCGCCAACACCGGCATTGACGTGCAGCGCCAGGGCGACAACATCGTCCTCAATCTGCCGGATGGCATCACCTTCGACTTCGGCAAGTCGGCGCTGAAGCCGCAGTTCTACGGTGCGCTCAATGGCGTGGCCAGCACCCTCAACGAGTACAACCAGACCATGATCGAAGTGGTCGGCCACACCGACAGCATCGGCAGCGATGCGGTCAACAACAAGCTTTCGAAGGAACGCGCTGATTCGGTCGCTGCGTACCTGACCGCGCAGGGCGTGCAGCCGGTGCGTATTGAAACGCTGGGTGCGGGTAAGGCCTACCCGATTGCTGACAACAGCACCGACGCGGGTCGTGCCAAGAACCGCCGTGTTGAGATTCGTGTGATTCCGTTGCAGCAGTAACCGCTTCGCGGTTATTGCTGCGATGCGCAGCATCGCAAAAATGCCGCCTGAAAAGGCGGCATTTTTTGTAGAGCCGGGCTTGCCCGGCTGCTGTTGGGTTCTCGCGAAAAGCCAGCCGGGCAAGCCCGGCTCTACGGTGCATCGTCACTGGGCAAGACACCCATGGCGTCAATCCGTCATCGTCACCGCGCATGACACGCATGGCGTGTCACTACGCCGTCACCGTCTCCAGAATCCGCTTGCCGGTCTCCTGCAGTTCCGCTTCCACCTGCGTCTGCTGCTGCTTGGCCAGCTTCGCCGCCGGGCACTGCGCCAGCATGTAGTTGGCGTCGAAGTTCAGCTTCTCCACCAGAAAATCAACGAACACGCGCACCTTCGGCGACACCAGCCGACCGCCCGCGAACACCGCGTTGAAGTCCACTTCCGGCCCGGTCCAGCCGGCCAGCACGCGGCGCACCATGCCCGATTCGATGAACGGCTTGGCCATCACGTCGCCGGTCAGCAGCAGGCCTTCGCCGCACACCAGTGCACCGTTCAACGCCGACGGATCATTGGCCACCAGCAGCGGATTCACCGGGAAATCGCGCAGATCCCCGCCGTTCTCACCCAGCTGCCAGAAGAAGCGGTTGTTGTTGAGATTGCGCGCCTTGCGCATCGCCAGAATGCGGTGGAACTGCAGTTCGTCCGGATGCAGCGGCTCGCCATAGCGCTCGATATAGGCCGGGCTGGCAAACACCTGCGTGCGCAGGCTGCCCAGCTTGCGCGCCACCAGGTTCGAATCCGGCAGCGCACCGACCCGCAGCGCGAGGTCTGCTTCGCCGGCAATCAGGTCCAGCTTCTCGTTGCCAAGGTGCATGTCCAGCTGGATCTCCGGGTACTGCGCATGGAACTGCCCCAGCAGCGGCGCGATCCAGGTGATGCCGATGGAGTAGGGCACGGTGAAGCGCAGCCAGCCACGCGGGCCCGACTGCAGCTGGCTCACCGCGCCTTCGGCTTCTTCCAGCTCGCGCGCGATGCGCTGGCAGTGCTCGTGGTACACCGAACCCGCCTCGGTCAGGCCCAGTCGCCGCGTGGTCCGGTGCAGCAGGCGTGCGCCCAGCCGCGTTTCCAGTTCCTGCACCTTGCGGCTGACCGTGGTCTTGGGCAGGCCGAGCGCGTTCGCAGCTGCAATGAAGCTGCCTTGCTCGACCACTTTGACGAAGATCAGCGTGTCGTTGAGATCGTGGGCCATGACGGAGTCCAGGTCGGGGGTGGAGAGATAGTGCCCGAAAGATTGTGCCGGGTACGGGACGATTATTCCCCTTAATCCGGACTAATCAAGGGGGAGTTTGAGGACTAATCTGCCCCCATTCCCGAACTGAAGGACCCTGGCCATGCGCCTGCGGAACATTCTCGGCCACATCTTTGGTGGCCACAACACCTCGCTGGACCTGGCCATGACCGTTGAAAAGCGCCCGGGTCCGTTCTCCGACAAGGCTTTCCGCGAATTCACCCCGGCTCCCCGGGCCCAGCGTGGCGGCACCGTCCGTCTCGCTCCCCGTCAGCCCGGCCGACTGGCCGGAATTGGGATTATCCCGGTTGCGGGAGTGAAAGTCCCATGAGCGGGACGCTGGCCCCCGAAGTACTGGTGCTGGGCGGCACCGGCAACGTGGGGCAGGGTATTGTCGCCGCGCTGCTGGAAGCCGGCAGCCCGGTGCTGGTGGTCGGCCGCGACCCCGGCCGGCTGGCCGCGCTGCGCGAGCAGTTCGCTGACGAGCCCGGCCTGGAGACAATGCTGGGCTCGGTGGCGGACGACGGCTC
>NZ_DAMDFR010000008.1:0-100982 GCF_032103445.1 Stenotrophomonas sp.
CGCAGCGCGGTGCCGCCGGCCCGGTCGAGGTGATCGCCGCACTGCATGCCGGCATGTCCGGCACGCGGGGCGGGGCGGCGGCCGTGGCCAGCGTCGAGGTGGAGTCCGGCAACCTGTCGTTTGCCGGGGTCGGCAACATCGCCGCCACGCTGTGCGAGCCCACCAGCAACCGGGGCATGGCCTCGCTGCCGGGCATCGTCGGTGTGCAGTACCGCAAGGCACAACCATTCCATTTTCACGCGGCCGCAGGCACGCTGCTGATCATGCACAGTGATGGCCTGCAGGCGCGCTGGAACCTGCGTGACTACCCCGGCCTGCAGCATCGTCACCCGGCACTGGTGGTGGCGGTGCTGCAGCGTGATTTTGATCGCGGCCGTGATGACGCCAGCATTGTGGCCCTGCGCCTCGGAGACCTGCATTGAACGCCTTGCCCCCCGAACAGGAAATCTAGCAGCTGCGCGAGCAGGCTGCATCTCTGCGCGCGGAGCTGGAGGAAACCAACCAGGGCGTGCTCGCGTTGTATGCCGAACTGGACCAGCAGGCCGAACAGCTGCGCGAGGTCTCTGATCTCAAGAGCCGCTTCCTGTCCTACATGAGCCATGAGTTCCGCACCCCGCTGGGGTCGATCCTGAGCATGACCCGCCTGCTCGAAGACGGCATGGACGGGCAGCTCAACGACGAACAGTTGCGCCAGGTGCGTTTCATCAGCGCGTCCACCTCGGAACTGCGCGAGATGGTCGACGACCTGCTGGATCTGGCCAAGATTGAAGCGGGGCGCATCACCATCTCGCCTGCGTGGTTCGACCTGATGGATCTGTTCTCGGCGCTGCGCGGCATGTTCCGCCCGCTGGTGGATGACAACAGCCAGGTGGATCTGATCTTCGAAGACCCGCCGCCGCTGCCGATGCTGTACACCGATGACAAGAAGCTGGCGCAGATCCTGCGCAACTTCATCTCCAACGCGCTCAAGTTCACGCCGAATGGTCGCGTCGTCGTGTCGGCGCATCTGGAAAATGAAGAGTGCGTACGTTTCAGCGTGCGCGACACCGGCATTGGTATTCCATCTGAAGTGCTGTCCACCTTGTTCAAGGACTTCGTGCAGGTGGATACACCCCTGCAGCGCGGCCTGCGCGGTACCGGCCTGGGGCTGTCGCTGTGCAAGCGATTTGCCGAGCTGCTGGGCGGCAAAGTAGGCGTGCACAGCGCGCCGGGCGAGGGCTCGGAGTTCTACGTGACCCTGCCGCTCAAGCTGGACCCGGAACGGGAGCGCGCCGATGGCCACCCGTGACCGCATCCTGGTGGTGGATGACAACGCCGCCACCCGCTATTCCGTGCGCCGGGTGCTGGAGCACCATGGTTTTTCGGTGGACGAAGCCGGCACCGGCAGCGAAGGCTTGGTGCGCCTGCAGGGCACCGAATACGGCGCGATGGTACTGGACGTCAACCTGCCGGACATGAGCGGGTTCGACGTGGTGCGGCAACTCCGTGCTGAACCCCGCACGCAGCTGCTGCCGGTGATTCACGTATCCGCTGCGGCCGTTGCCAGTGGTGACCTGATCACCGGGCTCAACGCGGGTGCGGATGGCTATCTGATCCACCCGGTCGACCCGGATGTACTGCTGGCTACATTGCGCAGCCTGCTGCGCGCGCGTCGTGCGGAAGAAGCCCTGCGCGAGGCAGAGGCACGTTTCGGTGAGATCTTCCGGCAGATCAATGCCCCCATTGCCGTGCTCGATGGCGACCTGCGCATCCAGGACGCCAACGCTGCGTTTCCAGCGCCTGCTCGGCGATGCCGTGGCCCCGAACCGGGTGCGTCAGGTGCTCGGCACCCAGCTGGAACAGCTGAGCGGACTGCAGGCCGCGTTGGCGGCCGGCGAGCGCTGGCAGGGCACCTTCACGGTACAGGTGCAGGGCCTGCCGCGCATGACGGAATGGCGGGTCACGCCCTATGGTCCTCCGGGCACCGGCCTGGTGCTGGTGGAGGACACGACCGCGCACCACATCCGCGAAAACGCGCAGCGCCAGGAACTGGAAAGCGCCAACACCGAGCTGGCCTTCCAGATCTCCGAGCGCGAGCGGACCGAAGGTGAGCTGCTGCAGGCGCAGAAGATGGATGCGCTGGGCCAGCTCACCGGCGGCATCGCGCACGACTTCAACAATCTCTTGACCACGATCATCGCCGGTCTGGACATGATCGAAATCGCCGCCGGCAGCGGCCGCTGGGAGAAGGCCTCGCGCTATGCCGAACTGGCGACGGCCTCGGCGCATCGCGCTGCGGCCCTGACCCAGCGCATGCTCGCATTTGCGCGCAAGCAGCCGCTGGATCCGCAGACCTTCGACATCGTGGCACGGGTCAACTCGCTGGAGGACATGCTGCGTCGCTCCATCGGTGAGAACGTCGAGCTGGAACTGGAGCTGGGTCCCGACGAACTGCTGGCGGTGGCCGATCCGAACCAGTTCGAGAACGTGATCCTCAATCTGGTCATCAACGCGCGCGATGCATTGGCCGGTAATGGCCTGATTCGCATCCGCGCCAATCCGGTCACCGTTGAGCGCGACCACGATCTCGCCCCGGGCCGCTACATCAGCGTGAAGGTGCTCGACAACGGCAGTGGCATTGCGCCGGAACTGCTGAGCAAGGTGTTCGAGCCCTTCTTCACCACCAAGCCGCAGGGCGAAGGCACCGGGCTGGGGCTGTCGATGACCTACGGCTTCGCGCGCCAGTCCGGCGGCGTCGCCCGTATTGCCAGTGAAGCCGGCGAGGGCACCGAGATCGAACTGCTGTTGCCACAGGGGTCGGCGTCGGCCAGCCAGCACGGCGCACACCACGAACCCACCCGCCTGGGCAGCGCGCAGCGCATCCTGCTGGTGGATGACACCGAAGCGGTGCGGATGATGGTGCGTGAGATGCTGACCGAAGCCGGTTATCAGGTCGTGGAAGCCGCCAATGCACAGCAGGCCCTGCTGGAACTGCATTCCCCGCGTGGCGTGGACCTGCTGTTGTCCGACGTCGGGCTTCCCGGCATGAACGGGCGTGACCTGGCCGATGCGGCGCGCGCGCTGCGCCCGGATCTGCCGGTGCTGTTCGTCACCGGCTACACCGAGCAGGCGGCCGAGCGCGGTGCGTTCCTGGGCCCGGGCATGGCGCTGCTGCCCAAGCCGTTCAACGTGCATGAGCTGCTGCGCAGTGTCGGGGCGATGTTCGGGCCGGTGCATTGATTCCATGGGTGCGCTATCCTGCGCGCCCTGATGCTCCCCGGAACCGTGTGATGACCCCACCCTGAAACCACGTCGACGACGTGCCCGTGTAGCAGCCAGCCACGGGGCCAGGAAAGGGTTGTTTCCATCACACAAGCGCCGTGCGTGACGCCGGCGCGGGAGTCTTCACATGTCTGTTTCCTATCCGCTGCGCCAGCAATGGCTCGGCAATGTCCGTGGTGATCTGCTGTCCGGCGCGGTGGTCGCGCTGGCCCTGATTCCCGAAGCCATCGCCTTCTCGATCATCGCCGGTGTCGACCCCAAGGTCGGCCTGTATGCCTCCTTCTGCATCGCCGTGGTCACCGCCATTGCCGGTGGCCGCCCGGGCATGATCTCGGCCGCCACTGGGGCCATGGCGCTGGTGATGGTCGATCTGGTCAAGGACCACGGCCTGCAATACCTGCTGGCCGCGACCATCCTGGCCGGCGTGTTGCAGGTGATCGCCGGCGCGCTGAAGCTGGGTGCGCTGATGCGCTTCGTGTCGCGCTCGGTCATCACCGGCTTCGTCAACGCGCTGGCCATTCTGATCTTCCTGGCGCAGATGCCCGAGCTGATCGGGCGCTCCTGGCAGGTCTGGGCAGTGTGCGCTGCTGGTCTGGCCATCATCTACCTGCTGCCGCGCGTCACCCGCGCGGTGCCGTCGGCGCTGGTCGCCATCGTGGTGCTCACCGCGCTGTCGATCGGACTGCACTGGGACATCCGCACGGTGGGCGACATGGGCGCGCTGCCCGACAGCCTGCCCACGTTCTTCCTGCCTGACGTGCCCTGGACCTGGGACACCCTGCGCCTGCTGCTGCCGGTGTCGGCCACGCTGGCGGTGGTGGGCCTGCTGGAGTCGATGATGACCGCGCAGATCGTCGAGGACATGACCGACACCCCCAGCCAGCGCAACCGCGAATGTGCAGGGCAGGGGCTGGCCAACATCACCGCGGGCTTCTTTGGCGGCATGGGTGGCTGCGCGATGATCGGTCAGTCGGTCATCAACGTCTCTTCCGGTGGGCGCGGACGGTTGTCGTGCCTGGTCGCCGGCGTGCTGCTGCTGTTGCTGGTGGTCTACGGTTCGGAATGGGTGCGGCAGATCCCGATGGCCGCGCTGGTCGCGGTGATGATCATGGTGAGCATCGGTACCTTCCATTGGCGTTCGTTCGCTGAGCTGCGTACGCACCCGAAGAGCTCGTCGGTGGTGATGCTGGCCACGGTACTGGTCACGGTGTTCACGCACGACCTGGCCAAGGGCGTGCTGACGGGCGTGCTGCTGTCGGCGCTGTTCTTTGCGCGCAAGGTCGGGCGCATGCTGCAGATCGACGAAGAAACGCGTGATGACGGCACCCAGGTCTACACCGTGCGCGGCCAGGTGTTCTTCGCCTCGGCCGGACAGTTCGCCGCCAGCTTCGACCTGCAGCACGCCGCACCCCGGGTGGTGATCGACCTCACCCACGCGCACTTCTGGGACCTCAGCGCGGTCGGCGCGCTGGAGCAGGTGACAGAGAAGCTGCGCCGGCATGGGGCCACGGTGGAGGTCATCGGCCTCAATGCCGCCAGCCAGACACTGATCGACCGGGTGGGACGGCCCAGCGGCAGCGCCAGCCTGCACTGAAAGCGCTTACAGGGCGAGGTGCAACCGGTCGTCACACATTCGTCCCGAATTTCCTATAGGGTGCGCATTCCGTCGGGCGGGGAGCCCGGCGGCTGCACATTGAAAGGAAACGAGAGTCAGACCATGTCCAGCGTAGTGACGTCGCCCGAGCGGCCCCAGGCCGGCCCGTGCATCGCCCCTTGTCCCGTAGCCACCCAGGCCCAGCACCTGCTCGCCCAGCAGCAGTTCTCCCTGGCCGCTTCGCGCGCATTGGCGCGCCCGCCGGTGGCGACCGATGTCGCCGTGGCGCGTCCGGCCGCCTGATCGGCGGCCCCATCCTGAATAGGGATCCCTTGTGCCACAAGGGCTGACGCCCACCGGCCGCGATCAAACCTGAATGGGCGGCAAGGCCGCCCGCGCCTCTTCGCGCCCACCTTACATTTGCCCCCCTATGCTGGGCCGCATTTTTCGGCTCAGTGGCGTGGAGAGTACGTGGGTTCCGGTAGTGACAGACACAAACGGCGTGCCGTTTCCGGCAGCGACCTGACAGAACCCGCGCAGGGTAGCCGCGCATGAGTGTGCAGACCGTCAACGTCGTGATCGACGCGGGCCGCTCCGTGCTGCCGCCCGAAGTGCCGATGGCGATGCCCGAGCAGAGCTTCCGCGAAGGCCGCCTGCAGGTGCCGAAACAGCGAACCGCGCCACGCATGATGGCGCTGCGCCGCTTCTATATCCTGGGGGGCACCGCGGGGATGACCGCGGCGGCGACCGCGATGATGTGGAAGGTGCTGGCCGCCAACGGCATCACCGTGCTGGAAGCGTGCCTGCTGGTGCTGTTCGTGGCCCTGTTCGCCTGGATCGCGCTGTCATTTGCCGGCGCGGTGGCGGGTTTCCTCACCGCCGTGTTCGACCGTGGCTACAAGCTGGGCATCGACCCGGACGAACCGCTGCCGCAGGTGCATACCCGCACCGCGCTGCTGATGCCCACCTACAACGAAGACCCGCGCCGGCTGTTGGCTGGTCTGCAGGCGATCTATGAGTCGGTGGCGGAAACCGGGCAGCTGGAACAGTTCGATTTCTACGTGCTCAGCGATACCCGCCGCGAGGACATCGGGGCGGCCGAGGAGCAGGCGTTCGCCGAACTGTGCGATGCGGTCAACGGGCATGATCGCCTGTTCTATCGCCGTCGCGGCGACAACAGCGGGCGCAAGGCCGGCAACATCGCCGACTGGGTACGACGCTTCGGTGGCGGCTACCCGCAGATGCTGATTCTGGACGCCGACAGCCTGATGACCGGCGACACGATCGTGCGGCTGGTCGCCGGCATGGAACTCAACCCGGACGTGGGCCTGATCCAGACGCTGCCGGCAGTGATCGGCGGGCGCACCCTGTTTGCCCGCATGCAGCAGTTCGGCGGCCGCGTGTATGGCCCGGTGATCGGCCGTGGCGTGGCGTGGTGGCACGGTGCGGAAAGCAACTATTGGGGCCACAACGCGGTGATCCGCACCCAGGCGTTCGCCGAGAACGCGGGCCTGCCGCCGTTACCGGGCCGGCAGCCGTTCGGCGGCCACGTGCTCAGCCATGACTTTGTCGAGGCGGCGCTGATGCGGCGCGGTGGCTGGGCCACGCACATGGTGCCGTACCTGAAGGGCAGCTACGAAGAAGGCCCGCCGACCCTGACCGACATGCTGGTGCGTGATCGTCGCTGGTGCCAGGGCAACCTGCAGCATGCGAAGGTGGTGGCCTCGAAGGGGCTGCACTGGGTCAGCCGCATGCACATGATGATCGGCATCGGCCATTACTTCACGGCACCGATGTGGGGCATGTTGATGTTGATCGGCATCGCCATTCCGCTGTTCCAGGGCGGCATCGATTTCAACGAGGTGCTGCACATCTCTCCGCAGTTGTACTGGCGCGCGCAGGATGAGGAAAAGGTGATCCGCATGTTCGCGATCACCATGGCGGTGCTGCTGCTGCCGAAGGTGCTGGGTTATCTGGCGATGCTGCTGGATCCGGTGGAACGCCGGGGCTGTGGCGGTGCGATCCGTGCGTTCATTTCGATGCTGCTGGAAACGCTGCTGGCGGCGCTGATGGCCCCGGTGGTGATGTACGTGCAGTCGCGCGGCGTGGCCGAAGTGCTGGCGGGCAAAGATTCGGGCTGGGATGCACAGCAGCGCGACGACGGTGGCGTTTCCTGGCCGGCGCTGATCCGCGGTTACGGCGGGCTGAGCGTGTTCGGTCTGTTCATGGGCGTGCTGGCATATGCGGTGTCGCCGTCGCTGGCGGCCTGGATGGCCCCGGTGGTGATCGGCATGGTGCTGGCCATTCCGGTGGTGGCGCTGACCTCGGACCGCCGCGCGGGCACGTTCCTGCGCCGCCTGGGTCTGATGGACATCCCCGAAGAGATCAACCCGCCCACCATCCTCGTACGCGCCGCCGAACTGCGCCGCGCCGCCGCAGAGCGCGCGTCGTCCCACTGACTGCGGACTGTCGACGTGCTACGTAGAGCCGGGCTTGCCCGGCTGCTGTTGGATTCGTGCGAACAGCCCTCGGTTCACGGCATCCTTGGCTTGGCGGATCGGGATGGGCGTTCCGGGGGACGCTGCAAGTACGTCCATGTAAGCTCGATCGCCGCATCCATGCGGCTCACGCCCCCTCCAGCCCACCCCGACCCGCCCCGACAGATGGTTGGTGGCCACGGGCAATCAAAACCAACTCATCACTTGTCCGTGCGCTGAACCTGCTTGGGGTGGTCCTGCTTTGGTGGGATCGGTCGACAGACGATCGCCGTGAAATGGCCAACGTGCTTTAACGCATGAACCCATGATCGAAGCGCGCCCTTCGCATCACCCAACTGACGCACGCGACCCAAACACAACGGCTGCCCCGTAATCCCACGGCTCCAGAAACACGCACGCACGTCACACATTGAAACATCGGCCACACGCGCCACCTGTTTCACCGTCATCCGCACGCCACTACTGCCACAAGCCTTCCGCAAAACAACCGCGCCAATTGCGTCGCACCATTTGCCCGTGCGTGCAAAACCCGCCACGCTTGTGCCGCAATTGGCTATGTCAGTTGCCGTTCGATTCCTGCAGGGTAGGCCCCGGAGCGTAGAATCTCCACAGCGATTGCAACATGTTGTCCTGCGTGGGAAACGTATGTCCTGCGTCGGGAGGGTGGCTAATAAAACACCCCTGCAAAGGGGGAATACGCCCGCCGTTTCTGCATTCGTTGTGCGGTTCTAACCTCCCGACCCCTTGCCACTCCGGCAGGGGTCGCACTCTGCAGGAGGTTTGCAATGAAACCGCAACGGTCGGACATACTCGAAGAAGCGTTCAACAACACTGCACCCGCGCATTGCTGCGCCATATGCGGTGCTCCTACACCGCCGCCGCCGTTTCCACCGCCTGACGACGATGACCTCGGCGGTGTCGAATACCTGATGATGCGCGGCCGCTGGCTGCGTTACATGGGCCTGGGTAAGGGCACATGGTTCAGAGTGGAATTCGACGGCACGCGCATCATTTCAACGCCGGTGTATTCCCCGGGCTTCCGCATGCTGCACATGCCCACCGAAGTGCTGCGCGAGGTGCATTACACGCAGGTGCGTGAGCATCGTCACAACCCGCGGCCGGGCCGCCGCAGGAGGGTGCGCCGATGAGAAAGCCGGTCTGGATAAAGACAAAAGTGGAAGACGACCTGCGCTGCCGATTCAAAGGCGCGGTGATGGAGGAGGATTACGCGCCGGCGGAAGCCATCCGGATGTTCATGGAGCGCGTGGTGGAGCGCAGCGAGAACCGGAACCGAGTGGACCTCACGCTGTGGAGCAACGCGATCCGCGATGCGGCCGACGATGTGGCGGATGACATGTGCATCGGTCAGCCGGAGCCGCCGTACGGCGAGGAGGATGAAGTGCAGCGAGCGCGAAGAGAAGGTTGGGCCAGCCCGGGGTTTGGGCGCGACTGACGGGTGCATGCCACATCATGGGGGCACGGGCTGCCGCGATGGCGTTGACACGCATGGCGTGTCACTTCGGGGGGATGTCAGCGGTGACACGTATGGCGTGTCACAACGGGGCGGGATGTCACCGGTAGGGTCGCACGACAGTCGACCGCCGATACAGGTGATCGGCGCGGTAGGGCATGACCTTCAACGAAGAAGCGCGCCTGCGTTCGAAGGTCATGCGTTACCGCACCTTGGTTTGTTATCGGCGGTCGTCTGTCGACCGACCCTACCCCCGGTCCCGTATCCCGGAGGGTGCGAGGTTCCCGCATAATGGCCCCATCCCCCCTGGAGCCGCACGATGTCGCAAGCGTTGGAAACCGTGGTGAACGAAACCGGTGCCGATCCGCAGTGGTCGGTGATCTGGCTGCACGGCCTGGGGGCCGACGGCCATGACTTCGCGCCCATCGTGCCCGAGCTGGTGCGCGAACACTGGCCGGCGATCCGCTTTGTGTTCCCGCATGCGCCGGTGCAGCCAATCACCATCAACAACGGCCTGCCGATGCGCGCGTGGTACGACATCGTCGGCATGGACTTCCGCTCGCGCGCCGACAGTGCCGGCGTGGCGGCTTCGGTGCAGCTGCTCGACGGCCTGATCGAGGCGGAGATCGCGCGCGGCATTCCAGCAGAGCGCATCCTGCTGGCCGGCTTCTCCCAGGGCGGGGCGGTCGTGCTCAGCAGCGCGCTGCGCCGCCGCTGGCCAGTGGCGGGGCTGATCGCCCTGTCCACCTACCTGCCCGATGCCGAGGCCGCTGCGGCGGCCGCCGCGACGGACGGTCCGCTGCCGCCGGTGTTCATGGCGCATGGGCAGAAGGATCCAGTGATTCCGCAGGACGTGGCCGTGCACAGCGCCAAGGCGCTCAAGGAGCTCGGCTTCCCGTTGGAATGGCATTCCTACTTCATGGCCCACCAGGTCTGCGCCGAAGAAATCCAGGCGCTGGGCGACTGGTTGGACGCGCGCTTCCGATGAGCGACCCGCGCCAGCAGTCCTGGCTGCCCGACCTGTGCCGCCTGCCGCGGCTGGGCGCGATGCTGGGGCTGGCCGAACTGGTGGTGGTGGTGGTGGCGCTGGCACCGGATGGAAGCCGCCAGTGGGGGCTGTCGGACTTCCTGTCTGCCAGCGGCCTGGCCTTGTGGCTGGCGTTGGCGGTGACGGTCACGCTGTGTGCGGCACGCCAGCCGCTTTCGCGATTACCGGAAGCGCTGGGCACCGTGGTGGTGGTGGCGGCCGCGGCATTGATCGCGGCGGTATGCACCGGCATCGTGCACGCGCTGTATGACGCGCTGGGCACGTCCGGCTTCACCACCGATGTGGGTTTCTGGCGCTTCACCCTGGGCTGTGCCACGGTGACCGCGCTGATCGTGGCGCTCGCCTTGCGCTACTTCTACGTGGCTGATCGCTGGAGCGCGCAGACCGTGGCCAACGCCCGTGCCCAGGCCGATGCCCTGCAGGCGCGCATCCGCCCGCATTTCCTGTTCAACAGCATGAACCTCATCGCCAGCCTGGTCCGGCGCGACCCGGTGGTGGCCGAGCGCGCGGTGCTGGACCTGTCCGATCTGTTCCGCGCAGCGTTGGGGGCGGGCGAGGGGGACTCCACCCTGCAGGCCGAATGCGAGCTGGCCGAAGCCTACCTCTCGATTGAATCTCTGCGCGTGGGCGAACGCCTGCAGGTGCAGTGGCAGCGCGAAGAGCCCTTGCCGTGGTCGCTGCCGATGCCGCGGCTGGTGCTGCAGCCGCTGGTGGAGAATGCCGTGTTGCACGGTATCTCGCGCCTGCCGGCCGGCGGCACCATCGTCATTTCACTGCGCTGCGAGGGCAACCAGCTGCGCATCACCGTGCGCAATCCCGCGCCGGACCCGCAGGCGCGGGCCCTGCCGCTGGCGCATGGGGCCGGCCACGCGCAGCGCAACATCGCGCACCGCCTGGCCTGGCGCTACGGCCCCGGCGCGCGGATGACGGGGGACTGGAACGACGGCTACTATGCCTGTGACATCACAGTGCCCCTGCCGTGAGGAAGACTGCTTGAGAGTGGTGATTGCCGACGATGAGCCGCTGGCGCGCGAGCGGTTGCGCAGCCTGCTGGGTGAACTGCCGGGAGTGGAGGTCGTGGCCGAAGCGGAAAACGGCGAGCAGGCCCTGCATGCCTGCGCCGAGCTGCAGCCGGACCTGGTGCTGCTCGATATCGCCATGCCGGGGCTGGACGGGCTGGAGGCCGCGCGCCATCTGGCCACCTTCGATCCGCGCCCGGCGGTGGTGTTCTGCACTGCCTACGACGCCCACGCCCTGTCGGCGTTCGAAGCGGCGGCCATCGATTACCTGATGAAGCCGGTGCGCGCCGAACGGCTGGCGGCGGCTCTGGAACGTGCGCGCACCTTCCTGGCCGGTCGCAACGGGCAACCGAGCACGCCCAGCCAGCAGGCCCGCACGCTGTTATGCGCGCGCCTGCGGGGCAGCCTGCGGCTGATTCCGGTGGAGGACATCCACTACCTGCAGGCCGAGGAAAAGTACGTGGTGGTACACCACGCACGCGGCGAAGACCTGATCGAAGAATCGCTGAAGTCGCTGGAAGAAGAGTTCGCCAGCCGCTTTGTGCGCATCCACCGCAACTGTCTGGTGGCCCGGCATGAACTGGTGGAACTGCGCCGCAATGGCGGTGGCCAGGTGCAGGCGGTGCTGCGGCATGGCAAGGCACCCCTGGAGGTCAGCCGGCGCTGTGTGGCCAGCCTGAAGCAGGAATTGAAGCACCTGTGACACCGTGGCCGTTGGTCGCCGCACCGGTTGCGGCGATAATGGCGACATGGACACCCTGCGCATTGCCACCCGAAAGAGCCCGCTTGCCCTGTGGCAGAGCGAACACGTTGCCGACCGCCTGCGTCAGGCGCACCCCGGCCTGAACGTGGTGCTGGTGCCGATGAGCACCCGCGGTGACGAAGTACTGGACCGCTCGCTGGCCGCCATCGGCGGCAAGGGCCTGTTCCTGAAAGAGCTGGAGCTGGCGATGCTGCGGGGTGAGGCCGACTGCGCGGTGCATTCGCTCAAGGACGTGCCGATGGAGCTGGACGCTCCGTTCGCGCTGCCGGCCATGCTGCTGCGGCATGACCCGGCCGACGGTTTCATCTCCAACCTGTATGCCTCGCTGGACGCGTTGCCGATCGGCGCACGCGTGGGCACCTCGTCGCTGCGCCGCCAGGCCCAGCTGCGCGCGCTGCGCCCGGACCTGCAACTGCTGGACCTGCGTGGCAACGTCAATACGCGCCTGGCGAAGCTGGATAACGGCGGCTACGACGCCATCGTGCTGGCAGTGGCTGGGCTGGAGCGGCTGGGACTGGGTGAGCGCATCGTCGCCCGGCTGCGCGCCCCGGAATGGTTGCCGGCCCCGGCGCAGGGCGCGGTGGCGGTGGAGTGCGATGGCAGCAACGCGCAGGTGATGGCGCTGTTTGCCGCGCTCGACCATGCGCCGACGCGCAGCTGCGTGGAAGCCGAGCGGGCGATGAATCGTGCGCTGCATGGCAGCTGCCACGTGCCGGTGGCCGGGTTCGCGCAGTGGGAAGGGGAAGATCTGTTCCTGCAGGGCCTGGTGGGCAGCGTGGCCGATGGGCGGCTGGTGCGCGCTGAGGCGCGTGGGCCGGGGAATGATCCGGAGGCGTTGGGGAAGCGTGTTGCGCGCGAATTGCTCGATGGTGGTGCCGCGGCGATGCTATGACGGTAGTGCCGGCCGCTGGCCGGCAACCCCGTACGCTTCGATCAGGACATGCCTGGTTGCCGGCCAGCGGCCGGCACTACCTCATTTGAACTTGTACACCACGTTCATGGTGGTCAGGGTGTCGGTCTTGCGCTTGTCCACGGCTACGTCGCTGTTGTAACGCGCCTGCCAGGCGGCCTTCAGCGCCAGGTGCTCGTTCATGCTGACCGACACGCCGAAATCGTTCTGGCCGAAGGTGTTGTACGAACCCGATTCCACCAGCAGGGTGTTGATCAGGTCGGTGTTCGGGGTCAGCGAGTACTTCACGTCGAACAGGCCACGGCCGATCAGACCGGTGCGGGTTTCGTCGTCTTCGGTGTTGTGGGTGCGGCGCACACCGGGGCCGATCTGCGCGTCCATGTAGAAGCGGTCGCCGTCAATCAACCGGGTGCCGTAACCCAGACCGAACGAGCTCTGGCGGTCGTAGGTGGCGAAATCGTCGCGCTCGTAACGCACCGTGGCGGTCAGCTGGCGGTGCTCGCCCAGCTGCAGCGCGCTGCCGGCACTGCCGGTGTAGCGGTTGGCGGTGGTGTTGCGCTTGCGCGTGGTGGTGCCATCTTCCGCGGTTTCGGTGTATTCCGAGCGCGAACGCAGGCCGAACAGGTCCATGCTGTGGACCCAGTCATCATCGGTGTAGCGCAGGCGAAGGCGACCGTTGGCGCTTTCGGTGTTGCTGTTGCCGCGCGCCGAGGCGAAGCCCAGTTCGCCGCCGCTTCCACTCCACGGCGAGGTCATGGCGGCCAGTTCAGAGGTGTCCTGGGCAAAGGCGGCCGGGGCACTGAGCAGCAGGGTGGCAAGCAGCGTCACACGCACAGACATCAACAGTTCTCCAGATCAGGCGGGGGAGGAGCAACACCCGATGATACTGGAAGCCTTCACGCGCTTTTTGCATTTGCCGGGCCCCGCTTTAGCAGGGGTTTGGGCTTTCCCCTGTTCAGGGAAGCGCGACCTGCAACGTCGGGTCGTCAAAACGGGTGTAGGTCACGGTGGCCTGGAACGGCTGGCCGTTGCTCTGGCCCTGGCGCTCAATGCGCACCGGCAGGCCGGCGGCGTTGATCCAGTACAGCATCCCGTCCGGTGCGGCGCTGGCGTGGCGCACGCGGTATTTGCGGGTGGTCTGGCCGCCCACGGTCTCCGCGCCCAGGTCTTCCACCTGCAGCTCCGCCGCGGCGGTGTCGGCGGGAATCGGGCTGCGCCACTGCGCCAGCAGCTCCGGCGGCACCGGCACCTGGCGGACTTCACCGGCCTGCTGCAGGAAGAAGGTGCCGTTGATGATGGTCTGCGCACCGGCCTCGGTCTCCAGCCGGTAGCGGTCGGGGGCGACGAAGGTCATGCCGGCTTCCACGGTGCGCGGGCCGCGCAGCTGCAGATGGGCCTGGAAGCTGCGCAGCTGGCCGAAGCGCTGGCTGGCCTCGAGCACCGCCTGGGCCGGACTCGCCGCTGCTGCGGGAATGGCCGGCGCGGATGCGGTGGGCTCACTGGGCTGCGAACAGGCGGACATCAGCAGGCAGAGCAGGGCGGCGGCAGGTAACAGGCGCATGGCAGAGCGGTGGCGGGCGGGGCAGGGGCCCCACCATAGCCGAAGATGCGGGCCAGGACCGCCACAACGGCGGCGACTCGGACATAATCAGGGGCATGGACCGATATGAACGCATCAACGCCCTGCATCGTCTGCTCAAGTCCGCCCGCTACCCGGTGACGGTCGGTACCCTGCAGGAAAAACTGGAGTGTTCCCGCGCCACCGTCTATCGCGACCTGGCCTTCCTGCGCGATGCGCTGATGGCCCCGGTGGAAGGCGATGGCGAAGCCGGTTTCCGCTACCAGGAAGACGAAAGCGACCGGTTCGAGCTGCCGGGTCTGTGGCTCAGTTCGGAAGAACTGTATGCCCTGCTGGCCTCGCAGCACCTGCTGTCACGGACCGGCGGCGGCGTGCTCTCGTCGGTGCTGGCCCCGCTGCAGCAGCGCATTGAAGGCCTGCTGGCGGCCCAGGCCGGCGTTTCCAGCTGGCCGGTCGACCGGGTCCGGGTGATTCCGCACCGTGGCCGCAAGTTCGATGAAGCCAGCTTCCGCGCCGTCGCTTCGGCGGTGCTGGAGCGCAAGCAGCTGGCCTTTGAATACCGCGCCCGTTCCACCGACGAAGCGACCAAGCGCACGGTGTCGCCGCAGCGCATGACGCACTACCGCGACAACTGGTACCTGGATGCCTGGGACCATGGCCGCGAGGGCCTGCGCAGCTTCGCCGTGGACCGCATCTACAAGGCGCGGGTGGTCGACACCGCCGCCCGCGACGTGGATGACAGCGAGGTTGAAGAGCAGTTGGGGGCCAGCTACGGCATCTTCTCGGGCCCGCCGAAGGGCTGGGCCACCATTCTGTTCAGCGCCAAGGCCGCGCGCTGGGTGGCCGATGAGCACTGGCATTCGCGCCAGCAGGGGCGCTTCCTGCCGGATGGCCGCTACGAGCTGAAGGTGCCCTACAGCGTGTCGCGCGAACTGCTGATGGACGTGCTGCACTATGGTTCGGACGCCGAGATCATCGAGCCGGCGGTACTGCGCGAGCAGGCCAAGGCGCTGCTGGAGCTGGCGCTGAGCAATTACGAATGATCATGGGGACCTGATACCGCACGGGGCGGTGCGTGCGGTAAGGTTGACGGCTATTGGCCCCCTCGGACCCTCCCCCATGAAAAAGACCCTGTTGCTCCCGCTGCTGGCTGCCACTCTGGCCCTGGCCGCCTGCGGCAAGCCCTCCGCCGATTCCCAGAAGCTGGTGGTGGCCGCCACCGCCGTGCCGCACGCCGAGATCCTGCAGGTGGTCAAGCCGATCCTCGAGAAGGAAGGCGTGGAACTGGATGTGCGTGTGTTCAACGACTACGTGCAGCCCAACGACCAGCTGGTGCAGAAGCAGGTGGATGTGAACTACTTCCAGACCGAACCCTACCTGGATGCCTACAACCGCGACCGCAAGACCGATCTGGTCACCGTCACCGGCGTGCACATCGAACCGTTCGGTGCGTACTCGCGCCGCATCAAGTCGCTGGATGAACTGCCCACCGGCGCGGACGTGGTCATTCCCAACGACCCCAGCAACAACAGCCGCGCGCTGATCCTGCTGCACAAGGCTGGCGTGATCACCCTGAAGGACCCGACCAACGCCCTGGCCACCCAGCGCGACATCACCGCCAACCCCAAGCAGCTGAAGTTCCGCGAGCTGGATTCGGCGATGCTGCCGCGCGTGCTGGACCAGGTCGACCTGGCCCTGATCAACACCAACTACGCGCTGGATGCCGGGCTCAACCCCACCCAGGACGCGCTGGCGATTGAAAGCAAGGATTCGCCCTACGTGAACTTCCTGGTCGCGCGCCCGGACAACAAGGACGATGCCCGCGTGCAGAAGCTGGCCAAGGCCCTGACCGGCCCGGAAGTGAAGGCCTTCATCCAGGAAAAATACAAGGGCGCGGTGTTGCCGGCGTTCTGATCACGGCACCCGGAACCCCATGGTGGCTTCCACCGCCTGCTGCCAGCCGGCATACATCGCTTCACGCCGGCTGGCCTCCATCTTCGGAATGAAGCGGCGGTCTACCGCCCACTGCCGCGCGATCTCGTCGCGGCTTTCCCAGAAACCCACCGCCAGCCCGGCCAGGTAGGCCGCGCCGAGGGCGGTGGTTTCGGCCACCTGCGGCCGCAGCACCGGCACCCCCAGCAGGTCGCTCTGGAACTGGGCCATGAAGTCGTTGGCCATGGCCCCGCCATCAGCGCGCAGCTCAGTCAGTTCAATCCCGGCATCGGCCTGCATGGCCGCCAGCACGTCACGGGTCTGATAGGCCATCGACTCCACCGCCGCGCGAATGAAGTGCTCGCGGGTGGTGCCCCGGCTCAGGCCGAACATCGCCCCGCGCACATCGCTGCGCCAGTAGGGCGCGCCCAGCCCGACAAACGCGGGCACCATGTACACGCCACCGGTATCGGGCACGCGCTCGGCGTACGCCTCGCATTCGCTGGAACGGGAGAACAGGCGCAGGCCATCGCGCAGCCACTGCACCACCGACCCGGCGACGAAGATCGACCCTTCCAGTGCGTACTCGACCTGGCCGTCCACCTCCCAGGCCACCGTGGTCAGCAGGCCGTTGCGTGAGGTCACCGCCTGCGCGCCGGTGTTCATCAGCATGAAACAGCCGGTGCCATAGGTGTTCTTGGCCATGCCCGGGGCAAAGCAGGCCTGGCCGAACAGTGCCGCCTGCTGGTCGCCCGCCATGCCGGCGATGGGAATGTGCTGGTCGAAGAAGAACTGCGCACGCGTGGTGCCATACACCTCGCTGCAGCTGCGCACCTCCGGCAGCAACGCTGCCGGAATGTCCAGCAGTGCCAGCAATTCCGGGTCCCATTGCCGGGTGTGGATGTTGAAGAGCAGGGTGCGCGCGGCGTTGCTGATGTCGGTCACATGCGCCGCGCCGCCGGTGAGGTTCCACACCAGCCAGCTGTCGATGGTGCCGAACAGCAGTTCGCCACGCTCGGCGCGCGCCTGGGCACCGTCCACGTGGTCGAGGATCCAGCGGATCTTGGTGGCAGAGAAGTAGGCGTCCACCAGCAGGCCGGTGCGCTCGCGGATCAGCGCTTCATGGCCGTCTGCCTTGAGCTGTTCGCAGATCGCGTGGCTCTGCCGTGACTGCCAGACCAGCGCGTTGTGGATCGGCTGGCCGGTGGTCTTGTCCCACACCACGGTCGTTTCGCGCTGGTTGGTGATGCCGATCGCGGCGATCTGGCGGGCATCGATCTGCTCGCGGTTGAGCAGTTCGGTGATCGTGGTGTAGACGCTGGTCAGGATCTCGCGCGGGTCGTGTTCCACCCAGCCCGGTTGCGGGAAGATCTGGGTGAACTCGCGTTGCGCGCTGCCCACGATGTGGCCGGCGCGATCAAACAGAATCGCGCGGGAGCTGGTGGTGCCCTGGTCGATGGCGAGGATGTAGTTCGGGTTCATTCCAGGTTCTCGTGGGCCGGCCAACGGCCGGCGCTACCGGAGGGTTGGTCGGTCGTGGTCGGTAGCGCCGGCCGTTGGCCGGCCCTCACGATGGGTCAACGATCCGTTTCGTCCGGCCACCAATGTAATCGGCCAGCGCCGCCTGCTGCACGCCATCCAGCTTCAACCCCAGATGACTACGCCGCCACAGCAGATCATCCGCCTCGCATACCCACTCATGCGCCACCATATGGTCCACCTCGCGCTGGTATAGCTGCGCCCCAAAATGCGTACCCAGCGCATCAACGCGCTGCGCCTCGCCCAGCACGCTTACTGCACGGCTGCCATGCCGGTGCGCCAACCCGCGCAGCAGCGCAGCCGGCAGCTGCGGGTAACGCGACTGCAGCGCGGCCAGCACCGTGCTGAAGTCACCGTCCTCACCCCCCGGCAGCACCGCACCCTGCGCGGTCCACGCCGGCTCAGTGCGGCCCAGCGCCGTGGCCAACTGGTTCACCGCTTCCTCGCCCAGCACCCGGAACGTGGTGAGCTTGCCTCCCAGCACGTTGAGGATGGGGGCCTGCTGGGCATCCAGCTGCAACCGGTAATCGCGGGTGACCGCCGCGGCGTCCTGGTGATGGTCGGCCAGCAGCGGACGCACGCCGCTGAACTGCCAGATCACCTGCGCAGGCGTCACCGGCCTGCGCAGCCATCGGCTGACGGCGGCGCACAGGTAGTCCACGTCGTCCGCGCTGGTGCGAACCTCGGCCGGATCGCCGTCATAGTCGACGTCCGTGGTGCCGATCAGGCTGTAGTCGTCCTCAAAAGGCAGCACGAACACCACGCGCTTGTCCGGCTGCTGCAGCAGGTAGGCGCTGTCATGGTCGTACAGGCGTGGCACCACGATGTGGCTGCCCTGGACCAGACGCAGGCCGATCGGTGCATCCATGCCAGCGCGCTCGATCAGATTGCCGGCCCATGGGCCGGTGGCATTGGCGACGGCGCGGGCGCGCAGCCGGATCATCTGGCCGTCCTGTTGTCGAAGTACCGCATACCAATGGTCTCGATGGCGGATCAGCTGTTCGCAGCGGGTGCGGGTGCGGATCTGCGCGCCGCGTTCCTGCGCGTCCAGCGCGTTCAACAGCACCAGCCGTGCGTCATCGACGCGCGCATCGCTATAGCTGAAGGCGGTGCGCAAGGGCTCCCGCAGCACCGCGCCGCGCGGGTCGCGCCGCAGATCCAGTCGCCGCGCGTGCGGGAACGCCGGGCCTGCGTCGGCCAGATGGTCATAAAGCCATAGCCCGGCGCGCACCATCCACGCCGGTCGTCCCGGCGATGCCTGCGGCACGATGAACGACGTCGGGGTGACCAGATGCGGGGCCAGCCGGTGCACCACGTCGCGTTCGCGCAGCGCTTTGCGCACCAGCGCGAACTGTCCGTACTGCAGATAGCGCAGCCCGCCATGAATCAGCTTGGTGCTGGCGCTGGACGTATGTGCGGCCAGGTCGTCCTGTTCGCACAGGCATACAGACCAGCCCCGTCCAGCCGCGTCGCGGGCAATGCCCGCCCCGTTGATGCCTCCCCCCACCACCAGCAGGTCCAGCATGTCTTCCATCGGCACCTCCCCGGTGCGGTGGGGTCGTTGCAGTCACTATGCGGGGCGCTGAGGCAAGGACAAATGAAGACCGCCCAGACGACAACGGGCTCCCGAAGGAGCCCGTTGTGTGCGCAGGTGCGTTGGATCAGAAGCGGGCACCGATACCGAAGCCCACGGTCCACGGGTCCAGCTTGGCTTCTTCGCCGGTGCTGCGGCCGTTGACGGTCAGGTCAGGACGCGCGTGCATGTAGCGCGCATCGGCGCGGGCGAACCAGGTGCTGTTGATGTTCATGTCCACACCGACGGTACCGATCGCGCCCTTGGCGGTTTCCAGGCCGACGTGGCCGACATCGCTGGCCAGATTCTCGTTGCTGAAGTTGGATTCGTAGTAACCCACGCCGACGAACGGACGGAACACGTTGTCAGCCTGGCCGAAGTGATACTGGCCACTCAGTGCGATCGGCTGCTGCTCGACGGTGCCCAGGTTGCCGGCATTGCCGCGCACGCGGTGATCGAACTTGTCGGCGGCACCCCACATCTCCACCGCCCAGTTGTCGTTGATGTAGTAGCTGAAGCTCACGGTCGGAGCCGGGCCACCATCGACCTTCTTGATGCCGTCAATCGGATCATTCTTCGGCTGCAGCAGCGACACGCCGCCCACCACGGCAAAATGCTTGCCCGAAGCGGTGTCGTCAGCGGTGGAATCCTGCGCGAATGCGGCCGGGGCGAAGGCGAGGGCAGTCAGCGTAGCCAGAGTCAGAGTGCGGATGGAGCGCATGGGGGAATCTCCTCAGGTATTTTCTGTTCTTGGCCCCGTGTTTCGGGGTGAGGCAAACGTATTCCCCGCAACATGAATCGAATCCGACGCACGTTAAAAAATAGTTGTGATTGTTCAGCGAGCAGTTCGCAGCCCGTGCTGTGGCGCGCGTTGGCGCCTGCAGTGACGTTCACGCAGCTGGAGAAGATGTGATGGAAACCACCCGCTGCATCGGATTGCCTGCGCAGACCGACACGCAGTGCCGCGTGCTGGTGCTCGGTTCCATGCCCGGTGTGGCCTCGCTGCAGGCAGCGCAGTATTACGCGCATCCACGCAATCGCTTCTGGCCGCTGATGGCGGCCCTGAGTGGGCTGGATCCCACGTTGCCCTACCTGCAGCGGCTGCAATCGCTGCGCGAACACGGGATCGGCCTCTGGGACGTGATCGGTCAGTGCGACCGCCGCGGCAGCCTGGATGCGGACATCGTGCGCGGCAGCGAGGTGGTCAATCCACTGCCGGCGCTGATCCGACAGTTGCCCCAGCTGCGCGGCATCGCCTGCAACGGCGGCACCGCGTTCGCGTCGTGGAGCCGGCACGTGCAGCCATTGCAGGACCCCCGTGCCGCCGCGCTGCCGGTGTGGTCGCTGCCCTCCACCAGCCCAGCCAATGCCGGCTGGTCGCTGCAGCGGTTGACCGCCGCCTGGCAACCGGTGGCGGCCGCCTTGGCGCAGTAGCCGCGCTGGGCACGGGACAATACGGTACCGACTGGAAAATCCGCAGCGCCGCCGATTTCCGGGCAAAGGCCATGAGGGGCGGCACCTGCAACAGCCTGTCCCGGGACAGCGGCGTTGAAAATTGCCGCATCTAGTTGGCGCTGACGCCTCCTGCCCCCACAATAGGCGATTCCCTACACCAGATTGCCGGAGTTATCCCCATGGCCGAAATCAAGGAAGCACTTGTCCCCGATATCGGTGACTACAGCGATATCCCGGTAATCGAGGTGCTCGTCGCCGTTGGTGATACCGTCAAGAAGGATCAGGGCCTGGTGACCCTGGAGTCGGACAAGGCCACGATGGAAGTGCCGTCGTCGGTTGCCGGCGTGGTCAAGGAGATCAAGGTCAAGGTCGGCGACACCCTGTCCGAGGGCAAGGTCGTGGCGCTGATCGAAGTGGCCGAAGGCGAAGCTGCGCCGGCCCCGGCTCCCGCAGCCCCCGCGCCGGCCAAGGCCGCTGCGGCTGCCGCCCCGGCCCCGGCGACCCAGGCTGCACCCGCCGCCGCTCCGGCTCCGGCCGCTGCCCCGGCTGCCTCGGCAGGACCGGTGGAAGCCACCGTGCCGGATATCGGCGATTACACCGACATTCCGGTGATCGAAGTGCTGGTTGCCGTTGGCGACACGGTCAAGAAGGACCAGGGCCTGGTGACCCTGGAGTCGGACAAGGCCACGATGGAAGTGCCGTCGTCGGTTGCCGGCGTGGTCAAGGAAATCAAGGTCAAGGTCGGCGACACCCTGTCGCAGGGCAAGGTCGTGGCCATCATCGAAGCCGAAGGCGCTGCTGCGCCGGCTCCGACCCAGGCCGCAGCGGCTGCTGCGCCGGCCGCTGCCGAAACCGCCACCAAGGTCGAGCCGGTGGCCGTTCCGGCCCAGCCGGACAAGCTGGCCGCGCGCGAGATCGCCGCCGCCCCGTCGGCCGGCGCGCCCGCCACCCCGCCGGTGCAGTTCAATGCCGACAGCGTGCTGCCCTCCAAGGTGCCGTACGCCACCCCGGCGGTGCGTGTGTTCGCGCGCGAACTGGGCGTCGACCTGAACCAGCTGACCGGCACGGAAAAGGGCGGTCGCATCACCAAGTCCGACGTGCAGAAGTTCGTCAAGTCGGTGCTGACCAGCGGTGGCGCGGCCACCGGTGCCGGCCCGGTGGCGGCCGGCGGTGGCCTCAACCTGCTGCCGTGGCCGAAGGTCGACTTCAGCAAGTTCGGTGAAGTCGAAACCCAGCCGCTGTCGCGCATCAAGAAGATTTCCGGTGCCAACCTGGCCCGCAACTGGGCCATGATTCCGCACGTCACCCAGTTCGAACAGGCCGACATCAGCGACCTGGAAGCCCTGCGCGTGGCCCTGAACAAGGAAAACGAGAAGGCCGGCATCAAGCTGACCATGCTCGCCTTCCTGATCAAGGCCAGTGCCGCGGCCCTGAAGAAGTTCCCCGAGTTCAACGCCTCGCTCGATGCGGCCGGCGAGAACCTCACCCTGAAGAAGTACTTCAACATCGGCTTCGCTGCCGACACCCCGAACGGCCTGGTCGTGCCGGTGATCCGCGACGTCGACAAGAAGGGCGTGGTGCAGATCGCGCAGGAAACCGGCGAACTGGCCAAGAAGGCGCGCGACGGCAAGCTGGGTCCGGCCGACATGAGCGGCGGCTGCTTCTCGATCAGCTCGCTGGGTGGCATTGGCGGCACCGCGTTCACCCCGATCGTGAATGCGCCGGAAGTGGCCATCCTGGGCGTGTCCAAGTCGTCGATCCAGCCGGTCTGGAACGGCAAGGAATTCGAACCCAAGCTGATGCTGCCGCTGTCGCTGAGCTACGACCACCGCGTCATTGACGGCGCGCTGGCCGCACGCTTCACCACCTACCTGTCGCAGGTGCTGGCCGACATGCGGCGCGTGCTGCTGTGAGGCTCCGGCGGGTTGTGCAGCCGGGCATGGCCCGGCTCTACATGGTGATGCTGCTGGGTCTGGTGGTTGCCCCTGGCGCTTCGGCGGCATGCACCACCGATCTCGGCCATGGCTGGCCGCCGGCGGTGAGCAACTATGGCGAAGCCGTGGAAACGCTGTTCACCGGCCAGGCCCAGCCGATGCTGTCGCTGGTGACCCTGCCCAAGAGTGGCGTGGAAACCGGCGTGGTGCTGCTGCCCGGCACCCAGGACCAGGAATGGACCCTGCGTTACAGCAAGGCCGACAAGCGCGTCTACAACTGGAACAACAGCGCCCGCAGCGGCGGCCTGGAACTGCGCGTGGACCAGGAGCCGGACCAGTACCAGGTCAGCATCCCGGCCGCGCTGGCGCAGCGCCTGGTCCGCAGCTGGCGTTCTGCGCTGGACTCGGCCGTGCCCGCCGAGCGCAAGGCTCCGGTCAGCGAAGGCGATGTGCTGTCGTTCCAGGTGGACGGCGAGCGCTACAGCGGTTCGCCCTGGGAGTGCGGGGCCGGCAAGCTGATGATGAAACAGGTGGCGCTGCTGATCGAAGCCAGCGACACCAAGGAAAAGAAGCTCGACCGTCGCTGGAATGATCTGGACGAGTCGCTCGACGAACTGCAGGAACTGCTCGCCGGCAAGGCCGGCTGAGCACCAGGAGAAGACGAATGGCCACTATTGAAATCAAGGTTCCCGACATCGGCGATTACAGCGACGTGCCGGTCATCGAGCTGCTGGTTGCCGTGGGCGACACGGTAAAGAAGGACCAGGGCCTGGTCACGCTGGAATCGGACAAGGCCACCCTGGAAGTGCCGTCCTCGGCCGCCGGCGTGGTCAAGGAACTGAAGGTCAAGCTGGGCGACACCCTGTCTGAAGGCGACGTGGTGGTGGTGCTGGAAGCCGAAGGCGCTGCCGCGGCTCCGGCCGCCGAAGCGCCGAAGGCCGCCGCGCCGGCCAGCAAGCCGCCGGTGACTCCGTCGCATCGCGCTCCCGCCGAACCGGCCGCGCCGAAGCCGGCGCTGTCGTCGGGCAAGCCGGCTGATATCGAGTGCAAGATGGTGGTGCTGGGCGCAGGCCCGGGCGGCTACACCGCTGCATTCCGCTCGGCCGACCTGGGCGTGGACACCGTGCTGATCGAGCGCTACGCCAGCCTCGGCGGCGTCTGCCTCAACGTCGGCTGCATTCCGTCCAAGGCGCTGCTGCACGCGGCCGCCGTCATCGACGAAGTGGCCCACGCGGGTGACTTCGGCGTTGAGTTCGGCAAGCCGACCATTACCCTGGACAAGCTGCGCGGCTACAAGGAAAAGGTGGTCACCCAGCTGACCAAGGGCCTGGCCGGCATGGCCAAGCAGCGCAAGGTGCGCACCGTGCAGGGCGTGGCCACCTTCGTGTCGGCCAACGAGCTGGAGATCGTCGGCGACGACGGCAAGACCCAGCTGCTGCGTTTTGAACAATGCATCATCGCCGCCGGTTCGCAGGCGGTGAAGCTGCCGAACTTCCCGTGGGACGACCCGCGCGTGATGGATTCCACCGACGCGCTGGAACTGGCCGAAGTGCCGGGTTCGCTGCTGGTCGTCGGCGGCGGCATCATCGGCCTGGAAATGGCCACCGTGTATGCCGCGCTGGGCAGCAGGGTCACCGTGGTCGAGTTCATGGACCAGCTGATGCCGGGTGCCGACAAGGATCTGGTCAAGCCGCTGGCCGACCGCCTGAAGAAGCAGGGCATCGAAGTGCACCTGAAGACCAAGGCAGCCGGCGTGAGCGCCGACAAGAAGGGCATCACCGTGACCTTCGAAGCCGCTGCTGAAGGCGAAACCCCGGCGCTGGCGCAGGGCACCTTCGACCGCGTGCTGGTGGCCGTGGGCCGCTCGCCGAACGGCAAGAAGATCGCTGCTGAAACCGCTGGTGTGCAGGTCACCGAACGTGGCTTCATTCCGGTTGACCGCCAGATGCGCACCAACGTGCCGCACATCTTTGCCATCGGCGACATCGTCGGCAACCCGATGCTGGCCCACAAGGCCACGCACGAGGGCAAGCTGGCCGCGGAAGTGGCGGCGGGCGAGAAGAAGGAGTGGGTGGCCCGCGTGATTCCGTCGGTGGCCTACACCAACCCGGAAATCGCCTGGGTCGGCGTGACCGAAACCGAAGCCAAGGCCAAGGGCCTGAAGGTCGGCGTGGCCAAGTTCCCGTGGGCGGCCAGCGGTCGCGCGATCGGCATCGGGCGCACCGAGGGCTTCACCAAGCTGATCTTCGACGAAGAAACCCACCGCATCATCGGTGGTGCCATTGTCGGCGTGCATGCCGGTGACCTGCTGGCGGAAATCGGCCTGGCGATTGAAATGGGTGCGGAAGCAGAAGACATCGGCCACACCATCCATGCGCATCCGACCCTGAGCGAGTCGGTGGCAATGTCGGCGGAGATCTACGACGGCACCATCACCGACCTGTACATTCCGAAGAAGAAGTAAAAAAAGCCCGGCGAAAGCCGGGCTTTTTCGTAGAGCCGGGCTTGCCCGGCTGCTCTTCACGCGCGATCAGAACATCACGCTGATACCCGCCACCGGGCCCTTGAACTCCTGCTTCAGGCCAATGATGCCGTCGCTGCCCTTCTGGTCCACGTCCAGACGGAACCAGTCGTAGCCGGCAAACAGGCCGAAGTTCTTGGTCATGCGGTAGTCGACGATCACGTTGGCACGGGTGAGGTCACCTTCGTAGTCATCGAAGTTGCCCCAGTCGGTATTCAGGTACTGGCCCTGCGCGGTGATCATCCACTTCTCCGACGGGGTGATGGTGAAGCGTGCGCCCACCACCGGTGCCACACCGTCCGTGCTTTCATCCAGGAACTGGCCTTCATACAGCGTGCCCACCGAGGCGTATCCCTTGGTGCTGACCTTGGCGTACTCAGCACCCAGCTGCAGGCCCAGATCGAAGGTGTCGGTGTCGACCACCGAGTAGTCGTACACCAGGCTGGCCACCTGGTACTTCAGTTCGCCCTTGATGAAGCTGCCGGCTGGCACGCTCTCATCACCGAAGCTGATGCCTTCATCCAGCGTTTCACGGCGGTCCTTGTCGTACTTGAAGTAGTTGAAGATCAGGCGCTGACGGTCGCTGATCCGGAACAGGCCGTCCACGCGCGGCTCCCATTCCTTGCCGCCCAGCTTGAAGTCTTCCGAGAAGCTCAGGTCCTGTCCGGCGATGGTGGTGCTGCCGCGGATCGTGTTGTCCGAGTCGATGTTCATCGCACCCAGGCGCAGCGCGAAACGGTCATCGCCTTCAGCGGCATGCGCAGTGCCGGCATGTGCCAGCGTGGCCAGGGCGAGGGGAAGGGCGAGCAACGAGAGCGACAGGCGCATGAGGAAGGATCCTTGAAGTGATTCGAAGAAGTGGAATCACTGTGCGCTGCGACGACGTCCACCATTCGTGAACGTATGGTGGACGGGGCGTGTACCGTTCAGTCGCGGGCGGCCGGGATGTGACCGGGTCCGCGTTTTGGCATCTTTGACAAAAGGGTGGCCCCGGAGAGAGCTTCGGGGCCACCCATGTGGCCTGCAACAGGGCGTCGACGAGGATGAAGCGACAGGCCGATTGAACAGACCGCCGCCTGCGACCAAAGTTCAATATGCTGCGATGCGGCATCGGAAGCGTCACCGGATGACGGGATTGGCCCGCCAGAGGCCCCAAAAACTGTGGCGATGCAGCAACTTGCGGCCTTCCGGGATGAACAGGGGGCGGTTGTCTCGCAAATTGTCCCGTTGCTATAATTTGGCGGCTCGACGGGGCACTTGTTCTGGTCCCGGTCATCCTTCTCACAAACATGCAGGACTTCGTGTGCTGAACTCCGTTGATGCGGGTCGGCGACTGATGCTGCGCGCTGCGGTCTACCCGCTGGCCGCAGTGGCTGTCCTGGCGCTGATCTTCCTGCTGCTGGCAGGCCCGAAAGCCGCGCTTGGAGCGCTGGCCCCGGGTGTTGCGATCGCCATTGGTGGCTCGATCGCGGCGCGGATGGCGCTCACGGGCGGTGTGCAGGCGGCCGGTTCGGCGCTGCTGCGCCTGATCCTGGGCATGGTGGTGAAGCTGGTATTGGTTTTTGGTGTCCTGGCGGTGTGTTTCGTGGTCTTCAAGCTGCCTGCATTGGCGCTGCTGGCCGGAGTCGCCGTTGGACTGATGTTCCAGGCCCTGGCAATGGCCAGGCTCTGATCCCTCTTTATTTATTTAACTCAAGGTTCCGGACACATGGCAGGCGAGGCGCTTACACCCACCTCCTACATCCAACATCACCTGCACAACCTGACCTTCCACATGCAGGAAGGCGGTTTCTGGGCGATCCACGTGGACACCATCGTGACCTCGGTCGCGCTGGGTCTGTTGATGGTGTTCGGCTTCTGGCTGGCCACCCGCAAGGCCACCGCCGGCGTGCCGGGCAAGTGGCAGGCGTTCGTGGAAATCTGCCTGGAGTTCGTTGACCGTCAGGCCAAGGACACCTACCACGGCACCAGCAAGCTGGTGACCCCGATCGCCATCACCATCTTCTTCTGGATCCTCTTGATGAACCTCGTCAAGATGATTCCAGCCGATTTCATCGCGCTGCCGCTGGAAGCCCTGGGCATCCCGTACTGGAAGCCGGTGCCCACCGCTGACGTGAATGCCACCCTGGGCATGTCGATCAGCGTGTTCTTCCTGATGCTGTTCTTCTCGCTGCGCGCCAAGGGCTTTGGTGGTTTCACCAAGGAATTCCTGACCGCGCCGTTCGGCAAGTGGATGATGCCGTTCAACCTGATCCTCAACATCGTCGAATGGCTGAGCAAGCCGATTTCGCTGGCGATGCGACTGTTCGGCAACATGTTCGGCGGCGAAATCGTCTTCCTGCTGATCTGGGTGCTGGGCAGTGCAGGTATCGTCGGTGCCATCGCCGGCGGTGCATTCGGCCTGGGCTGGATGCTGTTCCACCTGCTGGTGATTCCGCTGCAGGCGTTCATCTTCATGATGCTGTCCATCGTGTACCTGAGCCTGTCGGAAGACGCTCACTGAGTTTTCGCTTCACCCTTCATCCGTTTCATTACCCTTAGCTACTAATTAGTTCCAGGAGATAACCATGTACTTTGCCGCCGTCCTGACCAACTTCGCGCAGATTCAGAGCTCCACCGCCCTCGCCGTCGGCATCATGATCGGCCTGGCCGCGCTGGGTGCCGGTCTGGGCCTGGCCATCATGGCCGGTAAGTTCCTGGAGTCGGCCGCCCGCCAGCCGGAACTGATCCCGGTGCTGCAGGTCCGTATGTTCATCACCGCCGGCCTGATCGACGCCGCGTTCATCATCTCGGTCGCCGTCGGCCTGCTGCTGGCCTTCGCCAACCCGCTGAGCTCGGTCTTCGCCGAAGCCGTCACCAAGGCTCTGGCCGGCTGATCCAGCGGATTGAAACGAACGGGTGCCACACGGCACCCGCTCGCGGATGAAGGACCGGATGCGCCGCTTTGGTGGCGCATCCACCCCGTCACCCCAGATTGAGCGAACCCCATGGAAATCGGTTTTACCCTCGTTGCCCAGGCACTGGCGTTCGCCGGTCTGATCTGGATCATCGCGACCAAGATCTGGCCGCCGCTGATGAATGCCATCGAAGAGCGCCAGCAGAAAATCGCTGAAGGCCTCGCCGCTGCTGACCGCAGCCAGAAGGATCTGGCCCAGGCACAGGAAAAGGTCAACGAAGCACTGAAGGACGCCCGCACCAAGGCCAACGAGATCATCGATCAGGCCCACGCGCGCGCCAACCAGATCGTTGAAGCCGCCAAGAACGAAGCCATCGTCGAAGCCACCCGCCAGAAAGAACTGGCCCAGGCCGAGATTGATGCTGCTGCCAACCGTGCCCGCGAAGATCTGCGCAAGCAGGTGTCCGCTCTGGCCGTGACCGGCGCTGAAAAGCTGCTCAAGCGCGAAATCGACGCCAACGCCCACAAGGCGCTGCTCGACGAGCTGGCCTCGGAGATCTAAACGATGAGCCAGGCCCTCACGCTTGCACGCCCGTATGCCCGCGCCGCGTTCGCGACCGCGCGCGACGAAGGCACGTTCGCGCCGTGGTCGGACGCACTTGCGTTCTCCGCCCACGTGGCCGCCGATCCGCGCGTGTCGGCCCTGCTGTCGAACCCGGAACTGGGCCGCGACGATGCCGTCGCGCTGCTCGCTCCGGCCTCGGCCAGCGAAACCTTCGGTCGCTTCCTGAGCCTGCTGGCTGAGGCGCACCGTCTGCCGCTGCTGCCGGAAATCGCTGGCATGTACGACCAGCTTCGCGCCGAAGCCGAACACGTGGTCAAGGCCACTGTGACCTCGGCCGCCGAGCTGTCCTCCGCTGAACTGGACGCCATCAAGGCCGCGCTGCGCAAGCGCTTCGGCCGTGAGGTGGACGTCACCACGGCGGTCGACGCCTCGCTGATCGGCGGTGCCGTGATCGACGCCGGCGACGTGGTGATCGATGGCTCGCTCAAGGGCAAGCTGTCGCGCCTGCAGACCGCGCTCGCTAACTGAATTCATTTAACGTCCGGCCTGACCGCCGGCACTAGGACTTGACGATGGCAACCACGCTCAACCCCTCCGAAATCAGCGAACTGATCAAGAACCGCATCGAGAAGGTCAAGCTGGCCGCGGAATCGCGCAACGAAGGCACCGTGACCAGCGTGTCCGACGGCATCGTGCGCATCTTCGGTCTGGCCGACGTGATGCAGGGCGAAATGATCGAACTGCCGAACAACACCTTCGCCCTGGCCCTGAACCTGGAGCGCGACTCGGTCGGCGCCGTGGTCCTGGGCAGCTACGAGCACCTGCGCGAAGGCGACGTGGCCAAGACCACCGGCCGCATCCTGGAAGTGCCGGTCGGCCCGGAAATGCTGGGTCGCGTCGTGAACGCGCTCGGTGAGCCGATCGACGGCAAGGGCCCGATCGCGGCCCAGCTGACCGCGCCGGTGGAGCGCGTGGCTCCGGGCGTGATCTGGCGCAAGTCGGTCGACGAGCCGGTGCAGACCGGTTACAAGTCCGTCGACGCCATGATTCCGATCGGCCGCGGCCAGCGCGAGCTGGTCATCGGTGACCGCCAGACCGGCAAGACCGCCCTGGCCATCGACGCGGTGATCAACCAGAAGAACACCGGCATCAAGTGCGTGTACGTCGCGATCGGCCAGAAGGCTTCGACCGTCGCCAACATCGTGCGCAAGCTGGAAGAAAACGGCGCGCTGGCCCACACCGTGGTCGTCGCTGCAACCGCCTCCGAATCGGCTGCCATGCAGTACATCAGCGCCTACTCGGGCTGCACCATGGGTGAGTACTTCATGGACCGCGGCCAGGACGCCCTGATCGTGTACGACGACCTGTCCAAGCAGGCCGTGGCCTACCGCCAGATCTCGCTGCTGCTGAAGCGCCCGCCGGGCCGTGAAGCCTACCCGGGCGACGTCTTCTACCTGCACTCCCGTCTGCTGGAACGTGCGGCCCGCGTCTCGGAAGAGTACGTCGAGCAGTTCACCAAGGGTGAAGTGAAGGGCAAGACCGGTTCGCTGACCGCACTGCCGATCATCGAAACCCAGGCCGGCGACGTCTCGGCGTTCGTGCCGACCAACGTGATCTCGATCACCGACGGCCAGATCTTCCTGGAAACCGACCTGTTCAACTCGGGCATCCGCCCGGCCGTGAACGCCGGTATCTCGGTGTCGCGCGTCGGTGGTGCAGCCCAGACCAAGATCATCAAGAAGCTGTCCGGCGGCATCCGTATCTCGCTGGCCCAGTACCGTGAGCTGGCGGCGTTCGCGCAGTTCGCCTCGGACCTGGACGAAGCCACCCGCAAGCAGCTGGAACGCGGTCAGCGCGTCACCGAGCTGATGAAGCAGAAGCAGTACGCCCCGATGTCGATCGCCAACCAGGCGCTGTCGATCTACGCCGTCAACGAGGGTTACCTCGACGACGTGCCGGTCGCCAAGCTGCTGGCCTTCGAAGAAGGCCTGCACGCGCACTTCGCCAATACCCAGGGCGAGCTGATCGGCAAGGTCAACGCCACCGGCGGTTGGGACAACGACATCGAAGGTGCCTTCAAGAAGGGCATCGCCGAGTTCAAGACCACCGGCAGCTGGTAAGCGCGTAGAGCGGGGCTTGCCCCGCTTCGACGAACAACCGCGGGGCCCGCCCCGCGATACGGGAATAAGAGATGGCAAGCGGTCGCGAAATCAAAACCAAGATCAAGAGCGTGCAGAACACCCGCAAGGTGACCCGCGCGCTGGAGATGGTGTCGGCCTCCAAGATCCGCAAGGCGCAGGATCGCATGAAGACCTCGCGTCCGTATGCGCAGGCGATGAAGCAGGTGATCGGTCACCTGGCCCAGGCCAGCACCGATTACCAGCACCCGTTCCTGGTCCAGCGTGACGAGGTCAAGCGGGTCGGCTACATCGTGATCTCCTCCGACCGTGGTCTGGCCGGTGGCCTGAACAACAACCTGTTCCGCAAGATGCTGGGCGAAGTCCGCCAGTACCAGGAAAAGGGTGCCGAGATCGACGTGGTGACCATCGGCCAGAAGGCATCGACCTTCTTCCGTCGCATCAAGGTCAACATGGTCGGCAGCGTGACCCACATGGGTGACGTGCCGCACCTGGAACAGCTGATCGGCGTGATCAAGGTGATGCTCGACGCCTTCACCGAAGGCAAGGTCGACCGCGTCTACCTGGTCTACAACCGCTTCATCAACACGATGGTGCAGAAGGCCAGCTTCGATCAGCTGCTGCCGCTGCCGCCGGCTGAAAAGCAGGTGGCGCACCATGACTGGGACTACCTGTACGAACCCGACGCGGCCACCGTGCTTGAGCACGTGATGACCCGCTACGTGGAATCGCTGGTGTACCAGGCCGTGCTGGAGAACGTCGCTTCCGAACATGCGGCACGCATGGTGGCGATGAAGGCGGCAAGCGACAACGCCAACAAGCTGATCGGAACCTTGCAGCTGGTCTACAACAAGGCCCGCCAGGCAGCGATCACCCAGGAAATTTCCGAAATCGTCGGCGGCGCGGCAGCAGTCTGACGCGCACAGTCAAAGCATTTAAATTAGAGGATGCAGCAATGAGTCAGGGCAAGATCGTTCAGATCATCGGCGCGGTCGTCGACGTCGAATTCCCGCGTGAGTCGGTGCCGAAGGTGTACGACGCACTGAAGGTCGACAACACCGAAATCACCCTCGAAGTCCAGCAGCAGCTGGGTGACGGCGTGGTGCGTACCATCGCCCTCGGTTCCACCGACGGCCTGAAGCGCAACCTGGTTGCCACCAACACCAACCGCGCCATCTCGGTGCCGGTCGGTCCGGGCACCCTGGGCCGCATCATGGACGTGCTGGGCCGTCCGATCGACGAAGCCGGCCCGGTGGCCGCCAGCGACAGCTGGGAAATCCACCGCGAAGCCCCGTCGTACGAAGACCAGTCCCCGGCCACCGAGCTGCTGGAAACCGGCATCAAGGTCATCGACCTGATGTGCCCGTTCGCCAAGGGCGGCAAGGTCGGCCTGTTCGGCGGTGCCGGCGTCGGCAAGACCGTCAACATGATGGAACTGATCAACAACATCGCCAAGGCGCACAGCGGTCTGTCCGTGTTCGCCGGCGTGGGTGAGCGTACCCGTGAGGGCAACGACTTCTACCACGAAATGAAGGACTCCAACGTCCTCGACAAGGTGGCGATGGTGTACGGCCAGATGAACGAGCCGCCGGGCAACCGTCTGCGCGTGGCCCTGACCGGCCTGACCATGGCGGAATACTTCCGCGATGAGAAGGACGAAAACGGCAAGGGCAAGGACGTGCTGCTGTTCGTCGACAACATCTACCGCTACACCCTGGCCGGTACCGAAGTGTCGGCACTGCTGGGTCGTATGCCGTCGGCGGTGGGTTACCAGCCGACCCTGGCCGAGGAAATGGGCGTTCTGCAGGAACGCATCACCTCGACCAAGAATGGTTCGATCACCTCGATCCAGGCCGTGTACGTGCCCGCGGACGACCTGACCGACCCGTCGCCGGCGACCACCTTCGCCCACCTGGACTCGACCGTGACCCTGTCGCGTTCGATCGCCTCGCTGGGTATCTACCCGGCCGTCGATCCGCTGGACTCCACCAGCCGCCAGATGGACCCGCTGGTCATCGGCACCGAGCATTACGACACCGCCCAGCGCGTCCAGCAGACCCTGCAGAAGTACAAGGAACTGAAGGACATCATCGCCATCCTGGGCATGGACGAACTGTCCGAAGAAGACAAGCAGGCCGTGTCGCGCGCCCGCAAGATCGAGCGCTTCTTCAGCCAGCCGTTCCACGTGGCCGAAGTGTTCACCGGCTCGCCGGGCAAGTACGTGTCGCTGAAGGACACCATCCGTGGCTTCAAGGCCATCGTCGATGGCGAGTACGACCACCTGCCGGAGCAGGCGTTCTACATGGTCGGCGGCATTGAAGAAGCGGTCGAGAAGGCCAAGAAGATGGCTGAGAAGGCCTGATCATGAGCACCATTCGTTGCGACATCGTCAGCGCTGAACAGGAAATCTTCCGTGGCGAAGCGACCCTGGTCGTGGCGACCGGTGAGCTGGGCGAGCTGGGCATTGCGCCCAAGCACGCCCCGCTGATCACCCGACTCAAGCCCGGCAAGGTCGTGGTCACCACCCCGAATGGCGAGCAGCTGGACTTCGCCATCTCCGGCGGCATTCTGGAAGTGCAGCCGCAGGTCGTGACCGTGCTGGCTGACACCGCCATCCGTGCCGAAGACATCGACGAAGCCAAGGTCCGCAAGGCCAAGGAAGAAGCCGAGCGCATGCTTGCCAACCGTGGCGAAGCCATGGACGTGGCCGAAGCCCAGCAGAAGCTGGCCGAGGCCGTGGTCCAGCTGCAGGCGCTTGAGCGCCTGCGCAAGACCCTCAAGCACTGAGCCCCGGCTCAACCGTGCACCTCAAGACGCCGGCCAAGTGCCGGCGTTTTGCTGCGCCTCAACGCGCGCGCAAAGCCTGCTCGTCCGCCAACAGCCGATGTACGGGTTGCCGCGGTTCGCTGGCGACGTCGAAGTTGAGCCAGGACAGCAGCATCTGGAAGCCAATGATCACCGGCAGTGCGGCTGCCATGACCGTGCCTGCGGTCGCTGGAATGCCCGTGTGCGCCGAGCTCCACCAGTGAAAGACACCGAAAGCAGTGCCACCCAGCAGCAGCAGCGTTCCCAGCAGCAGTTCAACGCTCGCCAGTGAGAAGCCACGAACCAGGTAGCTGTATCCAAGGCGGCGCACCGTGTTGCGCAGGTGCCCGGCCAGGAAAGGTGCCAGCACCCGTGCCGGACTCAGGCTGCTGGTTTCGTCCTCGTAACGCGCCTGCATCGGCACATCGGCGACTACCGCACGCACCTGGTTCAGGTGATACAGCAGGTCCGACTCGAAGAAGTACCGCCGCGCAATCCGTTCCAGTTCCAGCTCGCGTATCACCTCGCAGCGGATGGCGGTATAGCCGTTGGTTGGATCGGTCACCTGCCAGTAACCGCTGGACAGCTTGGTCAGGAACGAAAGCGCCGCGTTGCCGACAAGGCGTACCCAGGGCATGCCACGCAGGAAGCCGATGCGATGGAAGCGGTTGCCTTTTGCGTAATCGGCGTGCCCCGACAACAACGGGCTGGCAAACCGACGCAGCAGGGCGGGGTCCATCTGACCATCTCCGTCCAGCTTCACCACCACTTCGGCACCGCTGTCCAACGCGTGACGATAGCCGGTCAGGGTCGCTCCGCCGACACCCTGGTTGATGCCGTGTTCGATCACCTGGACCCGCGGGTCGTCGCAGTGCGCGCGGATCCACGCGCCGCTCTGCTCCGGGCAGGCATCGTCCACCGCGAAGATCCAGCCTGCCTCCGGTCCGATCGACGCAATCACCTGCAGCACGTGCGCGCGCACCCGATAGCAGGGGATGACCACGGCTATCCGTGGCGGGTCTGCGGCGTCAGGTGACATGGTCGAGGTCCTTGGAGGTACAGGCGACCATGCTAGTCGATGCGCGCGGCAGCGCAATTGCACGGGCATGCGATCGTCCGTCATTCAGCGGAACACCACGTAGCGCATCAGCAGGAACGAGAGCGCGGCCAGCCCACCCTCGACCAGGGGTTTGGCCAGCCAGGCGTGGGTCAGCCCGAGCTGATCGGCGACGGCGCTGACCAGCACCGTGCTCAGCGTGGTCATCACCGCCCACAATGCCAGGAAGCGGCCAAAGCGCTTCCAGCCCAGGCGGTGTTGCCCGTCCTGAGCAAACGTATGCCGGCCGTTGAGCCAGAAGCCAAGCAGCATGCCGCACAGGCGTCCCAGCAGGTTGGCCGGCGCGACCGGCATGCCCAGCGCGGTGGCACCGACAAACAGCGCCGAATCCACGCCAAGCTGCACCAGGCCGATGATCAGGTAGCTGCTGCCTTGTCGGATCAGGCTCACATGGGGTCCGGGGTGGGAAACGCAGCATGTTAACTGCATGCGTTCTAGAATCGCAGTCACACCCCTGAACTCCTGCTGCCCCATGACCCAAGCCCTGCACGTCATCATCCTCGCCGCCGGCGCTGGCAAGCGCATGAAGTCCGATCTGCCCAAGGTGCTGCAGCCGATCGCCGGCCGCCCGATGCTGGCGCACGTCATTGATGCCGCGCGCGCCCTGCAGCCGGCCGCCATCCATGTGGTGTATGGACATGGCGGTGAGGCGGTGCGCGCCGCTTTTGCCGACCAGCCCGACCTGCAGTGGGCCGAGCAGCGCGAGCAGCTGGGCACCGGCCATGCCGTGCAACAGGCCATGCCGCAGGTGCCGGACGATGCCAAGGTGCTGGTGCTGTACGGTGACGTGCCGCTGATCCGCGCCGATACCCTGCGTCACCTGCTCTCCCAGCCGGGCCGGCTGGCGGTGCTGGTGGCTGAAGTCGCCAATCCCACCGGCTACGGTCGCATCGTGCGCAATGCCGAAGGCCGGGTGGCCGCCATCGTCGAGCAGAAGGACGCCAACGATGAACAGCGCGCCATACGCACCATCAACACCGGCATCATCAGCGCCGACGGTACCGCGCTGCGCATGTGGCTCTCCCAGCTGTCCAACAGCAATGCCCAGGGCGAGTACTACCTGACCGATGTGTTTGCATCTGCAGCGGCGGAGTACACCCCTGCCGACATGGCGTTCGTGGACGATGCGCAGGAGGCCGAAGGTGCCAACGACCCGTGGCAGCTGTCGCAGCTGGAGCGGGCGTGGCAGCTGAGGGAGGCGAAGGCGTTGTGCGCGCAGGGCGCGCGCGTGCTGGATCCTGCGCGCCTGGATATCCGCGGCACCGTGCGTGTTGGGCGCGATGTGCAGATCGACGTCAACGTCATTCTGGAGGGAGAGGTCGAGCTGGGCGACGGCGTCAGCATTGGGGCGTTCACCCGCCTGAAGGACGTGAAGCTGGCCGCCGGCACGGTGGTGAAGCCGCACTGCGATCTGGACGGCGTGGTCAGCCAAGGCGCGGCGGATATTGGTCCGTTCTCGCGGCTGCGCCCGGGTACGGTGCTCGAGGACGGATCGCACGTGGGCAACTTCGTGGAAACCAAGAAGGTGCACCTGGGGGCGGGTAGCAAGGCCAATCACCTCACCTACCTGGGTGACGCAGTGATCGGCAGCAAGGTCAACATCGGTGCCGGCACCATCACCTGCAACTACGACGGCGTGAACAAGTCGCAGACCACCATAGGCGACAACGCGTTCGTGGGCTCCAACAGCTCGCTGGTGGCTCCGGTGACGGTGGGGGCGGGAGCAACCATTGCCGCCGGTTCGGTGATCACCCGCAATGCGCCCGAAGGGCAGCTGACCGTGGCGCGTGCACGCCAGCAGGTGATTGAAGGCTGGCACCGTCCGGTCAAGAAGTGAGGGCGTGACGACCAGCGGTCGTCACCCACCATTCGGTAGGTAACGATCATTGGTCGTTACCCCTTCAACCCGGCAGCAGAATCGACACGCACAGGCCGCCTTCGCGGCGGTTCTGCAGCGCCACCCGCCCACCGTGTGCCTCGACAATCTCGCGCGTCAGCGCCAGGCCAAGCCCGGTGCCATTGCGCTTGGTCGAATAGAACGGCATCAGTGCGTTCTGCAGCACCGCCTCGTTCATGCCCTTACCACGGTCCAGCACTTCGATGCGCAGCCACTGCGGCAGGCGCGTCAGCCGCAGCTCCACATCGTCATTCGGCGGGTCGGCCTCACCACACGCCTCATGTGCATTCTTGAGCAGGTTCAGCAGCGCCTGGCCCATCTGTGCAATGTCGATCCGGCCCTGCAGGTCTTCCGGCACCTCTGCCATCTGGAAGGGAATCTGCATCTGCAGCCCACCCAGGAACTGCGCCCACTGCACGTTCTGCAACTGCGGCTGCGGCAGTTTGGCGAAGCGTGCGTAGCCGCGGATGAAGCCTTCCAGGTGCCGTGCTCGCTCCTCGATGGTGGAGAACACATTCTCCAGCCGCTCGGTCTTGCCGCGCCGCACCAGTTCGCCGCCGGAGTGCGCCAGCGAGGCGATCGGTGCCAGCGAGTTGTTCAACTCATGGCTGATCACCCGGATCACCTTCTTCCAGGTCTGCACCTCCTGGCGGCGCAGCTCGGCGGTGAGCAACCGCACCAGCAACAAGTCATGCGGGCGGCCGTTCAGATGGAAGCTGCGCCGTGACAGGTGATAGACCTGTTCGTCGTCCTCATCCGGCTCCTGCCCGTCGTCCTCGGTCATGCGTACCGCGAACAGACTGTCGCCGCCGCGCATGATCGCATCGCGCAGTTCCACTGGCATGGTCTCCAGCACGTCGTCCATGCGTTGGCCTTCCAGCTTCCAGCCGTTGTGCAGCAGCTTGCGCGCGGCCAGGTTGGAGAACACCACGCGCTGGATGCCGTCGCCGCCATTGGCCAGCAGCAGCATCGAGACAGGGGTGTTCTGCACCATGGTGTCCAGCAGCAGCTCGCGTTGCACCAGTCCCTGGCGCTGTTCGCGCAGCACGTCGCCCAGCTCGCGATGCGCTTTCACCAGGTCGCCCAGCTCATCATCGCCGGGCCAGTACACGCTGAAGTTGTACTCGCCGTCACGATAGCTGCTGGTGGTGCCCGACAGTGCGCGCAGCAATGAACGCACCGGCGCGGTGGCGCGGCGCAGGGTCCACCACATCAGCGCCAGCAGCACGACGGTGGAGATCAGCGTCACCGCCCAGCCGTGGTCCATCCAGTAGGCCAGCAGCCACGGCCCGGCGGCAGCCAGCGCCAGCACCGGCAGCAGCCGCAGGAACAGCCGTAGGGTGAACGAGCGCCGGCTCATTCGCGGGGAATACCGTAACGATCCATGCGCCGGTACAGCGCCTGTCGGCTCAGCCCGAGTTCCGCGGCGGCCTGGGCAATGATGCCGTGGCTGTGGGCCAGCGCCGACTCAATTCGGCTGCGGTCGGGGTCCACCGTCGGCGCGGCGGCACGAGGCGCAGCTGCGGCGCGTGGCAGATTCAGATCGGCCACTTCAATGCGCTCGCCCTGCGCCAGCAGGCCGGCACGCTGGATGACATTGCGCAGTTCGCGCACGTTGCCCGGCCATGGATGACGCTGCAGTGCGGAAGCCGCTGCGCTGGACAGCGGCTTGCCGTCGCCCAGGAAGCGCTCGGCCAGCGGCAGGATGTCACCCGGCCGTTCCGCCAATGGCGGCAGGCTCAGTTCAACCGTGTTGAGCCGGTAATAAAGATCTTCGCGGAACTGGCCATCGCGGATCATCGCCGGCAGGTCGGCATTGGTCGCGCTGATCACCCGGACCTTGACCTGTCGTTCGCGATTGGAACCCAGCCGCTCGAAGCGACCGGTTTCCAGCACGCGCAGCAGCTTCATCTGTCCACCCAGTGACAGATTGCCGATTTCGTCGAGGAACAGCGTGCCGCCATCGGCCGCCTCGAACTTGCCCTCGCGTGCCTTGTTCGCGCCGGTGTAGGCACCGGCCTCGCTGCCGAACAACTCCGCCTCGATCAGTTCGGCCGGAATCGCGCCGCAGTTCAACGCGACAAATGCCCCCTTGGCGACCAGCGAGTTGGCCTGGATGATCTCGGCGATCTTCTCTTTGCCGGCACCGTTCGGGCCGGTGATCAGCACCGGCAGCTCCGAGCGTGCCACCTGGCAGGCCAGGCTGACCACGCGCTCGCTGGCCGGGTCGGCGACTACGGCACCGCGCAGGTCATAGCGTGATTCAAGCTGATTGCGTGCGCGCTGCTCACGCTCGCGGCGACGATCCAGTTCGCGCCGCGTTTCAGAAAGCTCCAGCAGGTTGTTGACCGTGGTCAGCAGCTTGCGGTCGTCCCACGGCTTGGCCAGGTAATCGGCCGCACCGGCCTTGACCAGGTCCACCGCGCTGCTCAGGTGCGTCCACGCGGTCAGCAGAATTACCGGCAGGTCCGGGTGACGCGCACGGATCTGCTGGAACAGCGCCTCACCCTCTTCGCCGGAGGTGGTGTCTTCGGTGAAGTTCATGTCCTGGATCACCAGGTCCACCGGCTGCTCTTCGAGCAGGGCCAGGCCCGCTTCCGGCGACAGCGCATGTGCGGTGTCGATGTCGTGCAGCGAAAACAGCACGTCCAATGCCGTGGCCACGCTGGCATTGTCGTCAATGATCAGGATCGAAGGCATGCGGCAGCGGAAGACGGGACAGAATGCAGAGAGTACCGGAGCGCCGGGCCGCATGGCAGTGCGGCCCGGCCACCGGTCACGGCCGGTCGGGCGGAGAGGGCGGAGAGGGCGGGCGGGGCGGCTCGGGGGGCCGAATGGCGAGCCACGGAGCCGTGCTGACCGTCAATGTCTGCTCGCTCCCGTTGCGCTGCACCACCACCGGTACCGTTGGCGCGCGGCTGCCGGTCAGTGCGGAGGTCAATGCGGTCACGCTGCTGACGGGCTTTCCGTCAACGCGCAGCACGCGGTCGCCCGCATTCACGCCGAAGCGTCCCGCCGGGCTGGCCGCCAGTACGCTGACCACGCCCTGTCTCGCCTCCAGGCTCAGATGGTTGCCGTTGCTCCGCACATCCATGCGCGAGGTCTCGGTGCGTCCGCCCGGCGAGCAGGCGGCGGTGGCAAGCGCCAGGGCCGCCAGTCCGATGCGGAAGAAGCATGTGTTCATCAGGCGCTCCGGGTGGCAACCGCAGGCGGTACCGCCGCCGCACGGTGGGCCGGGCCGAACACGGCGATCTGACCCAGCAGCCACAGCAGCACCGCACCGATGGGCAGGTAGCTGGCCGGCATGCGCGGCAATTCATACGCACTCATCAGCCACAGGTTGATCGAGTAGGCCAGCAGCATGCCCAGCACGATGCCCACCGTGGCGAGCAGGAAGTTCTCGGTCTGGAAGTAGCGCAGGATCTGCCCGCGCGTCGCCCCCAGCGCCCGGCGGATGCCGATCTGCTTGGTCCGCTGCTGCACCCAGAAGCTGGCCAGACCGACGATGCCCAGTGCAGTCACCACCAGCAGGGCCACGCACACCGTGATCAGCAGGCCAACCATGGCGCGGTCGTTCTGGAAGTACTTTTCGCGCTGTTCTTCATAGGTGAGCTTGCCGCGCACCATGCGGTTGGTGTCCACCTTTTCCAGTGCGGCCACGGCCGCGTTGAGCACTTCCTGGCGACGCGACGGGTCGGTGACGCGGATCAGGTAGAGGCCCAGGTCATAGTTCACCCGCACCGGCAGCATGATGGAGTAGCCAGTGTCCGACTCGACCGTCACCGGGCGTGCCAGCTCCTTCACCACGCCGACAATGCGCAGCGGCATCTTGCCACTGTAGATGGTCTTGCCGACCGCCTGCCCGTCCGGGAACAGCTTCAGCGCGGCGCGGCTGCTCAGGATCACCGCCGAACCGCGCTGTTCGATGGTGGGATCCTTTTCCACGTCTTCCAGATCCGCGTACTCGTCGGCCTGGAAGTCGCGGCCTGCGACCAGCTCCAGTCCCATGGTATCGACGGTGCCTTCGCTGACCATGTACTGCGCGGCATTGAAATTGGGCCGCTCCTGGTCGGGAATGAGCGACACGCTGGTGTTCCACGAGTTGCGGCGGAAGGGCAGCTGGTTGAGTGGAACCGCGTTTTTCACGCCCGGAATGGCACGCAGCGCGGCGAGGTCTTCACGGGTGCGGGCGGTGGCGTTCACCTGCGTGCCGATGCCGCCCAGGCGCACTTCAAGCAATTCCTTCTCGGCGATGCCGCTGGGCTGGTTGATCTTCTCCAGCCGTTGCCCGATCAGGAAAAGTGCGTTGCAGACGATGGCGCAGGTGAGGGCGATCTCCAGCACGATCAGGGCAGCAGCGGTTTTGTGCCGGCGCAGCGTGGTCAGAATGGGACGGATATCCATGGTGTGCTCCGGATACTTACTGCGACTTGAGTTGGATGGCGGGGGTGACCTGCATCGCGCGCAGCGCCGGCAGGAAGCCTGCCAGCAGGCTGGCCGCCAGGGTCAGACCGAACGTGAGCAGCAGCATTGACCCGTCCAAGGTGGCCAACTTGGCGTAGTCGACGGGCTGCTGGCGGACGGCATACAGGCCCAGCATGGCCAGCCCCAGGCCCAGGATGCCGCCGGCCAGCCCCACCGTGCCGGCCTCGACCAGCGACTGCAGGAAGATCTGCCCGCGGCTGGCCCCCAGCGCACGGCGCACGCCGATCTCGCCGCTGCGACGCAGGAACTTGGCCAGCAGCAGCCCGACGGTGTTGATGAGGCACACCGCCAGGAAGCCCAGTGCCAGCCACAGCTGCAGCCGCACGTCGCTGGGCACCACCTGCTTGAAGTCCAGCCACTCCATCACGTTGCGCAGCCGCACGTTGGACGGACGCTGGAAGCGACCGGCCGCCTTCTGCTGGGCGGAGTAGTTCTCCAGGTACGCACGGTAGTCGGCGGCATCGCTGGCCGAGTCCAGCTCCACCCAGTACTGCATCCACACGCAGGGCGCGTTGAGTGCGGTTTCCTCACCGTTCGCATTGCCCCAGCAGTTCATGTTGCCGTTGCGGCCAAACTTGAGGTCCAGCGCGGTGGAGACCGGCACGTAGATGTCTTCACTGTCGCCGTAGCGACCGGTTTCCAGGTCGTAGAAGTGCGGGTTGGGGTTCCAGGTATCCAGCACGCCGACCACGTTGAAGGTGTGGCCATCCATGCGCAGCGGGCGGCCCACGCTGTTCTGTCCATTGAACAGCTTGTCGTTGAGGGTCTTGGAGATCACCGCCACGCGGCCGCGACCTTCATCCTGGTCGGCTTTCCAGCCCTGGCCATACAGGAATGGCGTATCGAACATCGCGAAGAAGTCGGTCGACGTGTAGCGCGCATCGGTGGTGAACGGACGCAGCGTGCTGCTATCCGGCTCCACCGTGACGCCGCCACCGGTCATCAGTGCCTGGTGCTTGGCTTTCTTCTCGCGCAGCAGGGTTTCGCCGTCGAAGCGGGTGACCTGCTCCTCCGGTTCCTCGCTGGGCTGGTAGCCGATCATCGGACGCGGGTCGAGCTGGACGTTGAACAGACGGTCGCTCTTCTGCGGAATCGGGTCGCCGGAAAGCACGTGGAACACCGTGAGCGTGGTCATCGACGCGCCGATGCCCAGCGCGATGGCGATCACCATCAGCGCGGTCAGCACCTTGTTGCGCCGGAAACTGCGCAGGGCCAATCGGAAGTAGTAGGCGATCATGGCAGGCCTCACTCGTTGACCGAAGCAACAACAGGGCGCGGGGTGGCCAGCACCGGTTCGCGCACCAGATCGGTGGCCTGGCCATCGACGATGTGCACGTTGCGCTGCGCACGCGCCGCCAGTTCCGGATCATGGGTGACCATCACGATGGTGGTGCCGGCCGCGTTGATCTCCTCCAGCAGTTCCATCACGCCGCGTGCCATCTGGCTGTCCAGGTTGCCGGTCGGTTCGTCGGCCAGCAGCAGGCGCGGGCTGCCGGCCAGGGCGCGGGCAATCGCGGCGCGCTGCTGCTGGCCGCCGGACAGTTCCGACGGGTAATGCTTCATGCGCGAGCCCAGACCCACCTGCTTGAGTGCGTGTTCGATGCGCTGGCGGCGTTCGGCCGCCGGCATGCCGCGATAGCGCAGCGGCACATCGACGTTGTCGAACAGGTTCAGATCCGAGATGAGGTTGAAGCCCTGGAAGATGAAGCCGATCTTCTGGTTGCGCAGTTTGCTGCGGGCGTCATCGCCGAGCTTGCTCACGTCCTGGCCGTCGAGCAGGTAGGTGCCGCTGGTGAAGGTCTCCAGCAGGCCGGCGATATTGAGGAAGGTCGTCTTGCCGGAGCCGGACGGACCGGTCACGGCGACGAACTCGCCTTCTTTCACGTGCAGGTCAAGCGACCGCAGGGCGTGGGTTTCCACCTGTTCGGTGCGGAACACTTTGGCAACCGAGCGCATCTCAAGCATGACAGTTTCCTTCTGGAAGTCGTAAGGGTTAGTTGACGGACACGCGCTCGGCATCGCCGAACAGATCACTGCCTGAGACCACGACGCGCTCGCCGGGCTGCAGGCCTGAAAGGATTTCCACTTCGCCCAGGCTGCTCACGCCCAGTTGCACCGGACGACGGATGGCGACGCTGCCGTCCATCACGTACGCCTGGCCATTGCCTTGTTCAACGAACGGGCCACGCTCCACCTTCAGCACATTGCGCCGGGTGTCGAGCACCACCCGGGCCTGCATGCGCTGGCTCTGGCGCAGGCCCTGGGGCTGCTTGTCAGTGAAGCGGATGCGGGCATTCACTTCGCCAGCCACCACTTCCGGCGACACTGCGCTGATCTCGCCCGGGAACGGCTGACCGTTGCCGCTGGTGAGCTGGGCCGGGATGCCGATGCTCAGGTCGCGGGCGAAGCTCTCCGGCACCTTGATCTCGATCTCGAAGCGCGACAGGTCGACCACGCCCAGCACCGGTGCGTTGGCCGGCACCTGAGTGTGCTGGGTGGCCTGCACCTGGCCGACCTGGCCATCGAACGGCGCGCGCAGGGTCAGCGCATCCACCTGGCGCTGCACTTCGTCCACTACCGCGCGCTGGCGGTCGGCCAGCAGGCGCTTGTTGCGGGCGTCCAGGTCCGCACCCTGGCCCTGCAGGCGCGCGTCGGTCTGGGCGTTGGCCAGCGAGATGTCCGCCTTCTTCAAGGTGTCGTTGGCCTTGGCCAGGTCGATCTGCGGCACCGCGCCGCCGTCATAGCCGCGCTGATAGCGCTGCAGGTCGCGCTCGGCGGCCTGGCGCTCGATGCTGGCCTGGTCGGTGTCCTTGCGTGCCTTGGCCCGGGCCAGGGTGGCGTCGAGCTGGGCGCGACTGGCTTCGGCCTCCAGGCCGGCCAGGGTGGCCTGTTCCTGGGCCAGCTTGCTGCGCAGTTCCGGGCTGTCGATGATTGCCAGTTCCTGCCCCTTCTTCACCACGTCACCGGCCACCACTTTCAGGTCCACGGTGCCGGCCGAGATCGCGTACAGCACCGGGCTGTTGGCGGCGATCACCCGGCCGTCGGCGGCGATGTCGCGGACCAGGTCGCCTTTGGTCACCTCTGCAATGCGGACGCGGCTGCTGTCCACCGAGCGGCTGGCCCCCAGCCAGGCGCGCACCGCGAAGCCGATGGCAAGCAGTACCACCAGGGCAGCCAGGCCCGGCCACAGCCAGCGTTTCCAGGGCGCGGCGGTGGCCGTCGGGGCGAAGGATTGGTCCTGGGCGGAAGTGTCGCGGATCATCGGGCTCGTTCGCGTTGGGTCTGCGTGAATACAAAGCAGACTTCGTGCCAACTTTGAGCCCTTGGAAAACAATGGCTTGCGTAACCCTCAAGGTTGTCCGGGTGTCCGCGGACACTGTGCCGGACACTTTTGTTAAGCGGACACGCACCAAGCCTTCCGGGCGGCCACGTTAGAATGCGGGCCTCTACAGCAGGGATACGACGCTATGTGCGGCATTGTGGGTGCGATCGCCGATCGCGATGTGGTTCCAGTTCTGATCGAAGGCCTGAAGCGCCTGGAATACCGCGGCTACGACTCCTCCGGCATTGCCGTCATCGACAAGACCCAGGCCCAGCCGGACGTGCGCCGCGTGCGCCGCACCGGTCGCGTGGCCGAAATGGAAAAGGCCGCCGCCAGTGAAGGCTTCGACGCCCAGCTGGGCATCGGCCACACCCGTTGGGCCACCCACGGCGGCGTCACCGAGGCCAATGCCCACCCGCACATCAGCCACGGCGTGGCCCTGGTGCACAACGGCATCATCGAAAACCACGAGGAGCAGCGCGAGAAGCTGCGCGCGCTGGGCTATGTGTTCGAGTCGCAGACCGACACCGAAGTCATCGCCCACCTGATGCACTATCACCTGAAGGGTGGCGATTCCCTGCTCACTGCCCTGCAGCGCACCGTAAAGGAACTGACCGGTGCATATGCACTGGCCGTGATGAGCCGCGCCGAACCCAACCACTTCGTGTGCGCCCGCATGGGCTGCCCGCTGCTGGTCGGCCTGGGCGAGGGCGAGAACTTCGTCGCCTCGGACGTGTCGGCCATCGTTTCGGCCACCCGCAAGGTGATCTTCCTGGAAGAGGGCGACACCGCCGAGGTCAGCCGCGACGGCGTGCAGGTGTACGACGAGCACGACCAGCCGGTTGTCCGCAACGTGCACCTGTCGGATGTGTCGCTGGCCTCGCTGGAACTCGGCCCGTACCGCCACTTCATGCAGAAGGAAATCCACGAGCAGCCGCGCGCGCTGGGCGACACCATCGAAGCGGCGATCGACGCCGGTGGTTTCCCGGCCGAGCTGTTCGGAAAGAATGCCGAAAGCGTGCTGGCCGGCATTGAAGGCGTGCAGATTCTCGCCTGCGGCACCAGCTATTACTCCGGCCTGACCGCGCGCTACTGGATCGAAGCGATTGCCGGCCTGCCGTGCAGCGTGGAAATCGCCAGCGAGTACCGCTACCGCGCCGCCTATGCCAACCCCAAGCATCTGATCGTCACCATCTCGCAGTCCGGCGAAACCCTGGACACCATGGAGGCGCTGAAGTACGCCAAGAGCCTGGGTCACAAGCACACGCTGTCGATCTGCAACGTGCCGGAAAGCGCTATTCCGCGCGCCAGCGAACTGGTCTGCTACACCCGTGCCGGTGCCGAGATCGGCGTGGCCTCGACCAAGGCCTTTACCACCCAGCTGGCTGCGCTGTTCCAGCTGACTGTGGTGCTGGGCAAGCTGCATGGCCGCGTTGATGCCGCGCAGGAAGCCGAGTACCTGGAACAGCTGCGCTTCCTGCCGGGCAGCGTGCAGCATGCGCTGAACATGGAACCGCAGATTGCCGCGTGGGCGGAACGTTTCGCACGCAAGAGCAGCGCGCTGTTCCTCGGCCGTGGCCTGCATTACCCGATTGCACTGGAAGGCGCGCTCAAGCTGAAGGAAATCACCTATATCCACGCCGAAGCGTACCCGGCCGGGGAGCTCAAGCACGGCCCGCTGGCGCTGGTGGACGAAGACATGCCGGTGGTGGTGATCGCCCCCAACGACAGCCTGTTGGAAAAGGTGAAGTCGAACATGCAGGAAGTGCGCGCCCGCGGCGGCGAGCTGTTCGTGTTCGCCGACCAGGACAGCAATTTCTCCGAAAGCGAAGGCGTGCACGTCATCCGCACCCCGCGCCACGCCGGCGTGCTCAGCCCGGTGGTGCACACCATCCCGGTACAGCTGCTGGCGTACCACACCGCACTCGCACGCGGCACCGACGTGGACAAGCCGCGTAACCTGGCCAAGAGCGTCACCGTCGAATAACGCTCTTCTCGATCCCGCCACGCATGTCTGCGTGGATGGTGATCGAAATCCCATCGCCGTCGGGGACGCCGGCACTGATGGAAATCCCGTAGAGCGGGGCTTGCCCCGCTGCTCTTCGCGCAAATGGCCGGTCAATGACCGGCCATTTTTCGTTCGCGCACGTACGGACACGCCATGCATGTCCGCACTCCGCGCCGGCCCCACGCCTCCAACTACGCCGACACCTTCCCCCGAACCTTCTTCACCTTAACCACCGGCTCATCCACCGACAGAATGATCCGCCCAGGCTCTTCATCGATACGAAGACGACTACGCACCGTGCCACCCATTCGATGTATCCACATCCCACGCATCTTGAAGTAGGGCACGTAAGTTCCGTCCACGATGACGGGCCGACCATCCGGGCCATTCAGTACGCCAACGCGTACATATCTGGGTCGGTACCAGCCGGCGCTGGGCTTCTTGCTTTCTTGGTCTTCTGCAGTGTCTGCAGCGTTAATGTTGAGCGAGCCATCAGTCTTCTTGCGCACCATCAATCTCCTCTTGGATTGCTTCCGGTCAGGGCGACGGGAAAGCTGGGTTGAAACGCGTTCGAGGAGAGATCAGGCTCCAGAGCACTCCTCACACAGATCGTGGCGAGGATTGCTACTACGCCTGTAGCCTAATAGACAGTTCGTCGACCGGCATATTTTTGTGCCTAATCAGACGCTTGATGTCTTGATTGGCTCGGATTCGCATGCGGATGGCAAGATCGATGGTGCGGTTTCGATCATTTCAAGCCAAGGCGGTAGTTGAGTTCATGAAGTCAAAGAAGGCCAGAGGGTTTAGCACATTCGACGTCTCCGAATACCTCCGTACTCCGGAGGAGATGGCGGCCTATCTGGATGCCTGCATTGAAGAGAGCGAGGGTGATGCCGCGTTCATCGCCAGGGCGTTGGGCGATATCGCTCGTGCACAAGGCATGACCAGAGTCGCGCGCGAGGCGGGTGTGTCGCGTGATATCTTGTATCGCGCATTGTCGGGTGAGCGTAGCCCGGACTTCTCGACCATTCTGAAAGTGACAAGGGCGTTGTGCCTGAAACTTCAGGTCAATGCGATGTGAGCAGAGAGCTCGCGCAGATGGGCCGCTCTCTGAAGTGCGGGCCTGATACGGACTTCTAAGGTTCCGCTCAATGGCTCTGTGGGCGACGGTCCAGCGCCTTACAGGTCGCCAGATAGTCATCCACTGCCTCTTCAAAGGCCGCCTGCAAATCCTTTGGCGAGTCGGCCTGATAGGTCACCAGATCGTCAATGAAGAGAATCCTTCCCCGGCAGACCAAGCTCTCCTGATCCAGTTCGCCAGTGCCCTCGTAGCCAGCGTACTTGATGATGTTCATTTCTTGTCTGCGTTCTTGAGGAAGGGAGCCGAGGTAACGCTAGAACAGACCCGTGAATAGAGATTTCGATTTTCGGTCATCCGCGTACAGAGCTCGGTACAACATTGCCGGTGAGCTACGCAGAACAGATCTAGAGATACCGCACACACGGGACACTCGCAGTCATCTTTCCTGATACGCCCAGTATTTCCAGCGTATCTCCGTTCCATCGGCCGCCGCGATAGTCGTCTCCAACCGTGACCACCCATTCACCGGCCAGTAGTTCCTCTTCGTACAGGACTTCACCCTTCGGCGTGGTCACCCGGGCAATGACGAACGTACCGCCTGGTGCGAAACGCCGGATCAGTCGGACCCGGAACTTCCGGCTGGGGTGGGTGCGGGAGCAGGGCAATTCGGTGTCCAGGCGATAGCCTGCGTCGCGGACGCTCTGTGCTGCCGTGCGTAGCGGCTCTGCATCGGTACCAAACTCAGCGGCGCGGTCGACCAACGCGTCTTGCACGCACTGCAGTATGCGCACGTCCTGCTCGTCCTGCGGGGCATCGAACCAGCCATCCAGATCGAAGCTTTCAGCGAGAAACTCGCCGACACCACCGGTGGCCTCTGGCGACCATAACCGCTTGCCGTCCGTGTTCGGGCCGAGGTAAATGACCAGTCGCCACATGCCGTTGAAGTCGTACTTCTTCGGCAGGTAATGGCGAAGGGTATTCAGTACGTGGTCGCTGGCGGCGCGAAGGCGACCAATGCCTTCCCTGCCGTGCTCGGTAGGCAACACCATGACATCACGAAGGTACACGGTCAATTCCATTGACGGGACGGTGCTGGATCATTTCCCGTTTGATCGAGGCAGGTCAAGCATTTCGGGAAATGATGAATAGGCATCTCCTGTGCCAAAGCTGGCTGCTCGAAAAACTTTAGCCCTCTCTGCCCGGAACATTCAGCGCCGGTTCTACGCCCGGTGCCATTCTCAGAGTCGTCAACCAGTTCTGCGACGAACTGTCACTTGACTCACTCAGTACCCTGCAACAGGAACCAGAATGAACGCTCGTGAACTTCTGCAGCTGAAGAAACAAGCCGTCATCACCATCGACGTGGAGGACACCATCGGTGCCGCCGCGCACAAGATGAGCGCAAACAAGATCGCCGCGCTGGTGGTCACCCGCGACGATGTGCCGGTCCGGATCATTTCCGAGAAAGACATCGTGCGCAGCCTTGCCGACGACGGCCCGCAGGCCGGTCGACGGGTCATCTCGTCGTTACCGTCTGCCGGGCTGGAAGGCATCTCGCCCGAGGCGACGCTGAAGCAGGCGATGGCGTTGATGACGTACTCGCGGCATCGGCATCTGATGGTCACCGAGGGTGACCGTCTGGTTGGCATCCTCAGTCTGGGCGATATCGTCAAGAACCTGCTTGGGGAGCTGGAGCTGGAGAAGGCGGTTCTCCAGGATATTTACATGGCGGCTCACTGACGCCGGCTTCGGTCGTGGGAGCGGGGCAAGCCCCGCTCTACGAATCCGCCAGTCTGCGTTGCTGATCAAGGTGTGTAGATGCGTCAGCACCCGCGACGGGTGCGTGGCAGTGAATCCTGGCGGAGCTGATTGATTTCTTGAAGTGGTGCGACGCTCTTCCCGGCAGGATGAAGATCGGCTCTCGGCGAACGAGCGCTGTTTCGAACCCCGGAGAGGAAGTGCACGGATGCAGCACCGCAAGACCATCGTAGTAGCAGTCCTGGCTGTCGGGTTCATCGCTACAGCAGCGCTACCGGCGCTGATGAGTACAACTGGAGGCGCGGCCTGCCATGCCGAGCGTTGCAGGGACGACCCTCGGTCACGCCTTGCGGCAATACCTCCTAGCCCAAGCCGCCAGCTCCCAGACCGTCGGCTCTCGATGGAGGAGGTTCGGGAACGGATCCATTCTGAGGTATTCCAGAGCCTTGGAGCCAAGTCATATCAGATCGCCAGGGTGGGGGATATCCGCCCTCCTGGGGACGCGTTGGCATACGTGAAGGAACGTCTTGCCATGTCGGACAGTGGAGACGGACTGGCGACCTTCGATATCTACCTGACCGTAATGGATTGCAGGAGTCAACTCGTCAGATCAACCCACGGGCCAGTTGGCGTTGGGACACCAGCACTAGGCATGGTGGATCTGCGGACCATGGAGCGAAAACTTCAAGAGTGCAGCGAGCTCTATGGCGATGCGGGGTTCATGGAGGGGAAATGGCTGGCGCTCGCCGCACAACAAGGCTCCATCGAAGCAAAGCTCTATTACACGATCGATACAGCAACGGTGCTCGGCGACCCTTTCGAGAGGTTGAACAACCCCGAGTCGATCATCGCGTGGAAGGAGAACGCCGCGACCTACCTTCATGACGTTGCTGCAACAGGCAATCTCGACGCCGTTCTGCGGCTGTCCGATGCCTATGACAGAGGCTTGATCGTCCAGAAGAACCGGGAAATGGCCTACGCGTATGCGTTAGCTGCAAACAGGATTCAACCCGGTTTGTCCGCGCCAATCACGATGCGGGACCTTGAAGAAGGGCTATCGATCAAGCAGCGGGAATCGGCGATCGCCCTTTCGCGCCGGATCTACTCGTCCTGTTGCGAACCTTGAAGAGAGAAAAAATGGTCAAAAGGAATGGAATCATAATTTTCGTCGGCATTGCCGCGCTTGGCATAGGGATTGCAGCCGCAACCAACGTCATACCGCCGCGCCACTTTGGGCCTTACTACTGCGGCACCTGCTTGCTCGAGCCACGTATGCCCGACCCTTCTACACTGGCATTCCTGAATCAGTATCGGAAAAAAATGCTGGAGAACCGGGACCGATTGTTCACTGGCGACAGCATAAGTGTTTGCAGCCGCGGCTTCTGCACTACTTACACCATCACTGACACAGGCGACTTCTGGGGTGGGGGGACAATGAGCAATGCGTCACCGATTGGCGGCGGCGGTGGACCGGGTGGCGTCGTGGGTGGAGGCGGAGGAGGAGGAGGTTCAACCGGTGTGGTAACGGTTGGGCCCGGTACTCCGGTGGCGCCGCCGATGGAGCCCTGCAAGTTTGGCGATGCCATTCGCTGGGTGCCTGTAGGCGGCTGCGACTTCTAGATTGCGGGGAGCGGGGCAGAGCCCCCGCTCTACGTTTTGGCTCCTCGCGCGAACGCGCAGCAAGTGGCGGCACCGCGCCTTAACAAAACTTGCACAATCCTGAAGGCAACCCGATAATGCCTGCAATTGCAACTCATTTGCATTGGTGGCCGTCCGACTGACGCAGCGCTGGCCAATGCGGTCACCGCTTTCCCGTCAGGAGTTACGTTCGATGCCTTCCCCCACGTTAAACCCGGCCCGCGTGCCCTTCACGCGTCTGCCGGTCCTGCGCATGAGCGCGCTGTCCCTGGCCCTGCTTGCTGCCACGCCGGCCTTCGCAGACGAAGTGGCCGCTGGCGTTGACCAGGCCCAGACCCTGGACACCTTGAACGTGCGCGCCGACCGCGATGCCAATACGGAAGGCTCGGGCAACTATGGTGCGAAGGCCACCACGCTGTTCAAGGGCGTGCAGAGCATCCGCCAGACCCCGCAGCCGGTCACCGTGATCTCCCGTCAGCTGCTGGATGACCGTGCCCTGCTGGACCTGCACGACGTGCTGCAGAACACCCCCGGCGTCACCGTCGACTACGTCGACAGCGAGCGCGTGACCTACTTCTCGCGCGGCTTCTCCATCGACGCGCTGCAGATCGATGGCCTGTCGATCGACCAGTCCGGCTCGGTGTTCATCCAGCCCGATACCGCTGTGCTCGACCGCGTCGAAATCCTGCGCGGTGCCGCAGGCCTGCTGAAGGGTGCGGGCAACCCGTCGGCGACGGTCAACATGGCGCGCAAGCGTCCGACCGAGACCTTCCAGGCCAGCGGCGCGCTGAGCGTGGGCAGCTGGGACCGTCGCCGCGCCGAGGCCGATGTGTCCGGCCCGCTCAACAGCGCCGGCACGGTGCGTGGCCGCTTGGTGGCCGCCTATGACGAGAAGGACTTCTTCCAGAAGGCACGCGAGGAAGAGAAGCGCACGGTGTACGGCGTGATCGAGGCCGATCTGACCGACTCGACGCTGCTCACCGCCAGCCTGCAGCAGACCGACCTCGACGCCACCGGCTCCTGGGGCGGCATGCCCAGCGATTTCGACGGTCGCGCGCTGGACCTGCCGCGCAGCACCTACCTGGGCGCGTCGTGGAATCAATGGAACCGCTACAACCAGCAGGCCTTCCTGTCGCTGGAGCACCGCTTTGACAACGGCTGGCGCACGGCGCTCAGCTATGCGTTCACCCGTTTCGGCTACAACGGCCCCTTCATCCAGACCTCGTTCTCGCGTTCGAACACCAGCAATCCGTACCTGGTCGACGTTGATACGGCCATCTACGGTCCTGCGGGCAGCCACCAGAACGCGGTCAACTTCGTCGCTGAAGGTCCGATCGAGCTGTTCGGGCGTACCCATCAGCTGACCGTGGGCGCGGAAGGCCGCAACGTGAAGACGGCCAACTCGTCGGGCTACTGGGGCATCAACCGCATGCGCAATGTCGACGCGCGCACCTGGGACCCGTACACCAGCTACGCTCCGCCGCAGGAAGGCGACGTGGGCACGTACTATGCCGGCATCAACAACGAGACGCAGCAGAAGGGCGTGTTCGCGGTAGCGCGTGTGTCGATCACCGATCCGCTGACCGCCCTGGTGGGCGCGCGCCTGAACTGGTGGGAATACAGCGTGCCGACCAACCCGTCCAGCAACTACAGTGTGGACCGTGAGTTCATGCCGTATGCGGGCCTGGTGTACGACCTGAGCTCCACGCTGAGCCTGTATGCCAGCTACAGCGAGATCTTCGTTCCGCAGAATGCCTACCAGGCCGACGGCCAGTTGCTGAAGCCGATCACCGGCCAGGACTACGAAGCAGGCATCAAGGGCGAGTTCTTCGCCGGCCGGTTGAATGCGGCGCTGTCGGCGTTCCGCATCAATAACGTCGGTCGCGCGATGGACGACGCTTCCAGCGCCAATCCGTGCCTGCCGTATTACACCACCGGCTACTGCAAGGTGGACGGCGGCAAGACCCGCAGCCAGGGCTGGGAAGCGGAAGTCAGCGGCCAGCTGACCGAGGGCTGGCAGATGATGGCCGGCTACACCAACACCCGCACCGAGTACCTGCGCGACCCCAGCGCAGCGAATCTCGGCCAGCCGCTGCGTTCGGCCGATCCCCGCCACCTGCTGCGCCTGTCCACCAGCTACCGGTTCCCGGGTGTGCTCAACAAGCTCCGCGCAGGCGCGTCGGTGCAGGCCCAGAGCGAGACCTACGTGACCTCGCGTGGGGTGACCTCGCGTCAGGGCGGCTACGCGGTCTACGGCGTGATGGCCGGCTATGACCTGTCCGAAGCGATCAGCCTGCAGCTCAACGTCAACAATCTGTTCGACAAGAGCTACTTCCGCAAGTACGGTCCGAACACCTTCAATACGTACTATGCAGATCCGCGCAATGTGATGTTCAGCGTGCGCGCCCGGTTCTGATCAGAGCGTCAACAGAGTTAGAAGCGCCGGGCATCTGCCCGGCGCTTTTGCTTCTGCGTCGACGGTAATGGCCGATATGAGGGCGACCAACGTTCATCGGTAGCCGCGTTTCAGTTTGCCGGAGTAAGTGAGGATTCCAGACATGCGTATGACCTCGTCTACTTCCTCCGGCGTCATGGTGTAGATCCGTCGGATCTCCTCTTCCGGTGTCTCTGTATTGAAGCGCCCGATCAGCGGATAGCCCTTCTGTCGAGGAGCATCCAACTTGGCGTTGGCACGTTCTTTGGGGTTGGGCTTTCGGGTAGTCATGGACTGAGCATACGAGAGTCGGATGACTGGATTCGTCTTCGGAAACCCGCGTTCACGAGCTACAGCCCGTTTGGTGTGAAAGGCGGTGTTCACTGACGCGAACAACTATTTCTGATGATGCGCTGGGTCCATGAACAGCGGGCAGGTGATGTCGCGAATGACAGGACGATGGCTAGGTCGACTGCGTACGCAAGGCCATCAGGTCATCCACCAGCAGCCGATACGCCTCCTCCCGCTTCCCAGCCTCCTGTCGCAGTACCCATGACGGATGCACGGTAGCGAACCCGCGCGTTTCATCTTCCAACGTATGCCAACGCCCCCGGTCACGGCTCAGGTTGAACCCGCTGCCAAAAACCGCCCGCGCAGCACTCGCTCCCAGGCACACGATCACCTTCGGACTTACCTGCTCGATCTCGGCGAGCAGCCAGGGGCGGCAGGCATTGATGTGAGTGACCTGTGGTTTCGAATGGATACGCTTCTTGCCTCGCCGCTCAAATCGGAAATGCTTCACCGCGTTGGTGAGGTAAAGCGTGCTGCGATCAATGCCCAGCTCCTGCAATGCGCGGTTGAGCAACTGGCCGGCTGGGCCGACAAACGGATGACCGCTCAGGTCCTCGCTATCACCGGGCTGCTCGCCCACCAACATGATCTGGGCATCGCGCGGACCTTCGCCGAACACCGTCTGGGTGGCGGGCTCCCATAACGGGCATTGGCGGCAACTCGCCGCCGCGGTGCGCAGGCGGTCCAGGTCATCGCCACGCGCCGTGACGGGCTGGCGCTGCGGAACAGGGTGGGCGGGAATCCGGCGCTGCGGGGCCTGCGCCTGACGGTCGTGCATCTCCTGCACGCGGTCGCCGGCGTCACGTACCAGTGTGGGTAACAGCGACGCTTCCGGCAGGTGCTTCCAGTACTTCGCCGGCATCTCCTGCTGCATCATTCGGGTGTTCAGACGCGCGGGATTGAAGATGTTCGCGTAGTAGGTCCGCCACAGCTCCTCGCGCGCGTCTTCGGCAGGCGCATCACTGCGCTGCGCGCCCGGCCCGAAAGCGAGCTGCTGCCCATCCCAATGCACGCTGCGATACGGCGTGAGAATCGACCAGCGCATGCCGGTGAAACGACGCTGGAAGAACGAGGCGGCCCGATCCACGATGTGATGGTCCGGCTCGAACCAGGCAATGAAAGCGTCCGGCTCGCCGGGAACCTCGCGGAATCGCACGAACGCCTTCATCTTGTGGCTGTCGCGGCGCACGGCCTGGGCCAGCGCCATCGCGCGGATCACGTCCGGGTCGGCGGGGTTCGAGAGCAGGGCGCGCTCGCCATGGGTGATCCGCCAGAGCATGCGGTACAGCAGCGGCATGCGCTGCGGGTCACGGTGGCACAGGCAGGTGGCGGCCAGCTCGACGAAGTCCTTTGGCACGGCGACGGTGGATGCCGATGGGGAAGGCGTGGCCTGCGTCAGCGAGGGTGCGTCCAGCAACCCGCCTGCGTCGCCCTGCAGCCAGTCCATTTGTTCGGGAGCCACGTCACACTGCAACGCCATACGCGCGGCGCTGCGCCACGCCTCCAGCGACCACGGCGGATCGACCCGCACACTCCAGCGGTTCATCTCAGCCGGCCAACGCGTCGAACAGAGATGCCTGCTTCGGCGGCGGGGCGAGGCGGGCGCGCAGTGCACCGGGGTTGTCCAGCGCGTTGCGTGGATGATGATCGGCGAGCTGTACGAACGGCAGCAGCTTGCTCATGGGCGCGCGCAGGCGGGCCACGTCAGCCACGCGCAGGCGGCCGTGGCGACGCGCCATCAGCACGCGCTTCACGTTGCGCACGCCCAGGCCGGGCACCCGCAGCAGCATTTCCTTCGGCGCACGATTGAGGTCCACCGGGAAGCGTTCGGGATGGCGGATCGCCCAGGCCATCTTCGGATCGATGTCCAGGTCGAGCATGCCGCCCTGGGTGGTGTCGGTGATCTCCTCCACGCCGTAGCCATAGAAGCGCAGCAGCCAGTCCGCCTGGTACAGCCGGTGCTCGCGTGCGAGGGGCGGGGCCTGCACCGGCAGGATGCGGCTGGCGTCGGGAATCGGGCTGAAGGCCGAGTAGTACACCCGGCGCGTGCGGTAGTTGCCGTACAGGCTGTCGGCGGCGGTGAGAATCTGTTGATCGCTGGCACCGTCGGCCCCGACGATCATCTGCGTGCTTTGGCCGGCAGGGGCGAAGCGGGGCGCGCGGGGGCGGCGTCGGGGGCCTTTGGCGGCCGGCGTGGCACTTGGTGCGACGGTGGCCGGGGCCGCTGTTTTCGCTTCCTTGGCTTCCTCGATGCGCCAGCGCAGTTCACCCATCGCACTGCGAATCGAGGGCATCGACTTCTCTGGCGCAAAGCTGGCCAGCCCCGCTTCGGTCGGAAGTTCTACATTGATCGACAGACGGTCGGCATGACGACCGGCCGCGGCCAGAAGCTCGGGCGAGGCTTCGGGGATGGTCTTGAGGTGGATGTAGCCGTTGAAGCGGTGCTCTTCGCGAAGTTGGCGTGCTACTTCGACCATCCGCTCCATGGTGTAGTCAGCGTTGCGGATGATGCCGCTGGAAAGGAACAGGCCTTCGATGTAGTTGCGCTTGTAGAAGTCCATGGTCAGGGCGACCACCTCTTCGACCGTGAAACGGGCGCGCTGCACGTTGCTGGAGACACGGTTCACGCAATAGGCGCAGTCGTAGATGCAGAAGTTGGTGAGCAGGATCTTCAGCAGGGAGACGCAGCGGCCATCGGGGGTGTAGCTGTGGCAGATGCCCGGGCCATCGGTGCTGCCGATGCCGCCGCTGGCGCGCGAGTCGCGCTTGCCTGCGCCGCTGGAGGCGCAGGAAGCATCGTATTTTGCGGCGTCGGCGAGGATGGCGAGTTTGCGCAGCGTTTCCATATGGAAACGGTAGGGGTGTTCAGTCTCAATGTGTGAGATTGGGGGTGTGAGTGGCTGAAGGGTTCAGGCAGTCGCTTCGGTGTGGGTCCATGCGTTAAAGGGGCGATGGGCGCTATCGGCCGTCGTCTGTCGACCGACGCTACCGCCCCAGCATGCACGGTGGGATGGGATCGGTAGAGTCGCACGACAGTCGACTGCCGATAGCGCCGCCACGTTCATTGGGGCATGACCCCAAACGAGGCAGCGCCCAACACGTGCCTCAAAAACTGACCTTCACCGAATCCGCGCTGTACGTCGCCGGCCCGTGATACACGACTTCAATGTTGTTTCCATCCGGGTCCAGCACGAACGCGCCGTAATACCCGGGATGATACGGCCGCTCACCGGGCGCACCATTGTCCTTCCCGCCTGCTGCAATCGCCGCCCTATGGAACGCATCCACCGTCGCCGCATCGCGCGCCTGGAATGCCAGATGATGCCGACCGGTCAGCTCGCCGGCGGCCGCCTCACTGCTGGCGGTGGAGATGAACAATTCATCGGCCCAGAAGTAGTCGTCGCCTTCGCCGGCAATCGGGATGCCGATGGTGTCGAACACCGCCTGGTAGAAGCGGCGGCTGGCGGGAAGATCACGCACCACCAGCTGGATATGGTCGATCAGGCGGCCGCGATGCAGTTCCATGGTTTCCATGCCGGGTCCTTCGTGATGAGGAGGGGCATGTATAACATCGGGCGAGTTGTGGTGACGTGCGGTTCGGATGACGACCAACGGTCGTCATCTACCGGCGTTGGGGTGCCCGGTAGGCGACGACCGTTGGTCGTCGCCCTCCATTGCGGTGCCAATCAGGCCAGCGGCGTGTTCGAGATGATCTCCACCCAGTAGCCGTCCGGGTCCTTGATGAAGGCCAGATGCTTCATGCGGCCGTCTTCCAGGCGCTTCTGGTACGGCACCTGCAGGTCGTCGAAGCGCTTGCAGGCCGCCTTGATGTCCGGCACGGACACGCAGATGTGGCCGAAGCCGCGCGGGTCGGAGTTGCCGTCGTGGTACACCGGGCCGTCCTGCTTCTCGGTGCCGTGGTTGTGGGTAAGCTCCAGCACGCCGGGAATGCCGGCCATCCACACGCGGCGGGCGTCATCGCCCTCCGGAATGGCGGTGCCGGCGGGCAGCAGGGCCAGGAAGTACAGGCTGAACTGCGCTTCCGGGAAGTCGCGCTGGTCCAGCAGCTGGAAGCCCAGCACTCGGGTGTAGAAGTCCAGCGAGGCGGTGATGTCCTTCACCCGCAACATGGTGTGGTTGAAAACGAAACCGGTGGTTTCGGCCGGCGGCTGGGGGGCCACGCCGGGCTGGGACTGGAAGGCAAGGGTCATGGGGGTCCTCGGGTGCATGAAAACGGAACGTCAGGCCGTTCAGTTTAGCGGCCCGGCGGCAAGGCGACGTAGAATGCAGCATCTCCTTGACTGTTCGTCGACATGTCGCAGCGTGAATGGGTGGCCGCAGCCATCCGCAAGATCGAAGCCGATTTCAACCGCTCGGCGGACACCCATCTGATCCCGATGGACCTGCCGGGCTACCCGGGCATCGAGCTGTACTTCAAAGACGAATCCAGCCACCCCACCGGCAGCCTGAAGCACCGCCTGGCGCGATCGCTGTTCCTGTACGCGCTGGCCAATGGCTGGCTGCGGGAAGGGCGGCCGGTCATCGAGGCCTCCAGCGGGTCCACGGCCGTGTCCGAAGCGTATTTCGCCCGCCTGCTGGGGGTGCCGTTCATCGCGGTGATTCCGGCCAGCACCTCGCCGGAAAAGATCGCCGCCATCGAGTTCCATGGTGGCCGCTGCCACCTGGTGGAACGCGCCTGCGATCTGAACTGCGAATCGGAGCGGCTGGCGCGCGAAACCGGCGGCCACTTCATGGACCAGTTCACCTACGCCGAGCGCGCCACCGACTGGCGTGCCAACAACAACATCGCCGAGTCCATCTTCAAGCAGATGGCCGAGGAACCTCACCCGGTGCCGGAATGGATCGTCTGCAGCCCCGGCACCGGCGGTACCGCGGCGACGCTGGGTCGTTACGTGAGCTACCGTCGGCATGACACCCGCATTCTGTGTGCGGACCCGGAGATCTCGGTGTTCTACGACGGCTACTGTGCGGCACTCGCCGGCGAGCCGTGGCGCGACCTCACCTGTGCCGGCGGTTCGCGGGTGGAGGGCATTGGCCGCCCACGCGTGGAATCCAGCTTCATTCCGACCTGCGTGGATGCCATGGTGAAGGTGCCGGATGCGCTGAGCCTGGCGGCCATGCGCCATGTCAGCCGTCAGCTGGGTCGCCGCGTGGGAGGATCCACCGGCACGAACTTCATCGGCGTGCTGCATGCGGCGCAGCAGATGCGCCGGGCTGGACGCAGTGGTTCCATCGTCACCATTCTGTGTGACAGCGGCGAGCGCTATGCGCACAGCTACTACAACCCGGAGTGGTACTCGCGGCAGGGCATTGATGTGGACACGTCGGATGCGGTGATTGCGGGTGCGGTGAACGGGCAGGTGTTGCCGTCGCTGGCGGAGGCGTCGTTGCAGCCGTTGTATTGATGCCGTATCACGCCCGACTGGCCTCGTAGGCATCCAGCACCACATCCCGCAGCACCGGCGGCAGATCCTCATAGGCCGTCGCGTGATCATCGAAATGCAGGTCCAGATTCACGTCCGCCTGGTCCGCCTGCGCGGCAATGAACACCAGCAGCGTGCACAGGACGAACTCGCGCTCATGTCCCTTTTCGCACTGCATGGCCCCACGTTCGATCACCTCATACGGGAACCACATCTGGTCCTCGTGCAGCCTTCCGTGCTGCGCGCCCAGCACCTGTTCCAGCGCCTCGCGGTGTCGCGCGTGCTCGGCGCTTCTGCCGAGGGCGGCAATCCAGTCCAGCTCGCGCGGGCTGGCGGTGGCAAGCAGGGCGAAAGGCGGTGCAATGGCCTGAACCGCGTCCATGAACCCTCCAGGGAAAGCGTTCGTTGGGACTCCAGCGTCGTCCGCGCGCCGTGGTCCGGGCGTGAATGAATGTGAAAAGGTTGCATCCGGGCCTTGTGCCTGCCCGCAGCCAGTGCCATATCGTGTGCATTGACCCGCTGTCTGGAGATGCCTGTGACCCCCGCCAATCCGCTGCTCGACTTTTCGAGCCTGCCGCGTTTCGATGCCATCCAGCCCGCGCACATTGGCCCGGCGATCGATGCCTTGCTGGAGCAGGCCGAAGCGGCGGTGAAGGAGGCAGAAGCGGTGAGCCCGGTCACCTGGGAGACGTTCGTGGTGCCGCTGGACGATGCCACCGAGCGCCTGTGGCGGGCCTGGGGCCAGGTGGGGCACCTGCAGGGCGTGGTGAACACGCCGGAACTGCGTGAAGCCTATAACGCCAATCTGCCCAAGGTGACCCGCTTCGGCAGCGCGCTGGGCCAGAACCTGAAGTTGTTCGAGCAGTACCGTGCGCTGGCAGCCAGTGCCGAAGCCGCGCACTTCGACGTTGCCCAGCGCAAGGTGCTGGACAACGCGCTGCGCGATTTCCGTCTGGGCGGTGCCGAGCTGGATGACGCTGGCAAGGCCCGTTACAGCGCCATCCGCGAGGAACTGTCGGCGTTGTCGGCGAAGTTCTCACAGAATGTGCTGGATGCCACCGACGCGTGGTCGCTGATCGTCGAAGACGCCGCCGAACTGGCGGGCCTGCCGGAGGACGTGGTGGCTGCGGCCCGTGCCGGCGCGGAAAAGGACGGCAAGGCCGGGTGGAAGCTCACCCTGCAGATGCCGTGCTACCTGCCGGTGCAGACCTATGCGTCGCATCGCCCGTTGCGTGAGTCGCTGTACCGCGCCAATGCACTGCGCGCCTCCGAGTTCGGCGATGCCGCATTGGACAACAGCGGCAACATCGACCGGGTGCTGGCGCTGCGCGCCGAGCTGGCATCGCTGCTGGGCTTTGCCAACTACGCCGAGTATTCCATTGCCACCAAGATGGCTGACGACGCAGCCCAGGTGCTGACCTTCCTGCGGGATCTGGCCGCCCGCGCCAAGCCCTACGCGCAGCGCGACCGCGCGGAACTGGAAGCCTTTGCCCGCGAAGAACTGGGTCTGGAAACGCTGGAAGCCTGGGACCTGGCCTATGCCAGCGAAAAGCTGAAGCAGGCCCGCTACAGCTATTCCGCGCAGGAGGTGAAGCAGTACTTCACCGAACCGAAGGTGCTGGAGGGGTTGTTCAGCGTCATCCGTGGCCTGTACGGGCTGGAGGTGCAGCCGGACGTGGCTCCGGTGTGGCATCCGGACGTGCGCTTCTATCGCGTGGTGGACGCGCAGGGTGGGCTGGTCGGTCAGTTCTATCTGGACCTGTACGCACGCGAAGGCAAGCGAGGTGGGGCCTGGATGGATGACTGCCGCAACCGCCGCGACACCGCGCAGGGCGTGCAGACCCCGCTGGTGTATCTGGTCTGCAACTTCGGGCGCGGCAGCGACGGCAAGCCCGCCACTTTCAGTCACGATGAAGTGACTACCCTGTTCCATGAAATGGGCCATGGCCTGCATCAGCTGCTGACCCGCGTGGGCGAGCTGGGTGTGGCCGGCATCAATGGCGTGGAATGGGATGCGGTCGAGCTGCCCAGCCAGTTCATGGAGAACTTCTGCTGGGAGTGGGATCGCGTGCAGGCGATGACCGCACACGTGGACAGCGGCGAACCGCTGCCGCGCGCGCTGTTTGATCGCATGCTGGCCGCGCGTAATTTCCAGAGCGGCATGTTCACCGTGCGTCAGCTGGAATTCGCACTGTTCGACATGCAGCTGCACAGCGAATATGCACCTGCGCAGGACAGCGTGCTGCAGCTGCTGGAGCGTGTGCGTGATGAGGTGGCGGTAAACCGTCCGCCGGAATGGAATCGCTTCCCGCATCAGTTCAGCCACATCTTCGCCGGCGGTTACGCGGCCGGGTACTACAGCTACAAGTGGGCTGAAGTGCTGAGCGCGGATGCGTACGCCGCGTTCGAAGAAACGCCCGGCGAGGTGGCAGAGACCGGCAAGCGTTTCCGCGACGAGGTGCTGTCGCGCGGTGGCAGTCGTAGTGCGGCGGAGAACTTCGCTGCGTTCCGTGGGCGTGCACCGACGGTGGATGCGCTGCTGCGCCACAACGGGATGGCGGGGTAACGGTACCGCATCCGGTAGCGCCGGCCGTTGGCCGGCCCATGCAATGTCTGGGCCGGCCAACGGCCGGCGCTACCTATTCTTCGTAAATCATCGTGCGGCTCATGCCGCCATCCACAATATGGTCCTGACCGGTGATGAAGCCGGCCAGGTCCGACAGCAGAAACACCGCCAGTGCGCCGATATCCTCCGGCTGCCCGACGCGTCCCACCGCATGCTGCGCGTGGTCGCGCTTGGACAGCTTCGGCGTGCGTCGGCGCGAGGGTGCCTGCCATGCATCGGTGGTGATCCAGCCGGGGCTGATGCTGTTCACCCGCACCTTCGGCCCGGCGCTGATCGCCAGCGCATGCGTGAACGCCACCAGCCCACCTTTGGCGGCCGCATAGGCTTCACTGTTCGCCTCGGACTGCCACGCGCGGGTCGAGGCGATGTTGATGATCGCACCGCCCTGCGCGTTCAAGGCGGGCAGGGCGTGCTTGCTGCACAGGAACGCCCCATGCAGGCTGGACAGGCGGCGCTGCCATTCGGTCATGCTCATCCCGGCCAGCGGCGTGCCGTGCGCGCTGGCGATGCCCGCGTTGTTGACCAGTCCGTCGATGCGGCCGAAACGCTTCAGCGTCGCCTTGATCAATGCCTGCACACTGCGTTCGCTGGCCACGTCCGCGCGCTGGAATGCAGCGCGTTCGGGCAGGTTCCACTCCTTCAGGCAGGCCTTGCCGGCATCGGCATCCAGGTCGGCAATCATCACGCTGCCGCCTGCACCGAGCACGGCCTGCGCAATGCCACGGCCCACACCCTGTGCACCGCCAGTGACCACCACCACGCGGTCGCGCAGCGGTTGTGCGGGCCAATCGGCAATGGGCGGGGTCAGTGGCATGGCGGGGTGTCCTTGCGGCCGAGCAGGCGCGTCCAGCCCTCCACGCCCAGCTTGTCGAGCGTGGCGATGTTGCGCTCCACGATCACATCCGGGTCCGGGAACGCTGCGACCGCACGCTCCACGCTGTCCTCGCGCAGCAGATGCAGGGTGGGGTAGGGCGCGCGGTTGGTGTAGTTGCTCACATCGTCTGCGGCCACACCGGCGAACTGGTACTGCGGATGGAAGCTGGCCACCTGCAGGATGCCCTGCAGGTCCAGCGCTTCGATGGCGGCGTCGGCGTTGTCCAGAAAGTCGTTGTAGTCCAGGAAGTCGGTCAGGACCTCCGGATGCACGATCAGCGTGGTGTCGATCTGCTCGGCCGGGGTGTCACGCAGCAGCACCAGCTCCTCGGCGAGCTCTTCCAGCAGCGCTTCGGGCGTGGTGGCGTCGCTGAGCACGAAGCGCACCTGTTCCTTCACGTACACCGCTTTGGCGAACGGGCACAGGTTCAGCCCGATCACGATGTTTTCCAGCCACTTGCGGGTGTCGGCAATGGGATCGGAGGCGTCGTTCATCTCAATCACGGAAATTGTCGAACTGCAGCGGAATCTCGAAGTTTTCCTTCTTCAGCAGTGCAATTGCATCCTGCAGGTCATCGCGCTTCTTGCCGGTCACGCGCAGCTTGTCGCCGTTGATCTGGCTTTCCACCTTGAGCTTGGCTTCCTTGAGCTTGGCCGCGATCTTCTTTGCGATCTTCTGTTCGATGCCCTGCTTGACGGTGACGTCCTGGCGCGCGCCGCCGAGGTTGGTGAGGATGTCGCCAAACTCCAGACAGCCGGCATCGATCTTACGGGCGGTCAGGCGCTGGCGGAGGATCACGGTCATCTGCTCCAGCTGGAACTCGCTCGGCGCGCTCTGCTTGATCACGCTGTCTTCCAGCACGAACTTGGCGTCCACGCCCTTGAAGTCGAAGCGGGTGGACAGCTCGCGGTTGGCCTGGTCGACGGCATTGGTCAGCTCGTGGGTGTCGACTTCGGAAACGACGTCAAATGACGGCATGGGCATACTCCAGCAGAAGAAGCGGCCATTCTAACCGCCCGGGCATGGACGGCCCGCCAAGGCCGGCGATAATGGGCCATGAACACGCTCAAATCCCCGACCCGGGCCGTCTTCTGGATGCTGGCCGCGGTGGCCTGCTTTTCCCTGATGGACGCCGGCATGAAGCAGCTGTCCGGCAGCTACGCCACCTTGCAGGTCACCTTCCTGCGCGGGGCCGCCTCGCTGCCGTTCGTGCTGGTGTGGGTGCTGGCCACGGCCGGCCCGCGCTCGCTCATTCCGGTGCGCTGGGGCCTGCACCTGCTGCGCGGCGTGCTCGGCATGACCATGATCGGCTGCTTCGTGTTCGCGCTGCGCAGCCTGCCGTTGTCCACTGCGTACACCATCTACTTCGTGGCCCCGCTGCTGATCGCCGCATTGTCGGTGCCGCTGCTGGGTGAAACCGTCGGCCCGCGCCGCTGGGTGGCGATCGGCATCGGCCTGGTCGGGGTGCTGGTGGTGCTGCGCCCAGGCGTGGACGGCTTCATCTCCGTCCCCGGCCTGATGGTGCTGCTGGCAGCCACCGCCTATGCCGTGGCTGCGATCACGGTGAGCATGCTGACCCGTACCGATACCCCGCAGTCGATGGTGGTCTGGTTCCTGGCCCTGCTGGCGCTGGGGGCAGGGCTGCTGGCGATCACCGACTGGCAGCCGCTGCAGTGGGGCCACGCCGGCCTGATCGCAGGGATGGGGCTGGCCGGTGCGGCCGGGCAGGTGGCCCTGACCCGGGCCTTCCAGCTGGGCGAGGCCTCGCTGATCGCGCCACTGGAATACACCGGGTTGGTCTGGGTGATTGGCTGGGACGTGCTGTTCTGGGGCGTGCTGCCGGACGGCTATACCTGGCTGGGCGGGGCCATCATCGTCGCCTCCGGGCTGTACCTGCTGCACCGCGAGCGGGTCCGCAAGGTGGCCGCCCCGGCCCCGCTGGACCACCCGTAGGCCCCGTCGGACAGGCGAAGACGTCACCTTATAAGCAAACGGAATATGATTCCTCAATGCCACGCGGGCCAGGACCGTCTTGCGCTGGTAGGCTGCACGCCCCCTCCCATCGATGCCCGGTTGATCGCCACGTGATCGAGTTCCAGCGCCTGCACAAATCCTATGCCGTCGGCGGCCGCGCGATCGCCGCGCTGCAGCCGCTGGACCTGACCATCGAGGCCGGTGAGGTGTTCGGCATCATTGGCCATTCCGGGGCAGGCAAGTCGACCCTGATCCGCCTGATCAACCGGCTGGAAGAGCCCAGTGGCGGGCGCCTGCTGATCAATGGCGAGGACGTCACCGCGCTGGACGCCGACGGGCTGCGCGCGCTGCGCCGGCGCATCGGCATGATCTTCCAGCACTTCAACCTGCTGTCCTCGCGCACGGTGGCGGGCAACGTGGCGTTCCCGCTGGAGCTGGCCGGTACCCCGCGCGCGGAGATCGATGCCCGCGTGGCCGAACTGCTGCACACCGTCGGCCTGGAAGCACATGCAAACAAGTACCCGGCGCAGCTGAGCGGCGGTCAGAAGCAGCGCGTCGGCATTGCCCGCGCCCTGGCCACCCGCCCGCAGATCCTGCTGTGTGACGAGGCCACCAGCGCGCTGGATCCACAGACCACCGCCTCGGTGCTGAACCTGCTGGGCCAGATCAACCGCGAGCTGGGCCTGACCATCGTGCTGATCACCCACGAGATGGACGTGATCCGCCGCGTCTGCGACCGCGTGGCCGTGCTCGACGCCGGCGCGCTGGTGGAAACCGGTCCGGTCACCGAGGTGTTCCTGCACCCGCAGCACCCGACCACGCGCCGCTTCGTCAGCGAGTCCGAACACATTGACGAAGGTGTGCTGCACAAGGACTTCGAAGCCGTGGCCGGGCGCATCGTGCGCCTGACCTTCCTCGGCGGCGACACCTACGAACCGCTGCTGGGGCGCATCGCGCGCGACACCGGCGTGGACTACAACATCCTGTCCGGGCGCATCGACCGCATCAAGGACACCCCGTACGGCCAGCTCACGGTGTCGCTTGTCGGTGGTGACGTGCAGGCCGCGCAGGCCGGCTTCGTGGCCGCGGGCGTTCACGTGGAGGAACTGCGCCGATGAACCCTGTTGCTGCTGCCGACGGCTTCTTCCGTCATCTGGATGCCGCCAAGTGGGGCGACATCGGCCAGGCCACGATCGACACCCTGCTGATGCTGGGCGGCTCGCTGCCGCTGACCCTGCTGATCGGCCTGCCGCTGGGCGTTCTGCTGTTCCTCACCGGCTCACCGCAGCTGCACCGCAAGCCGGTGCTGTACGGCGCGTTGGCACTGGTGGTGAACCTGCTGCGCTCGGTGCCTTTCATCATCCTGATGATCGTGCTGATTCCGATCACCCTGTGGATGATGGGCACCTCGCTGGGCGTGCGCGGCGCGATCGTGCCGCTGGTGATCGGCGCTGCGCCGTTCTACGCCCGTCTGGTCGAAACCGCGCTGCGTGAAGTGGATCGCGGCGTGATTGAAGCCAGCCAGGCGATGGGGGCCACCACCTGGCAGCTGGTCACCCGGGTGCTGCTGCCCGAGGCCCGGCCCGGCCTGATCGCCGGTGCCACGGTGACCGTGATCGCCCTGATCGGCTTCACCGCGATGGGCGGTGCAATCGGCTCCGGCGGCCTGGGCGACCTGGCCTTCCGCGACGGCTACCAGCGTTCGCACACCGACGTGGCCCTGGTCACCGTGGTCCTGCTGCTGGTGCTGGTGCAGGTCCTGCAGATGCTGGGCGACTGGCTGGTGACGCGTTACACCCGCAAATAACCCGTAGAGCCACGCCCTGCGTGGCTGCTGTGGATATGCCGGCCAGCGGCCGGCCCTATCGGGATTGGCGATTGATGTTGTCTATACCGTGACCGCCGTCCGTGTTATATTCCGTTTCACGTAATACGTTATTCGGAATGATCCAGTCGTTCCGCTGCCGCCATACGCAATCTTTGTTCGAAGGCCGGTGCCCTCGGCCGTTCCGCAACTTCCGCGCGGCGGCCGAGCGCAAGCTGCAGATGCTCGATTCGGCGCAGACCCTGGACTTTCTGCGCAGTCCGCCAGGAAACCGGCTGGAGGCGTTGTCAGGCAATCGGCGCGGACAGTACAGCATCCGTATCAATGCGCAATGGCGGGTGTGCTTCGTATGGACCGATGCCGGTGCCTGCGATGTCGAGATCGTTGACTACCACTGAGGTGCCCACCATGAGCCGTCCTACCAACAAGCTACGGGCCATTCATCCGGGCGAGGTGCTGCGGGAAGAATTCCTGCTGCCGCTGGAGTTGAGCATCAATGCGCTGGCAAGGGCGCTGGATGTGCCCGCCACGCGTCTGCACGCCATCGTGCATGAGACCCGTGGCATCACCGCCGATACGGCGGCCCGCCTTGCGCGTCACTTTGGCGGTGACGCAGCGTCATGGCTGGCGCTGCAAGCCGAGTACGACCTGAAGACGCTGGCCACCTGGGCCGAAATCGAAAGTCGCGTACAGCCGCGCGTGGCGGCCTGAGCCGCTCAACGGACGTTCGGAACCTCAAAGCCCAGCCGGTCCACCTGTTCCTTGTGCTGCGGCACGCGCTTGAGCTTGTCGGTGTTGACCCCGTACTGGTCGCGCAGGCGGGTGGCCAGTTCCTTGTACAGCTCTTTGTCCATGTCCGGCTGGCGGGCGAAAATCCATGCCATTTCGCGGCCGGGGTAGCCCAGCATCGCCCAGGAGTAGTCCGGGGCCACTTCCAGCACGCGGGTGTGGGTGGGCACGACCTTGTAGAACCAGGTGCGCCAGTTGTGGTTGCCGCTCTTCTCGTCCACCGAGGCGCGCACGGTCAGTTCCTGCAGCGGCTGCGAGAAGCCGTCGCGATAACGGTAGGTGATCGAGACCTTCTGGTCGCCGCGCAGGGCGTATTCGTTGACGCTGGCCACATGGCCGCGCTCGACCGGGTTCGGGACCCGCCCGATCACATACCAGGTGCCCATGAAGCGCTGCAGGTCGATCGGCGCGCCAGGCCCGGTGGTGGCGACCTCCGCCGGCGGCGTCGGCTTGGCGTCGCCGAACGCGCAGGCGGACAACAACGACACCAGCGAGATCAGCAGGACAGCGCGAAGCGGGCGGTTCGAGGACATGCGGTGGCGGGCTCCAGAGGCGTGCAGGGGCATGGTGGGTAAGACAGCGGAGAACGTCAATGGCGGTTGTTGCATCAATGTGGCCGATTGCGCAAAAAGGTCGCAGTCTGTGAGATCAGGGCAGGGCAAGGTGACGCATCACTTTCGCACGGAGCCGTGTCATGTCCCTGTCTTCTTCGCGTCGTTCCCCGCGTTCACCCTCCACGGCGCGGCATCTCGACGCACCGCACCCCCAGGTCCTGCGGGCGGTCCAGCAGGTCGCGCTGGCCGGGCTCGCGCTGGTGCTGGTATGGCCGGCCGCGCGCGGCTACAGCCAGTGGCTGGGCTGGCTGCCGATGTGGCTGGTCGGCATGCCGCTTCTGGCCTGGTGGGCCTTGTACCGGTTCCGCCTGCCGGCCGCGCTGCTGGCCCGGCAGAACACCCGTCGCCGCGGCCCGCAGGCGCGCCGTCGCAGCCGTACGCTGGCGCGACGGGCGCGCCCTGACCTTCGACAGGGGGGAGCCGGGCAGGCGGTGTGATAGCGTCGGGGGGATATGACCGCCTGGAGCCGCAATGTCCCGATTCGCTTCCGCCTGCCTGGTGGCAGGTCTGATGTCCGCTGGTGCGGCAGGAGCCGCCATGGCCGCTGAATCCCCCGCTGATCCATACGCCTGGCTGGAAGACGTCACCGGCGAGAAGTCGCTGGACTGGGTAAAGCAGCAGAACGCCAAATCCGAGGGTCGCCTGGCCCAGACTCCGGCGTTCAAGCAGATGGAAGCCAGCATCCGCGAGGTGCTCGATTCGGACGCCAAGATTCCGGGCGTGCAGAAGATCGGCGACTACTACTACAACTTCTGGAAGGACAAGCAGCATGAGCGCGGCCTGTGGCGGCGCACCACGCTGGACGAGTACCGCAAGCCGGCCCCGAAGTGGGAAACCGTGCTGGACCTGGACGCGCTGAACAAGGCCGAGAACGAAAACTGGGTGTGGCACGGGGCCGAGTGCCTGCGTCCGGACTACAGCCGCTGCCTGATCGCGCTGTCGCGCGGCGGGGCCGACGCCGACGTCACCCGTGAGTTCGACCTGACCAGCAAGACCTGGATCAAGGACGGCTTCTTCCGCCCTGAATCCAAGGGCGGGCTGGGCTGGATCGACCGTGACACGGTGTTCGTATACACCGATTTCGGCGACGGCAGCATGACCACCTCCGGCTACCCGCGCATCGCCAAGCTGTGGAAGCGCGGCACGCCGATGAGCAGTGCCAGCGTGGTGTACGAAGGCAAGGCCGATGACATGTACATCGCCGCGCTGCATGACGACACCCCGGGCTTTGAGCGCAACCTGGTCAGCCGCACCCTGGCGTTCTACAACAACGAACTGTACCTGCGTGGCGACGACGGCAAGCTCACCAAGATCGACGCGCCGAACTCGGCGGAAAAGGGCCTGCGCAAGCAGTGGCTGACCCTGGAACTACGCGAGCCGTGGACCGTGGGGGGCAAGACCTACACCGCCGGTTCGCTGCTGATCACCAAGCTGGACGATTTCATTGCCGGCAAGCGCGACTTCGAGGTCCTGTTCGCCCCGACCGACACCACCTCGCTGGCCGGTTCGAGCTGGACCAAAAATCATCTGGTGCTGAACGTGCTGGAGGACGTCAAGAGCCGCCTGCAGGTGCTCACCCCCACCGCCACCGGCTGGGAGAAGAGCGACTTCGTGGGCGCGCCGTCGTTTGGCACCGTCGCCGTGGGCGCGGTCGACGCCGACGAAAGCGATGCGGTGTGGATGACCGTCACCGACTACCTGACCCCGACCACGCTGGCGCTGGCCGAGATCGGCAAGCAGCCGGAAGTGCTGAAGACCATGCCGGCGTTCTTCGATGCCGAGGGCAAGGTGATCGAGCAGCACTTCGCCACCAGCAAGGACGGCACCCACGTGCCGTACTTCGTGGTGCATGCCAAGGACATGAAGCTCGATGGCTCCAACCCGACCCTGCTGTATGGCTACGGCGGCTTTGAGATCTCGCTGACCCCGTCGTACTCCGGCGGCATGGGCCGGGCCTGGCTGGAAAAGGGCGGTGTGTACGTCGTCGCCAACATCCGTGGCGGCGGCGAATATGGACCGCGCTGGCACCAGGCGGCGCTGAAGCAGAACCGCCACAAGGCCTATGAGGACATGGCCGCGGTCGCCCGCGACCTGGTCACCCGCAAGATCACCTCGCCGAAGCACCTGGGCGTGCAGGGTGGCAGCAACGGGGGCCTGCTCACCGGCAACATGCTCACCCAGTATCCGGAGTTGTTCGGTGCGGTGGTGATCCAGGTGCCGCTGCTGGACATGAAGCGCTACAGCCACCTGCTGGCCGGTGCCTCGTGGATGGCCGAGTACGGGAACCCGGACACGGCGGATTGGTCCTACATCCAGACCTTCTCGCCGTACCATCTGTTTGACCCGAAGAAGTCGTACCCGCCGGTGCTGTTCACCACCTCGACCCGCGACGACCGCGTCCACCCGGGCCACGCCCGCAAGATGGCGGCGAAGATGATCGAGGCTAACAAGGACGTGACCTACTACGAGAACATCGAGGGTGGTCACGGCGGTGCGGCCAACAATGCACAGGCCGCGCACATGTCGGCACTGGCGTACAGCTTCCTGTGGGAACGCCTGAAATAAACCCGCGTGCCGACCAACGGTCGGCACCTACCGGCGGGTAGCCACCGACCGTTGGTCGGTGGACATCTCCGGGTGGTGGGGCGTTACGTTGGCTCCACCCCATTTTGAACGCCGCGCAGCGATGCGCGGCGTTTTTTTACGTCAACCCAAACGCTCCAAGCCACGCCGGATCCGCGCCACCGCTTCCTGCAGCCGCGGAATCTCCTGCGTGTACGCCAACCGCACATGCTGGTTCGCGCGGTAATGCCCGAAATCCAGCCCCGGCGTGAACGCCACATGCTCGGTTTCCAGGAAGTGCGCACAGAACGCCTGCGCGTCATCGGTGAACGCGCTCACATCGCAGTACAGATAGAACGCGCCCTGCGGCTCCACCTCGATGCGGAAGCCCAGCTCCCGCAACGCCGGCAGCAGGTAATCACGCCGTGCCTGGAAGGCATGTCGGCGCTGCTCGAAGATTACCATCGTCTCCGGCTCGAAGCACGCCAGCGCCGCATGCTGGGCAATGCTGGACGCGCTGATGTACAGGTTCTGCGCCAGCTTCTCCAGCTCCGGCACGGCCTGCGGCGGAGCCACCAGCCAGCCCAGCCGCCAGCCGGTCATGCCGAAATACTTGGAGAAACTGTTCAGCACGAACGCGTCGTCGTCCACCTGCAGCACGCTCGGCGCGTCCATGCCGTAGGTGAGGCCGTGATAGATCTCATCCACCACCAGATGCCCGCCGCGTGCCTTCAACGCCTGCGACAGCCCGGTCAGCTGTGCGGCATCAAGCACGGTGCCGGTCGGGTTGGCCGGTGATGCCACCAGCGCGCCGACACTGGCCGCGTTCCAGTGCGTGTCGACCAGTTCCGGGGTGAGTTGATAGGCGGTCTGCGGGCCGACCGGCACCAGCTGCGCAGCGCCTTCCACCAGGCGCAGGAAATGCCGGTTGCACGGGTAGCCCGGGTCGGCCAGCAGCCAGTGCCGGTCGGGGTCCACCAGCAGGCTGCTGGCCAGCAGCAGTGCGCCTGAGCCGCCGGGCGTGACCAGCACGCGTTCCGGGTCCAGGTCCACGTTGTAGCGTTGGCGGTAGAAGCCGGCGATGGCTGCGCGCAATGCCGGCAAGCCGCGCGCGGCGGTGTAGCGGGTGTGCCCGGCGGCCAGTGCGGCCTGGCCGGCACGCACGATCGGCTCAGCGGTGGTGAAGTCCGGTTCGCCGATTTCCAGGTGGATCACATCGTGGCCCGCCTGTTCCAGCGCCTGCGCGCGGGCCAACAGGGACATGACGTGGAACGGGGCGATGTCGTGGCTGCGTCGGCTGAAGCCTGCCGGGGGCAAAGAGGTGCTCATGCCGGTGATGATAGGCGCATGCCGCTGCCCGCGGCTTGCCCCGCGCTGTCCGTGCAACCACACTCGGGGGACAGGGATGCCATTGCAATCACCCGAAAGGCCCCAATCTTGTGAAACCTGCCCTCTGCTTACTGGTAGCCAGTCTGATGACCTCCACCGCGAACGCCGCCCCCGTGCTGACCCCGCCTGACGCCGAGAAGCGCCCGCACACGGTGAAGGCTCCGTTTGGCGCCACCCGCAGCGATGACTATTACTGGCTGCGTGACGACAAGCGCGAAGACAAGGCGATGCTGGCCTATCTGAATGCGGAAAACGCCTACACCGACCAGGTGATGGCCCCGCTCAAGCCGCTGGAAGACACGCTGTACAAAGAGATCGTTGCACGCATCAAGCAGGACGATTCCAGCGTGCCGGCGCGTGATCGCGGCTATTGGTACTACACGCGTTTCGAGACCGGCAAGGACTATCCCATCCAGGCGCGCCGCAAGGGCAGCATGGACGCACCGGAAGAGATTCTGCTGGACGTCAACCAGATGGCCGAAGGCAAGAACTATTTTAATGTCGGCGACGCCGACGTCAGCCAGGACAACCACCTGCTGGCCTGGGCCGAAGATGACGTCGGTCGCCGCCAGTACGTGATCCGCTTCAAGGACCTGCGCACCGGTGAAGTGTTGCCGGACCGGATCGAGAATGTGTCCCCCAACGTGGTCTGGGCCGATGACAACCGCACCCTGTTCTACGTGGAGAACGACCCGGAAACCCTGCTCACCGTGCGGGTGAAGAAGCACGTACTGGGTACGCCAACTGGCAGCGACGTGCTGGTCTACGAGGAAAAGGACGACAGCTTCTACATGGGCATCGGCCGCACCCGCGACGACCGCTTCCTGACCATCGAACTGGACAGCACGGTCAGCTCGGAAACCCGTTTCGCCCCGGCTGCCGATCCGCAGACCTTCAAGGTGCTGGCACCGCGCGCACGCGACGTGGAATACAGCGCCGATCATTTCGGCGGCCGCTGGGTGATCCGCACCAATGACGCCGGCGCGAAGAACTTCAAGGTCGTCACCGCGCCGACCGACAGTACCGCCCGCAGCCAGTGGACCGACTGGGTGGCGCATGATGACAGCGTGCTGGTGGAGGGCTTCGAGTTGTTCGATACCTTCAGCGCGATTGCCGAGCGCTCCAATGGCCTGGAGCGGATCAAGCTGCTGTTCGCCGACGGCCGCCAGGAGTACGTGAAGGCCGACGAGCCGGCGTACTCCATGGGCATTGCCGCCAATCCGGAAGCGGACAGCGTGTGGCTGCGTTACGCCTATGATTCGATGACCACGCCCACCACCACCTATGAGCTCAACACCGCCACCGGTGAGCGTCGCCAGCTCAAGCAGCAGCCGGTGCTGGGCTACGACCCGTCGCAGTACACCACCGAGCGCGTGTGGGTGACCGCGCGTGACGGTGCCAAGGTGCCGGTATCGCTGGTCTACCGGAACGGCTTCAAGAAGGACGGCACCGCGGCGCTGTACCAGTACGCCTACGGCAGCTACGGCATGTCGATGGACCCGGGCTTCAGTTCCAGCGTGGTCAGCCTGCTCGACCGCGGCGTGGTGTACGCCATCGCGCACATCCGCGGCGGTGAGGAAATGGGCCGCGCGTGGTACGAGAACGGCAAGCTGCTGCACAAGCAGAACACCTTCAACGACTTTGTCGATGTCACCCGTGAACTGGTCCGCCAGGGGTATGCCGCCAAGGATCGTGTCGCTGCCTCTGGCGGCAGCGCCGGCGGCCTGCTGATGGGGGCGGTGGCCAACCAGGCCGCGCAGGACTATCGGGTGATGGTGGCGCAGGTGCCGTTCGTCGACGTGGTCACCACCATGCTGGACGCCAGCATTCCGCTCACCACCAACGAGTACGACGAGTGGGGCAATCCGGAGCAGCGCGAGTACTACGACTACATGCTGAAGTACTCGCCGTACGACAACGTCAGCCGCCAGGCCTACCCGGCCATGTTCGTCGGCACCGGGCTGTGGGACTCGCAGGTGCAGTACTGGGAGCCGGCCAAGTGGGTGGCCAGGCTGCGTGACGACAACACCGGCAGCCACCCCATCGTGTTCCGCACCAACATGGAGGCGGGGCACGGCGGCAAGTCCGGTCGCTTCCAGCGCTACCACGAGCTGGCCGAGTCCTATGCCTTCGTGCTGGACCAGCTGGGCGTGACCGTGCCTGCGGCCCACTGACGACGGTAGTGCCGGCCGCTGGCCGGCACCCCGGCATTGCCCGTTCATGCAATCGGCACACCGGTCCGGCGGCCCCTCGCTATACTCGGGGCATGAGCATCCCCCATCGCAGAATCCTCCTGATCCCGCTGGCAGCGCTTGCGCTGCTGTCCCTTTCGGCCTGTGGCAACAAGGGCCCGCTGGTCATGCCGCAGAAGCCGGTCCCGGTGGAAGAGCAGGTGGTCGATCCGACCGAAGAAGCCGTGCCGGCCGACACCGACGCCACCCAGGACCCGCCGGTGGTGCCGGACCCGGTCGAACCGCAGCTGGATGACGATGACGGCAATGAGTAAGTCGGCTTCCTCCGCCCTGCGCTTCACCAAGATGCACGGTGCCGGCAACGATTTCGTGGTGCTGGATCTGCGCGACGGCACCCCCGCGCCGACCCCGGCACTGGCCGCCCAGCTGGCCAACCGCCACACCGGCGTTGGCTGCGACCAGATCCTCACCATTGAACCGCCGCGTGAAGCCGGTTCGGTGGCCGCTTACCGCATCTGGAATTCGGACGGTTCGCAGTCCGAACAGTGTGGCAATGGCGCGCGCTGCATCGCCGCGTGGCTGGTCCGCGACGGTGCCGCCGAAGGCAGCACCTTCAACATTGACAGCCCGCTGACCACCCACGCCATCGAGCGCATTGGCGATGACCAGTACGCGGTGGCCATGGGCGTGCCGCGCTTCGAACCGGCCCAGGTGCCGCTGCTGGGCTTTGCCCGTGCACGCGAGGAATACCTGCTGCCGCTGCAGGGCGACCAGGTGCGTTTCGGCGCGGTGTCGATGGGCAACCCGCATGCCGTGGTCGAGGTCGGTCTGGTCGACGCTGCCCCGGTCGAACGGCTCGGGCCGCTGCTGCAACAGCACGCCAGTTTCCCGCAGTCGGTCAACGTGGGCTTCGTGCAGGTGCTGGACCCGCAGCATGCACGTCTGCGCGTTTACGAACGTGGCGTCGGCGAAACCCTGGCCTGCGGCAGTGGTGCCTGCGCCGCGGCGGTGGTGATGATGCAGCGCGGCCGTCTGCAGCGTGACGCCGTGATGTCGCTGCCCGGTGGTGACCTGCGCCTGCGCTGGCCGGCTGACGACGCCCCGGTGGTGATGTCCGGCCCGGCCGCCTTTGTCTTTGAAGGGGAGTGGATCGCATGAGTGACACCGCCGAGAAGATCGGTGCGCATGAAGTGGCCTCCTGGCTGCGCCGGCACCCGACCTTCCTCAAGCAGTTTCCCGACCTTTCGCTGACCCTGGTGGTGCCGCGCGATGATGGCCCCACCGCGTCGCTGGCCAGCTACCAGCTGGAAGTGCTGCGCGACAAGAACCGCGAGCTGTCGCGGCGGCTCGCCGATCTGGCTGCCAACGCCCAGATCAATGAGCGGCTGGCGGTGCGCACCCATCAGCTGACCCTGGCGCTGATGAAGCAGCGCACGGCCGCTGACACGCTGCGGGCAATGGCCGCGTCTCTGGAAGAAGATTTCGCCGGCGATCTTGTGCGACTGGTGGTGCTGCGCCCGGTGGAAGGCCTGGAGCAGGCTCCGTGGCTGCAGGTGCTGGCCGAAGACAACCCGAAGCTGGCAGCGTTCCGCGACTGCCTCAAGGATGGCGAGCCGATCTGCGGCCGCCTGCATCCGGAAAAGAACGCGGTGCTGTACGGCGAACGCGTGGACGAAGTGCAGTCCAGCGCGCTGCTGCCGCTGCCGGGCATCGGCCTGATCGCGGTCGGCAGTCATGACGGCAATCGCTTCTATCCCGGCATGGGCACGCTGTTCCTGCGCATGATGGGCGAGGCGCTGGCCGTGGCGTTGTCGCGCTTCGATCCGGCCTGAACGTCACGGGGCAGCCCTCATGAGCGCGGTACAGGAGTTCCTGGGGCATCTGCAGGTGGAGCGCCGCGCCTCGGCGCACACGCTGGATGCGTACCGCCGCGATCTGGAGGCCCTGAGCGGGTGGGCGGACGCGCAGGGTTCACAGCCTGAAGGTCTGGACGCTGAGCACCTGCGTCAGTTCATTGCGGCTGAGCATCGACGCGGGCTGGCCCCGAAGTCACTGCAGCGGCGGCTGTCGGCCTGCCGCAGTTTCTACGCCTGGTTGCTCAAGCACCACCGCATTGACGTCAGTCCAGCGGCTACGCTTAAAGCCCCCAAAGCACCGCGCAAACTGCCGCAGGTGCTCGACGCTGACGAAGCCGTGCAGCTGGTGGAACTGCCCACCGATGCGCCATTGGGGCTGCGTGACCGCGCGCTGCTGGAGCTGTTCTATTCCTCCGGCCTGCGACTGAGTGAACTGTGTGCGCTGGTGTGGCGCGACCTCGATTTCGCCACCGGTCTGGTCAATGTGCTCGGCAAGGGCAACCGCCAGCGCCGGGTGCCGTTCGGCCGGCATGCGCGTGAAGCCCTGCAGGGCTGGCGTGCGGAGAGCGGGGCGGGCGAGGCGCAGCCTGTGTTCCCGGGGCGCAAGGGCGGCCCCATCACCCAGCGTGCGGTGCAGATCCGCATCCGTCAGCTGGCCCAGCGCCAAGGCCTGTTCAAACATGTGCACCCGCACATGCTGCGGCACAGTTTTGCCAGCCACATCCTTGAATCGTCTGGCGACCTGCGCGGCGTGCAGGAGCTGCTGGGGCATGCTGACATCGCCACCACCCAGATCTATACCCACCTGGATTTCCAGCACCTGGCCAAGGTGTACGACGCCGCTCATCCCCGCGCCAAGCGGCGCAGCGGTGGCAACGAAAGCTGAACCGAGCGCTTGAAGCCTCCGGCAACGACCCCACCTCAGTCTTTGTCACCCCGGAGGCTCCATGGACCCCAGTCAGAACCCCACCGTATTCCACGCCACCACCATCGTCTGCGTTCGCCGCGGCGAGCACGTGGCCATTGCCGGCGACGGCCAGGTCACACTGGGCCACACCGTGATGAAGGGCAACGCGCGCAAGGTGCGCCGCCTCGGCCGCGATGGCCAGGTGCTGGCCGGTTTTGCCGGTGCCGCCGCCGATGCCTTCACCCTGTTCGAGTTGTTTGAAGCCAAGCTGGAAAAGCATGGCCAGCTGACCCGTGCGGCGGTGGAGCTGGCCAAGGATTGGCGTACCGAACGTCGCCTGGGCAAGCTCGAAGCGCTGCTGGCCGTGGCCGACAAGGAAACCTCGCTGATCATCAGCGGCACCGGCGATGTGATCGAACCGGAAGACGGCATCATCGCCATCGGCTCCGGTGGTTCGTACGCGCTGTCGGCCGCTCGCGCCTTGATGGCGCATACCGAACTGGACGCGCGCACGATTGCCAGCGAGGCGATCAACATCGCGGGCGATATCTGCATCTATACCAACCGCAACGTTGTCGTTGAGGAGCTTTGAGCATGCCGCATTCCCATGATTCCTCCTCGTCGACCATGACCCCGCGCGAAATCGTGCAGGAGCTGGATCGTCACATCGTCGGCCAGCACGACGCCAAGCGCGCAGTCGCCATCGCGCTGCGTAACCGCTGGCGGCGCATGCAGCTGCCGGATGCGCTGCGCAATGAAGTGATGCCGAAGAACATCCTGATGATCGGCCCGACCGGCGTCGGCAAGACCGAAATCGCGCGCCGTCTCGCTACCCTGGCCAACGCACCGTTCGTGAAAGTCGAAGCCACCCGCTTCACCGAAGTGGGGTATGTGGGCAAGGATGTGGAGCAGATCATCCGTGATCTGGCCGACACCGCGGTCAAGCTGTACCGCGAGCAGGCCAAGGTGCGCGTGCGCACCCAGGCTGAAGAGCGTGCCGAAGACCGCATCCTGGACGCGCTGCTGCCGCGCCGCAGTGGCGGCATCGGCTTCGATCCGGAAGCCGCACGCAACGAGCCATCGTCGCAGGACAACGAAACCCGCATCAAGTTCCGCCGCATGCTGCGCAATGGCGAGCTGGACGAGCGCGAGATCGAGCTGGATCTGGCCGCGAACGTCAGCATGGACATCATGACCCCGCCGGGCATGGAGGAAATGGGCCAGCAGCTGCGCCAGATGTTCTCCAACCTGGGCGGTGGCAAGGCGCAGAAGCGCACGCTGACGATCAAGGCCGCGCGCCCGCTGCTGGTGGAAGAAGAAGCCGGCAAGCTGGTCAACGAAGACGACATCCGTACCGCTGCCATTGAAGCGTGCGAACAGCACGGCATCGTGTTCATCGACGAAATCGACAAGGTGGCCAAGCGCGGCGACAACGTCGGTGGCGGTGACGTCTCGCGCGAAGGCGTGCAGCGCGACCTGCTGCCGCTGGTGGAAGGCTCGAACGTATCGACCAAGTACGGCACGATCAAGACCGACCATATCCTGTTCATCGCCTCGGGCGCGTTCCACCTGGCCAAGCCCAGCGATCTGATTCCGGAGCTGCAGGGGCGCTTCCCGATCCGGGTGGAGCTGGGTGCCTTGAGCAAGCAGGATTTCGTCCGCATCCTGACCGAGCCGAAGGCAGCGCTGACCAAGCAGTACGAAGCACTGCTGCAGACCGAAGGCGTGTCGGTGAACTTCACTGCCGACGCAGTGGACCGTCTGGCCGAGATCGCCTTCCAGGTCAACGAGCGCCAGGAAAACATCGGTGCCCGCCGTTTACACACGGTGCTCGAACGCCTGCTGGATTCGCTCAGCTATGAGGCCCCGGACCGCGACGGCGAAACCATCGCCATCGATGCCGCATACGTGGACAAGCACCTCGGCGAGCTGGTCAAGGACCCGGACCTGAGCCGGTACATCCTGTAATCCGCTTGGATTGCATGCATTACGTGGGGCCGGGCTTTGCCCGGCTTCATGCTTTTTGGCGAACAGCCGGGGGTCACTGGTTTCCGTGTTTGGGCGTGCCGGGGTGGGTTTGCGGGACACGCCGTGAATACATCCCTGTAGGCTCGTCAAAAACATCCATGTTTTTGACGGTCCCGCAAACCCACCCCGGCACGCCCCAGACAGTTGGCCGGTGGCCATGGGAAATGCCACAGCCACATGCTTTTGATTTCCGATGGCCACCGACCCACTGTCGATGGCGGGTCTGGATGGGCTGGAGGGGGCGTGAGCCGCATGGATGCGGCGATCGAGCTTACATGGACGTACTTGCAGCGTCCCCCGGAACGCCCATCCCGATCCGCCAAGCCAAGGATGCCGTGAACCGAGGGCTGTTCGCACGAATCCAACAGCAGCCGGGCAAGCCCGGCTCTACGTAGCCCACGCAAGTGCCGAAAATTGGGTACTACGCCTCGTCCTCAGTCGGCAAGGCTTCCGGCGGCGAGCCCGGCACGAACACGCCCGGCAGCACGAAGGCGCTGAAGATCGCATCGAGGGTCTCGGCACCGTCGCGCTGCAGGTCGAACAGCTCCGGTTCCAGCATTGCGCTGTACAGCACGCCGGTCAGGCTGGTGCTGATGATGCGCGCCACCGTGTCCACATCCACGTTCGGGCGCAGCTGGCCCAGGTCGCGCGCGCGCTGCATCGCTGCGGCGATGATGCCAAGCTCCTCGCGCGAGGCTTCGCGCTGCAGCTCCTGCATGGCCTGGCTTTCCACCGATAGATCGTTGCGCAGCATGATCTCCATCATGTTGCGCAGGCGCTCGTCTTCGGCCAGCTCCTGGAATGACACCAGCAGCGCTGAGCGCAGGTCCAGTACCGGCGTCGTGCGCTTGGAGGACGCCGTGCGGCGCAGGCGCTCGATGAACGGAATGCGCTCGCGGTCGATCATCGCGGTCAGCACTTCCGTCTTGTTCTTGAAGTGCCAGTAAACCGCGCCCCGGGTGTAACCCGCGCGCTCGCCAATCATCGCCAGGCTGGTGCCGGCGACCCCGAACTCATGGAAACAGGCCTGGGCCGCGTCGAGGATGCCCTCGCGGGTGGCCATGGCCTCTTCTTTGGTTTTTCTGGCCATTGCGCTCTGTGCACGTGCTGGATGAAACCGGCCTGAATTGTACCCGTTTACAAACAAACATGCATGTATGTATATTTACGCCCCACTGATCCTCGGTGAGGTCTGCCCGTTTTCACGAGAGCGGGCCCGGCGGGTGATCCCAACCTTTTGCGGTCCAGCTGTCGTTCTGACGCGCCCTGGCGCGTCGAGCCCAGACCGGCCCCTTCCTTTTTCTGTTTGCTGCGAGCCCCCACCATGTCATCCACCCGTTATCGTTACCTCGCACTGTCCCTGGCGGTTGCCCTGAGCCTGTCCGCCTGTGGCGGCGGTGAGCAGGAAGGCCAGCAGGGCGGTCCCGGCCAGGTCACCGTTGCCACCCTCAAGAGCGAGCAGGTCGGCCTGACCCGCGAACTGCCCGGCCGTACCAACGCTTTCCTGGTCGCCGAAGTGCGTCCCCAGGTGAGCGGCATCGTGGCCAAGCGCCTGTTCACCGAAGGCGGCCTGGTCAGTGCCGGCCAGCCCCTGTACCAGATCGATGACGCCAGCTACCGCGCCCAGGCCAACAGCGCCCGCGCCCAGCTGGTCCGCGCCGAGGCCACCGCCAACGCCGCGCGCCTGAGCGCCAAGCGCATCACCGAGCTGGCCAAGGTCGACGCGGTCAGCCAGCAGGATCTGGAGAACGCCGTCGCCGCACAGAAGCAGGCCGACGCCGATGTCGGTGCCGCCAAGGCCGCGCTGGACGCCGCCAACGTCACCCTCGGCTATGCCCGCATCACCGCGCCGATCGCCGGCCGCATCGGCAAGTCCAGCGTCACCCAGGGTGCGCTGGTCAGCGCCGGCCAGGCTGACGCGCTGGCCACCGTGCAGCAGCTCGACCCCATCTACGTCGACCTGACCCAGTCCGCCGCCGAACTGCTGGAACTGCGCCGCGAGCTGGCCGCCGGTCGCCTCAAGGACAACCAGACCCTGCCGGTCACCATCCTGCTCGAAGACGGCAGCGAGTTCTCGCACAAGGGTACGCTGGAGTTCTCTGAAGTCAGCGTTGATCCCAGCACCGGCAGCTACGCGCTGCGGGTGAAGGTCGACAACCCCGACCAGGTGCTGATGCCCGGCATGTACGTGCGTGCCGTGGTCGGCAGCGGCGTGCGTGAGAACGCGCTGCTGGTGCCGATGCAGGGTATTGCCCGCGATGCCAAGGGCGATACCACCGCCATGGTGGTCGGCAAGGACAACAAGGTGGAAGTCCGCCCGGTCAAGGTCAGCCGTGCATTGGCTGACAAGTGGCTGGTCGAGGACGGCCTGCAGCCGGGCGACAAGGTCATCGTCGAAGGCCTGCAGAAGATCCAGCCGGGCATGCCCGTGCAGGCCACCGAGAAGGGCGCAGCTCCGGCTGCGCCGGCAGCTGCCGCCGCCGGCAAGCAGTAAGCGGAGAATTCCATGGCTCGTTTTTTCATTGATCGACCCATTTTCGCGTGGGTGATCGCGATCATCATCATGCTGGCCGGTGCGCTGGCGGTGGTGAAGCTGCCCGTGTCGATGTACCCCGAAGTGGCCCCGCCGGCCGTTGAGATCAGCGCCACCTATCCGGGTGCGTCGGCCAAGGTGGTGGAAGACTCGGTGACCCAGATCATCGAGCAGAACATGAAGGGCATCGATGGCCTGATCTACTTCTCGTCCAACAGCTCGGCCAACGGCATGGCCACCATCACCCTCACCTTCGAGGCCGGTACCAACCCGGACATCGCCCAGGTGCAGGTGCAGAACAAGCTGCAGCTGGCCATGCCGCTGCTGCCGCAGGAAGTCCAGCGGCAGGGCATCAATGTGGCCAAGTCGAGCAGCGGCTTCCTGCAGGTGATCGGCTTCGTGTCCAACGACGGCAGCATGGACGCCAACGACATCGCCGACTACGTGGGCTCCAACATCGTCGACACGCTCAGCCGCGTGCCGGGCGTGGGCAACATCCAGGTGTTCGGCGGCAAGTACGCCATGCGCATCTGGCTGGACCCGAACAAGCTGCACACCTACAAGCTGTCGGTGGATGAAGTCACCGCCGCGATCACCGCACAGAACGCCCAGGTCGCCATCGGCCAGCTCGGCGGTGCGCCGTCGGTGAAGGGCCAGCAGCTCAACGCCACCATCAACGCACAGGACCGCCTGCAGACCCCGGAACAGTTCCGCAACATCCTGGTTCGTGGTGGCACCGACGGCAGCGAGCTGCGCCTGGGCGACGTGGCCCGGGTCGAGCTGGGCGCGGAAAGCTACGACTTCGTCACCCGTTACAACGGCAAGCCGTCGACCGGTATCGCGATCACCCTGGCCACCGGCGCGAACGCGCTGGATACCGCCAATGGCGTGCGCGCGGCACTGGAAGACATGAAGGCGAACTTCCCGGCCGGGCTGGAAACCGTGGTGCCGTATGACACCACGCCGTTCGTGCAGGTCTCTATCAAGGGCGTGATCAAGACCCTGATTGAAGCCATCGTGCTGGTGTTCGTGGTGATGTATCTGTTCCTGCAGAACTTCCGCGCCACCCTGATTCCGACCATCGCGGTGCCGGTGGTGTTGCTGGGCACGTTCGGTGTGCTGGCCGCACTGGGCTTCTCGATCAACATGCTGACCATGTTCGCGATGGTGCTGGCAATCGGTCTGCTGGTCGACGATGCCATTGTGGTGGTGGAGAACGTCGAGCGCATCATGTCCGAAGAGGGCCTGTCGCCGCTGGAAGCCACCCGCAAGTCGATGAGCCAGATCACCGGCGCGCTGGTCGGCATCGGCCTGGTGCTGTCGGCGGTGTTCGTGCCGATGGCCTTCATGACCGGCTCCACCGGCGTCATCTACCGACAGTTCTCGGCCACCATTGTGTCGGCCATGGCGCTGTCGGTGCTGGTCGCCATCGTGCTGACCCCGGCGCTGTGCGCCACCATGCTCAAGCCGCTGAAGAAGGGCGAGCACCACACCGCGCACAAGGGCTGGTCCGGTCGTTTCTTCAACGGCTTCAACCGCGGCTTCGACCGTTCCAGTGAAACCTACCAGCGCGGCGTGAAGGGCATCATTGCGCGCCCGGGCCGCTTCATGGCCGTGTTCGCTGCGCTCGCGCTGGTGATGGGCGTGCTGTTCGCGCGTTTGCCCAGCTCGTTCCTGCCCAATGAAGACCAGGGCATCCTGATGGCGCTGGTGCAGACCCCGGTCGGTGCCACCCAGGAACGCACGCTGGAGGCCATGAGCAAGCTGGAAGATCACTTCCTGAAGAATGAAACCGAAGCCGTGGAGTCGATCTTCGCGGTGCAGGGCTTCAGCTTCGCTGGTATGGGGCAGAACGCCGGCATGGCTTTCGTCAAGCTCAAGGACTGGAAGGAGCGCGACGCCGACCAGGGCGTGGGCCCGATCACCGGCCGTGCCATGGCCGCACTGGGTGGGATCAAGGACGCCTTCATCTTCGCGTTCCCGCCGCCGGCGATGCCGGAGCTGGGCATCGGTTCGGGCTACACCTTCTTCCTGAAGGACAACAGCGGCCAGGGTCACGAGGCGTTGTTGAACGCGCGTAATCAGCTGCTCGGGGCCGCCGGCCAGAGCAAGCTGCTGGCCAACGTGCGCCCGAACGGCCAGGAAGACACCCCGCAGCTGCGCATCGACGTGGACGTGGAGAAGGCCAATGCACTGGGGCTGTCGATCAGCTCGATCAACAACACCCTGGCCACCGCGTGGGGCAGCAGCTACATCGATGACTTCATCGACCGTGGCCGGGTCAAGCGCGTGTACGTGCAGTCCGATGCCGATTTCCGCATGAACCCGGACGACTTCAACGTCTGGTCGGTGAAGAACACGGCCGGCGAGATGGTGCCGTTCAGTGCCTTCGCTTCCAAGCGCTGGGACTACGGTTCGCCCCGTCTGGAGCGCTACAACGGTGTGTCGGCGATGGAAATCCAGGGCGAACCCGCGTCGGGTGTCGCTTCTGGCGATGCGATGAACGAGATCGAGCGTATCGCCAAGGATCTGCCGCCGGGCTTCGAGATCGAGTGGACTGCACTCTCGTACCAGGAACGTCAGGCCGGTTCCCAGACGCCGCTGCTGTACACCTTGTCGCTGCTGATCGTGTTCCTGTGTCTGGCTGCGCTGTATGAAAGCTGGAGCGTGCCGACCTCGGTGCTGCTGGTGGCTCCGCTGGGCATTCTGGGCGCGGTGCTGGCCAATACCTTCCGTGGCATGGAGCGTGACATCTACTTCCAGGTGGCGATGCTGACCACGGTGGGCCTGACCAGCAAGAACGCGATCCTGATCGTGGAATTTGCCAAGGAAAATCTGGAGAAGGGCGTCGGCCTGATCGAAGCCACCATGCATGCGGTGCGCGACCGTCTGCGCCCGATCATCATGACCTCGCTGGCCTTCGGCCTGGGCGTGCTGCCGCTGGCGATTGCCTCGGGTGCGGGTTCCGGCGCACAGCGTGCGATTGGTACCGGCGTGCTGGGTGGCATGGTGGTGGGCACGCTGCTCGGTGTGTTCTTCATTCCGCTGTTCTTCGTAGTCGTGCAGAAGCTCTTCAACAAGAAGCTCCGCACGTAACCGGGTAGTGCCGGCCGCTGGCCGGCAACCTCGACAACGCCTGATCAACATTCCGGTGGTTGCCGGCCAGCGGCCGGCACTACCTCGGAGGTTCCATGAAGTCCCTTTCGCTTTCCTTCTCCATTGCGGCCGTGCTGGCGCTCTCCGGCTGCAGCATGCTCGAGCCGCGCAGCACCGAGGTCGCCCCGGCGATCCCGGCGCAGTGGCCGGCGACTGCATCCACCGCTCCGGCCGTCGAGGTCGATGCCATCGGCTGGCGCGACTACTTCGTCGACGCGCGCCTGCAGACCGTCATCGACCAGGCGCTGGACAACAACCGCGACCTGCGCGTTGCCGTGCTCAACGTTGAAAAGGCCCGCGCGCAGTACCGCATCCAGCGCGCCGACCGCGTGCCGGGCATCGCCGCGCAGGGTCAGATGACCCGTACCGGCGGCGACGCCCCGGTGGCCGAGCAGTTCACTGCCAACCTGGGCGTGGCCGAGTTCGAGCTGGACCTGTTCGGTCGCGTGCGCAACCTCAGCGAGGCGGCCCTGCAGCAGTACTTCGCTGAGGCCGCCAATCGCCGCAGCGCACAGCTGTCACTGGTGGCCGAAGTGGCCAATGCCTGGCTGACGCTCGGCGCGGACCGCGAACAGCTGCGCATCGCCCAGGACACCCTGGCCGCGCACCAGGATTCGCTGCGCCTGACCGAAGCACGCCATCAGCTGGGCGGTGCGTCGGCGCTGGAACTCAGCCAGACCCGTACGCTGGTGGAAACCGCGCGTACCGATGTGGCCCGTTACCAAGGGCAGGTGGCGCAGGACCGCAACGCGCTGACGCTTCTGGCAGGTGGGCCGGTCGATGACAGTGCCTTGCCCGACGGCGCGGTGCTCGACGTTGCCGCCGTACGCGCCATTCCGGCCGGTGTGCCCGGCGAAGTGCTGCTGCGCCGCCCCGACGTGATGTCGGCCGAGCATCTGCTGCTGGCGGCCAACGCCAACATAGGCGCGGCGCGCGCGGCGTTCTTCCCTTCCATCCGCCTGACCGGGAGCATCGGGTCGGCGTCGGACGAGTTGTCCGGCTTGTTCGACAGCGGCACCCGGGTATGGAGCTTCATGCCGCAGATCAGCATTCCGATCTTCCAGGGCGGCAAGCTGCGCGCCGGACTGGGCGTGGCCAATGCCAACCGCGATATCGCGCTGGCCCAGTACGAAAAGGCGATCCAGTCCGGCTTCCGCGAGGCCGCCGATGCATTGGCGCTCAATGACAGTCTGGATGACCAGCTGGAGGCGCAGCAGGCCCTGGTGGCGGCGGCCGAGCAGGCACAGACCCTGTCGCAGGCGCGCTATGACGCGGGGTTGGACAGCTTCCTCACCCTGCTGGATGCGCGCAGAACCGCTTACAGCGCGCGCCAGTCGCTGGTGACGACGCAACTGGCCCAGCAGTCCAACCAGGTGTCGCTGTACAAGGTGCTGGGCGGTGGCTGGCATGAGCGAGGGGTGTAGTGACACGCCATGCGTGTCCTCGCTCGACCTGGCACCGCGATGACACGCATGGCGTGTCACTACCGGTGTCAGGTCCGTTTCTTCTCCAGCATGCTGCGCGCCGCCTGCGCCATCTGCTCGTACTCGCGGCGGATCTGCTCCAGCCGGTCCTCATCCAGCTCTTCCAGATCCAGCAGCTCATTGTTGGCCTCGGCCACCGCGCGGATCAGCTCGTCCAGCTTGATCTGCACGGCGGCGGCATCCGCGTTCTGGGTGTGCTGGATCAGGAAGACCATCAGGAAGGTGATGATGGTGGTGCCGGTATTGATCACCAGCTGCCAGGTATCGTTGAACCCGAACACCGGCCCGGTCAAACCCCAGATCACCACGATGGCAACCGCTGCCAGAAACGTCCAAGGCCGCCCGGTTGCCCGCGCGGCCTTCTTGGCTACCGTGTTGAACAGATCACGCAGATTCATTGCTCGCACCACTGGCCAGAATGGCTGGCATCTTCAGCAGCGCGATGTGTAGAACCCGTGCAGCTGCGCTCAGGCGCTGGCGGCAATCAATCGCGGACGCTCGGCGCGATCACTACGGCTGCTCATGTACAGGTGATCCCAGACCTGGTCCACGAAGGCGCTCGCCTCAGCCTCGGTAAGACGCGGCATGATCTGCAGCGCGTAGAACGTCTGGAAGGCCTCCAAACGCTCACTGTCGCTGTGCCGGGGGTGCGAGATCAGCGAGTCGCAGGCGAATTTGATCCACGTGATGTACTGGCCGAACGATTTTTCGCCCATGAGACCGTCGGCATGTCGCTGCCGCCAGTAGTTCACTTCGGCATCCACATTGATCACGGCAGGAACGGAAAACTGTACTGAGGGCATGGTCGCGTCGATTCGGCAAAGGGAGAGGGGCGCGTGCCAAGCATGCGTAACGACCAGTGCATGCAACGTAACGGCGATGTGCAGCGCGCGTGGCGACATCGCGTTGACGCTGTCTGCACACGGCCGTGCGTGTGCAGTTTCCTTCATTCCCAATGCGCTTCAGGTACTACGCGACTCTGAAGAATTCATGACTGCGCGCTTGCCGCTTACTCGCCGATGTCTTCGTCCCACACTTCCGGATGCGCGGAAATGAATCCGCCCAGCAGGTCGATGCATTCCTGGTTCTGCAGGTCGATCACCTGCACGCCGTTCTCACGCAGCCAGTCGATGCCGCCCTGGAAGGTGACGGATTCGCCCACCACCACCGTGCCGATGTTGAATTGACGCACCAGCCCGCTGCAGTACCAGCACGGAGCCAGCGTGGTGACCATGATGGTATTGCGGTAGCCACGCTGGCGGCCGGCCTTGCGGAAGGCGTCGGTTTCGCCGTGCACCGACGGGTCGCCTTCCTGGACGCGGCGGTTGTGGCCGCAGCCGAGCAGGCGGCCGTCGTTGTGGTACAGCGCCGCGCCGATCGGAATGCCGCCTTCGGCCAGGCCCTGGCGGGCTTCGGCGATGGCGGTCTGCAGCAGGGCGGCGTAGTCAGGGGTGGTGATCATGGCGGTTCCTGTCCAAAGTGACCGCCATGATAGGCGGCACCGCCCGGGTTGGCTGCCCCGGGTGCCGCGAATGCCCCGGCAGTGCGATAATCGGGCCATGAGCGAATCCCCCTACAAGACTGGCACCACCCATTTCGGCTTCCGCGACGTTGCCGCCAAGGACAAGCAGAAGCTGGTGGGCGAAGTGTTCACCTCGGTCGCGCGCAACTACGACCTGATGAACGACCTGATGAGCATGGGCATCCACCGGGCGTGGAAGCGCTACTACGTGGCCACCGCGCACGTGAAGCCCGGCGACCGCGTGCTCGACCTGGCCGGCGGCACCGGCGATATCGCCGCGCTGATCAAGGAGCGGGTAGGGGATGAGGGCGAGGTGGTGCTGGGCGACATCAACGCCGGCATGCTCTCGGTGGGCCGCGACCGGCTGACCAACCGCGGCCTGGTGTCGGGCCTGCAGTACGTGCAGTGCAACGCCGAGGCGCTGCCGTTCCCGGACAACAGCTTCGACCTGGTCACCATTGCCTTCGGCCTGCGCAACGTCACCGACAAGGACGCTGGCCTGCGCGAGATGTACCGCGTACTGAAGGTGGGCGGCCAGGCCCGCGTGCTGGAGTTCTCGGAAGTCACCGCTGACTGGTTCAAGCCGATCTACGACTTCCACTCGTTCAAGATCCTGCCCAAGCTGGGCCAGCTGTTCGCGCGCGACGCCGACAGCTACCAGTACCTGGCCGAGAGCATCCGCAAGCACCCGCCGCAGGAACAGCTCAAGACCATGATGGGCGAGGCCGGCTTTGCCCGCTGCCACTACAAGAACCTGACCGGCGGCATCGTCTCGATCCACTCCGGCTACAAGGTGTAACCACCGTAGAGCGGGGCTCTGCCCCGCTGCGGTTGATGCGGTGCCGGGCAAGCCCGGCACTACGGTGCATTCCGCAATTGTCGTAGAGCGGGGCTTGCCCCGCTGCATTGACAGCAGGGCTTATCTCCGTATTCAGCATGCGACAGGGGTAAACTGGCGGTTTCACCCAGACCGGTCCCGATTCATGCGATCCCCGTTCCTGTTGATTCCCCTGGCCGTTGCGCTGGCTTCCGGCTGCTCGAAAGAGCCGGCCGCGCCCACTGCCGCGCCCGCCGCCCAACCTGCCGCCGCCAACGCCGTGAAAGCTGAAAACCGCAACCATGACGAAAGCTCGTACGCCCAGCCGGACAAGGTCGTCATCAAGGACCTGGCGCTGGATCTGAAGCTGGACTTCGACACCAAGCAGATCGGTGGCACCGCCACCTATACGCTGGACTGGAAGGACAAGGCCGCCAAGCAGCTGGTGCTGGACACCCGCGAGCTGACCATTGAGAAGGTCGAGGCCGTGGGTGCCGACGGCAAGACCGCGCCGTTGCAGTTCGCGCTGGCCGCCGCCGACAAGGTGTTCGGCAGCAAGCTGACCATCGAAACCCCGGAGCAGCCGGCCAAGGTCGCGATCACCTACCACACCGCCCCGACCGCCTCGGGTCTGCAGTGGCTGGAGCCGTCGATGACCGAAGGCAAGCAGCTGCCCTTCATGTTCAGCCAATCGCAGGCCATCCACGCCCGCTCCTGGGTGCCGCTGCAGGACACGCCGAGCGTGCGCTTCACCTACAGCGCGCACGTGACCTCGCGTCCGGACGTGATGGTGCTGATGAGCGCCGACAACGACCCCAAGGCCGCACGTGACGGTGACTACACCTTCAAGATGCCGCAGCCGATTCCGTCGTACCTGCTGGCCATCGCCGCGGGCGACCTGGTGTTCGAGCCGATCTCCGGCCGCTCCGGCGTGTGGGCCGAACCGACCATGGTCGGCAAGGCTGCGAAGGAATTCGAAGACACCGAGAAGATGATCGGTGCGGCTGAAAAGCTGTACGGCGAATACCGCTGGGGTCGCTACGACATGCTGGTGTTGCCGCCGTCGTTCCCGTTCGGCGGCATGGAAAACCCGCGCCTGACCTTCGCCACCCCGACCGTGATCGTCGGCGACAAGTCGCTGGTCTCGCTGGTGGCCCACGAACTGGCGCACAGCTGGTCGGGCAACCTGGTGACCAACTCCAGCTGGAAGGACATCTGGCTCAACGAAGGCTTCACCACCTACGTGCAGGGCCGCATCACCGAGGCGCTGTACGGCCAGGAAATGGCCGAGATGGAGCGCGAGATCGACCAGAACGACCTGCTGGCCGAGGTCAAGGACATGAGCCCGGCCGACCAGGCCCTGGCCCTGCCGCCGCTGACCGAGCGTGACCCGGACGAGGCGCTGAGCAACGTCGCCTACGTCAAGGGCTCGTGGTTCCTGCAGTTCCTGGAGCAGCGCTTCGGCCGCGACGTGTTCGATCCGTTCCTGCGCAGCTGGTTCGATGACCATGCGTTCCAGAGCGCCAACACCGACCAGTTCGTCGAGTACCTGAAGAAGAACCTGCTGTCGAAGAAGCCCGGTGCGGTCACCGAGGCCGAGCTGAAGGCATGGCTGGACGAGCCGGGTATTCCGGCGTTCGCCACCAAGGCCCGTTCGCGCAACTTCACCATCGTCGACACCGCCCGCATCAGCTGGGAAGGCAGCAAGAAGCTGCCCAGCCCGCAGATCACCAGCGAATGGGGCACCCAGGAATGGGTCCACTTCATCGACGGTATGGGCAAGACCCTGCCGGTTGAGCAGCTGGCGGCGCTGGACCGTGCCTACCACTTCACCGGTACCCCCAACGGTGAGATCGCGATGCGCTGGTACCCGCTGGCCATCCGCAGCGGTTATGCCGAAGCCAATGAAGCTGCCGGTGCGTTCATCGAGCGAGTGGGCCGTCGCAAGCTGATCCTGCCGATCTACGCCGAACTGGTGAAGACCCCGGAAGGGCTGGCGTTTGCCAAGGCCGCGTTCGAGAAGGCCAAGCCGGGCTACCACCCGATCACCACCGCTTCGGTGCAGGACATGCTGGACAAGGCGTCGCCGGCTCCGGCAGCGGCTCCTGCGCCGGCACCGGCACCGTAACAACATCGGTAGCGCGCAAAGGAAGACGGCGGGGGAAACCCCGCCGTTTTTCGTTTCGGTACACTTCATCGACGCCTTGAAACCGGACCTGCCCATGAAAAAATTGATCCTCATCGCCGCCTGCGCACTGGCGCTGGCCGCCTGCACCGACCCGGAAAAGGAGCGCCAGGCCCAGGAAGCCGCGGCTGCCGCGGCCAAGGCCGCGAAGGAGGAGAAGGCGGAAGGCGTGGCCAAGCAGTACGACATGGCGGTCGCGGCGCAGGACTGGGAAAAGGCCCGCATCCACGGTGGCTCACTGCTGGACATCTACAAGGACACCGACGTGGCCGCGCGCATCGAGCCGGGCTTCGCCGAGGTGAAGGCCAAGGCCGAGGCTGCGCGCGACCTGCGCCGCATGCAGGGCCTGTGGCAGTACAACACGGTGCCCGTGGGCACCAAGGGCAGCCAGATCTCCGCGTCGATCTACAGCAAGGAGCGGGTGGACGTGGACGGCAGCGGCCCCAAGCCGGTGCAGCTGGTGTTCCGCGACCACCCCGAATGGAAGCGCCACGCCTATCTGGTGCTGCAGGCCGGTGATTTCCGCTGCCCGCAGTGCACGGTCAAGGTCACCGTGGACGACGGCAAGCCGGTCAGCATGGCCGCCTGGCGGCCCAAGACCGACGAGGCCATCGCCATGTTCATCACCGACCAGAAGGCGCTGTGGAAGCTGGCCCGCAAGGGCAAGAACATCAGCATCGAATTCCCGGTCAAGGCCGGCGGCACCCGCACCGCCGTCTTCGAAACCGGCGGCGTAGACGCCAGCCGCATGCCCAATTGGTGGAATTGAGCGGGGAATCACCCGCGAATCAGGCGCCCCGTGGACACGCATGGCGTGTCCCTACACGACATTCCCCGTAGTGCCGGGCCATGCCCGGCAACCACGCACAACCTCGATCAACCGTTCAGCGCGTAACCGAACTGCTGCTTGAACTGCTCGTTGAATTCTTCGAACGTAAAACGCTGGTTCTGCGTACCCGGGTGCTCCACCTTCAGCGCGCCCATCAAATTGCCCATGCGGCCGATGGTCAGCCAGTCGTAGCCCTTCTCGATGCCGTAGATCAGGCCGGCGCGGAACGCGTCGCCACAGCCGGTCGGGTCGACCACGCGGCGTTCGTGCGCCGGCGGGATGTCGTAGGTCTTTTCCGGGGTGTGGATCACCGCGCCCTTCGGGCCACGGGTGGTGATGTAGGCCTTGACCCGGCTCACGATCTCTTTTTCGTCCCAGCCGGTGCGTTCCTGCAGCAGGTTCGACTCATAGTCGTTGACCACCACGTAGTCGGCCTGTTCGATGAAGGTGCGCAGCTCCGGACCGTTGAACAGCGGCATGGCCTGGCCCGGGTCGAAGATGAACGGCACGCCGCCCGCGGAAAACTCCTCGGCGTTCTGGATCATGCCTTCGCGGCCGTCCGGGCCCACCAGGCCCAGGGTCACGCCCGGCACGTCCTTCACGTGGTTCTCGTACGAACGCATCATCGCGCCCGGGTGGAACGCGGTGATCTGGTTGTTGTCGTGGTCGGTGGTGATGAACGCCTGCGGGGTGAACAGTTCGTCGATCACCTTGACCCGGCTCAGGTCGATGCCCAGGCCCTGGAAGTACTCGCGGTACGGGCCGAAGTCCGAACCCACCGTGCCCATCGGGATCGGCGTGCCGCCCAGCAGGTGCAGGTTGTAGGCAATGTTGCCGGCGCAGCCGCCGAACTCGCGGCGCATGCGCGGCACCAGGAACGACACGTTCAGGATGTGCACCTTGTCCGGCAGGATGTGATTCTTGAACTGGTCCGGGAACACCATGATGGTGTCGAAGGCAAGAGAACCACAGATCAAAGCGGACATCGAATAAGCCTATGCGAAAGGGGTCTGGGGGCCCGGCAGCCGGGCATCAAAACGGCGCCGTCCGGCACCCAATGGCGCAAAGGTTAACGGGTGAATGGCCTCAGGGCCAGAACCCCGCGTAACCCGGATCGGCTGAATGGCCGTGAAGACAAGCTTTCCAGCAGATTTCTCCTTGCTCGCGCACAGGCGGATTGCTAGGCTTGTCCACCTCGATTTCTGCCCATTTTTTCGCCATCCCGCGGCGGGCACGACACCCCTCAGGACTCCTTCCTCAGATGTTCAAGAAACTGCGTGGCATGTTCTCCAATGACCTGTCCATCGACCTGGGCACGGCCAACACCCTCATCTACGTGCGCGGGCAGGGGATCGTGCTGAACGAGCCGTCGGTCGTGGCCGTGCGCCAGGACCGCGCCATCGGCGGCACCCGCTCGGTCGCCGCGGTCGGTGCCGAGGCCAAGCAGATGCTGGGCCGTACCCCCGGCCACATCACCACCATCCGCCCGATGAAGGACGGCGTCATCGCCGATTTCACCTACACCGAGGCCATGCTCAAGCACTTCATCAAGAAGGTGCACAAGTCGCGCGTGCTGCGCCCGAGCCCGCGCGTACTGGTCTGCGTGCCGGCCGGTTCGACCCAGGTCGAGCGCCGCGCGATCAAGGAATCGGCTGAAGAGGCCGGTGCCCGCGACGTGTTCCTGATCGAAGAACCCATGGCCGCCGCCATCGGTGCCGGCATGCCGGTGACCGAAGCGCGCGGTTCGATGGTCATCGACATCGGCGGCGGCACCACCGAAGTGGCGGTGATCTCGCTGAACGGCATCGTCTATTCGGCCTCGGTCCGCATCGGCGGCGACCGCTTCGACGAATCGATCACCAACTACGTGCGCCGCAACCACGGCATGCTGATTGGTGAAGCCACGGCCGAGCGCATCAAGGTCGAGCTGGGCTGCGCCTACCCGCAGGCCGAGGTCATCGAGATGGAAATTTCCGGCCGCAACCTCGCCGAGGGCGTGCCGAAGATGATCAAGATCAACTCCAACGAGGTGCTGGAAGCCCTGCACGAGCCGCTGTCGGGCATCGTCAGCGCGGTGAAGCTGGCGCTGGAGCAGACCCCGCCGGAACTGTGTGCCGACGTCGCCGAGCGCGGCATCGTGCTCACCGGTGGCGGCGCGCTGCTGCGTGACCTGGACCGCCTGATCTCCGAGGAAACCGGCCTGCACGTGCAGGTGGCCGACGACCCGCTCACCTGCGTGGCACGTGGCGGTGGCCGCGCGCTGGAGCTGGTGGACATGCACGGCAATGAGTTCTTTGCGCCGGAATAAGCGGTTCCCACTGTGCCGCCTTATGCCGGACCTCCCGTAGCCTCCCGCCAGGGAGACGCCAGCAGCCCGTTGCGGTTGCTGGCCTACCTGGCCTTGGCCGTCATCTTGATCGTGCTGGACGACCAGGCCGGCTGGCTGGCGCGCGCGCGCGCGCAGGCCAACGTGCTGGTGCAGCCGGTGTGGGCGCTGGCGGGCCTGCCCGGCCGCCTCGGCACCCAGGTCAAGGACAACGCCGCCAGCCACGGCCAGCTGGTCGCCGAGAACCGCGAGCTGCGCAACCAGCTGCTGATCGCCAATGCCCGCCTGACCCGCCTGCAGACTGCCGCGCTGGACAACGCCCAGTTGCGCGAGTTGCTCAACGTGGCCGAGCGCAGTGGCCTGGACGTGCAGCTGGCTCCGATCCTGGATATCGACCTGGACCCGGTGAAGCAGCGCCTGGTGCTGGCCGCCGGCAGCCGCGACGGCGTGCACATGGGCCAGGCCGTGATCGATGCCGGCGGGCTGATGGGGCAGGTGATCGCCACCACCGGCAGTACCGCCACCGTGCTGCTGCTGACCGACCCGGACCATGCCGTGCCGGTGACCGTGGCCCGCAACGGCGTGCGCCTGATCGTGTACGGGCGGGGCGACAGCCTGGAGCTGCGCGACATTCCGCTCAGTGCCGGGGTCGAAGTAGGCGATGAGATCGTCACCTCGGGCCTTGGCGGCCGCTTCCCGGCCGGCTTCCCGGTCGGCAGGATCACCGCCCTGCGCCCCGACGACACCCACGCCTTCCTGGTCGGCTCGCTGGAACCGGCGGCCAAGCTCGACCGCGGCCGCGACGTGTTGTTGCTCAGGCCCGGCGCGGCGATTCGAATCCCGCCGAACCTCCGCCTCCCCGCCGACGCGCCAGGCGGCCCCGCCGAACCGCCGATTGCGCCTGCGGCTCAATCGGCCCGCGCATCCCACCTTAACCCCCCGCCTTCGGCGCGCCCCCTTGAACAACAAGGGGGCTCTCCTCCAGAAGTGTCACCGGTAGCGCCGGCCGTTGGCCGGCCTGCACAGACGCCGCCACAACCGCAAACCACGCCGCCGCAGGAACCCACCCGATGAGCCGCCTGCGCGACAAAGGCTGGGTTCTGCCGGTCAGCATCATCCTGGCCCTGCTGCTGGGCCTGTTGCCGCTGCCTGAACTGCTGCAGCCGCTGCGCCCCTACTGGCTGGCGCTGGTGCTGGCCTACTGGGTGATCGAAGCCCCCGAACGCGTCGGCCTGGGCGTGGCCTTCAGCTGCGGCGTCATCGCCGACCTGCTGTACGGCGGGGTGCTGGGCGAGCAGGCACTGCGGCTGGTCATGCTGACCTTCATCCTGCAGCGGTTCCGCGCGCGCATCCGGTTCTTCCCGATGTCGCAGCAGATGCTCGCCATTGGCGGTCTGCTGTTCAACGACCGCATCGTCAGCGCGGTGGTTCACATCGCGGTGGGCGAACCGACCCTGCCGTGGTCGTACTGGTGGGCACCGCTGCTGGGCATGGCGCTGTGGCCGCCGGCGTTCGTGCTGCTTGACGCCGTGCGCTTCGGGCGTCGCGGGCGCTGACATGTACATGCGCCGTCCGGCCAAGAACCCCCACGCCGAAGCTGAGCAGTTCCGGCGCCGCGCCGCGCTGGGCTTCCTCGGCGTGCTGGTCTGCCTGATCGGCCTGGGCGGCTGGTACTTCAAGCTGCAGGTGCTTGACCACGACGTCTACGCCACGCGCTCGGAAGCCAACCGCATCAAGCCGCGCCCGGTGGTGCCCGGACGCGGCATGATCTACGACCGCAACGGCCGCCTGCTGGCCGAGAACGTGCCCGCGTTCCGGCTCGACATCACCCCGGACAAGGTCAAGGACATGGACGCCACCCTGGCCGGGTTGGCAAAGATCCTGGATATCAGTCCGGAAGAGATCGAGACCTTCAACAAATCGCGCAAGGCACGCCGCAGCTTCCTGCCGGTCACCCTCAAGCTGCGCGTCAGCGACGAAGAGATGGCCCGCTTCGCGGTCGACCGCTGGCGCTACCCCGGGGTCGAGCTGGAGCCTTACCTGACCCGTCGCTACCCGTACGGCGACCTGTTCACCCACATCATCGGCTACGTCGGGCGGGTCGACGACAAAGACCTGGAAATGCTGGGCGAAGGCAACGCGGCGCTGACCCACATCGGCAAGTCCGGGCTGGAGCGCTATTACGAGCAGGAGCTGCGCGGCAAGGTCGGCTACGAGCAGGTCGAAACCAATGTGCAGGGCCGCGCCATCCGCACCATCGGGCGCGTGGCCGCGCAGTCCGGCAGCGACCTGCGCCTGTCCATCGACGCCGACCTGCAGCGCGCCATGGTTGCCGCCTTTGGCGAATTCGAAGGCTCGGCGGTGGCGATGGATCCGCGCACCGGTGAGATCCTCGCCATGGTCAGTTTGCCTTCGTATGACCCCAACCTGTTCGTCAACGGCATCTCGCACACCGACTTCAAGGCGTTGAACGAAAACCCGTCGCGGCCGCAGTTCAACCGCCTGGTGCTGGGCGGCGTGGCTCCTGGTTCCACCATCAAGCCGCTGATCGGCCTGGCCGGCCTCGACAGCGGCGTGCGCAGGCCCGAGGACAAGGTGCTGTCCACCGGCATGTTCTACCTGCCCGGTACCTCGCGTGGCTGGGGTGACGCCAACCGTGGCGGACATGGCTGGACCGACCTGCGCAAGTCGATCACCCAGTCGGTCAACACGTATTACTACAAGCTTGCCCTGGACATGGGCATCGAAAAGTTCGATCACTACATGGGCTACTACGGTTTCGGCGAGCCGACCGGCATCGACCTGACCGGCGAGATCGGCGGCATCCTGCCGTCGCCGCAGAACAAGGCGAAGTCGCGCAAGGAGCGGTGGTACCCGGGCGACACGGTGAACGTCAGCATCGGCCAGGGCGACTGGAAAGTGACCCCGCTGCAACTGGTGCACGGCGTGGGTGGCATTGCCGATGGCCAGCTGCGCACGCCGCACCTGGTGATGCAGTCGCGCGAGGGCTTCGATGCCGACTGGGTGCCCATGCCCGCCGGCAAAAGCAAGCCGATCAGCCCCACGCCCAGCAATCTGCAGGCCGTGCGCGAAGGCATGATGGGCACCATGCAGCCGGGTGGCAGTGGCGCGCGCGCCGCCGCTGGCGCGCCGTACACCATTGCCGGCAAGACCGGTACCGCGCAGGTGATCAGCCGCCGAGGCACTGCCGCGGTGAACCCCAAGAGCCTGCCCATGCACCTGCGCCACCGCTCCCTGTTCGTCGGCTTTGCACCGGCCGAGAATCCGGTGATTGCGGTGGCCATCGCGGTGGAAGGCGGTGGTTATGGTGGCTCGGCAGCGGCCCCGATCGCGCGCAAACTGTTCGACGCGTGGCTGCTGGGCAAGATGCCCGACGGCATGGAGCCGCTGGACAGCGAGCGCGGTACCACGGCCATCGGCCTGACCGCGTTTGATGGCGGCGACACCGCCGCGCGCGAGGCCGGTGATGTGGCAGCGCTGGCCCTGGAGGTTCTGCCGGTGATGGTCGGAACCCAGTTGCCGGCGGCACCGCCTGCGCCTGTGCCGGGCGCACCGTCGCCGGCCACTGCCCCTGCGACCCCGTCCGCACCCGCACCGGAGCGCAGCCGATGAAAGTATTCCTGCGCTGGGCGACCGACATGGTCGTGCGCTTCGTCAGCACCCTCGACTGGGTGCTGTGCCTGGCCTTGGGCAGCCTGATGGTGATTGGCCTGGCCGTGCTGAAGAGCGCGGGGGGCGACAGCCTGGTGTTCGCCCAGGGCGCGCGTTTTGCGGTCGGCCTCGGCGCGATGTGGGCGATCTCGCGGATATCGATCCTGCGCATCCGCTCGGCCACGCCGCTGATCTATGCCATTTCCATGATCCCGCTGCTGGCCGTGTTCGTGCTCGGCACCGGCAAGTACGGGCGGCAGTGGCTGGACCTGAAGCTGTTCTATCTGCAGCCGGCCGAGCTGCTCAAGGTCAGCCTGCCGATGATGGTGGCCTGGTACCTGCACCGCATGCCGTTGCCGCCGCGCTTCAACACCGTGCTGGTCAGCGCGGTGATCATCGGTGTGCCCACCGGCCTGGTGATGCTGCAGCCGGACTTTGGTACCGGCGTGCTGATCGCCGCCAGCGGTGCCTTCGTGCTGCTGCTGGCCGGCCTGCCGTGGTGGTGGGTCGGCGTGGCGGTTGGCGGCGTGGCCGCTGCGGCACCGGTGGCCTGGATCTGGCTGCTGCGGCCCTATCAGAAGGATCGCATCATGATGTTCCTGGACCCGGAGAGCGACGCGCTCGGGGCTGGCTGGAACATCATCCAGAGCAAGATCGCGATCGGATCGGGCGGCCTTGATGGCAAAGGATGGGGGCAGGGATCGCAGTCGCACCTGAACTTCATTCCCGAACAGACCACCGACTTTGCGTTCTCCGTGCTCAGCGAGGAGTTTGGCTGGATCGGCGTCGCGGTGGTGCTGACCCTGTACCTGGTGGTGATCGGGCGCTGCCTGTGGATCGCCTCGCAGTCGCGTGATTCCTACTCCCGCCTGCTCGCCGGAGCCACCGGCCTGGCCTTCTTCGTCTATGTGCTGGTCAACGGCGGCATGATCTCCGGCCTGCTGCCGGTGGTGGGCGTGCCGATGCCGCTGATCAGCTACGGCGGCACCTCGGCGGTCTCGCTGCTGGCAGGGTTCGGCCTGGTCATGGCCGCACGCGCGCACCAGCCGGTCCACGGCGGCTACAGCTGAGCGAAATCCAGTGCTGGCGGCTTTCCGACAGTTACAAAGCCTCGCGTCAAATCACTGCCTTTAGGCGTCTGTGATTTAGTGTGATTTGCGCAAAATTAACATTCGGCCCCGTTTGGACGCCTCCAAACCGTCGCTTTTGGTGCATGTCGCGTCAACAAAGTGGCAATAAAGTGCGATGCAGTGCACAAAAATGAATTCGCTTGATCCGGATCAATGGACATGTCGCAAATGGCACGCACAATGGCGGCCCGTTCAGCAGCCGCGCATCGAGCCAAGCGAAGCGCGAAGGGGAGCCGAACGGGATAGCAGTTGACTCAACCGATACAGGGGGTGAGACGTGCGCTGGGGAGTTGCACGTCGCACCGGTATCAACCGGGTCGGTACGCCGGTTACGTCCGTTGGGGATGGGGACGTAACCGGCGCACCTTATGCGCTTGCGCATAAGGTGCACCGGGTACGTCCACGCATGTTTCCTATCCCCCGCGCCTTCGGCGCGCCCCCCTTAACAAAGGGGGGCTCTCCACCAGACGGGATAAGGGTTGGCGAAATCGTAGAGCCGGGCTTGCCCGGCTGACGCGGAAATGATCTACACGAACATCGCCCGGCTGGCGGGGAATGATCGGATGCATTTCTACACGCTGGGTTCATGAATTGGCGGTTGTCTACGCAATTCGTTGGGATTCATGGTGTTAGGGGTTTTATTTCATCTTTGACCTGCTAACCTGCGGCGATGATTCGACGCACTCTGGCCTGCATGCTTACGCTCGGTTTGGTTGCCTGCGCGACCCAACCGTCTTCTCCGCCACCGCCGCCGCAGGCGTCGGGTGCTCCCAACAAGCCGGGGGTGGGGCATAAAGGGCCGGCCGAGGCCGCTCCGGAAGCGGCGGCCGCTACCGCGCCGCCGGTGGATCTGACCCCGGTTCCATTTGAGGTAGCCCGCGCCAACTTCGTTCGCGATACCGCGGCCCGCTACAACATTCCCGCTGCGCAGATCGAAGCCACGCTGGCACAGGCACAGGTGCGCCAGCCCATCATCAACGCGATGTCGCGCCCGGCCGAGCGGGTCAAGCCGTGGAACGAATACCGGCCGATGTTCATCAGCCAGGCGCGCATCGACGGCGGAAAGAAATTCCTCGCCCAGCACCGTGACGAGCTGATGCGCGTGCAGGAACGCACCGGCGTGCCGGCCGAAGTGATCGTGGCCATCATCGGCGTGGAAACCAGCTACGGGGCCAACACCGGCAGCTACCGCGTGCTCGACGCGCTGTACACGCTGGCTTTCAACTACCCGCGCAGCGGCGACCCGGCCAAGCTGGAACGCGAAGTGCGCCGCGAACTGTATTTCCGCGATGAACTGTCGCGCCTGTTCGCACTCACCCGCGACGAACAGCTGGACATCACCGCAATCAAGGGCAGCTATGCCGGCGCGATGGGCATGGGCCAGTTCATGCCGTCCAGCTACCAGGACTTCGCGGTGGACGGCAACGGCGATGGTCGCCGCGATCTGTTCAACAGCTACGACGACGTGTTCTCGTCGATCGCCAACTACTTCGTCAAGAAGGGCGGATGGGTGCGTGGCGGCCCGGTCGCGGTGCAGGCCACCCTGGCCCCAGGCCGTGAATCGTTCGACCCGACCGACTGGACCCCGACCTGGACACTGTCCGACCTGGCCCAGCGCGGTTACCAGCCCATCGGCAGCGTGCCGGCCGGTCTGACCGCCACCCCGGTCACGCTGGAAGCGAGCACTGGCAAACAGTACTGGCTGGGCTTCCAGAACTACTACGCGATTACCCGTTACAACCTTTCCAAGATGTACGCGATGGCGGTGTACCAGCTGTCACAGGCCATCGCCGGTCAGGAGCTGCCGCCGGCATGAATACCTTCGCGCAGAGCAGGGGACTGATGGTCGGGATGCTGGTGCTGGCACTGGCCGCATGCAGCAGCGCGCCGAAAAAGCCGGCCAGCGCCGGTGGCAGCGGCAAGAGCAGCGGCGCGCTGGTGCAGGGCAAGGGCAGCAGCAATCGGCCCAGCCATTGCCCGGAGGGCTCGCCCTACCAGGCGGCCACTGAAGATCCCAGCACGCGCGGCAACTATCGCGCCGGTGGCCTGTACAAGCCCGGCGTCAATGACAGCACCCCCACGTACGTGCCCGACGTGGCCTGCATTCCCGAACCGGATGTAGTCGATCTGCCGCGCTCGCCGGTGGGCAACAAGTCGCCCTACGTGGTGCTCGGCAAGCAGTACCAGGTGATGGACAAGACCAAGGGCTATGCCGAGAAGGGCACCGCCTCGTACTACGGGTCCAAGTTCCACGGCCGCCTCACCTCCAACCGCGAGGTGTACGACATGTACGCCTTCACCGCCGCGCATAAGACCCTGCCATTACCCAGCTTTGCCCGGGTCACCAACCTGGACAATGGCGAGTCGGTGGTGGTGCGGGTGAATGACCGCGGCCCATTCCACGACGGCCGGGTGATCGACCTCAGTTACGCCGCCGCAGTGCGCCTGGGCATCACCCAGCGCGGTACCGGCAACGTCGAAGTGCGCGCATTACAGCCCGGGGAAGAACCCTTGCTGGCAGCCAGGCCGTCGCGTCGCGAGCAACGTGCGGCGCAGGCCACCGCAGCCGCGGCACCTGCACCGGCCCGGCCCAGCGACATGGACCGGCTGGTGGGCGCGTTACCGGCGGCATCGCCGGCCACCGGCAATCGCCCCC